>JAXMAQ010000008.1:0-147104 GCA_046350335.1 Planctomycetota bacterium
AGATCTCCATGAAGGCGCGCGAGCCGATCGAGGACGCCGTGGTGAACGTGTTCCTGCATGACGAGCATGAACACCTGGTTTATCACTGCGAAGGTTCCGCGCTCGTTGGACAAACGATCGACTTGTTGCCTGGTCGAACGGAGAGTCTTCAGTTTCGACTGGTGGCGAACCTGCTCCCGGGAACCTATTGGCTCGGCACGGAGATTCGGGGTAGAGCGAGCGACGGAGGCCACCGGCGACTGGTGGATTGGCAACCCCGTCGTCTTCCAGTCACCGTGGTGGGAACTAGCGAGGCGACCGGCACGGCGAATCTTTTCGCGACCTGCCAGTGGAAGGACATGGCTAAAGGCCGATTGACGCCACGGCAAGTTCCCTGCGTGAAAGAGGCTTGAAATGTCCGAAGCCATTCGACGGATGGACGTAAGTCACCGCATGGTTGCCTCTCGAGCCATGCCGAGAGTGAGCGTCGTCGTGCCGACGCGGAACCGCGTCCAGGACCTCGAACGTTGTCTCGAATGCCTACGGGGACAATCGATGCCTCCCGATCAGTTCGAGATTCTGATATGCGACGACGGATCGGAAAGTTCGTCGGCCAAGGAGATTGAACGGCTATGCGGCGGAGATGCGCGCGTGAGGTACTTGCGACAGGATCCGCGCGGCCCCGCGGCGGCACGGAACATGGGTGTTCGCGCGGCCCGCGGGACAATCATTGCCTTTACCGATAGTGACACGCTTCCGTCGCGTGGTTGGCTCGCCGCTTTGATCGCTCCCTTTGCGGACGCGGAGGTGGCGGCGGTCGAAGGGCCCGTTCGACCACCGGAGCCACGGGTCAGTCCGCTTCAGGACGCGCCGCGAAGCGAAGGGGGTGTCTATCTCACGGCGAACATGGCTTATCGTCGAAGCGTCTTGGAGACCGTCGGCGGACTCGATGAAATGTTTCCTCTACCCGCGTTCGAGGACACCGATCTCGCATTGGTGGCGAGGAACGAGGGGCGGTTCGACTTCGCGCCGGAAGCCGTCGTGATCCACCCGTGGCGCCGCTTGACGTTACGAGGTTCATTTGCGCGGCTACGGCAATTGGATTGGCTTTTGGTCACCGCGTTGCGACACGGTTGTCTGGCGTGGGTCGATCGGCCGACGACGCATCCTCGCCTACGCGTCGCTTTGGCGGCGACCGTGTTCTTGCCATTGGGGCGGGCGCGGTCGGCGTTGAAGTTCACGCGCCGGAATCCTCGAGACGTGTTGTTGCGCCTGGGGTACTGCCTGATGGAGTCACTGGTTTGCTTGACGCGCGTGCCGCGATGGATGTTTGCGAATGTGGTGATCGAACGAAAGCGATTTCTCGAGGGAGGTCATGCGTGAGCACCGCCGCTCCCCAGGCATCCCGAAAGTCCGACGCCATGCGAAGTCCACGCGTGATCGTGGTGCTCGTCCATTATGATCATTTGGAGCAAACGCTCGCTTGCATTCGTTCGCTTGGCGACCTCCGCGGAGATCACGAGATAGTCGTCGTCGATAACGGCGGCGACGAGGCCGCGCGCGAAATACTAATCCGGAGCGGCGTAAGTTTGCTCGTCAGTCCGCATAACGGCGGTTACACCGGAGGCAATAACCTGGGAATCCGCCACGCCCTCGAACGGGGCGCGGAGTACGTCCTGCTGCTCAATCCGGATACGGTGCTCCTTAACGCCGATTTCGTCATCGAGTTGACGCGCTATCTGGAGCAACATCCGACGGTTGGCGCGGTGGGTCCGCGGGTCCACCTTCGAGAACCCGGACGCGTGCAGAATACCGTTCTTCGATTCCCTTGGTTTTGGCGGCGCGTGACCGATTGGGTGAGGTACCGGACATGGGGAATCGCCATTCGGTCGGGGGACCGTCCGTGGGATGCCGAGGCGCTAAACGGCGTATGCGTGCTGTTCCGGACCTCTTGCCTCCGAGACGTCGGTCCCCTGGACGAGAGGATGTTCGCCTACATCGAGGATATCGAATGGTCTTATCGGGCCGAGGCTGGTGGATGGCAACGGGTCTATCTCCCGATTGACGGCGTGGTGCACCTTCAAAAGCAGTCGGGGTATGAACGAGGCGGAAAAGTCGACTTTCTTCTCAAGCGAAACACGCTCTACTTCTTGCTGAAACATCGGAAATACGTCCAGGCGGCCAGCTACACTTTGGCGACACTCCTGCTAGCGAATCTTCATCGGTTGGCGTCGCTCGCCAGCAGGCGGACGGAATCCGTTCCGCCATTTCCATTCATGCGACAATTGATGCTTTGTTTCGGATTGTTGTGGCTGGGTCAATGGGAAGCCGCCATGCGTTTCTTCCCTGGGACTTCACGAGGGGGCATGGCATGATGAAACATCGGATCGCAGTTCAAACGGGCGCGCCGGCCCCCTATCGCGAACCAGTGTTCGAAGAACTGGCGCGACGGCCGGGCGTGGAGCTAAAGGTGTTTTACGCGGCCTTCGGACATGGTGACTTGGGCTGGCTTGCCGATCCGTACATGAAACAGGCGGACTATCGCGCGTTTCTCGACAATTGGACGCCACGACGTTTCCAGCGAATGCCACTCTTGGGTTACTGTAATACCTCGATCTCGCGCGCGTTCGAGCGATTCCATCCAACTTATGCGATCGTTTACGGCTACAGCCAGTTGGTGAATTGGTTGGCGATTCGCCATTGTATGCGTCATGGCGTCCCATTCGCGTTACGGACGGACTCGAACGTGTGGCTGGACACGCGATTAAGTTGGCGCAGTGAACTACGTCGCGGCCTTTTGCGTCGACTGGTACCTCGGGCCGCGGGAATTCTTGCCGTCGGGTCCGCGAACAGGATGTATTGGCAGCGTTACGGGGCGACGGATCATCAGCTGTTCATGGCGCCCTACGCCGTGGACAATCGGCGCGTACGGGACCTTGCAAGTCGATCGGACGCGCGGCCAACGAGTGGTTTGAAGTTTCTCTACTGCGGTCGATTGATTCCTCGCAAGGGGGTGGACCAATTGCTAGCCGCGTTCGAGGAACTTCACGTCGGTTCCCGGTGCCGACTGACAATCATCGGCGACGGTCCTGAAAGATCACGGCTCGAAGCGATGCAATCCCAACCGGCGCGCGAGGCTACTCGTTGGTTGGGCAAGCTCGCCAACGACGATGCTCTCAGGGAGTTTGGTGGGCACGACGTATTGGTTCTCCCCTCGCGTCATGAACCGTGGGGATTGGTAGTGAACGAAGCGATGGCGGCAGGATTGCCGGTGATCGCCGACCATCGCTGCGGCGCGGCCTGCGACTTGATTCACGAAGGGAAAACAGGCTGGAAACTTCGTGGCGTGACGAAGGAGACCTTGAAGCAGGCAATGCTCACGTGCATACAGGAACCGTCCCTGGTCGCGGCGGCGGGCGAAGCGGCTCGGCGGCATGTTCAGTCGTGGTCGATCGAGCGGACGGTCGACGGATTCCTGGAGGCGATCGAGTCCGCCTCGCATCGAGCCGACATTCGTCGTCGTACCCGCGAGGTGGCGCATGCCTGACCAGAGGTATGTCATTAATGTCCTCGACGAGAGGGAACCCGTGGGAGATTCGTCGTTTTTGTCGCGGCCGTTTCTGATCGCGTACGGTGGTTTTCTTGTCGTGATGGCGTCGCTAACGTTCGCGATTCCCTCGGTGCAGGACTTCGCGATGTTGGTTCGTTGGCCGGCGCTTGGAGTGATGTCCCTACTGGGCCTGTATCAATTCCTCCGCTCTCGATGCTGGGAATTGGGCAAGCCACGCATCGCTTTGGTGGGGTTGATCGCGTTAGCTTTCGCGTCGATGAGCCATGCTTCCGATCCCGCGTACAGCGGCGGCCGCGCGCTATCGATCACGCTCCTTTTCTTCGCCACGATGCTGGGTGTGGAGAATTATTGTCGCCGGCGGGAGAATGCCGAGGCCTTTGCCGATCTTTGGTGGGTGCTGGGAACGGCATTTCTACTCGGTGGAATCTTGCTTCGGGTGAAACAGGGGTCCACGTCCGGGCGATATGAAGGATTGCACGACCGCGCGACGGGGGCGGGGACGTTTGCTGCCCTATTGCTGCCGATCGCCATCCATCACGCGCGCTTCCGGTTCAAGGGTGGTTTCAAGGTGCTCGCGTGGGGCGTGGTGGGCCTCGTGTTCGCACAACTCATTCTGGCTGGCGCCCGGACGGCGTTGCTCACGAGCTTTTTTATCGCGGTTTTGCTTTGGTTTTCCTTTTACGGAAAGACGGCGATCCTTGGCCTACTTCTCGCGGGGTTGGCGTTCGCGATTCCGCCATTGATCGACGCTCGGCGGGCGGAAGCGATCCGAGACCGAGGGGAACGAATTCTTCGCAGAGAGTCGATTGTCAATTTCACTGGCCGGCGGGACCGGTGGAAGTTCGGACTGGAGCAGTTTTGGAGAAAGCCGCTTCTGGGCCATGGATTCGGAGCGTCCCGTACGCTCGCTAGCCAGGAAGAACCTTGGCGATTCCGCGCGGAGCCTGGCGAAGTCGTCAATCTGCATAGTGACCAGATCGAGGTCCTCGCCGACCTGGGTGTCTTGGGTTACTCGGCGTTCGCGTGTTTCTGGTTGGCGGTGCTCGGAGCAGGGGCGCGATTGTTCCTTCAGCCTGGCTCCCCGCGACGGGATCTCGGTTTGGCGTACTTTGGCGGCGTGCTCTATGCCTTTGTGGATACTTTCATGCACGGCGGGTTTCTGGCGGCGGGGGGAGGTGTGTCCGCGTTCACTTGGACCACGGCCGCGGCATTTCTCGGCGTGCAGGCCTGTTCGGAACAAGTGTTGGCCGTCATCCCCAAAGAATTAGAGCATGGAGATGGACGGCTCTTTTCGACCCATCGCCGACTACGGGTGAATCGAGCCACGCTTCCGTCCGCGCGGCAGGTGATGGGTTAATAGACGCGAATTACGACAATCGTGCAATTGTCGCTTCCACCTCTGGAATTCGCGACGTTCACGAGCCGGCGGGCCGCGGTTTCCGCGTTTTCCGAGTCCTTCAGAATCTGGTCGATTTCCCAATCGAGCACGTGCGTCGTCAATCCATCCGAACAAACGATCAACCAATCAAAGCGGGCCAATTCCACCTTGTGCCGATCTGGACGCACCTTCGGACTGGCGCCAATGGCCTGGGACAATTCGCCTCGTCGAGGATGGACGGCGGCTTCCTCCGGCGTAAGTCGGCCTAACTCGACCATCTGATTGACGAACGTTTGGTCGTTGGTGACCTGGTCGAGAGAAGTGCCGGTTTTGTGATAGACTCGACTGTCGCCGACGTGGCCAACGATCGCGCGCGAGCCGACCAATAGAAGCACTTCCAACGTACAGCCCATGCCCGCGCGCGCGGCGTCGGCGCTTCCCGCCTTGCGGACGCGCCGATTGGCCTCATGAATGGAATGTTTCACCAACTCGCCGCACTTTTTGGTGCTGTTGAGCGGGTGATCCTTGCTCACGCGGAGCAGGGATGACGCGGACAAACCGTTGCGATGAAAGTACTGATTCACGGTCGCGACGGAGAGACCGCTGGCGATTTCGCCGCTCGCATGCCCCCCCATCCCATCGGCGACGCAGACGAGCGCTATTTCTCGCTGATACTCGCCAAGTCCGGTACGGTAATGCGTGATGGAATAACTATCCTCGTTGTTCGAACGGAGAATGCCAATGCTCGACCAGCCGGCGATGTCATAACGGACGGCGCGGACGGCGCGGACGCAGCGTGTCAGTGCTTCCCCGATTTCCAAGAAGCCCGTCGCGTCTCGATTGCGCCCCTCGGGAGTTGGAAAACGAAGGCCAGGATCCGCGACGAACGTCTTTCCCAGCAAACGCAACAAAGGAGGCATGGCGGTCGGAACGTGTCGGACGAACGAGCAGGGGACTCCCGGCCGTTCGAAATCTCGCGGAGAAAGTTCCCTACGAAGCACCAGCGAGCAAATCAGAGCGCCGAAATTGTATGCGTCGGAATGGAAGCCCACCCGGCGCGGGTCGGAGAGGAATTCCGGAGCCGTGTACAGCGTTGCCCACGACGGATCGAACTCGACGACGGGCAACGCCATGATTCCCGAAACGTCCCGAATTCTCGCAATGCCGTCGGGGCCAATAATGACTCGACTCGGTTCGAGAGTCGGAAACAAGGCGTATTGTCGATGTAAGGCCACGATCGCGAGGCGAATCTGTTCGAGCCAACTGGCCTTGGTGGCCTCGGAGAATTTGGAACTGGACCATGCTTTGAGCAATGGCATGCCCACCGCGGCGCTAAGGACGAGGATGCGCAGATTGCCCTCTTCGAAAAAATCCACGACTTTCGGCAGATGAGGACTGTCCGCGTGCGCGAGCACGCCATGTTCCAGGTCCAAGCTATCCCCTTTGCCCGGGTGAAAGCTTATGACCTCCGTCGAAGAGAGTTTCTCTTCCAGGAACGCCAGGTCGGGAGGACCACCCGCGGGGGGAGGCGGCGGGATCTCTTTCTTCTCGCGAACGCGGAGAATGACCGGCGCGGGTTGAGTCGAAAAGTCGGCAATCGCCGAATAACTTCGCACGCCCCCGAGTTCGCTGAGCATTCCGGTCACGCGATAACGGCCGCGAATCTCCGTTTTGCCCTGAATATGGACGCCGACGTACTGAAGTTTGCTATGGGCCGTTGGAACTTCCGCTTCGGGCGAAACGGGAAATCCGCAACGCGTACAAAAGTCGACCGTGGGGAAGTTTATTTCCAGGCAAGCGGCACATTCCCGATATTCGAGCGACGGACGCACGAGGGTCGTCGCGGTGTCCGCGGCGTGAAGATCCCTTCCGGCTTCGTCACCGAGGATGGAATCTTCGTCGCTGGGGGCCGCCGGTTTTTTGCTTGGGTCCGGATTTTCTGGTTGCGCATTCGGCACGGCAATCCACCCGTTGCTAGAGGCCGGACACGGTTCCATTTGGCCAAGACATGCCCGAACCGAACGGACCGAACTTTTTCCGCATCTTGACTCCTACCTCCATCGGCGAGGCGGGACATACCGCTCAGATTTCGAAATCCGTCGAAGTGCGTCAATGCACGAACCGACGATTCGGGCGAATCCGAGGAGAGCCGTGACCCGATGCGGGTTCACCACTACGGTAGTCTTACTCGCCAGGGGCCAGGACGCAACCGTGGTTTCCCTACATTCTGGAAGGGTTCGGACACATTATCCGCATTCGCGTTGCCATCCGCGGCCAACCTTGGACCCACGGGAACTAAGAAAAGGTTCCCATCCGTCACGAGTTTGGTTCCCTCAAATCTTTCGCGAGACGATCGACGCCGAGTTCTCCCTCGTTTGGCGCGCCCGTTTTGTCCAAGATGCGAATTGCCCTAAAGTAATGGTTGCCACACACCTGCATCGTCGCCAATCCGGAGGATGACGACAGGGAGGAAGAATTGCAGGACGAGTTCATGCGATTTCGCGTACGGAGCACGAGGAGCTCTTGAGTGCAAGCAGAAGGCAACGCCAAAAACTCGGCCATCGAGACGATCGCGGAATGGATTCGCGCCGCGCATCAATTCGTGGCGTTCACGGGAGCGGGCATGAGCACGGAAAGTGGGATTCCCGACTTCCGCTCGCCGGGCGGAATCTGGTCGCAATCCCAGCCGGTGTATTATGAGGATTTTCTGAGTAGTGCGGCCGCGCGGCATGAATATTGGCGTCAAAAGAGTATCTCCCATCAGGATTTTGCCCGGGCGGAACCCAACGTTGGGCACCAGGTGCTTGCCGAATGGGAGCATGACGAGACACTGCAGGCGATCATTACGCAAAACATCGACGGCCTTCACCAACTGGCGGGAAGTCGTCACGTCGTGGAGTTGCACGGCACCGCGCGCGCCATTGAGTGTTTGGATTGCGGTCAACGATTCGAAGTCGATCCGCTGGTGCAACGGTTTTTGGAGAAGGACGAGGTTCCTCCCTGTCCGGTTTGCCAGGGCCGGCTGAAACACGCGACCATTTCGTTCGGTCAGGCGCTCGTGCCCGAGGTTTTGGAAGAAGCACTGTCGCTCGCGCAAGGATCGGATTTATTCCTCGCCATGGGCTCCTCCCTGGTGGTTGAGCCGGCGGCCAGCTTGCCATGGTTGGCGAAACGAAATGGTGCCCGACTCGTGATTTTGAACCGGGATCCAACTCCGCTGGATCAGATCGCGGATTTGGCCCTACACGTTCCCCTGGGATTGACTCTATCCTCGATTTCCGGAGCGTTACGTCGTTATAGAGCATCAGAAAACTAATGTCGTATTCCTCGGCCCGGTCGCATGGAGAGCCTTGGCGCTAGCTGCGTTTCGCGGCGTCCATGAATTAGCACCGGGCCCCGACATTACTTTTCTGAGCGGCAATAAGAGAAGCTTTCAGGAGATCGTTCCGAGAGTGGTTCTCATGGACGTTCGTGATCCCTCGTCGGCGCGCTTTCCTGGGAGTCGGGGGTCGAATATACTCGTGCCCGATCGGACGGAACCTTGGTTTGCGAACGCGAGGGAGACGACGCATGGAATTGTCGGCTATTCAAAGTGCTCTCAAGGATGCCGCGCTGGACGGGTGGCTCTTTTACGATTTTCGCGGCAGCGACCCGACCGCGCAACGCATTCTGGGATTGAGTCGGACATCGTTGCAGACGCGGCGGTGGTTTTATTTCATTCCCGCCCGTGGTGAACCGACCAAGATCGTCCACGCCATCGAGTCGACGGCGATCGATCTTTTACCCGGCGGGAAACTCGTTTATCTTCCCTGGCAACAGTTGCACGATCATCTTCGCCTGACCGTTGGCGCCGGTCGCAAGATCGCCATGCAGTTTTCGGCGAAAAACAATATTCCCTATGTCGCGAAGGTCGACGCGGGGACCGTGGATCTCATCCGCTCGTTCGGCGTTGAAGTGACCTCGTCGGCGGATTTGATTCAGCAATTCGAGGCGACTATTTCCCCTGAGCAATGGGAATCGCACGTCTACGCAGCGGATCGGCTGGCCGCCTTGGTCCCCGCGGTGTTTCAAGAGATCGGACGGCGTCTTGCCGGGGGGATTGCGACGACGGAGTATGACATCCAACAATTCATGGTGGAAAGATACGCGCGGGATGGTCTGATCTCCGACCACGCGCCCATCGTCGCGGTGTCGGAAAATGCCGCCGACCCGCATTACGAACCGACGCCAGCGCGCGCGAAACGAATCGAGCCCGGCCAGATCGTGCTGGTCGATACCTGGGCCAAGCGAGACTTGCCGGGGGCGATCTATGCGGACATTACCTGGATGGGATACACGGGGACAAAGGTCCCCGAGCGCTTCACCCAAGTGTTCAACATCGTTCGCGATGCGCGGGACGCTGCGATTGAAGCGGTCCGGAAGGCGCAGGCTTCCGGGCAAAAGATCCGTGGCTGCGACGTGGACGACGCTTGCAGGAAGGTGATTCACGATACCGGTTTTGGCCCATACTTCATTCACCGCACGGGGCATTCCATTCACGAAACCGACCATGGCAACGGGGCAAATATTGACAACCTGGAAACGTGTGACGACCGGCAGCTAATTCCACGGACGCTGTTTTCGATCGAGCCGGGAATCTACCTGACCGGAGACTTCGGAATCCGTAGCGAAGTGGACGTCTTTCTGCCCGACGCGCGGAGCCTGTGTGTCAGCGGTGCTCCGCCGCAGACCGCGATCACGCCAATTCCGTTGTAATGCCGTATGGATGGGAATGGAGTTGGTCGGCGACGAGGCTCGATACGACAAGCGCGTGGAGTCGAATACCCATTTCCAACCTTGCATTCTGTAACACCTTTACCATGGCTGTTGGATAAGGTCGGAAACGTTGCCACGTCATTGACCAAGGTTCTTTACTCCAATGTCCGATGAGCGAAAGAGTAGAGTACGGAACCTTCGAGGTCATGCACCATGCGCGTATCCAAGTTTCGTGCCGTCTTGCTATTGTCCGCCGGACTAGGAATGGTTTCACCGGTGGAACGTGCTTTGGCTGGAGAATCGCCGTCGGATCGACAGGCGGTCAGTTCGAGCAAGGATTTGCGCTGGGCCGGGGTAAATCGAAAACGGTCCTATTCTCTTTCATGAAGAAGGCGGACGCCGAGCCGATCGTCGAGGAGGTGGCTGATGTCACGGAGTCCACGGAGCCAGCCGCGCCCGTAGAGATCGCGGAGCCGGTTGCCCGCGGGGACGTTGCCGTCGTTCCTTCGTTGGTCGCCGGCTGTCCCCAGGGTCAATGCACGCCGTACTATCGTAATCGGCCGGTGGGAAAACCCAACGAGCAAAAGCGAATCATGATGCACAACCGGCTCAATGAGCCGGAATGGTATCGGTATTATCGTTGCCAACATTACGGTCACTACCCGACGCAATGGGCCGCCTGGCCGGAAGGCTTCATGGCATGCCGCCGACCGCATCCCGGCCCGCATCCCTACGATCTTTTCCGTCCGCCACCGCGTAACAGCACCGGTGGCGAGCGTCCATTGCCTCCCTCGGAACCAGACGTTCCACCCGCGCGTCAAGAGCCGGAACGCCTCCCTGAACCGGGAAGCTTGAATGTTCCGCCTCCCCCTCCGCCGACTCCGTGACGTGAAATTCCCTCGTACTTGGCGGAATTGGTTTCGATAGTCTTACGCTTCACGGCCGGAAAGCCGGAAGCAAACCGATGGGCGTTCCGGCCGCGACCGTCGAATACAAGACGGTCCATGGGTCATGAAGGGATGGAGATCGACGCACGACTATTTTAGCTCGACGCTCCAGTACGCATTGTCGAGGAACGTTTTCCACGATTGGTACTTTTGATTGCCCAGTTTTATGCTCACCATGGGGCTGGTCTTCGGCTTGACGGGCTCGCGAACGAGCTTCATGTTCGCCTGCACGGGAGTTCGCCCCCCTTTTTTTACGTTACAGTCCATGCACGCGCAGACGATATTGTTCCAAGTCGCTTTGCCACCCTGGGCGCGGGGCACGACATGGTCGAGCGTCAATTCGGTGGTGGAGAAGCGTTTGCCACAATACTGACAACGATTCCCGTCGCGCGCAAAGATGTTTCGACGGTTGAACTTCACGGACTGTTTTGGCAAACGATCGTACTGCAGTAGCCGAATGATGCGCGGAACCTGAATTTCAAACGAAACCGTTCGTAACCAATCCTCATGCGGTTCCTTAAAATGTCGGCGCAGTTCACTTACGTCGCGCCACGATTCAAAATCGTAGCTGTTCCACTGTCCTTCTTCGATGCTAACGACTTCCGCGATCTCTTTGCACAGAAGCGTGAAGGCGCGTCGAACCGAGACAATGTGGACGGCGACATACAACTTGTTCAGAACCAATACACTTGAGTCGAGGCTGCTCGTCGCTGCGGCGGCAGTCATGGAGGGGTCTGTCCTTTCCTTGCGTCTGAGCGGAAGCAGGGCGCGCTCCCGCGATCCCGGTACGGAAACTGCGAACAAAGGACGATCACAAGAGGGGGGCCGGTCATACTCGCCAAAGGACGAGTACGACGCGAAACCTATCGTCCCAACGGGACGACGTCCCTATTGCGGGTACAGTAATCATTGCAAAGTCAGGTCACGCGATCAAGCGGACCTCCGGAACGGACAAGCAAAGAGGGGAAAAGGTTCCCGTGTGCGCGAGTCCTCGGACGGGGGAACGGGCGTTATGGCGCCCGCCGCTTCACCATTTCTTCACTCCCGCTCACCGTGCCATTTGCCCACGAAAAACTCGCCGCGACGTATTGCCGCTTTGAAAGGAATCGTCGTTGCCCGGTCGGCTTTGTGCCGAGGTAATCCAAGCGACCGGCCCTGGCGTTACGACATTATCTTTCGGATGCTCAAGGAGAGAACCCGCCGTGATCCACCGACTTGGTGCTATCGGCGGAGAAGGGGGGCGGGGTGGCAGAAGCAAGGGCCTTGAGGTCGAAGTATTTGATCGCCTGGTCGTAACCCATTTGATACAGCGACTGCTTTTCTTCGATGGTAAGTTCGAAATCGATCGAGGAATGGGCGCCGGTGCGGACGAGCAAGGTTCGCTGCCAATGGTCAAAGGGGAGGCGGGTTTGGTCAACGGCATCGAGTAGCAGAGTCGCCACCTGTTGAATGTAGCTGAATAAACCAAAACGTTTCGAGACCGACGGCGCCGACGCGAGGTCGCGGGCAAGGCGAATCGTGATGTCCACGTTCCCGGACGGAGGAAAGAGGCTAGCGGCGTCGGGGTTCACCAAGACGCCATCCACCAAGACGTCCTCATCCATCTTTCGAACTGCGAAGATCCCTGGAATTCCGACGGAACAGCGAACGGCGGCGGACACTTTGACCTTGGGGGTCAGCCAGGACGCGAAAATTCGTGGCTGTGCGGAAACGATATCCGTGCAAACGACCGCCAGGGGCGTGGTAACTTCGCCGAATGTTCGGCCTCCCAAGACCTCTTCGAGCCATCGTTCCAGCCGCCGACCCGCATAGAGGCCGTAGCCACGTAAAATTCCGAAGGGGCGAAAATCGAGAAACTGTTTGAAATCGGTGCGCAGGAGTAGGTCCATGGCTTCCGCCTGAGTCGCGCCACAAGCGAGTACGGAGGCGAGAATGCTGCCCGCGGACGCTCCCGCCCAAGCTCGAAAGCGCCCCCCATGTTCTTCGATGCCGCGAAGTGCTCCCAGGTGAGCCGCGAGCCGCGTACCTCCGCCAAGTAGGCAGACATTGATATCCATGGCGGAACGCTCCCAAACGCCAACTGCGACGCGAAACTGGGTGAAAGACGCATTTCATGACGCTCGCGGAATCTGCATGGCGCCGCAGATTCGTTATTGTCGGCACAGCCGTTACGAGTTCTCGCAGCCGAAACGAACCAGAGGCATTCGGCGGTGTTCGACAAGGCCCGCGATGTATAATACAGGACAGATCTACTCACTGCAAAAGGACATGCGATCGGCAAGGAGAGTCCCATGTGGACGGCATTCCTCGTCTTCTGGCTTGGTATACTCGTGACCGGACTTGCCGCGAGTGGCTACGGCATCTTCGAGCTTGTTGTCGCTTACCGTGAGCCCAAGAGCAAAGAGAAAGAAGAATCCCAAGTGGAGGAGATCGCCGAACCGGTGGAAGAAGTGCCCGTCGCCAAGCCCGTGGAAGACGAGGAATTCGAAGTCGAGATTTGACTTCGCCGGTCCGAAGGAGCGCCTTTCGACGACCCTTCGGTTTCGTCCAAGGCCCGAATCACTTTTGCTACATTTCCGAACCGATGATCGAATGGTCCGGGGAAGGTGATCACTCGGGGCGGCGCGCCACGGAATGATCGTTGCGGGTTCGTTTCAATTCACGAGCCCATTGGCCGGGCTTTTGGTACCACTTGCTTTCCGTCATTCGTGTTAGTTCACCCGGTTTCCCTTTGTCCTTTTCAAGATAGACGTAGTCATTGGGCTGCAGGACAACCGGCTCGGCTCCGGACGGCCGGTCCTTTAGTTCCGCGTCTAATTGAAACGCAAAGATCTCGGGCACCGCATGGATGGTCTTTCCGGGTCGAACGACACGGACGCGGTATCCACGCCGGCACGATGCGCAGTCGCTTCGAGCCAGCAAATCCTCCACCGTTTCCTTGCCGCGATAGGGTATCGCCTGCACCGGCTCGCCGGGGACGAATAGATGGACGACTTGGCTATTGGCATCCTCGACCCGAACGCTGCAATTCTGAAACTCCCACCCAAATTCCTGGCGAAGTGAGGTCGCGATTTCTCCGGTGGTCAGGCCATCGACGCGCAAGGTGGCATTCGCGAGGTGGATGCAACCATCTCCTTCGACCGCGATAGGTTGGGGAGTATCGTCGCCGAGCTTACGAATGGTGAGTTGATCCCCGGTTCCGACGCGGTAGTCGGGATCCGTAACGTCTGCAACGGTCTCTTCTTTCTGTGCCGGCAGATTCACCGATTTGGCGACTGTTGCCGTGGAGACACAGCCACAACTGATCAGCCCCACGGACGTTGCAAGAACGCCGGCCTTGCCGATCGAACGGAACATGGATGCCAAACCTCCTCGCTTTCTCTGCCACCCTGGCTGGGCGGAAGATCACGTATCCATTCTTGAATCGTCCTACGCCGGCCCGGTGGGTTAGGCTACAATGCCCGACACCCGGAAAAGGGGGCGGTCGGCACCCGGATATGCCGATATTGTCGAGAACGCCGTCCCGTTCTCGGCTGCCTGCGGGATAATGACGTGATGCAGAGAAGGACGTCACTGCCAAGGGGGCTTGACTCGCGACGCAACTGGTCCGACGGGTACCATCATGCGTTCGATCTTCTTTGTCATGAGTTGTCCGCACGAAGAACGCGGCGTTTGAAATGGGAGAGACAGTAGGGAAAGGGGTTGGCAAAAGTGGGTGAGTCGTTGGGAGAGAGCGCGCCGCTCATCGTCAGTGTTTCAGGGATCCGCGGAATTGTCGGCGCGAGCCTTACTCCGACGGTGGTAACGAACTTTGCCGCCGCGTTTGGTACGCCGCGATCCGGCAAGCGGATCGTCGTGAGTCGTGACGGTCGCGGCACGGGAGAAATGCTCCGGTCCGCGACGATCGCGGGGTTACTTGCCGTTGGCTGTGAGGTGGAAGATATCGGAATCGCATCGACACCCACCTGCGGCTTTTACGTCAAGGCGACCGGCGCCGCTGGGGCGATACAGATTACCGCCAGCCATAATCCCCCTCCGTGGAACGGCCTGAAGTTGTTTCGACCGGAAGGATTTGTGCTGAGTCCGTCGGCGGGCCAGAAAGTCGCTGACGATTATGCCGTGAATCGTTGGACATTCGTACCTTGGGACGGCATTCGATCGGTCAAGACTGTGGCCGAGCCGCATCGTCTGTTGCTGGATAGGGTACTCTCCCTTGTCGACGTCAATGCGATTCGCAATCGGAAGTTTCGCGTGGTCCTCGACGCCAATCATGGATCAGGTGCGGTGTTCGGTCCCAAACTTTTGGACGAGCTCGGCTGCGAGGTGCATGTCTTGGGTGGCATCGCGGACGGAAAGTTTGAGCATCAGCCCGAGCCAACGGAGGCGAATCTGACGGGACTATGTGACGCCGTTCGCCAACGAGGCGCGGATCTTGGTTTCGCCACCGATCCGGACGCGGATCGGCTTGCCATCGTCGACGATCAAGGAACGTACATCGGCGAAGAATACACCCTGGCGCTCGCCATCCGGCACCGGACGGCGACGGAAAAGGGACCCGTCGTGATCAATAGCTCGACAAGCAGGGTTTCCCAAGACGTGGCGACAGGGGCGGGATGTCCCGTTTATCGGACCAAAGTTGGCGAGGTGCATGTTGCCGAGCGCATGGTTGCCGAGCGGGCGCTTATCGGTGGAGAAGGCAATGGCGGGGTGATCGACCCCCGCGTCGTCCTCGGAAGAGACAGTGCCATCGGCATGGCACTCACGCTCGAGCTTTTGACAAAGGCCAAAGCGTCCCTTTCGGAATACATGCGCTCCATGCCGGCGTACGCCATCCAGAAAGATAAGTTTCCCGTGCATCGAGACCGGCTGGGCGAGTCCTTGGCGCGCATTAAAAAGGAGTTCTCGGACGGCGCGCTCGATGAATCGGACGGTCTACGCGTGGATTGGGAGGATGGATGGGTCCAGGTTCGAGCGAGCAATACTGAGCCGATCGTCCGGGTCATCGCCGAGGCGAGACAGGCGGAGCGGGCGCGGCAACTTTGTGAACGCGTCGCGAAATGGGTGACCGGATGACGAGCGTCAAAAAGGGAATGTTCCTTTACGCGGACCGGTCTCTTGGAGGGGTCCGGGATCCGGCATTGCCTAAACGACAGGCGGGCGTCCGTCAGGCGCGCGAGTCCTGAAGCACTTCGATTCTATTATGAAGGATGGGCGTGGACGTGAGTGCCATGACTTCGCGTTGAGCGAGCTGCTTGACGTGGTAGCTCTTTGCTTTTCCTTCGAGGATCAGTTTGCCCCCGACTTCTCCGACAACAAAATCTTCCAGTCGACCGGCCAACTTTTCTCGAACTCGGCTCGCGATCCCCGTGGCGGCGCCGAAACTGCTGACATCATCCCGCGTCATCTTTTTCCCTTCCGCGAAACCGTCACTTCCTAGTGGACGGATCGGCCCATCCGTGAACCTGGGTGAAAACCTGGGCTCAGTTTAACACAAAACTTCGCCGCCAAGCTCCTTGATGGAGAAATACACGTGATAGCCCATGTTGTCATTGCAAAAGTTCGTCGAATGCTGGTGCGAGTTTTTGCGTCGAGCCAATTGAATATCGACGGGAGAGAACGTTCCCATTCGAGATCCGTTTCCCGAGATGCAAGACATCCACGTGAAAGCATCAGCGGCAAAGCCAATTGTCGGCATAGGTTCTGTCCAAAAGATTCCCCTGCCCGAACGATTCTAATATGGACATTTTGTCCTAACGCGTCAATGACATTTTCGTGAGATTAAAACTGGAAATACTGACACGAGTTAAGGTTCCGTCGTTTGTTCGTGAAATTTCCGCGAAATTGCCCAATCCGAAAATCCTGCCATTTTTCCGCATCGGACAGAGAATGTCGCCAACCCGTGTTGGCAAGTTTTCATGAACAAGGGTTCCAAGTCTGGAAGTCTCGAGACCGTTCTTTCCGAGCGGCAATAGAGGTGAGAACGCTGGCGAAAGTGACGGAGGGGAAACCCGCGCGAAACCTAAAGGAATCGTTTGGCGTCGAGTTGTCCGCGACCTAGGGACTGGAATTGTCGGGCTTATCGTTGGTATTTCCGTCGTTCTTTCGTTTGAAGAGGCCTTTGAGGGGGCCCGATTTGCCTTCTTTGCGCGTTTTTTCTTCGCGGGTTCCTTGGAGAACCTTTTGGGCGAAGCGACCGACTTTAGGCACGCCATTTTTGAGAATCTTTTCGCCCAAAGGGGCCTCTCCGGGCTTCTCTCGCGAGCGCTCCTTGAGTGCCTTCCCAACTTCCCGGAGCGTCTCCATGGCTTGATTCGCTGCTGGGTCTTTCGGATCGACGGCGTCCAATATGCGATCGACCAATTTCAATCCCGTCCCGTCGCCAGGTTTGAATTCGATTTTCGGTTTGCCAATCGTCCCACCGATCGGCAGGCGGAGGACCTCTTTCTTGACCGGCGTGTTTCCCTCTTGCTTTCGAAGCAGGTGTAGCGGAATCGGGACGTCAGCAACGAGGTCGAGCCGCTGGTCGAAACCGACCCAGCCTTCCGTGCGAATCACCAGATCTTCGGAGACTCCAGGGAGGCCGAATGCGAGGTTCCGATGCCGGATCCCTTCGTCCACCATTTCGAATTCCACAATGGAGTTGTCCGCCAGGCGGACGCTACGGGGAACCGCCTCCGGCACCAGGGTGCGGACGATATGCGCGATCTCAAGAACGATCGGATTCTTACCTCCTGCTTCAATCGCGTGGATGGAAAGTCGACCCTTCAGCTCGCCTTGTGTTGGCCGCGCGAGATTGATTCGGCAGGTTTCCAGTTCAAGGGAAAACTGTCCCCGCGCCCACGCCAGATCGCTCAGCACGGGCGCAATGAACATCAAGCCGGCGTTTCCCATCACGGGGGTGATCTCCACGTGATCCAACAAGACGCCGGGCGAGACCTCGACGAGCTGTTCTCGGTCCGGCGACGCGGAAAGTCGGGCGTTGATCGCGACTTTTTCCACTTTTGTCCAGTGTTCTTCCATCTCGGGAGAACGCAATAAGACCGTGAGATTCTGAATGCGGACGTCGACGTTAACAGGAGTCTTGTTTCTTGGCGGTGGTGGCGCGGATTCGTCGGCTGGTGGCGGGACCGCGGGCTCTCCTTTTTTCACCTCGCGTTTCACCACGACGTTCGCGCGGGGATCGGAGATGACAACGGTTCCAAGATCGCCGTTGGTGAAGACGAATTTCCACAACGGTTCATCCGCGGCAAAACGTGGGATCTCGATCACGGTGCTTCCGGTCGGGGAGCGAAGCTCGATATCGAGGAACTCGGGGGGCGTGAGCCAGCCTAGGGTGGCGGCGCCAACTTCGACGGAACCGTTCCAGTTTTTGACGAATCTTTTGAAGACCTCGTTGCGAAAGGAGGTAACCGCGGCTAGCCGAGGCGCGACGGCAAAGAGTACCGCGAGAAAGAAAACAAGACTGCCCAGGCTGCCACGCAAGAGTCGGCTTCGTCGCGGTTTCGAGGCCCGGCGCGTTGAGGTACTCATGTTCGCGTGCTCCGAAAAGGAGGGCTACGGCGATTCAGGTTCCGAATGTCGAATTTCACGGCGAGCCCGAAGCAAGGCGCGTGGCTTTCCGGCCTCGACAATCAATACCTGATGCTCGATGGAAACAGGCGGCTGCGTCAAGTCGGGGCGACCGCCAATCCTGGCTGCATGGGTGGAGTCGGTCGGGACCGCGTCAATACCAGCAGCGCTTCGAGAAACATCAAAATGCCAAGAACGAGGAGTACGAAAGCCACCCAGGGAACCGGGTTCCCCGCCAGCGACGGGACTTCCCAGATTCGTTCGCCCGAGGGGCTCGATTTGGACGTGTTCGTCCAGATGATCCTTCCCAGTGCCCAGGTGCTCATGACGTACATGAACAGGGTCGGCAGCCCGGTCACGATCCAGACCCAGCGTCGCCGCTGCGTGCTCCAGAGCCAAACCGTGACGCCGATAAGCGTGAGGGCGGCCAGGAGTTGGTTGCTCGCTCCAAACAGTTCCCAGAAGATTCGCCACGCGGGGACCACCTTGCCTTGAGGGTCCGTCTGCTGGCGGAGGAGGAAGAATAGGGGTGCCGCGGAAGTGATCGCCGTCGCGAGAAACCTGCCGAACTTGCCTTCCAAACCAGTCAGTTCCTGCAGGATGTATCTTCCCAATCGAGTGCAGACGTCGAGCGTGTCATAGACGAAGGTCGTGAACGCCATCAGGCCGAAGGAGACGCCGAACGCGGCGGGGACACCAAGTACTTCCAGGAAGCTGCCGATTCCCCGGGCGTACAAATGATTGGGACGAGGGCCTCCCGCGAGAGCCTCCGAATCTTTTGTCAGCATCATGACACAGCAGAGAGAAACGATCGCGACCATCGCTTCCAGCAACATTGCTCCGTAGCCAATCACCCGCGCGTCCGACTCCTTGCGCAACTGTTTCGAGGTGGTTCCCGACGCGATGATCGAGTGAAAACCGGAGCAGGCGCCGCAGGCAATCGTGATGAACAGAAGCGGGAACAAAGGCGCTCCGCTCATGGATTCGAATCCGATGAACGCGGGATATTGGATCGTTTTGCCTCCAATCAAGATGCCGATCATCCCGCCGATCAACGCGACATAGAGGAAGTAGCCCCCAAGGTGACCGCGGGGTTGGAGCAAAAGCCACATGGGCACTACCGACGCCACGAAGCAGTAAACCAACAGCACCATGTTCCAGGTACGCTGCGCGTCCGCCGGGGATAGTTGGAAGATCGCGGCGATGTCGAAGGGGATGAATTGGCCGACCCAGATCGCGACGCCGACGAGCGGAAGGAAAATCACGGTCGCCACGTTCAGGGAAAGCTTGGTGTACCGCAACAGGAGTCCCATGATGATCGGCAAGGCCAGGTAGAGCAAAGAACTGGTGGCGATGCCCCCGCCGGAGATCTCCTCGTTGTTTTCGAGAACCTGTTTGCCGATGAACGAACTCGCCGTGATGTCGGTGAAGGCGACGATGATGTAAACGAGGCTGAGCCAGACGAAGGCAAGGAAGAGAAGATAAGCACGGCTGCTCATGTGATCCCGAACGATCTCCGCGATCGAACGAGCCTTGTGGCGAATGGATGCGACGAGAGCCGTGTAGTCGTGCACGCCGCCGATGAAGATCGCGCCAAAGAGGATCCAGAGCAAGGCGGGGACCCATCCAAACATGACGCCGGCGAGAATGGGGCCCACAATTGGACCGGCGGCGGCGATCGCGGAAAAGTGCTGACTTAGCAAGAACTTGGGTTCGATGGGGACATAGTCCACGTCATCCCGCATTTCGACCGCGGGCGTCGGGCGGTCGGCACGGACCTGGAGCAACCGATCCAACAGTGGGCCGTAGGTGAGGTACGCGATGACTAGCACCACCGCCGAAAAGAGAATCACCACCAATAGGCTCATGAATTCCTCTGCTTCACCAATCGTTCCAACGGGGAATCGTCCTTTCGCGTACTCTACCAACAGATTGAGGGATCGTCAAAACGTCCAATGGTTTAGGCGGATCGTGGAACGCGCCCAAGGGGGGCGGTTCCGAGAAACCGGGTCCGACGATTCTGGAGAACCAAACGAGGGATTCGCGCGTAAAGCAGAATGACGGGTGTGGGCAAAATTTTATGACTTCACGAATCGGGATTTATAAAACGTGAAGGCGAATGCGTAACTAAGGGCATCCCTGCGCACCACGGGAATGTGACCCTTGGAACACGATGCCCACGGTATTTGACGCCGATGGGAGCGTAACCGAATTGCTGCGGGAATCGCGCGGAACCAGAAATCACTGGCATTCCCAATTCCAGACGATAGCTTGGGGCGGTTCTCGCGGTCCCCAGAACGAAACGATTTCATCCGAGGATCCTTGAGGCAAGGAACGGCCGGACCCGCGATGCGATCTGCTCGCTATGACAATGCTGAGTTTCCGCGAACCAAGTACAAAACGAACTTTGGTAAACCTTCAGAGCATACTCGAGGAGTGCCATGACCACAGAAACACCGGCGATTCTCGCGGAGGGGCTCTCCAAGTTTTACGGGTCTTTTGCCGCGATTCGCGACGTCTCCTTTTCCATCCCCAAGGGTCAGGTGGTTGCCTTTCTTGGCCCGAACGGAGCCGGGAAATCGACGACCATGAAGATTCTGACCGGCTATATGGCGCCGACCGCTGGCCGAGCGTCCATCATGGGGCATGACGTGAGCAAGGACCGGCTGGCGGTGGCGTCGCACGTCGGTTACCTCCCCGAAAATGGCCCCTTGTACTCCGACATGACCCCTCGATCCCTGCTCGAATTCCTGGGCCAGGCCCGGGGACTCAGCGGCGAGAAACTTCGCCAGCGGGTCGAAGCGGTGATTCAACAGTGCGCGCTCGATTCCGTGGTGGGCAAGGCGATCTCCAAGCTTTCGCGTGGCTACCGGCAACGCGTGGGCATGGCTCACGTGCTACTGCATCAGCCGGACGTGTTGATCATGGACGAGCCGACCAGTGGCTTGGACCCGAATCAGATTCGCGAAGTGCGTCAGACCATTCGCAAGCTAGGCGAGTCGAAGACCATACTTCTCTCGACGCACATTTTGCAAGAGGTCGAAGCGGTCGCCGAACGAGTGATCTTCATCCATGAGGGGCGCATCGTTTTTGACGGCAGTCTCCCCGATTTCAAGCGCGATCGGGACATGGACGCGCAGTTTGCTCGATTGACGGCTTCGGCCGCCTGAGGAAGGACAACGCCAGCGCCCGTTTCGCGGGCAAGGGATGAGTTTTGCCTTGGCGACAGCCGAGGCGTCGAGTGTTTCGCCGAGCTTTGCGGTCGGCGGTTTCACGAACCAACAATCGGAGTTTTGAAAAAAATGAGCTTGCATTGGAACGTGATTCGCGCGGTCTTCCGACGCAATTTCGTCAGTTACTTTAGCAATCCCGTCGGGTATCTGTTCATCACGGCGTTCGTCTGGGCCTGTGCCTACTTCGAGTTCTGGCACAACGACGCCTTTTTTGCCAACAACCTCGCGGACCTCGAGCAACTCAATCAATATTTCCCGTACCTGCTTCTCTTTTTCGTGCCCGCGATCACCATGTCGGTGTGGGCCGAAGAGCGCAAGAGCGGGACCGAAGAGCTGCTTCTTACCTTGCCCGCCAGCGACCTGGAAATCGTGCTCGGCAAGTATCTCTCTTGCCTCGCGATTTACACTGTCGCTTTAGCGTTTTCGTCGCTCAACGTCTTCATTCTTTCGCGGCTTGGGAATCCGGACTGGGGTCTGGTGGCGGGCACGTATCTCGGCTATTGGCTGATTGGCGCGGGCTTGATCTCGGCGGGCATGGTCGCGTCGCTGCTGACGGCGAACGTTTCCGTCGCGTTCATTCTCGGCGCGGCGATCTGCCTGGTTCTCGTGTATATCCATCAGCTTGGAACGATCGCCAGACCGGACGGTTTCATTCGTCAATTCCTGGACAAGGGAGGCGTTGTTCCGCAATTCCAGCCGTTCGGACGTGGCTTGCTCTCGCTGTCCGGCATCTTTTATTTCGCGTCCATCACCATCGTCATGCTTTACTTGAACATCGTGCTCCTCAGCCGCCGTCACTGGTCGGGTGGCGTTGACGCGCGGGAAAAGTGGTTCCACTTTCTCAGCCGGGCCTTGGCGATCATCGTTGCCGCCGTCAGTTTGACCGTGATCGCCAGTTCCGCGGAGGCGTATCTCAAGGTCGACGTCACTGCCGAGCAAATCCACTCCCTTTCTCCCGACACCCGCAAGATTCTTTCGGAGATTCAAAAGGGCCGGCCAGTATTCATCGAAGCGTTCATCAGCCCCAAGGTTCCCAAGGATTACGTCAAGACCCGGCGTGACTTGATCGACCTGCTCAAGCAATACGACGCCATGGGAGGCGGGAACGTCCACGTCACCATTCATGACACCGAGCTCTTTACCCCCGAGGCGCGGAACGCTGAGCGGGTCTACGGGATTCAGAAAGAAGCGGTCTTGTCATCGGAAGATGGCAGGGAAGGGACCGAGGAAATCTTTCTCGGCGTCGCTTGCAAGTCCGGACTCAAGCAGAAAACGATCCCGTTCTTCTATCGTGGTTTGCCGGTCGAGTACGAGTTGACGCGATTGATTCGGACCGTATCCGAAACCGACAAGCGAAAAGTCGGCGTGCTCACCACGGACGCGGGCCTGTTTGGAAGTTTTAACTTTCAGACGATGTCGCCGGGTCGCGATTGGTTAATCGTCGAGGAACTCAAGCAACAATATGATGTCGTGCAGGTTTCTCCGGACGCCCCGATCATGGAGTCCTTTGACTGCCTGATCGTCCCGATGGCGTCTTCATTGACCCAGCCTCAGATCGACAATTTGACCAACTACGTGCTCCGCGGCAAGGCGACCCTCATCCTCGACGACCCGATGCCGATCATGGTTAATCCGAGACTCGCGGCGCGCGAGCCCAAGCAGGCTCCAAACCAGAACCCGATGTTCGGCGGCCAGCAGCCGACCGTTCCCAAGGGAGACCTGACGCGCCTTACGGACGCCCTCAACATTCGCTTCAACGGTGGTCAGATCGTTTGGCAAGACTGGAATCCGTACCCCGAGTTTCGCGAACTTTCGCCCGAATATGTCTTCGTCGGGCCCGGAAGCGGAAACGAGAACGCGTTCAATAAGCAGCAACCTGTCACCTCCGGCCTGCAGCAATTGCTCATGATCTATCCCGGTTCCATCCAGCCCAAGGGAGGGGATGGGCCAAAATTCGTTCCCTTGCTCGAAACGAACGAGCGGACCGGCGAGATGGCGTTCAGTGAAGTGTTCGAGGGGGCAGGCTTCTTGGGAATGCGGCAACTCAAGCAGTTTCCGCGTCGTAAACCGACCGGGGAAGAATACGTAATCGCTGCCTACATCCACGGTCCTTTCGCCAGTGCCTTCGCGCCGCCGAGGATGGAGGAAAGCAAGGATGGCAAAGAACCCAAGCCCGCGGCTCCCGCGGAGGCGAGAGTGGTCTTCATTGCCGATCTCGACATGATTTCGGACGGTTTCTTCGAGTTTCGTCGGGCTCGCTATCAAGGCCAGGAAAAGTTTAACTTCGACAACGTGACGTTCGTGCTCAATTGCGTGGACATGCTCGCGGGGGATTCCTCGTTCGTCGAGCTACGCAAGAAACGCCCGGCGCGCCGCAACCTGGATAGCATCGCTCGCATGACGGAAGAGGTCGCAATGACGGCCCGCCAGCGGGAGGAGCAATCCGAGGCGGAAGCCGAGAAGAAAATGCAGGCCGCGCAAAAGAATCTTGATGACAAGGTTGCCGAGATTCGCCAGCGAACCGACTTGGACGAGCGTAGCAAACGGGCACAGATCGAGTATGTTCGCGAAATCGAGCAGCGGAAATTCGACGTCGAAAAGAGTGAAATTGAAGCCTTGAAGGCCAAAGAGATTCGTGGCATCCGTGACGATCTCCAATTGGAGATTCGCAAGGAGCAAACCCGCATTAAGTGGATGGCGGTCCTTGTGCCTCCCATCCCGGCGTTGGTGATCGGGATTCTCGTATTCTTCCGCAAGGTTCGCCGGGAACAAGAAGGCGTATCCCCCGATCGTCTGATCGATTGACCGGGGGTTGGCCGGCGGGGAGGGGCGCCGTTTCCTTTCCCCGCGCATTTGGAATCATTGAGTCTTGGAGTTGCCGAGAAAGCGAAGGAGTTTCCGAAAGATGAAAGACTCGGTGAAGACATCGATTTACGTTGGCGTCGCGGCGTTGCTCGTCGTGTTGGCGGTCTTTACCCGTCCGACGACCTCCATCGATTCCCAGGTCTATGACGATACCGGTTTGCCCTTCTATCCCAAACTCGCAGACGCCAAGGATGCCGCGTCCATTCCGAAGGCACTCGAGGTGGTCGAGTTCGACGAGAAGTTGGGCGCGCAGAAGCCCTTCAAGGTGCAATCCAAGGACGGAAAATGGACGATCCCCTCGCATCATGACTATCCCGCCGACGCGGAGGATCGCTTGCGAAAGACGGCAGGCGCGATCATCGGCCTGAAGAAGGATTCGATCGTTTCCGACAAGGCGGAGGATTTCGCGGCTCTGGGAGTCGTCGATCCTTACGAATCCAACAGCGGATCGACGGGCTGGGGAACTCGCGTCAAGCTCTTCGACAAGGATAACAACGCGGTCTCCGATCTGATATTCGGCAAAGAGGTCGAGGGGCGATCCGGATTCCGCTATGTCCGCTTGCCGGGTCAAAACCGGACCTACGCGGTCGAAACGAAGGACCTCGACCTCTCGATCCGTTTCGCGGACTGGATCGACAGCGACCTGATCCCGGCGCCGGCGACCGATTTCGAACAACTGGTGATTAAGGACTACAGCATCGATCCCCGGCTGGGGACGCTGAATGACAAGGGTACGACCGTCCTCGACCAGGATTCGAAGACATCGTCCTGGGTGGTGGAAGGACTGCCGGAAACCGAGGAAACGAACCAGGAAAAGGCTCGTGACGTGGCGCAATCGGTGGCGGATCTGAAGATCGTCGGCGTTCGCGTCAAACCGCCGGGACTCAAGCCTGACCTTCGCGTGCCCGAAGGTGTCGAGTTGGCCCTCTCGATGCAGAATCGAGGTTTCTACCTGACGAAGGCGGGTGACCTGGTTTCCAACGATGGTGAAGCGATCGTGGAAACCAAGGACGGGCTCGTGTACACCCTCCGCTTTGGTGGCATGATTCTCGGGACCGGCGATGAAGTTACCGCCGGCGCCGAGGATGAAAAGGCCGTCGCAGGCGACAAGAAGGAAGAAGCGAAAGACGGGGAGAAGAAGGACGAGAAACCAGAAGAAAGCAAGGTTCAGGAAAATCGATTCCTTTTGCTCACGGTGACGTTCGACGAGAGCAAGTTCCCTCCCATTCCGGACTTGCCCGCCGAGGCGCCCGCGGAGGTTGAAAAGAAGCCGGAGGCGGCGGATCCAACTTCGGCACAAACGGAAGAAAAGGGAGCGGAAAAAGCGGAGGAGAAGGCTTCCGACAAGCCCGAGGCGGAAGCCAAAACGGAAGAAAAACCCGCGCAAAATCCCGCCACCGAAAAGAAGGAAGAGGTGCAAGAGGAGAAGCCGGCGACGGAAGAGAAGAAGGGGGAAGAAAAGCCGGCGGAAACTCCCGAAACGCCCAAGAACGAGAATCCCAAGGAAGAAAAGCCCGAAGAGAAACCGGCAAAGGACGCGGAGAAGGACGCTTCCGCCAAGGAAGCGGAAGCCAAGGCGAAAGAAGAAGAACGCAAACGCCAGGAGGCCGAACTCAAGGCCAAACGGGACGAGCGCGACCGAAAGATCAAGGAGGGCAAGGAGAAGGCAAAGGAACTTTCCGAGCATTACGCGCGCTGGTACTACGTCGTCTCCAATGACAGTGTCAAGAAGATCCGCGTGACGCGTGCCGATCTCATCAAGCTCAAGGAAAAAGCGGGTGAGGGAAAGTCAGACACCGCGCCAGAGAACCAGTCGGTGATCCCCGCGCCTCCGGATCCCGGCGTGTCCGCGAAAGAACCTGCCACGTCGAAAGACGAGGCTCCCAAGGAAGAACCGCCTAAAGAGGCGCCCAAGGAAGAGCCAGCCGCCGTGGAGAAGAAGGAAGACACGCCAGCGCCACAGGCGAATTCCGAGAGCGCGCCCAAGGCGGAAGAGCCCAAAGCCGAGGAACCTAAGGCGGAATCCAAGCCCGAGGAACCGAAAGCCGAAGAACCCAAGGCCGAGTAAACCTCGATTACTCGGCGCGCATCACGACGGTGTTTTTCCGACACTCACTATTGGTCGCGGAGCCCGGCGGCGCGCAGGAGTTTGTCCGTCTCCCGGTACGCTTCCTCCACCCATTCTTCGATTCTGTCCGGCTCGGGAGAATACTCCAATTCAATGCTGATGCTTCCCGCGAAATCGAGCCTCTTGATTTCATCCAAGTAGGGAGCAAAATCGACGACTCCGCGCCCCGGTGGAAGGTCGCCGTGGACTTTACCGTCACAGTCACTGATGTGTACGTGGATCGCCTTGCCCGCGAGTTGACGGATCGCCTCCGGCGGCGTGTCGGCAAGCAGTAGGTGGCTGATGTCAATATTCGCCTTCACCGCGGGACTTGCCACCTCGTCGAGAAACCGGACCATGGCGTCCACGTTGTTGAGGAGCGAAAGGCGGAAAGGTTCGAGTTCCAATGCGATCTGTAGCCCCAAGGAATCCGCGTAGTCTCCCAGTATCCGCGTGTTTTCGACCCCGATGCGCCACTGTTCCGCCGGGGGGATTACCTCTTGTTGCCAGATATATTCGCCGAGCACGAGCAGGACGTTCGCGGCTTCGTACTCGTAGGCAAGGTCCAAGTACTTTTTGACCCGGTCGACGGAGAATCGCTGCACGCTGGGATTGAAATCCACCAGGCCGACGGCGACGCAAGCGATGGAGACGACGGGCAAACCGACTTTCTGGCATTCCAGGCGAATCGCGCGTCGCTCGTGCGGGTCGAGATCTAGGGGATCGGCGAAGATATCGATGGTGTCAAAGCCGATCTCTTTTGTTTTTCGGATTCCCCAGGTGGTCTCTTTGCCCGTTTGCGCCCAGGCACTATTGATCAGTCCCAATCTCATTTGACGGTCTCCCTGGATAGCCTGCCTTGCGACGAACCGGTCGACTCGTTGGAATGAAGCGCCCCCATTCGCGCTACGGGGGGCTCGGCGTCCTATTTTCCTATGCGCAAGGCCGCGGAAAAGTCCTACCTTAGGAGATGATCGACGCGTGGGTCAATTCCCCGGTGGAATGTTTTTCCTGCGAGTACGGGAGGCAACAAGACGAGTATGAACCCGTCCGAAAATGCTGAAGTGAAGCGCGACTCGGGTAAGCCGAGCTCTTCGTCGGTTCGCAAGCCGACGGATCCCCGCCTGTTGGCCGTGGGAGGTCTTGTGGTTTTCATGTTGTTCGCGCTCTACATGATTTGGCCGTCGCAGCCACGGCTTCGGGAAATCGTACTGGTGGCGAAGCCCGCGGAGAACCTGCCAACGGCTGAGAATCCAATCGTCGAAATCGAGACCACCAGCGGCAAGATCCGCGCGCGCCTGTTCAGAGATCGAGCGCCCGAAACGGTCCAGAACTTCGTCGAGCTGGTCAATCAAGGTTTTTACGACGGAATCGTGTTTCATCGAGTTATTCCTGGCTTCATGATTCAGACGGGGGACCCAAGGGGGAACGGGACGGGGGGAAGACAAGACCGCGGACTCGAGCCAAAAGTGCTGCAAGATGAGTTCGATCCGTCGCTTCGCCACGATCGCCCGGGACTTCTGTCCATGGCCAACAAGGGGCCGAATACCGGGGACTGCCAGTTCTTCATCACCACGGGGCCGGCGTCACATCTGGATGACAAGCACGCCATTTTCGGCGAGGTGATCGATGGCATGCAGGTCGTCAAAGAAATCGAGGGGGTACCGACCGATAAGCGGAACGACATGCCCTTCGCTCCCCCGCGCATGATCAAGGTCCATCTGTTGAGCGCCGACGAATTGACGAAGAAAGCCGAAACCGACGCTTCATCCAAGGGAGAATCGAAAAACGCGGTTCCAGAGAAGAGCGAACCTCTAGGCACACCCAAGGTCGAGAAGTCGAATTGATGGAGCATGACGACATCCCTTCGCCTACGATCATGCGCATGAACCTCGAGGCCCGGTAATGTCCTTGCTGAAGATCTCTGGTGCGGTCGTCTACGATCCCGCCAATGGCGTGGCGGGGGAGACGCGCGACCTCTGGCTAGAGGGAGGCAAGGTCGTTGCTCCGCCCGCGGACCCTTCGGTCCGTCCCACGCGATCACTCGATGCGCGCGGCTATGTCGTCATGCCAGGGGGTGTGGATATGCACTGCCACATCTCCGGCCCGAAGGTGAACGTCGCTCGGAAAATGCGGCCGGAGGAAAAGCGCAACGCGCCCGTGATCCGGCGTCATGGGAGTCTACGCTCCGGCACCACGGGAAGCGTTCCTAGCACGTTCGCGACCGGTTATCTATACGCCGGTTTGGGTTATACGACCGCCGTCGACGCTGCGATTCCTCCCCTCTACGCGCGACATGCGCATGAGGAGTTTCAGGACACCCCCATCATTGACAAGGCCTTCCTGACTCTCGTCGGCAACAATCACTACGTCATGAACCAGATCCGTGAGGGAGAGTCGGGAAAACTCGACGCTTATCTCGCCTGGCTGCTCGGTGCCGTCAAGGGATTTGGACTCAAAGTGGTCAATCCCGGAGGAATCGAAGAATGGAAGGAACATGCGCGCAAGTCGCTCGCCAAGCTGGATGACCAAGTGGATCAGTTTCGAGTGACGCCACGGCAGATTTTGCGAGAAGTGGCGGCGGCGGCCGACCGACTGGCCATTCCCCATGCGATGCATGTCCATTGCAATAACCTCGGCATCCCTGGGAATTGGAAGATCACGCTTGAGACCATGCAGGCACTCGAGGGGCATCGAGGACATTTCGCGCATATCCAGTTTCACAGCTATGCCGGAGGCGCGGACGATGAGTTTAGCTTCGCTTCCGCGGTTCCCAAGCTCGCTGACTACGTCAACGACCATTCAAATCTCACCGTTGACGTCGGACACGTGAATTTCGGCCCGACCACGTCTCTCACCGGCGACGGACCTCTCGGCTATTACTTGCATAAGGTCACGGGGAACAAATGGTTCAGCGGTGACACGGAAATGGAGACCGGTTGCGGCATCGTTCCCATCGAATACCGCGACAAGAATCTGATCCATGCGATCCAATGGTCGATCGGCCTCGAGTGGTACCTGCTCATGAACGATCCCTGGCGAATCGCGATGAGCACCGACCATCCGAACGGCGGCGCGTTTTTACGTTATCCCGAGATCATTCAGTTGTTGATGGATGCCGCGTTCCGCCGCGAGGTGGTCCAGGCCCTGCCGGAACGCATTCGAAAACGGACGGTGCTCGCGGATTTGAATCGGGAGTACACGCTCGAAGAGATCGCGATTGTCACGCGCGCCGCGCCCGCGAAAATACTCGGGATCGAGCATAAAGGGCACCTGGGTATTGGCGCGGACGCGGACGTTACCATCTATTCCCGGAACGACGATATCCGAGCGATGTTCGCCATGCCCCGATACGTGATCAAGGGGGGAGAGGTGGTGGTGGACGATGGCGAGCTCCGGGGTGATTCCTTGGGCGAGACCCTCTACGTTGCTCCATCGTTCGATGGCGACGTGCTGCCGGATATTCAAAGGTGGTTTGAGGCGAACTACTCCCTTCAGTTCGCGAACTATCCGGTCGCCGATCATTATCTCCCCAAGCCCCACGAAATCCCCCTCAAGGGTTAAACAAACGTCCCTTGGCAATGAGTATCGATTGCGTTAGCTTCAAACGGTCGGTTCGATCGTGCAGGCGGAGCCGAGGCCCAGCAAGGAGGCGGAATGGAATCACTTACGGCTGAGTTCGCGACGCGTGGCCCTTGGGTCACCCGCTTCCACATTTCCGGACAGGCGCTTGGTGGTGAATACCTAGCAGCCGCCGACCCACGCCTCCATGCCTTCCTTCGACGATTTCCCCGACCGGGGCGGATTCTGGAACTGGGATGTCTCGAAGGGGGACATACCCTCACCTTGGCCCGGGTGGCACTAGAGGTGGTTGCCTTGGAAGCTCGGGCCTTTAATCTCGAGAAGGCGCGTTGGCTGGCCGACGTCTGTAAGCTCAACAACATCCAATTCCTGGAAGCCGACCTCGAGCAATTCTCCTTCGACGCACTCGGAAAGTTCGACGTAATCTTCAACGTCGGATTGCTGTACCACCTAAGGCGGCCATGGGAACTTCTGGAGAAACTGTCAAAAGTCGCTCCTGCAATGTTTCTTTGGACGCATGTCGCGCCAAGCTGGAGACGAACCAAAGGAAGAGTTCGGCTTCAGCTTGCTGGCTATCGGGGCGATGTTTACGCCGAACTTGGCCCGGAGGATCCCCTTTCCGGCACGAGGGACGACTCATTTTGGCCCACCATGCGATCCCTTCGCAAGATGCTCGTCGACTCCGGATTTCCCTCCATAACCGTTCTCGAAAAAGATCCAAAGCACCCGCACGGGCCCGCCGTTCTCCTCCTTTGCCAATCCAACGATAACCATTCTGTCGGTCGGTCCAGCTAGACCGGTTCCCGATGGCAGAGAAACGAACTCGATCCGGCGGCTGGCTCACGGGTTTTCAAAATGCTTTCCGATACCTATTGAGCTTCAGAAAGGTTTCCCTGCCTGGTCGCGTGGAGTGCCATGGGTACTCGATGATTGGACACCTCAGGGGACTGGGAAATCTGGGAAGATCAGGGAATTATTTCCAGTTTTTGAAGTCCTCTTGGCTTAGATCGAAACAGCGGTTATTCGACCGTTGAAAAGGATTTTTCGGACGCAATAGGTGGTAGTTTCGCGAGGTTTTGCCGGTTGCTGAACTTGGGAAGCGACGGGCAGGGTTCGTGAATCGCCCCGCGAATGGAGTCGTGTCATGGGTTGTTGGAAGACCAGCGCGAAACGTCAGTTCGATTCCTGGAGCGTGGGATACGATCGGAGTATCCTGCAGCGAATCTTCTTTCGTCCCTCCCACGATAAACTGCTCGCATCGGCGAAGATCCGGCCGAATGCGCGAATCTTGGACGTCGGTTGTGGGACCGGACTTTTCGCGCGCCGCCTCGCCGAGAACTTTCCCCACGCATCCGTCGTCGGCCTGGACCTTAGCGAAGGGATGCTGAATAAAGCGGCCGTCAATTGTGCCGAGGTTGCCGATCGCGTGGAACTGGTAAAGGGGGATAGCGAGAATCTCCCCTTCAACGACGGGACGTTCGATCTGGTCACCTGTATCCACAGCTTTCACCACTATCCGAACCAAGAGAAAGTCGTCCGCGAGATGTATCGGGTTCTCAAGCCGGATGGTCAGGTCATGATCATCGACGGGGACCGCGATCAGCCGTGGGGTTGGCTGGTTTTCGACATCGTCGTCACGACCATCGAGGGATTGGTTCACCACTGTTCGGCCAAGCAGTTCAAGCACATGTACGAACAGGCGGGATTCGAAACGACCAAGCCCGTTCGTGGCGGCTGGCTCGCGCCGTTCGTGCTCATGATTGGCACGGCGAAGAAAGCGGCGGCGAAGGAATCGATTCGCCGAGCCGCGTAATTCTTCTCTTGTCGCCTATTCAGATTGTCTTGGGATGCGTGCGGATCAGCCGTTGATCCGCGCGGATTTATCGCAGCGAGATTCGATGCGAACGACCTTGCGGCCGCGCATCACGAACGGCAAGGCGCGGAATTTCGGCTGACCGCCGATCGTCACCAATAAACTGCTACCCGCGAGCTTTTCGATCGGCAGAATGTCACCCACCTTGAGATTGACGAGGTCTTCCGCGGTCATTGATGTTTCGCCGAGATAAGCTACGAGATCGATCGGGGCGTTATTCAGGCCATGAATCACGTCCTGACGACGAGAACTTTCCTTTCGCGAATAGGACATCCAAGTGTTCGTCGACAGCTTGTCGACGACCGGTTCGATCACGTTGAAGGGAATGCACAGGTTCATCATGCCACGAAGGTCGCCAATCGCGATCTCGAAACTGACGAGAACGATGACCTCGTTAGGCGGGACGATGTAAACCAGTTGCGGATTCGATTCGATCCGATCGATTTTGAAGTTGATGGGTAGCACGTTCGCCCAGACGGTCTTGAGCCCCTCCGTCGCCAACTTGGTGATTCGGCCGACCAGCCTCGTTTCGATTTCCGTCAGGGGGCGACGAGGAATGAGCACGTCGCCGCGGCCGCCGCCAAGCAAACGATCGAGAATCGGGTAGACGATCGATGGATTGATTTCGAGGACCATGTATCCTTCGAGGGGCGCGCACGTCAGAACATTGAAACAAGTCGGGTTTTCGAGACTGAATATGAACTCGCTGTAGGTCAACTGATCGACGCTCACCAATTTGACGTCGATGATCGTTCGAAGGAACCCGGACAGAGACGCGCTGAGATTTCTACTGAAACCCTCGTGAATCGTCTGCAAGGATCGCATGTGGTCCTTGCTGACCCGTTCCGGCCGCTTGAAGTCGTAGAGGGTAATGTCGGCGGGAAGGGATGCGGCATCCGCGCGGGTCGGCAGGGTGGGCCCAGCCGACGGTCCTGCCGCCATGGCGGACTCCGCGCCGCCCCCCTGATCGAGGGCCGCCAACAATGCTTCTACTTCACTTTGACTGAGGACGTCGCTCATGCCTGATCCTCGTCTCCTGGGTATTCGATAGATCGTGCTCCCGTCGATCCGTTAAACCGCCGGGTTGCCGAACCTCACTCGTTCGAGATCTGAGTCCGGCGAAACTTTCAAAGGTCATGGTCGAATTTGCCCGTTTCCCAACGCGACATACTTGTAGCTGGTCAATTCGTTGAGACCGCAGGGGCCACGCGCGTGGAACTTATCGGTGCTAATGCCAATTTCCGCGCCTAATCCGAATTGTCCCCCGTCATTGAACCGGGTACTCGCATTGACCATGACGGCGGACGAATCCACGACCGCGGTAAACCGTCGCGCGGAGGCGTAGTCGCTGGTCACGATCGTCTCCGTATGCCCGGAACCATGTCTTGCAATGTGCTCGACCGCGTCGTCCAAATCGTCCACGACGCGAACGGCGAGAATAAGGTCCAGGAACTCGGCTCCAAAATCCTCGGGGGCCGCCGCCTTGCATTCGGAGAGAATGGCTCGTGTTCGTTCACAGCCGCGCAATTCCACGCCGCGAGCGCGCAATCGCTTGGCGATCGCCGGCAACGCGACCGCCGCGCACGCCTGATGCACGAGCAGCGTTTCCGCCGCGTTGCAAACACCAGGCCGGCTGCACTTAGAGTTCTCCGTGATGGCGGTCGCCATCTCCACGTCCGCCGTGGCATCGACGAAGACGTGGCAGACACCCTTGTAATGTTTGATGACCGGCATGGTCGCTTCCGCCGACACCCTGCGGATAAGGTCTTCACCTCCCCGTGGAATGACAACGTCGATGTAGGCGTTCAGTCGTAGCAATTCACCCACCGCGGCGCGATCCGTGGTTTCAACCATGCTTACGGCATGCGGGGGAATGTTTTCGTCGGAAAGCGCTTTTTGAATCAGTGCGCCAAGAGCGCGATTGCTGTGACTCGCCTCCTTGCCGCCGCGCAGAATAACGGCGTTGCCGCTCTTAAGGCAAAGTGCCGCTGCGTCGGTCGTGACATTGGGCCGGCTTTCGTAGATGAAAAACACCACGCCCAAGGGGACGCGGACCTTTTGCACCTCCAGGCCGTTGGGGCGAATGCTCGACTCCAGGATCCTGCCTATCGGATCGGGGAAGTCGGCGATTGCTTCAACCGCGTCCGCCATTTCCGTCAAACGCTTGGGAGTTAACGTGAGCCGATCGATGGCCGCGGCCGTCAACCCATGCTTCGGCGCCTCCGTCCGATCGAGCTCATTGGCCCGCACGATTTCCGAGGAATCGTGGCGAAGTAGTTCGGCCAATCGCCGCAATGCCCGATCGCGCGATTCCCCGGAAAGGCCAAGAAGTTGGCGCGATGCCTGCCGGGCGCCTTTCGCTAGATCCGAACAGTACTCCGCAATACTCGTTGTCGCCGTCGCCATTCCAGTGCTCTTTCCCGTCGAATCGTCCCCGAGACCTCTCGGTCGCGGAACCTCTTTCCCCTTATTTTCCGGTGGATCTCACGCCGATTCAATGGCCTCCGCCACTGCAAGCGCGTCGCGCGTTGGTGCCACGTCGTGGACGCGAAAGATCCGTGCGCCATGCAGATAACCGACCACGGCCGACCCGATGCTGCCATGGAGCCGGTCGATTTCCCTCCGTCCCGTCAGCTCGCCGATCATTCGTTTCCGCGACATTCCCAGGAGAATCGGTCGATGCAAAGGGACCAATTCTTCCAGTCGCTTGACGATCTCGACGTTATGACGACACTTCTTCGCGAAACCGATGCCGGGGTCCAGGACCACCCGCTCGGCGTCAATTCCGTCGGCCTTCATCTCCTGAATACGACGCTCAAAAAAGGCGACAAGTTCGCCGACCACGTCCCCATAGCTGGCATGTTGAGCCATGTCCTGGGGAGTTCCGATCATATGCATGCAGACGCAGGCGGCCTGACAACCTGCCCCTACCTCTCTCATGCGGGGATCTCGAAATCCCATGACGTCGTTAATGATCGAAGCCCCTGCTTGGATCGCCTGGCGCGCGACCTCCGCCTTGTAAGTGTCGATGGAGATTGGCACGTCGAGTCGCCGGGCCAGCGCCTCCACGATTGGAAGAACCCGCCAAAGCTCCGCTTGTTCCGAGACGGGCTCGGCACCCGGCCGCGTGGACTCCCCCCCCACGTCGATCCAATCCGCGCCTTCCTCGACCATCCGCTCGGCATGTTCAATGGCACGCGTCGGTTCGACCCAATTACCGCCGTCCGAGAAGCTGTCGGGCGTGACGTTGAGGATACCCATGACGACCGGTTTGCGGCCGATTTGCAGCAGGGTCGAACCGATTCTCAATTCCACGTGATGGCTTTCCGGCATTCGTTCAAACCATCCCCTGCTGAAGTGCTGTTTCCCGCGACATCGTTTGCCGAACGCTCCTCATAACGGTTCGTCTAAACCTGTCCATAGCAGTAAGTTGCGCAAGGACTGCCGGAGATGTCGTGGACGGCCGTCGAAGGTTCGATAGGGAAATCGTCGCCGTTGCCGTCTTGGGGCTGTAAAAGATTATATCGTAACCGTTTGCATCGTCGATGGGCTGTGTGATCCGTCAGCCTTCGGAAGAATGATCGAGCGAAAAAAGGTGCTCCCAAGTAAAGAGGCCCGTGTCGTGGTCGTCGCTGAACGTGAGCTTGAGCGCATAGTTTCCGGCCATGGCTGCGTGAGTCACTTTCAGGTCTTGAGGAACGGCATCGACATCGAGAATGCGGATCCCGGTATGTTCATCCACACAGCCCGCGCAGCGGCATTCACAGCGGAGTCTGCGCCCCGCCAAACGTGAAGTACGGCCATTCGGCCAATGGACCACGAGTACGTTTTCGTTGCGAAGGAGTTTTAGCCCGGTGGGGATCGGCATGCCGACATTCCTCCCAGAAAATCGGTCCTTGTTTCGTTCCGCGTCGACAAGGTGCTCAAGAGCGTGGATCGCGAAGCGATGGAGACTGGGCGCGGTCAATCGACCGCCAACGGAGCCGCGTCCACGGAGACGTCCAGAGAATGTTCCCCCCCGCCAAGGATGACCCCTTTGAGCGGAGTGACGTCGCCGTAATCTCGGCCCCAAGCGATCGTGATGTGAGAATCGACTCCCATTTGGTTATTGGTCGGATCGAAATCGACCCAACCAAGATCTCCGATGAACGCCGAGCACCAGGCGTGTGAGGCATCGGCGCCGACCAGACGCGGTTTTCCCGGGGGGGGCTTGGTTTCCAAATATCCGCTCACGTAGCGACAAGACAGGCCGATGGCGCGAAGGCATCCAATCGCGAGGTGCGCAAAATCCTGGCAGACGCCGCGGCGATGCCGAAACACGTCTTGAAGCGGGGTGGCGATCGTTGTGAAGTGAGGATCGTAAACAAAGTCCGCGTGGATTCGCTGGCAAAGCTCCTGGATTCCCTCGAGGATCGGCCGGCCGGGTGGAAACGCGGTGGTTCCATAAGCGAACAAAGGGACCATGCCGGCGACGAACGGCGAGTCCAGGCAGTATTGCCGCGCGTCGAAAAAGGAATCCTGCATGTCTCGGCGGAGATGATCCCGGATCGATTCCCAGGGGGGCGTGGACGAGGGATCGGGGATCGCGGGAGGTGACAATTCAATGTCACTCCTTGCAGTGACCACGAGGGTGGAATGCAGTTCCTGGATCGCGAAATAGTGGACCTTGTTTCCGAAAAAATCGACTCGCTCGCTCATTTCCGCCGGACGTGGTTCGACCTCCAGGCTGCTCCGCAGGCACCGTTGCCAAGGGAGTTCGCGCGGAATCAAATGCGCCTCGTTCTGACAGAGGGAAACCGGGCTGGCGTAGCCGTAGGTGGTCCGATGCATGATTCGATAGCGTTTCATGGGATGCCAACCAGTTGCTGGGGGGCCGCGATATGTTCGAAGTAACTGTTGCGAATCGAATCGGACAACGCGAGGAGCAAGGACTCGAGCTTCACGAGCAGCTCGCCAAGGGCCTCGCGCCGGTCTTCGGAACGGGCCAGTTGCGCCAGGCTGTCCATGTCGGTGAGCCGAAGCGCAGTCACCGCCTCGAGAACCAGTCGTTCCTCCGGGCTGCGCCTGGCCGCGTCCGGCTTCACCGGAAGATTCACGACGTGATCCTGTAGGCAAACGAGCTGGTAGCCGACGGACCGCGGATTGGATTCGTCATGCAGCAAAAGATCGAGCACCGCCCCCGTTTCCAGGTGCGATTGATAGCGACGGCGATAAGTAATCGAACTGTCGGTGATGGCGAGCATCATTTCCCAGAGGGACGGCCCGGGCTCGTGTTCGGCGACGCCGATCCCCATGAGAAGTTCCAAAGTGACGATGCCTCGCTCGATCCGCCTTCCCATGTCGATGAATCGCCAGCCAGGACTTCGCGTCATGTTTTCGGCGCACAGACCGGCAAAGGCGGAGAGGAGCAGAATAAGTCGTTCGGTGGCCTCGAGTGCGCTTCCGAGACTCGTCACTTCGCCGAACTCGTCCGCGACAGCGTTCATCACGCGTAGCGTATCGTCGGAAAGTCGATCGCGAACGCTTCGACCGGCGACGATGAGGGCATTCACATTGAAGCGAACGCTTCCCGCTCGTTTCGTGTCGAGCAGGAAGGAGAGCAACTCTCGTTCGCTCGCTTCCGAGGCGTGCAACGCGACGCGGCAAAGTTGCGCGAACGCGGTATCGGAAGAGCCCGCCAAGGCGTGCATCAATACCGCCAAACATTCGTCGCTGGAGTCCGCTTCACTACTGAGAATTCGCAGAAGCAATTGCCGCAAGAGACGGGCGCCATATTCGGCGCGCTCCGCGTAACGGCCGAGCCAGAATAAATTATCCGCAAGTCGGCTTGGAATCTCGCCACCGGCTCGCGTCAATGTCACGGGACCCTGACGCTGCGGCAAAAGGGACAGGGGCTTCTCCGGCTCGGACGCCAGGACCCAAGTATCTTTGCTCGCGCCCCCTCGTTGATTCGATACGATCCAGTCCTCCGGCCCCGCGGATACCCGCGCCAATCCGCCCGGCATGACCACGTAGCTATCGTCACGCGCCGCAAGAAAGCCCCGAAGCACCATCGGACGCGGCTTGAGAACCTCGCCGTCGAGCACGGGAGTCGTCGAAAGATCGACGTGCTCCTGGCCAACGAACTGGATTGGGTTGGCGCGAATGCGATCGATGAGAGCCTGTTTCTGCTTGATGCCAAGCCGGGCGCCGAAGATCGTCTCCGTGACCGGATGAAAGTGGATCGGCTTGATCACCAGTCGGCTGATGTTCTCGATGACATAGTCGAGCCCCGCCTGTTCGCCGCACCACCACGAGGCGACCGAGGGGAGTATCAAATCCTCGCCGAGCAATTCGCGACAAAGTCGCGGCAAGTAGGCGAGGAGGCCGGGATTCTCCAGTACGCCGCTCCCCAGTGGATTGGCGATCACCACGTTACGCGCGCGAACCACCTCAACCAAGCCGGGAGTTCCCAGCAAGGAGTCGTTGCGGAGCTCGAGCGGATCGCAGTAGGTGTCATCCACCCGCCGAAGTATCACGTGAACCGGCTGCAGCCCTTCCAGGGTTTTTAGCCAAACCCGGCGATCCCGGACCGTGAGGTCCCCACCATGCACCAGCGGAAATCCAAGGTAGTTGGCGAGAAAGGCGTGTTCGAAAAAGGTTTCGTTTGCCGAGCCCGGAGTCAAGAGCACCACGCGGGGGGACTCCCGGTCCCCGTGCGCCAAGCCGTTGAGCATGGTCCGAATGGACCGAAAGAATAATGCCAAGCGGTGCACATGCGAATCGCGATAGAGGCTGGGCAACGTGCGCGACAATACAATGCGGTTTTCCAAGGCGTATCCGGCGCCGCTGGGAGCCTGGGTACGATCGCCAAGGACCCAGAAACGGCCATCGGGTGACCGGGCCAGGTCGACCGCGTAAAAGTGCAGTTTTCGCGACGTGCCAGAATAGATTCCATCGCAACAGCGCAGAAACCCCGGATGGGCGAAAATGAGTTCGGGCGCAAGGATCCCCCGCTTGATGGTCAATCGCGGCCCATAGAGGTCGGAAAGCAACAAGTCGAAAAGTTCGGCTCGCTGGATTAAGCCGCTTTCGATTTTGCTCCATTCCTGGCTCGAGATGAGCACGGGGATGGGATCAAACGTCCAGGGTCGCTCGGCCCCTCGAGGATCGCCGTAAACGTTGTAGGTGGCGCCATTGTCCCGGAGGAGGCGCATTGCTTCCTGGCCGCGGCGGGATAGCTCGCTGGTCCCGAGCACGGCGAGGGAATGCATGACGTATTCCCAATGGGGACGCAAGCTTCCATCGGCGGCGCACATCTCGTCGAAGACGCCGGATGGCGCGGTGTACCGCCGAAAGAGCAGGGGTTCCTCCGATGTTCGCTGCATTCCGATCCCAGGGGTTTATTGCGGTATCATTCATTCACTTTTATGGTGACGCGCTCGACGTTCAACCGGTGCCCGGCTGGTTTCTCAGGTCGAGCGTCAGTGGGAACTCGCGCACGAGTTCCTCGGGCGGCACCTTCATTGGGTGCGGGGTATGTCCATAGGGCCAAAACCGAGCCACTCGCCGCGACTCCGCTTCGTAGGCATTGACCGGGAAGGTGTCAAAACTGCGCCCTCCCGGGTGCGACACATGGTACGTGCAGCCGCCAATGGAGCATTCGTTCCACAAATCCACGACATCAAAAACCAGCGGCGAATGCACGGGAATGGTTGGATGCAGGGCAGAAGGCGGTTGCCAGGCCCGATAACGCACGCCCGCGACGTATTCGCCCACCACTCCGGTCGACCGGAGCGGAACTCGCCGACCGTTACACGTGATCACGTGCCGCGGATTCGTCATGCCGGTCACTTTAACCTGCAGACGTTCCACGGAGGAATCGACGTACCGCGCCGTTCCCTGCGCCTGCACTTCCTCGCCGAGCACGTGCCAGGGTTCGATCGCCATCCGGAGTTCCACTTCCAAGTCCCCGACGCGGATCGATCCGTAGTGGGGGAAGCGGAATTCGAAGAATGGCAAAAACCACTCCACTTCGAAAGAATAACCCGCTCGGCGCATTCCTGCGACGACATCCTGCAAATCTCGCCACAAATAATGGGGCAACAAGAACCGGTCGTGCAGCTCGGTCCCCCAACGGACGAGGTGGTGTTCGTAGGGCTGCCGCCAAAACCGCGCCACCAAAGCCCGTATGAGGAGCTGCTGCACCAGGCTCATGCGGGCGTGGGGAGGCATCTCGAAACCTCGAAGCTCCAGGACTCCAAGCCGACCGTGCAAACTTTCGGGCGAATAGAGTTTGTCGATGCAAAACTCGGCACGGTGGGTATTTCCGGTGACGTCGATGAGCAAGTGCCGGAGGAGGCGATCCACCCCCCATGGGAAAGGAGGGCGGCCTGTCGGCAGTTGCTGAAAAGCGATCTCCAACTCGTAGAGGCTGTCGTTTCTTGCCTCGTCCACGCGGGGCATCTGGCTGGTGGGGCCGATGAACGCGCCACTGAAGAAATAGGAGAGACTGGGATGATGCTGCCAGTACGTCAAAAGGCTTCGCAACAGATCCGGGCGACGGAGCAGTGGGCTATCCGCGGGCGTCAATCCGCCGAGGGTTACGTGGTTTCCTCCCCCGGTCCCCGTGTGCCTCCCGTCAAGCATGAATTTTTCCGTACCCAAACGGGACTGTCTTGCCTCCTCGTAGAGGGTCGTCGTGAGGTCGACCATTTCCTGCCAGGAAGAGCAAGGAAAGACATTCACCTCAATGACACCCGGGTCGGGCGTGATCTGGAAACTTCGAATTCGCCAGTCGTACGGCGGTGGATAGCCCTCGACCATGACCTGGACCCCGAGTAACGAGGCCGTCGCCTCGACCGCCGCGATCAATTCAAGGTAATGCTCCAAATGAGAGAGGGGGGGTAGAAACACATAGAGGTGACCACCACGTGGCTCGACGCAGAGAGCCGTGTAAATCGTTCCCGACGATTCCGGGAGGAAACGGGAAAGGTCCTCACGCTGTTCATCGGCGAACGCTTGTTCGCGAAGGCCATGTGGATCCCCCTGCATTTGTATCCGGGTACTGTAACGACGGGCGACCTCGCCGTGGAAATCGCCCAGTTGGGGGCGGGGCGCGAACACGCAACGTTCTGGATCGGGTCCACGAACTTCCGGACGCGTCCAGGGGAGGGAATCGATCGGCAAGCGATATCCCATCGGAGAATCGCCTGGCAACAAATAGAGCCTTTCCCTGCGGAAGGGCCACTGTCCGCTTCGCCAGCCCGAATGGTTTACCCCATGTTCCCACCGGAGGGGAAGGGCGACGCCGGTGACCTTGTCCAGGCCTTTCTCGAGAACCGCGCGCAGCCTTTTCCGTTCTTGAGAGTCGGACAGGTCCGTCGATAGCGGATCCACGTTCGCGGGGAGCGTACCCTCTTTCCAAAGGTAGTAATAAACATCCTCGTAGGCGCTGACGACATGTTTGGGGTTCACCCCTAGCCGGGCGGCAAGCGCGCTGGCGAAGGCCTCGGCGTCGCGAACGCCATAAAAGGCCGGGATGTTCTCGTCGCCCACCAAGGTGCGATCGCGCCAGATCGGAACGCCATCTTTTCGCCAGTAGCATGAAAGGGCCCAACGGGGAAGCTCTTCCCCCGGATACCACTTGCCCTGCCCAAAATGCAAGAGACCGTATTCCGCGTACCGGTCGCGCAAACGTTTGAGGAGCGTAATTGCCTGACGCCGTTTCATGGGCCCCAAGGCGGCCGTGTTCCATTCGGCGCCGTCCATGTCGTCGATGGAAACGAATGTCGGTTCGCCTCCCATGGTCAGACGGACGTCATGCGCGTCTAGCTCGAGATCCACGTCCTGGCCGAGGGTGTCGATGGCGAGCCATTCAGCGTCGGTATACGGCTTGGTGACGCGCGGATCCTCATGGACCCGTTCCAAGGTCATTTCGACGGAAAGTTCCGCTTCGCAGACATCCGTGCAGCCGGTCACGGGGGCAGCGCTGACAGGGTCCGGAGTGCAGGCGAGCGGCAGATGACCCTCCCCCGCGAAGAGTCCCGAGGTGGGATCCAGGCCAATCCACCCCGCCCCGGGAACGTAGACTTCGGCCCAGGCGTGCAAGTCGAGAAAGTCCCGATCCGTCCCCGCGGGGCCGTCCAAGGGCTTGACGTCCGGCGTGAGCTGCACGATGTACCCGGAAACAAAGCGCGACGCCAGGCCGAGATGGCGCAGGATCTGCACCAAAAGCCAGCCGGAATCTCGGCAGGAGCCGCTCTCCTTCCCGAGCGTCTCTTCGCAGGTTTGAACGCCGGGCTCCATGCGGATCAGGTAGTTGACGTCCTTTTGAAGCTTTTGGTTGAGATCGACGAGGAAGTCGATCGTTCTTCGCGGTCGACGGTCCACGCCACTGAGCCACTTGTTGAGCAAGGGGCCGTTTTCGCGAATCTCAAGATAGGGGATCAACTCCTTTTTCAACGGTTCGCTGTAACCAAAGGGTATCTCCTCGCAACCCTCCTCGACGAAGAAATCGAAAGGGTTGATCACGGTCATCTCGGCAATGAGCGAGACTTGAAATTCCAGCTCTCGTGTTTTCTCGGGGAAGACCAATCGCGCGAGGTAGTTGCCGAATACGTCCTGCTGCCAGTTGATGAAATGTTTTTCGGGAGTAACGTTGAGCGAGTACGCGAGGATGGGCGTTCGGCAATGCGCCGCCGGGCGCAGCCGCACGACATGCGGGGAAGTTCCGACCGCGCGGTCGAAAGTGTAGTGGGTCTTGTGATTCAGCGCGACGCGAATGGCCATGTTGGGTCCTTTATCCACGCTCGACTCACGGACGAATTACCGCGCGCGGAACCAGCGATGTTCCGGCTGCCGGGTTCTGTCTTTTCGAGCATTCGCAAGAGTATGGGGTCCTGGATTCCTTCCCCCTGACGACGCACCGAGGCACTGGCGCGCGACGTCAGGCGATCGAGCTCGACTCCGGCCACTTCGTCAGGCGAGATCCCGCGGTCTTTCCCACCGGACGAAGCGCGAAGAACGTGTCGAAAATCGCTTCGTCGACTTGGTTGAGACGGGTTTGCAGGTCGTCGACGAACTCGTGGAGTCCACGTCGAATGATCTCGTTGATGTGCGCGTAGGAGAGCCTTGAAGTCAATTGTCCGAGCCGTTGTTCCGCGGGATTGCGGAACGTGCCCGCGGGGCAACCGGTAATGGCGTGCAAGGACTCTTCGGCGCGCACCATGCAGTGGTGCACGGCGCGGGGAAACTCCCGATCGAGCACCAGGAACTCCACCACCGAGTCCGGCGAAATCCTGCCGAATTTCTGGCGATACATCTCGAAGGCGCTCGCGGACCGCAAGACCGCCGACCATTGGATGTCGTCGATCGGCCCCCCCACGTCGGCGACGTTGGGCAAGAGAACATAATATTTCACGTCGAGAATTCTTGACGTCTTGTCCGCGCGTTCGATCATTCGACCCATGCGGCTGAAGTGCCAACCTTCGCCATGCGACATCGTCGAGTCGGTGATGCCGACGAAAAGTTGACTGGCTTGCCGCACCTCGGTGAAGAAGTCCAATAGCGGTTCTGATGGGCGGTGATTGCGGGCGCGCTCCGAGACCATGAGATAATAGGTGTTGACCTGCTCCCACATTGCCGCCGTGATGCTTTCACGCACGGAACGCGCGTTCTCGCGCGCGAATCGAAGGCAGGAGGCGATGGAACTTGGATTCTCGGTGTCGAAGGCGAGGAATTGGATGACGCTTTCGCGCGTCGCTTGACCATAGCGCTCGGCGAAATCCTTATGGTCACCGGTCGTGTTCACCAGCGGTTCCCATTGCTCCGCGGCGCCGACGTCGGCGTCTAAAGTCATGTTGAGGTTGACGTCGACGAACCGCGCGACGTTCTCGGCTCGTTCGATGTAGCGGCTCATCCAGAAAATGGAGTCCGCGACTCGACTAAGCATGGGGAACCTCCTCCCCCGCCGCCGACATCACGAACTGGCTCTGGCTGACGGGCATGCCGGTCGATATGTGGTTGGCGTGCGCGCGGGGCACGGGATCGGAAAGCACCCAGGTATCCTTGCTGCCACCCCCCTGGGAAGAATTGACGACGAGGGATCCTTTCCGCAAGGCCACGCGCGTCAGGCCGCCTGGCAATACGAAAATGTCCTTGCCGTAGAGGATATAAGGCCGAAGATCGACGTGCCTACCTTCGAAATGCCCATCCACGATCGTGGGAACTCGCGATAGCGATAGCGTCGGCTGCGCGATGTAGTTTCTCGGCGACTCCTTGATCCGCTCCGCGAATTGCTTGCGTTGTTCCGCCGTCGAATGCGGCCCAATGAGCATGCCGTAACCCCCCGATTCGTTCGCGGGCTTGACCACCAATTGATCGAGATTCGCGAGGACGTAATCGCGCTCCGCGGGTCGCCGGCAGACGTAAGTCGGTACGTTGGCGATGATCGGATCTTCGTTGAGATAATACTTGATGATTTCCGGCACGAAGGCATAGGTCACCTTGTCGTCCGCAATGCCCGTTCCGGGCGCGTTCGCCAGCGCCACCCGCCCCGCCTTGTACACCTCCATGATGCCCGGCACGCCGAGCGCAGAGTCGGCGCGGAACACTTTCGGATCCAGGAAGTCGTCGTCGATTCTCCGATAGATCACGTCCACGCGCTGCAATCCACGGGTCGTGCGCATGTAGACAAAGCCGTCCGAGACGACCAGATCGCGCCCTTCGACGAGTTCCACGCCCATCTGTTGGGCCAGGAATGAATGTTCGAAATACGCGGAGTTGTACATGCCGGGAGTCATCACCGTGACTTCCGGAGACGCTTGATTGTCCGGCGCTAAAAACTGAAGCATGTCGAGCAGACGACTGGGATAGTCGACGACCGGGCGGACGCGCGACGCGGCGAATACTTGCGGAAAGGTCTGCTTGATGACCCTGCGGTTCTCGAGCACGTAAGAAACGCCCGACGGGCATCGGAGGTTATCTTCGAGGACGAACATCTCTCCGTTCGCGTCACGAATCAGGTCCGTCCCCGTCACGTGGCACCAGATCCCCCGGGGCGGGTTAAGGCCGATGCATTCCTTGCGGAACGAAGTGGCGGTGTGCAGGATGTCTTCGGGAAACACCTTGTCCTTGACGATTTTCTGATCGTGATAGACGTCGTCGAGGAACAGGTTAAGCGCGATAATTCGCTGCTTGAGCCCGCGCTCGAGCCGTTCCCACTCCGCCGCCTCCACGATGCGAGGGACGAGATCAAAGGGCCAAATGCGCTCGGTTCCGTCCTTGTTGCCGTAGACGTTGAACGTGATTCCCATGCGCAAGAGCATTTGCTCGGCGGCTTTCTGCCGACTAACCAGTTCGCCGTCCTCGAGGGATTCGATGATCTGAGCTAGCAATTTGGCGCCAGGGCGTGGTTGCCCGGGCCTCTCAAACATCTCGTCGTAGAACCCGTCGGTGCTGTAACCGTTGAACTTCATGATGACCCGCCTTTCGAGTCCACCGAGCCCCCTCCCGTCTTGGCGCATTGGAGAAATATTGGGGAATGTTCGACGTTTGACGCCCTTCTCCAACAGACAAACTTCAGGAAAGTGGATCGCCTTGGTTCTTCCGCCTGGCCCCCTCCTGCTCAAGAAACGCGCCATTTCGCCAGGAGGCTAGGCACGCTATTGCTCATCCAGGGGTGCATTTATTACCGGTTTCGACATGGGCAACTTTCGTGCCTTCCCGTGGTTCTCTCCGGACCACGGAAATCGTCAAATGTTCAGTAAGTCCATTCGCTGGTGGGACAAATGAACCAGCCGAAATGGCGAGCCAATCGGTCCACCGCCGCGCACAAACCCTTTACAAATACTGCGCGAATCGTCCCGCATTTGCGAGACTCATTTCAATACCGGCCCTTTTGGAGTCAAAGGATTTGCCCAGATCTCGGGCAGGTGGATGGCGCTGGATTTTCCTCGAAATTTGCAAGCACGAAATTGGAGACAATTCCTTCAGGTTGGGCATTCGGGAGTCAACCGTCCGCCGTGACCTGTACTCCCAAGCCAGGCCCCTCCGGAACGGACAAGCGGTCCGCGCGATAGTCGAGCGGCGTCCGGGTGGAATGCCTGGTGAAGTACAACGGTCCGATGAGATCCCCCGGATACCGTTCACACCTGAGATTGGGGGAGGCGGCAACCAGATGAGCCATGGCCGCCGTCGCCGTCTCTCTTTCGAGATTGCTCCCGATCGTGCACGGAACGCCATGGGCTTCCGCGAGTCGAACGATCTCCATCGTCGGCCGCATTCCTCCATGTTTTCCCGGGTAAACGCTGATGAGATCCGCGGCCTCGGCGCGGAGAAGATCCAAGGCGTCGTCGAACGTGAATACGCTCTCGTCGGCCATTACCGGGATCGCCGTCCTCCGACGTACTTCGCGCATCTCCCGATGTCGTCCCCGCCGGGTGGGCTGCTCGAAAATTGCGACGTCCAGGATCTCCATCTCGCGGGATAAACGAACGGCGTCGGAAACAGTGAAGGCGCCGTTCGCGTCCACGGAAAGGAAGATGTCGGGCCCAATCGCTTCCCGCACGGCGGCGAGCCGAAGGATATCGTCGGCGGGGTTGGCCGTCGGTCCCACCTTGACCTTAATGGCACGCCAGCCGGCGTCAACCATCTGGCGGGCGCGCTTGGCGGCGATTGGTGGCTCGACGGCACCGATCACGAATTTGAGCCGGACGTCCGTTTTTCCCGGACAACGGCCGCCGAGAAGTTGACAAAGGGGCACGTTGAGGATCCGGCCTTGGAGATCGCAGAGTGCCATTTCGATGGCACTTCGAGCGAAGCTATTGCCAAAACAGGCCTTCGCCATTCGTCGTTCGATCCACGCCAGGTCGAACGGGTCCGCGCCGACGAGGAGAGGCGCGAGAACGAGGTCAATCATGGCGATGGTGCCGCCCTGGGTTTCCCCGCTCCAGACGGCGGTGACCGTCGCCTCCCCCTGGCCGATTTGGCCGTCGTCGGCTTCGACTTCGACAAGAACGTAGTTGCCGACCGCGTGGGCGCCCAGGGAACTGACGATGGCGACTTCCTCGCGAATCGTGCCATTCAAGGGCCGCGCGCGTACGGCTGTAATTCGCATTTTTCCGTCCGCTCCTTCCCCTGATCCGACCCGTGGTCGTTGGCCACCCTTCAACACATTCGAATCCGGTGCTCGCCGTGCCACCTTGGAGGCCAACGTTGTTTCCATGTAATGGGTTCTCCGGCGCGGTGGCAACGGAAATTCAGCGATCCGGGGGGCGCGTTTGCAGCAGTTCTCGCGATCCTGGGGCTCGACTGGAGTCCGGGATTCGTGGTTGGCAAAACTTTCGGCTTGCTCCTCGCCTACATCGACTAGAATAAGAATTCGATGATCCAGTTAACGACGGCAGCCATCGATTATGGGCCTCTCGTGGAAGCGGCGCGGAACCCCGCGTCCGGCGCGGTGGTTCTCTTTCTTGGAACCGTTCGGGACTTGTCCGAAGGACGAAGCGTCGCTTCCTTGGAGTATGACGCCTACCCGGTGATGGCGGAAAAGAAGCTTGCCCAGGTAGCCGAAGAGGCCCGGCAACGCTGGCCTTTGCAGCATGCCTCCATCATTCATCGCTACGGACATCTCGAACTGGGAGATATCGCCGTCGCCGTGGTCACCGCCTCGACCCACCGAGCCGAGGCGTTCCAGGCGGGCCAATGGATCATGGACACCGTGAAGCAGGTCGTTCCCATTTGGAAGCGGGAGAACTGGTCCGACGGCGGCGCGGACTGGGTTCATCCCGAGCCCATCCCTCGCCAAACTCGCGAGGAAGCGCCATGAACGAAGTTCTCGTCGACAGTTTTGGCAGGCGTCACAACAACCTGCGAATCAGCGTTACCGATCGCTGCAATATCCGGTGCACCTACTGCATGCCCGAAGAAGTTTCCTTTCAGCCCAAGGAAAACCTGCTCTCTTTCGAAGAGATTGCCGCCTTCGTGGAAATGGTAGCGCCGCTGGGAATCAATAAGCTGCGGCTCACCGGCGGCGAACCCCTGATGCGCAAGGATCTACATCGGCTCGTCAAGCGTCTCGTTCGTATATCCGGCATCGACGACGTGGGACTCACGACGAACGGCGTTATGCTCGCCGAACAAGCGCAAGGTCTTTACGATGCGGGTTTGCGCAGGCTAAACGTCAGTTTGGATACCCTCAGCGCCGAGCAATTTCAGATTATCACTCGTCGCGACGTGATGGCGGAAGTTCTCGAGGGAATCGAAGCCGCTCGCCGAGCAGGATTTCGACCGATCAAGCTCAATGCCGTTGCAATGAAAGGGGTGACCGACGATCAAGTGGTTCGCCTCGCGATCTTTTGCCGCGAACGGGAACTTGAAATGCGGTTCATCGAGTTCATGCCGCTGGAAGCGGATCACATTTGGGACCGAAGCAAGGTGCTGACGTCGGATGAAATTCTCGCCATGCTTGCCGACGCCGGTCTGCCTACGCGCCCTATACCTTCCAAAGATCCCCATGCGCCCGCCAGTGAGTTCGAATACCTCGACGGCAAGGGGAGAGTCGGCATCATCGCCTCCGTGAGCAAACCATTCTGCGGGGATTGCAATCGAATCCGCCTCACGGCGGATGGAAAGCTTCGCAATTGCCTCTTTTCCCTTGATGAGGTCGACATCAAGGGGCCGCTGCGTGCGGGCGCCTCATGCGAAGAGATTGCCGACTTGGTACGGTCCTGCGTGAAGGGCAAGTGGATCGGACATCAGATCAATTCCGCTAACTTCGTCCGCCCCGAACGAACCATGCATTCCATTGGCGGTTAGTCATCCGTTGCACGGTTACGTCGGCTGAGCCACTACTTCGATAGTACTCTTCAGTTTCCTTCAAGAGGCTCTTGGCGGGCGACTGATTTCGCGGCCCGCGGCGCTTTGCGCCAAGAATCTCCGAGCGACCGGGCCGGCCATCACTATTCTGATGCTCAATTAAAAAACGGACGTGCCCCGGTTCAAGACAGGTTTGAACCGGGGCACGTGATTGTTTCACCGTTCAAGCCGGCGGGGTTCGTTTCCCGCAAGAGGAAACCGACCTCAACTGAGCTTGTACTCGATGTCCGACAGATTCACCGAGATGTCTTGGCGCGAGGATTCGGTCTCGTAGAGCTTTTGCCATCCCGCCGATTGCATCTCTTCGCCGAAATTCGGATTCGTTTCCGACTCGCGCTGGCAATCGATGCACAGCGGCGTGTAAGGCAGCGCGTTCAAACGTGCGACGGCGATCTTCTTGCCGCACATTTCGCAGCTACCGTAAGTACCGTCCCGCAGCCGAGCCAAAGCTCGGTCAATCTGAGCAACTTCACGGCTTTCGTGCTGGGCCAACTGCGAGGTCAGTTCCGCGCTCGCCGAATCCACCGCGGCGTCCACGTCGTCTCCACCCGTCCGAGCGCCACGGTCATGCCGCAGATCGCCCAGTTCGCCAGAGATCGACTTGAGCAGTTCATTTCGCCGCTCAAGCAGTCGGGTTCTCAGATTCAGCAATGCTTGTTTGCGTGCCATGATGCACCAACCTTCCTAGACCACTGTCGAGCCCCTGGTAGGCGTGGCTCGTTACATGTCAATCCGGCCGAACCTCCTTGCCTGCCCAACCCTTCAAGTCTGCGCCTTTATGCTCAGCGGAAGTATATACGACGAACTTCGTCAATTTCATAAATTCTCGACTTGCCGTAATTAAGAACCGTCCTTTACGTGGATCAAATGGAACAACCTGAACAACCACGCTCAAGCACGGTCAGGTCGCGACGATTGGGGCGGTTTTCTTACCCCCCGAAGACCTCGTCCAACCACTAAAGTATACGTCGCAAATTACAGGCCTAATGGTGGTTTGCGCGCTTTCGGGAATAAGTCATGCGACTATTCCCGCTTGCGGAAAGGGGAATTTCCGCGAATTCCATTTCCCTCGCATTTACGACACTTAGGCGACTCCAAAGGACGCATTCGTCGCCCCAAAGGTTCATGGTGAAGGATGACCATGGCGGATGTCATTGAAGGCCGTAAGGGCTATTTGGGAAATGGCTTATAGAGCCTATGTGAAAGGCGAGCCGGGCCCCGACATTACTTTTCTGAGCGGCGATAAGGGGAGGTTATCGGGCCTGACGTAGCGACGTTACACGAAGGGAACCGTCTTTGGCCTGATCGAAAAGAACATGCGTCGTTTCGTCGATCGCGTGGTAAATCCACTGGTGAATCACTCGGTGAGCCGTCACTTGGCGCGAACGAGAATCGGGTGGTCCCTTGATTTCGAGAACCCGTTCGGGCGTCATTCCAACGCCAACAGAGGCCGAGGAATGAGGGACGGGGTTACCGATACGGGGGCAGCTTCTTTGGAAGTCCAAGTACCATCCGGCCCGCGAACGTACCCCGCTTGCTCCAGCATGGTTTGGGCGGCGACGAAATTGGGGTCGATCGTCAATGCCTCGGAAAGTAACTCGACCCCCTTGCGTACCTTGTCCGGATCTTCTTTGAACCAGTCAAGGTAGTCCTTCGCCAGGTCCATTCTTTCCCGGGCGTTGGGCGGAAGCGCGGGCTGGCGACGCTTTTTCGCTCGTTCCGCGGCCTGGTCCTCCATGTCCCGAAACGATTTCTCCTTTGCTTCGAGCCAGCGCACGCGGATCTCTCGACCTGCCTCCTCGTGTGACCGCGACAAGCTGTCGGAAAGTCGCTGAATCTCGCCACGGGAAAGCAATGGCAGCTTCGCAATGGCTTCTTCCTTCGCCCGCTCGAGCCAACGCTCGGCGATCTCGGGGTAATCGGGCATCTCGGCATCCGCGACTTCACTGAGCGTGAGCCAATCGGAGCTACCCTGCGACTGCTTCCATTCTTGAGCGCGAGCCAGGAGCGTGACCTGCCAATACCTCGCGAGTTGTTTTCTTTCGTCGTCGTTGGATTTTTGAAAGACGTCGATGGGATTGGCGTCGTAGCTCTTGCGGAACTCCGCGGAGGCCGCGGCCATTTCGGCACGGTCGCGGAAGGAAGTCGATCGCGTACCCGGCGCGGGTCCTCGATTTTGTCCGCGGACTTTGTGTCGAGTGTCGCGAACTCGGCTCGGAGGATTTCGTGCTCCACGTCCGCAAAATCAAAGTCCTTCAGCTTGAGTTCCTTGTCCGCGCGCTGGACCAATCGGCGAAGTGCCGTTGGATTCCCCATGGCTGCGCGCCTTTCCACTTCGATTCCCCTTTGGTACGTCTCCTCCACTTTTTCCTTGAGTCCATGTCCCGGATACCGCTTGTCTCTTTGGCTTGCCCATTGCGCCAGTTCATACCAGGCCTGGAAATCGCCATTGCGAATCCCCCTGGCGCGCGCTTCGTACGCTTCCAGGTCGGTGGGAAGTATTCGGAGCGTGTTGACGTCGACGAAAACGTCCTGGCCTTGCGCGCGGACGGTCCCGAGGATCTCGATGTTCTGAACGCCGGAGAGTTTTTGATCGAATCGGCGACCGAGGAGGAACTTGGCGGTGGAATTCGTCATTCCCAATTGACGCGAAATGCCCGTTCCCACCTGGCCGTTGTAAAGTCCCTCCACCACGATTCGCTTACCGTCCAACTTCGCCGTGATCTCCTCCGGCTCGACGCGCGTCTGTTGAACCAAGGCGAGGGCAAGCCAGATGGTGAAGGTTCCTGCCACGGACGGTTCCTCGAGTTATTCGCTAGTGTGGGTTGACGACTCGGACCGGTTCGACAGGATGCCCCGCTGGAAGTCCCGGACGCCGGCGGTCTCCGGATCCCGAGAGAGACCCAGACGGTCGAGCAACGCCGGTTCCGTGATGAGCACGCCACTGTCCGGCTGCCAACGGACGGACCAGCGGCCGGACGAATCCTTGGACACCCCCTCCAGTCGAGCGCCAAAGATAAGTCGCGTTCGCCGGTGTATGCCAATTTGACCGAAGAGACGGAAATCGTGCGCGTCGAAAGGAACGGGAGTTTCGTCCATGAAAACCGCGGCATGAACGACCCAGGCGCCGTTCTCGCCTGGTTCGACCTCCGCGTCCAGAACGAAGGCGCGGTCACGAATTTTTCGCGATACGGCTTCGGGCGATTTCGTTCCCCCGGTCAATTCGAATTCCAAGGATTCGTCGAGCAGATCGCGCGCGATGGCGAGTTCGGAATACGCCTGGCGATAGCTCGCACCGCCGGGAAACGTCTCTTGCAGCCGATCCATCGCATGCACCGAGAGACTGAGCTCCTCCCAAGCGGTTTCCAAGTCCCCGTTCGCGAGTGCCTGTAAACCACGTCGGCCCGAAGGATCCAGCTGTTCCCGCAGTCGTCGAAGTTCGCGCGCCCGCCATTGCCACCAACCCGTGACCAGAACGAGCACAACCACCACCGCGAGAATCGTTCGAGGTCCGGAAAGCGCGGCGCGCCAGCGGCCCGCTTTTTCTCGGATTATTTCACGCAAGGGTTTGCGGGGCAATGCAGCAGGACGTTCGACGGCTCGCGGGGCATTTTTGAGCGATGGATCGGACTTTTCCCTGGCTCGAGCGCGCCCCTTCTTCACCGGGACATCCGGTTCCGGGAGCGGACTTTGCGGGAAAATGATTAGGGACGCACGACAGGCGGGGCAGGTGAGGATCTGGCACTCGGGTTGGCGGAATCCCTCGACGACTTCTCCGCAGAGGCAGCGCGTCGAGAATGGACGTGGAGCCGCGGATTTACGACCCGCGAGCATCCCCTTCGCTCGTCCCAGTATCCCCGCCACGGAATTTCCTCGAATCCAATCTTTGCACGAATTCACAGCCGATGAGGTAAAGACCCTGCCGCATGGTTTGAATGCGTCGCACCACCGATTTCAAACAAATGAGCTCACCGGCGCGCATGCGAAAGGTGAGAACGACGAACGGTTCGCGAATCGATCGCGTATGCACGAAACCAACGCTACCCGGCGAGAGATCCTTGGCAACGACGGTAACAGATTCCGGCAGGCGAGGCAAACCCCGAACGCTACAGGGAGTGAGGAGCAATGCCTGCGGATACGGGCGACGAAACGACTGCCGCCGTTCCTGATCGACGCGAACGGGTTCCTGTTCGTCGAGCAACCTGCGCACGATCTCGAGGAGCGCGCCCGCACGATCCTGGTCGATGGTGGGAATCGACGGGGCGGAGGCTGGTTTTTGCGTCGGTGGGGGCCGGTAGAGTGGCGACAACCGACGATATCGATCAGTCATTCAATCCTTGCCCACCCGTTGGTCAGGCCGATGGCCATTTGATCGCCCGAAGATCCGAGTAAGTCGGGGTTTGACGAGAGATTTCCATCTCCCACCCTACCCAAGATTACTCCCAAGTTCGAGAAAAACCGTGGAATTCCCCGGGGAAGCCCTCTTATTCCTTCGACGACCTCTCGGCTGGATTGGCGGAAACCGGCAAAATCGTCAACGCCAGCAAAGATCGCCTGCAATTCCCGTAATTTGTCCAAACATCCCATTTTACAATTGACTGGCGCGGGCCAATTTTTAAAGTTGAATCTGTGGGGACTGAATGGGAGCTTGGGTAGAATAGCTAGAAGATACCACTATCTCCGGATTTCGCCGTGTCTCTTGAGCCAGCGGATCGACCCCGCTGCCGGAGTGGAAGGAGGTGCTCATTAGGGAACGAGCATGAGCAACGAGAAAACGTGTGTTTTGTGAACTGGGTCTAGTTTGTCACGAAAAGCGAGGGTTACGAACCAATGTTTAGCACTGTTCTTTTAATCGCGATGAGCACGGTTGGCGGCCATGGCTGCAACTCCTGCTCGAGCTGTGTTTCTAGCTGTGATAGCTGCGCGGTGGTTTCCTGCTGCTGCAAGCCGAAGGGATGCTTCTTGAAGAAGGTCTTCAAGAAGAAGGGTTGCCACAGCTGCAATGGTTGCAGCGCTTGCCACGGCTGCCACAAGAAGAAGTGCCATGGCTGCAATGCTTGCAGCTCCTGCTCGACCGCTTGCTCCAGCTGCGCTTCGAGCTGCACCGAATCTGCTCCGGCCGCGACGCCAGCTCCGGCGGCGGAAGCTGCTCCGAAGCTCGACACGCCTCCGGCTGCTCCGGCTCCGGAAAAGGCTCCGGCTCCTCAGGCTTCGATCCGTGGCGACATGCCCGTCAGCACGGTCAGCTACACGATCATTCGCGAACCGGTGGTTTTCTCCGTGAACTAAGTTTCCCGCGAGATCACCGACGATTCTGAAAGCGGCCGGGGTTCCCCAGCGATCCCTGGCCGTTTTCGCCTTTCTTGGACGGCCTTTTCCCCGCGTGGGCCATAATGAGCGTGACAAGCACGTCTGAAAATCTCTGCGTCATGACAGGTCGACAAACGGCCAAAACAGGCAGTTCAAACCCCAGTCGCCGTGGATGTTCGTTTCCAATCCTGGCCGAGCTTTGGAACCAAGCCGTCCCATTGATTGTTGTTTATTTCCCGTGTCCATCGCTCGTGATTTCTAGGATCCGCGGATGGCGCGCAATGCCGTCGGCGACTCCCTTGTGCCAACTTGGTTGCGGATGCCCATCGTTGGGAAAAATATCTCGCGTGCACCAAGCCCTCAAATCGATGACCTCTCCCCCCTGGGACTTGAATGTTTCCAGCACGGGATCGGACGCAGGATTGCCAGAGGTGGTGAAGTGAAGCACGGCAAAGGTGGCCTGATGGCGTTCGCAGAGCTGCCTCATGTTACTGAGCAACTCCACGGCCGCCTTCGTCGGATCGCGTCCTTCTAAATCGCGGCTCGAAGTCCGTTCCAGATGAAAGTCGAGCCAACTATAAAACACGGCGACCAGGGGAGCGGACCGATCGTAATCAAGCACTGGCCGCGTGGAAAAGAAGTCCTTCAACGCCCATTTGGATTGCCAAGGACCCCAACCCGGGGACGAAATATTGAGCACGCGAAAGCTCCTCCAGCTCGATTGGGCGACCAGTGCCGGCCATGTCTCCTCGTTCTCCACCCCCCAACCAAACGGATAGGAACAACCGACGATGACGATTTCACCGCGTGGATTCTCGTGGTCCTCGATGTCGCGCCAGCCATGCTCGTCGTAGCGATAGGTGACGTTGAAATTCGGTGTCACGTGCCACACGGAGGCATTGGGCTTTCCTATCCCTTGGACGTCGTCTTGCCACATCCCCCGCCCGAGAATGAAATAGTGACCCGTTGCGAGGAATATGAAAAAACCAAAGGTGAGGGCTGCTAAGCTGAAAAGCAAAGCGAGAATCACCCCCCCCCAAGAAATGAGTCGTCGGCGGATTCTAACTTTCGTCCGACTTGGCCACGCCAACCAGGAAAGCGAAAATCCGACGATTATGAATGGGATTCCCAGTCGACTGTCGACAAGGAATCCCCATGTATAAGGCATCGGCAGCGTTGGGAACAATTTTCCCGCCAACAGCCAACCGCCAATCGCCGCCGTTACGCTTGATATCAGTCTTGGTGTCATGGGCGAAACCGAACTCTCTTATCGGGGCAATAAAGCGATTCGTCGTAGAACGTCGTTTTTGGGCCGATCGTTTCGTCGTATTTCCATAAAGTTGTATCCGAGCGAGCAGTTGGCTGAAGATTTCGACGAGCGGTGGCGTCCACCCTTCCGAAAGATGGCCGTTTCACTACCTGCGTTTTCGAAAGAATCAGCGACGAATGGTAAGGTTGAAAAGCGCCTTGTTTGGATGGAATTCCGAAATCTAGCAATTTCCGATTCCGCATGGAGAATGCGAATCGTGGTCTTTCGTTGACGTGGCGATTCATGGAGGGCAACCTTTCCATTTAACCTTTTTATTTCAACGAAATATACTTCCGAATGCAAGTGATTGCCGTATGGATTTCAATCGTTCCACGTCGCGTTCCTTAGCACTTCAAATTCACCAAGTATTCAGAGATTGATTTCCAAAAGCAGTGGTTCCACCGATGCTCCCGTCGACGAAGTCTTCGGCGGCGACGATGCCGACTGGATCATCCTCGACGCGGGCCACGACAACGCCACCGAACTCGAGCCGGAGGACCTTGTCCTGGATATTGGGCCGTTTCCTGCAACCTGATGCCGAGGTCCGGATGAGAGTGGCCGTAATTTGCCGGCAGGCATGCGTCAAATCGCGGATCACTTTGTCGAGGCGCGCATGGCCGCGCGCCAAGGTTGATACGATCGGCTACGGGAGCCGCGAACCCTTCAGATCGGGGAAATAGAGACGCAGCTTCCGATGGATCAGTTTTCGAACGTGAGCGTTGTTCGTTGAGGACTCTTTCAACTTTTGCGCTAGGACGTCTTGTCGTTTACGGACTTTCGCAGGGCTTTCCAAGAGGTCGGCGACTCCTCGAGATCCGCCCGTGGAAATTCGTTGACGCTCGATCTTCCGCAGCCGTTCATGGAAGGTCGCGAGGAGCGCGGGCTGCTGGATCAAGGCTTCGCGTTCCACCTTTGCCATGCCGTAAAGTTTCGGCGGAAAGCCGCCGGAGAATGCCCGCCATCGACGCCAGTCGCTCAAAGTTCGGCCGAGTTTATGGTAGAAATGCGCTAGAGTGACTCGGCAATGGTTCTCCGGCTCCTCGTCGTCGTTATGAACATGTACCATCATGTCGTAACTGCTGATCCCCTGGCGAAACAACAACTCGAGGTGAGTTTCCAAGAGTTTGCATCCCAGTCGATATCGCCGCTGTGAAAAGCCATTTCGGCGCCCAGCGTGCCTTTGTTCATGGCCTTCCAAACTCCCGGGCCGGGGATGACGACGTTTCTTTTCCGATGTTCGATGGCGACCCCGTAGGTACAAGAGGGGGGCGTAGTAGAAGGCCAATACCAATCCTTCGGACTTGTTCCAACGGTGCTGGTCGAGGCGGAGTCGTTTTCCGAAGACGACCGCTTCCCATTGCCGAAGCCGTCGCCAAGCCAAGTCAAAATCTCCGATTTCACACAAAGCCTCGATCTCGATCCAAAACGTGAACAGCGCCTCCTTTTTTCCCGGCCCCCGGGCCGCGTATTGCCTTATTCTCCGGCAGGTGAAGCCGAGTTGGTCGAGATTGCCCGTGGACCGGAGTTTCTCCAGATAGAAAATGTAGAGTCGTGTTGCGTCTTCTTCACCTTCACGCCAAAGGTCGATGATTGGCGAGGGCATCATGAGTTCCTCGATTTCCAGGCTGCGTCGCTTCACACATCGACAATCCGGGGCCGATCACTTGGATCGCTTTCGTAGAACCATGCTTTCCCCCCGTTTCTTCGCCAAGTGGGCATCGAGACCGTCAGGCGTTTCCGCGCAAACGTTCGTCGAAGCGAATGGCTAATGAGAACGAGGATAGCGGCAATAACAACATACCCACCGGCAGGACGATGGGATATCTGAAGTCGACGTACTCCCGCCAAAGGTCCCTCGTTGGGTGCCGTCCTGAGGGAAGCGAGTCTATCAAGTCTCGAAGTCAAAGCTCGATCCGCCTGGAGACAGGCATGGACGAAAACCAATCAACGCGAATTAACATTCCCTCCTCCAATCAACATCGACTGGGCATCGTTGGTACGCGGAGCCGTTACGGTGCTGATATAGAGCTTCAGAAAAGTAAAGCGGCGAAGCCGCATTGAACTCCCTCTCCCGCCGGGAGAGGGCCGGGGTGAGGGGTTTCTTTTTCGCATGGCAAACATGCGCGCACGCCGCGCGCATCTTACGCCCTAACAACGTAATGTCGTTATGCTAGGGCCGGTCGCTTGGAGAGCCTTGGCGGAAAGCGGACCGGCCCACGTCATTATTCTTCTGAGCGGCAATAAGGGAGGGAAAGGGTCGGAATCAAGTGGAAGGGTTCAGGGGGAAGTGGAGGATTTCCTGTTGTCGTCGAGGTGTGACTGGAGAATTTCCCGTCGTGGACAACAAGAGAAGAGTTCGATGCATCCCTAATTTCGCGAGCATGACGTGAATTATCACGAACCCTTGCCACGGGATGAATCGAGGCGCGTTGGCACGTGGTTTGCCTCTTGACGCCTTGCTATTACAATTGTCGCGGAATCGAACAGCTCCGGCCGTGGAGCGTCTCGGTACCGTCGATCCCTTTCACGTCTTCAATTCAAGAGGGATGCCATGGACGATCAAGAAGGATTGGTCACGTCATTGTCGGAAGATTCCCCGGTTGTCACGATTTCGTCGCCGCCAGACTTCCATTCGACGTTCGAAGAGGATTGGCGAGAGTTGAAACGAGGGTTGGGTGCCCTATTGCATTGGGCGGCGGGGAGAATCATTAACCACAATCCGTTCTACGTCATCAGCACCGGGCTCGTGCTTTATGGGATTCGATTGGCGATCCAGCCGACACCCGAGGGCACGATTTCCTTGTTGGGTCCCTTGGTGCTCGCCGTTTACGCCGTCTTGGTGGCGGTGGCGGCGTTCCTAGTGATTCGATTCGGCAAAGTCTGGGACGACGCGCGAACCATTCTACTCATCGTCGTGATACTGTTTCTCGCGCTATCGATGCTCTTCGACGAACTTTTGATGGTGCGCCCCGCGGCCGGCCGATGGCTCTTGTTCTCCGGACTCTCCTTTTCCATGGGTCTGTCGATCATCCTGTTGCGGGTTCTGCGCATTCGGCTTGGAAGTTATTACATGCAGGCGTATCTAGCGCTTTTGGTCTTGTTCTTTGCGTATCCCGCGTGGCTGACGATTCTTGCCCGTGGCCACGATGCATGGGGAGCCGCATGGGCGGTCGGCGCGTTTCCTTCGGTGTGCGGCTTGGCTTTTCTCTCGTTGCTTCCCGTCGTCCGTCGGGGGACTTCCTCCATTGAAGGGAACGGCACGCCGTGGCCTTGGCCTCTATTCCCTGGCTCGTTCTTCTTCCTACTTGGAGTCGGGGTGGTGCCTCAGGTACTACTCTTCTCCGTCGGTTTCGATACTGCGGCGGCCGGGGGAATCGTATTTCGAACCGATTTTTCTCGTCCCCTTCGCTCGCGGCGAACGTGCTTCTTCGAGATCGCATCCATTCGTCAGTCCACGCCCGGAAAGATTCACGGCGCTGTTCCGGTCGCGATGCTCTTCGGAATCACGAATTGGGAGCGGATGAACAGCACGACGTCGGAATTTCACGAGCAGATTATCACGCGGCTCGGGTCCCCTTTGTTCTTGACGGTCTGGTCGATGATCGCATTCCACGTTTGGGCATGCCTCCGAGGCTCTCGAGGGGCGGAATGGTTTCTCGTAGCTGGCCTAACCGCAGCGGTCTTCATTGACTCGTCCACGCGGAATTTCGAACAGTTATTGCCTCACGAGTGGCTTCCGCTGGCTTCTTCAGCTCTGTTCGAAGTGTTCGCGGCGTGGAGAGATCCGGAGCACCGTTCGCATGATGATTGCCGCCACCAGTGCGATTACAGCAACCATTCTGTGGCGAGAAAGCTGGTTCACGGTTTGGTCCGGCGTGCTCCCATGGCATCTGTTGGCCGCGCGCCCTGATCGTGCCACTCTACCGCGATCGGTATTCGCGCAGGATTCAACGGTTGGCCTTGGGCTTCTTTGCTTTGGTTAACGATGTGCCATCTTTTCCGAGTCGCGGCGTTGTCCGGAACATCGATGTCGTGTGGTTGCACTTGTACGTGGTGATGCTGGGAATCTTGGAGTGTTGGTACGGAGTTTAGCAGTATCACGCAGCGCATATGCGCGCCGCGTTGGCGAACTTTGTTATCGCGCTTTTATCGGCAGCCGTGTCGCTCGTAAATGTTTTGGAACAACTTTCCGTGCCGACCGGCTTCTGGGAAACGCTCGCGGGTTTCCTCTTTGCTTGTCTTTGCCTGTTGCCTCGTTTTCCCGGCCTTCATCGCGGTATTGTTGAGCATTAAAAGAGCAACACCATGTTTCTCGGCCGGGTTTCTTTGAGGGCTTGGGCGCAAAGCGAGCAGGGCCACGGAAGTCTTGACTTCTCTTTTCCGTTACTCAACATCACTCCTGCGAGAACTGGAAGGCGTAAAGCTTGGCGGCTTCATTTGGAAGTGGAGGCGGATCGGCTTGCCTGCGAGAGTCGAGATCGGCGTTCCCCTTCCATTGGACCCGTTGATCGATGAAATTGCTGCCGATTTCCTCACAATCGGCGAGGGTGAAGCCGGGGATCGGCTGGCCCTGCTCCTCTTGGATCTCGACGAACGCGGCGTCCTCATCGCGGCCGGTGTCGATGTTCAGGCGAAGTTGATTCCCTTTGAAGACGATTGGGGGCGTGCGCAGAGAGCCCCCGCGATGATCCGCGTCCGCGGAGACAAAGCCGTCGAGACGTTGACGAACGATGCCTAGGCCACCAAAGGGCTTGTCCGGGAAGTCATACTCCTTGCGGAGTATCGCCGAGTCATGGAGCCGGCCGCTGGAGTAGTAGTACTGGTAGAGGTAATTGCCACGGCCGGGCGCCATCACGGCATACCACCGATCCCACTCGTCCGCGAGTCCCGTCGGAAAGTATGGCTCTCGGCTCGGCCGGTCCCAGTGGATGCCGTCCCGGCTGACGGCGAGTTGAACTTCCAACATGCCGAAATCTTCCCACTGCCCCGGAACCTTGGTTTGAATAAATGGATTGCGGTTCGGGGCGAAGTGGCGGAACTGAGCCGTGAACATCAGGTAGATATCCGCGGCCCACGGATAGATGGTCGCGGCGCTGTAATAGATGTCGGAATGGGGATCGTCTTCACCGTCCGCGGACAGTACGACGTCGACGTTCTCCTTGGCGAGGAACATGCGGTCATTTTCGGTCTTGCGATAAGGCCAAGGTTTCAGTGGATCGTCCGTTTCGATTCTGCCGATCCGACGTTGGTTCTCCGAATCGTAGTCAGCGCGCGTATGGATGACATACTGAGATCGTGGGGTCCCAATTCACGATCGTGGGATTGTCGGTAGAAGAAGGGGAGTACCCTGCCGACGGGAGTAAATTGACGCTGGCGGAGGCAACTCGCGTACACGCCGTGCTTCGCGGGATCGAAGGGAGGCGAAAACTCGAGGTGAAAACGTTTGCGCTGCTAGATCCGGATCCCGCGGATCGAGAAAGAGGGCGGTGAATCCGCCCCCGCCAATATGCACGCCGGTAGATTTGAAATGGATTCCGTCGGTGCTTTCATGGACGTCGACGCTATCCGCCGAGGTAGCCGTACCGTGCCTTGATCGTCGATCACGCGACCGATATCCCTGCAGCCGCGCTCCGCGTCCTCCGCCCGAATCATGCCGATCTTTTGGCGGGATTCGGCCTTAGTTCATCCGGTCGCTGGTTTCGAGGAATCGTCGATCGATGAAGAGCTGTTTCTGATCGCCAACGTCGATCGGGGAAGCCGCCAACAGGAGAAGATAAAATGGATCATTGGCGCTGCTCGAAGACGGACTTTACTTCGTGTCGGCGGACGCGACCGGTTTATCCTGTTGGACCGGGGGCGGGCAATCCTTCAGGTCGGCGACGCTACGGTAAGGTAGATGTGGTCGAAGAGTCCAAATTCACCTTTCCCCCACGGTGAACGCAATGCCGTCGAGGGTGAATTTCTCCAAAGTCGGCGAACAGGTCGCGGGTGACCACGACCCACTCGGGATTTTGGAATCGACGGAGACGGCGAGGTTGTGGGGACCCTGCTTCGTAACGGAACGCGGGTCCGGGCATGCCACGTGCGGGGCCGAAGCCGCCGTTGACACCTAGTTGGAGGAGGATGTTCGAGCCCCTTCTTCCAGGCGAATCGAAGGTACCGAACTGGTTCTCGCCTGGCTTCTCGGTGATCTTGAATCCCCATTCCGGCATCTTGGTCCGATACTTCTGGGGGTTCGTCACGGCTGCCGCAGCCCTGGAATAGCGATCATTGGTTTCGATGCGTGCTTGTCCGTCTCCTTCGTGCAAGAATCCCGCGAAATAAGCGTTCATCTTCGAATAGGCGGTGTAGGGGCGGCAGCGCATCGCCCGCGACGACCTTGATGGCGACCGGCACTTCTCCGGATCGACCGGCCGGCTGGGATCGGTCTTCGAGAGTGCAACAAGCCGAACGTTTTGCAGATCTCCCGCGGGGAGTGCCAAAGGGAAACGAAACGGGAAGGTGAACTCGGCAGCGCCTGGCGGGAACTCGGCCGGAGCCGGGATCCGGCGGGAAGTCCGACCAACGTGACGATCACCGGTCCACCAATTTCTGCCCAGCCGAGCGATCTTGCCGGCGAATGAACCCGTTTGTCCTCTGCCACTTTTCGCTTCTGACATTCGGGACGCTGGTGAGTTCGATGCGCATTGGCTGCTGCGCCACGATTCGCGCGCTAACCGCGGGTTCCAATGACTTTCTGGTCTCCGTCCGCCAGGAGTTCCGCCTTGATGGCCAGATCGTAAGGAGGAGCGGCAGATCGCCGGGGACGAGAATATTCACCATCGCGGTCGAATCCCCGGCCCCGAGGGTTGGAGAGTTCCCCAAGCGAATGGCTCGGTTGACATCCTCGGCACTGTTGTTCTGCGTTTTCGGGGGACGATCTGACTGGTGAGTAATGAAAAGCCGGACCGCACCTTTTCGGCCTGGGCCCGCGGGTAATCTCCACGCTCGCGGGAATGTGGCTCCCCGTGGGAAGGAACGCAGCCGTCGTTTTCCAGCGAACATTGATGGGTCCCGGTCCCGTCATGCGATGCTCCACCTCGCCACGAAGCTATTGGGCTGGTAGGTACGTTTTCGGGGAAGCAATGCCGCACGCTGGATCTTAAGGTTGGGACGACGCTCTCTCGTGACGTGGAGAATCCCCTGTTTCGGCGAAAGGCCGAATCCCGCGAGACTCTCACCAAAGCGTCCGAGGCCCCCGTGGGAATTCCAAGGTCTCGACGTCGACGCCGGAAATCATGTTGTTTAGGGTCAAGCGGATGGGCCTGCCGTACCCGGCTCGGTTGGCGGCACGCGAATCAAGGCATTGCCCGCCAGCGGCACCATGTGACGATCTTGAAACAACGACAAGGTAAAGTCCGGACGGTCGGCGGGGGCGATTGTGACTTGGTAGACATAATCGGCCCCTCCACGGGTTTGAAGATCGGAGATCGCCAAAAGAAACTCGTTACGCCCTTCGGGAACGGTGAAGTCCAAACCGGGATCGATGGTGCCCGCAGCCGGTCGTCTCCTCGCGAGCGGCTTGCCAGCCATGTCCTGACTTCAAGCACGCCGTCGGAGTGGAGGAGCTTAATGCGATTGGCGATGACGTCGATGCGAAGCTTGGATCCCGCAGGGCGCGTTTATTTTGGAAGCGATCGATCTGTTTGGGCTGATCGATTCGACCATTGATGACCGCGGGAGGAGTGACCTGGTGAATCTGAAATTTTTCCAGCGGTCGTTCCACGTATTGCGGAAAGTCACTGGATAGGACGCGCGGCGCGGCGCCGGTGACTCCGTTCATGGGAGGGAGTGGGGCGGGCAAATCGCCGGCGTGCGAGGTCCACTTCCACCGCGGTGGCATTGGGTAGGTCACCGATCAATTCCACGGAACTCGTTCCCGCGTCAAGCCGAGGGGATAAATGAAATCGGCGGCAAGGAGATCGCCCATCTTGAGCCGATAGAAACCGGGTTGCGGGCCGGTACAAGGCCATGAAGCTCGACGTAGTACACGCCGTCGGCGGGCGGAATTTCAGCCGAGCATTTCCCGCCAATCGAACGACTTCTGCGACCAGGCGATTTTGCACGAGCGCCGTTCGTCAAGAAGCTCCACGATCGGGTCCAAGGCGGAACCAAGTCGCCGGGCATCCACTTCGATCACGACCCGTTGGCCTTTCATGCCCTGAAACTCGTGCTAACGACCCCGTTCCCTTGAAGTTGGCCGTACAGCGCGACGGAAGCTCGCCCGCCATTTCCGCTGCCGGACGTTGGGGCAATCCATCCACGAGGACGGCATTCGAAATGCCACGGTCGTTGACGATTCAGCGGATAGATGCCGGGGACGTTTCCTTGGCAAGTTGGATCTCGAATCCCACCCGCTGAGAGCGCCTTCCTTGATCTTCTGGCTCGTCAAGGAAAGGGCAACAGTATCTCCGCCTGGAAACAGATCTCCCCCTTCGATAACCAGGCTCGTGGCATCGCCCGTTCTGAGGCCGCGGGCGAGATATTGTCGATCCTCGAGCGGCGTGAACGACGCTTGCGACGAACGTCACAAGTACCAAGGCGGGGAATGCGACCAAGCGGAACATAAAACCGTCCTCAAAACTATCCGAGCGGATGCCCATGGGGCCATCCGGGGAAGAAATCGCTTTCGCGTGGCGGGGGTAGTTTCCCTTCGTTTCCATCGATGCGACGACGGCTGGATCATTCACGGCCGTTGCGGGGGACGAGCCATTGGATTCGTGGCCAATCCAATATTGGCCGTCGGCGTCATCTGGGAAAACTTTGCGGCCTATTATAATGCCGACGAGGCTTGGATTTCATGACTCTGCCATATTCAAAAGCGCCGGCTGCGGGTTCTTCATCCCACCGGAAAATCCTTGTACACTCGGAGCCTACTGGATCGACGTGCGACAAGAAGGTTCGGGACTCAGATGGAAATCGGCGTGACGGAGAGCGTCGAAGCGCAGCAGTCATCATCAACCATGACGACGCGGACGCCGTCGTCGCGCAATTGTCCGCCTATTGCCGAAGCGACCCGGACGGTGCTTTCGCCAGATTCAATGGCTGGTGATTCACAACGGCGAGCAGGCCCTGCCTGAACTCCAAAGCGACGATGCCGACGTGAACGCGCTAATGAGTTCCGTCCTTACAAGCGAGAACCTGGGCTATGCCTCAGCCATTCAACTCGCCTTGAAACAAACCCAAGCTCCCTTTCTGCTGGTGCTCAACGCGGACTTGATGCCGGAACCGGGCTGTTTGCCGGCGGTCGTCAAAGTGACCGAGGAATGGGAGTCGCGATGGGAAAAAGTAGGAATCGTGGGCTTTCGCCTGTTCAACGCGGACGGCACGCCCCAAGGCTCGGCGGGGCAATTTCCCAACTTTTGGAGAATCGTCGTCGGTCTATTGCGGCCTCGCGCGCGCCGCAAATACCTCCATCTTCCCTTGGATCAATGCATCCGGGTGCCATGGGTCACGGGGGCCAGCTTTCTCTTGTCGCGTGAATGCCTGAATGCCATCGGCGGGTTGGACGAACGGTTTTTCATGTATTACGAGGATGTCGACTTGTGTCTGCGCGCAAGCGAAGCGGGTTGGACGACGATCCATGACCCTGCCGCGACTTGGCGCCATTTTCATCCCTATCACGGCCGCCCATTGACGCACCGCATGGTGTATTTCGCGCGCCATGGTCTGCTGCGCTACTTTTGGAAGCATCGACCGCAGTGGGAATTTCAATGCTTGAGTCGCATCGTTCTCTTCGAGTGTTGGTACCGCCGGCTAAGGGACCCCGTCGACCAGGGCTGGAGTAAGATCGAATCCATGGTTCGTGCCCATGGCGAAGACCCGGAGCGATTTCGCGTCATGAGCAGTGACCTTCCTTGAACGCAGGGGATTTCCACGAGGGGAAAGACTTGGGAACCAAACGATTTCAGCTCGAAGCGCCCACCGGTTTTCGTCTGCGCGCGACCGTTCATAGCCACGGCTGGTACGACCTGCCGCCGTTTCGCTGGGAGGATTCGACGAGGACGTTAATCGCCGTGGGGCACGTCGATGCGCAGCCCTGCCGATGGACCGTTCGCCAGTCTCGCGCGCGATCCGTCGAGGTGGAAACGACGATTGCCGAGCGTTGGAACGAGCGCCGATCCGAACAGGCAGTTCGAATCGTGGGGCACATGCTCGGACTTCATCACGACTTAAGGCCCTTCTTCAAGGAGACGGGAGACGAGTTTCTTTGGGCCAAGCAGCTCGGTTTGGGGCGTATGTTGCGCGGGGCCTCGGTCTTTGAAGATGCCGTCAAGATGATGGCGACCACCAATTGTAGTTGGTCGTTGACTCGGCAAATGGTAACCAGGTTAGTCGACCATTTGGGGGAGGATGCGCCCGGCGGATTGCGCGCCTTTCCAACTCCCGCCGTCATGGCGAAACAATCGACGGCGTTCTATCGCGATGCGATTCGAGCGGGCTATCGGGCGGATTACTTTCGAACGTTCGCTCGGCAAGTTGACGAAGGGGAGGTGGATCCGGAGTCCTGGGTGGAATTTCCCGGGACGGCGGCGGAATTGAATAAAGCGATGATGCGGGTCCGCGGCTTTGGGCGCTATGCCGCGGAGAATCTGAGCAAGTTACTGGGTAGGCACGATGGACTCGCGTTGGATAGCTGGTGTTTGAAAAAGTATCCCATGGTTCATGGCCCCGTTCGTGGGGACGTGCAGAAAGCGATTCAGAACCATTATTCACGTCATGGCAGGTTCCAAGGTCTGGCGTTATGGCTGGACCTGACTCGCGATTGGCACGAGAAGGGGATTGTAACGTCGAATGAAAAGTTCCCACCTGACGTTGGTTAGTCTGGCAGATTCCCATTGAAGGGACGTCGCTGGAGGGGACGTGAGAAACCAGGAACAGCTCCCTTTAGCGAAATTCGTTCGCGCGGGGGAGGATGCCCGTCAGATTGTGCCGATTGCGCCTGCCAAACCGCCGAGGTCTGGGAATTCCGATAGTCGTGTTTTCAAACTAAGTCTTCCTCGGGAGCGTTCGTCGGGTAAATTTTTCAACGCTGGGACCGATAGCCTCGGGAAGAGTCGAGGTCAGTAAAAGAAGAAACATTCACCGCACAAGGACGTTACGGCGAAGGTTGTAGGTTGGACGGCAGGGTTTTCCTCGGTTGGCACGTCGGTTGCTTTTACCATCACCGCATTGCCAAGCTGACCCTGAATCCAAAACACACAGTGCCCGGGCGATCTCGGTCGTTCGGACGCGTTGCGGTAGTCCTTGTAGAGTGTCATGGTCATCGCCGGATCTTGATGATCGTTGCTGGACAGGCTTGCTGGCGGGAGCCGGCGAGGACGGCCCGCAGTTCCAGACGCTGGAAGGCAACTTCGTCATGTGCAAAACCGTAGGGTGCCCAGAGGTAGGCGAATACGCCGAGTTCTATCGGCAGGAGAAAGCGATCAGTGGCTGGGTGGAGAAATGCCAACCTGGCCCGAGCCCTGTACCGTCGGGGATTCGTCTGACCTACGGCATAAAGGGCGCTTCGCCGCCTTCGACCAAGGCCGGATTTAAATCGGCAGATGGTGGTCGAAGGGAGCCTCGAGCGGATTCTGGACAGCGTCCTCCCTCACGAAATAACACACGTACGCGCGCAAGTTTCGTCGTCCTCTCCCGCGGTGGGCGGACAGGGGTAGTGCGGTGCTCTCTGAAGACTATCAGGAACTGAAAAGACATGACCTGCTCGTTCGGCAGTTGATCAACGAGCAGCGGAAAATTCCCCTGGGACGGCTCTTCAATTTGACGGAGTACCCGCGTGACGTAATGGCGCTATGCAAGGCTTTTCCGTCGCCAATTTCCTCGTCTCGCGCGACAGCGAATCCTGTTTCTGTTCGTCGATTATAGTCAGCAGTATGGCTGGGATACCGCGGCGTACAGTTCTACGGCACCGTTCCGTGAACCAATTGGAGAACGAGTAGATCGAGTGGCTTTCAGGCCAGGCGAGGCACGGGAACTGAACCGGGCCGCCGGTGCTGGCGCGCTGACAACGCCACCTCCGCGCCCCGCCGGAGTCGCCGCCAATGGCTGGCCTCGAACGCCCGGCGGGCGCCAACTTGAGCTTTTCCCAACCGAGGAATCCGCGGGCAGGCTGAACAATTCAACGCTGGTCGTTCGCAGTCAGATGCCGGATGAATTGCCAGGCGAAATTCAAGCACCAGCGCATGGCTATCGAACTCGATCTTCCGTGCCAGGTGGCACGGAACAACGGCAGGGTACGATCTCCAGGTTCCGCCATTACCAGAGCTGTATACCATTGTCCACGCGAACGCAGAAGACGAGCAGGTACCAGGCAACGAAGCATCAATTGATCGGAAACGATCCCCTTCGCCACTAACCCGATCGCGGTTCCTCGCGGCGCCAGCCGATTGCCCATACTCGGCCGTTACGACTCGCGGAGCAACCTGTTTCGAAACCGCGACCTGAAGCGGAAATTCTTCCGCGCGACTGATACCCATCGCGGTGAGTCGAACCCGGCGATCACGCGGGCGCGAATCCGAATACCGTTCCGTCTTCGAACGCCGTACCGATCGTCGGCGAGTGACTCTCGGCCACCAACGTAAGATTCAATGAGATTAAGCGAAAGATCGCGAATGACACCGCCATGCACGTCCGTGAGGCGGAAGTCGCGGCCCGCGTGCCGATACGTGAGACGTTTGCTGGTCAGGGCCGAGCAGATACGGCATGCTGGCGTGAAGGTCGTGGAGATGCCTTGTTCTCGACCGCATAGTAACCGTACTCGTCAGTCAGGCCGTATGCATGCCAGGCTTCACGCCCCTCCCGCGAGCCACATGGTATACCCTTCAGGTTGTGATCGCGGCCGTTCCGTCCTGCGCGCGTTGGCATTCTCCCGAACTCGCCGCCCCATAGGACGAGCGTCTCTTCAAGCAGGCCGCGACTCTTGAGATCCTTTAGCAAACCGGCGATCAACCTGTCGACTTCACGAGTAATTTTTCATAGTCAGCCTTCAGGTTGTCGTGCTGATCCCACTTATGGCTATGCGTAACCTGTACAGGCAAACGCCCCGTTCAATAAATCGGCGGCATCAGGCATTGTCGACCAAAGTTCTTCGTGACGTCCTGGTCGAGGCCGTAAAGCGAGTTTCTTTCGTTTCGCCGGTGATATCCTGCAGCTCCGGTGCCGCCAGTTGCATTCGATGAGCCAACTCAGGCTCTGGATCGACCTTCGAGGGCCTGGATCAGGTCCCGTGTTTTCAACTGCCAGGCGTTCATCTCTCCGCCAAGGAAATCAGGCTCGAGTCGCTGGACGGGCGAGGAGTTTCCGGATTGTCGATGAAGGGAATATTCGCACGGTCCGGGGAATGCTCGCATTCCCCAGCCGGAAGTACCTGATAGGCTGCGGGTAGAACGCGAACTCGATTATTGACGCCATGCGTGAGCGTGGGACAGATGGTGATGAACCCCGGGCGAATCCCTGATTCTCGCCCCCCAGGCCGTGAGTAATCCAAGAGCCCATGCTCAACCAGAGATGAAAGTATCTACGCTGCCGATGTGCAATTCGAGGAAGGGCGCTTCATGCCTCAGATTCGAGCCGTGCATGGAATGGACGATGCATAGATCGTCCACGCAGCGGAACTTCGGGAAGAGCTCGCGCTGACCCAGGCATGGCCGCATTGACCGTGCTGGCGGAACTTCCAAGGGGACTTTAACAGGTTGCCAGTCTGGCTCGATGAGCACTTGGCTTGGGAAAGAGAGTGGTTTACCGTCGTCTCGTTCGAGGAGGCTTGCCAATCGAGCATGTCGATCTGTGACAGACCACCATGCATGTGAAAGAGCAATACCCGTTTGGCTTTTGGGAGCAGTGGGCCGCGGCGCGTCAAGGCCCGGGTCGTCTCCGCGGGCTTTTTCGATTTGCGCTCTTCGGAGAGGAGGCCCGCCAGCGGCAGCGAGCCGAAGCCGACCGACGATTGACGAAGCATCTCGCCGCGTCAAGGCCGAGCGTGCTTCGAGGACCCGGTGACGATTCATCCGGCATCCGAGGCGAAATCATTCGCAATAAAGAGCTCGTTGGAAGCGATAAGTACTCTGCGCAAGCTCTGCCATGTTCGCTTCAACGCCGCTTCGTCGTTCGTCGCGTCTTTAGTTCTTGCCGACATCGGTCGATTGATTGGCCACCGCGATTTCCCAAGCCAGCCGCTGGTCGGCCGAGGATCCGCTCGTGCGCCGTCTGTAGACGTGCCGTCGAATCCGCGGGCTATTCATTGAACGGCTTCTTCCTCGGAACCATGGACTGGTCGCGCGCAAGCAGAGTTCATCATGAACAAGGCTGAGGGCGCGCCGTGGTCGTGGGCCGATCGCCATTCAAAGGAAGTGCTCGGATCAGCGAAGTCGAACCTTGAAGACGTCGTAAGGGGCTTGCGAATCACGGGAAGATGAATCGAACGCCGCGTGGTTTGGTAAGCTACTAGTTCCGTCTACGGACGCCGTGCCCGCGACGTATTCGCGCGGTTTTATTTTTGAGCAGCGTGCCACCCATGGAGGTATCTGGCAAACCGCAGCGTGAATCGCCGTCAACCGCTTCCTCCTCGCGTCTGCAGCAGTCATGTAACTTTGTCGTTCTCAGGATCCCGACCTAAAGCTTTTCAAGCGGCCTGACATCTGTTGGCCGTGGCGAAATTGTGGTCAGGCATTGCCTGCATTGGTATTGACCGCACCCGATGAACTGGTTTGTGGTAAATCAAGCATTCGCAGGCGCATGAAACATCGCCGAAATCCGGCATTGTCTGGATTGAACGGTCGGTTCAGTAAACGCTGGATTCGATTGACCACGCCCAGCCAGCAAATGGTGTTCCGGACGGGCGGCAATCAGCGCGTTGAAGCCGCCGATTTCTCCGGGAATCGAAGGTTCATTATGGCCGAGGCGCGGGGAAATCGACAGGAAGAATTGCTTCCGCTCCGAGAGTTTGGTGGCTGCCCGGAGATGAATCCGAACATTCTGCGGCGAGCCATCCGCGACAATGGCGGCAGGTATAAATGCTTGCCGGCCTTGGTGATCTTCTCTTCCTCTTCCTTGAGCTTGTTCGAGGCTGAGGAGATCTCCGCGGGATAAAACTGGTTCGCGTTTTCGGGGACGGCAGAACAGCCCCTTGAGGTCAACGATGGTCTGCAGCATTCTTCCTCCAGTCCGGAAGCGGGTTATCTCGAGTCCGGTTTGTTCGAGCCGCCGCCATGCGTCGAGTAGCGAATCGACCTCCGCGTGGAGCGCTTCAAGGTATTGAGCCCGTTGAGCCACGAACGGAGCGAGTACCTGGTGCTCCGCGGCGATTTGCTCCTCGCTTCGCGGCATGGCCACCTCAACCCCTCCGGAGCCGACCAAGGAGGCACGAGCTTGTCGATGTGGGGAAACGGTCCGTTTCGTTCAGACAGATCGTATTCTTGCCGGCCTGGAGGGAATAGACGCCGACGACGTTCCAGGTTTGCGTATCCGGCGTCCAGGAACCGATGACGTCGCCGACAAGGTTCGAGTTCATCAACTTGTTGTTGATAGAGCTTTGCCTGGCCTGCTTTCCACGCGGCGGCATGGCGAACTTCGAGTTAAATGGGGTCCTGTGAGATACTTCGACGTCATACTCGACGAGGATTCAGCAGCTCCTTTGTTCAAATAGCTCAATGCCCGCCCCACGTGGTTGTTTTTGGTCATTGAGAACGTTTCCTCGATCGATCCTCCCGGCTTCCACCATGACCAATCCGGGAGCGTACCGTCAATAGGGGCGTCATCACCGACTTCGCGGGATCGGTTCAGCCCTTTTGGCAAGAGTTCCGCGGCTGCCTTGACATGGAGGATGTCTTTTTCGTTCTTGGTCGCTGATACGCGATTCGCCGATCCACTAACTGGGGAGATCTCGCCGCGAACCAGGTGAGCTTTTGGTCATGCGAAGTTTCGGCAGGCTCTTTTCGCGAGGGCAAGACTTCGTGCCAGGTGGCGACGACGATGAAGTTTTCCATCGTCTTGGTGCTTTTGAAGATGCCGGCGAGCAGCGGTAGTAGTCCGCCAGGAGATGAGGTCAGTTGTAGTCGTAGCGGCGGAAGCGAAATCCGGTCAGGCCATGAACGCCTTGCCCAACGTGTCAATCTGCTCGTCGATGATGTCCATTTCCATTTTTCGGCCGTCATCTTTACGGGCATCTTCAGACCCGAGCGGAGAAACCCCGTCGCCGTTCGTCGAGCGCGCAGTTCCTCGGGATCGTACGGCCACCGCCAGCGGGTCGCCGGCCAACTGCTCTTTCACACGAACTGGTCGTAGGGGAGATCTTTATTGAACGCCTCGATGACGTAATCGCGGTATCAAACGCGTTCACGTAGGCGAGGATTCTCGTCCATGCCGTTCAGTCCAGCGTAGCGAGCGATGTCAACAGCCAGCGCCCCCATCGTTCCCAACATACCTCGGCTTGGCGAGGCCAACAGACGTTCAATCACTTTTGAAAACGCATCCGGAGATTCGTCCTCGAGGAACGCTCGAATCTCCTCCGGCGTTGGCAACAGGCCGGTAAGATCAAAGGTCGCTCGTCGCAGCAAAACCCGCTTATCCGCCGCGGGGCGGACGAAGAATCCCTTGGCCTTTCCAGCTTGGCGAGGATGAAACGGTCAGGTCCCCTTGGGCCACGAACTCTCCTTGACCTGAAGATTTCGGGTTTGGCCACTGGCCTGAAAAGACCAATGGTTCCGTTGTTCCTTTGAGAAATCGACGTCTCCATTTTGTTTCGCGGGCGTTTCGGACTCGCCCGGCCAGGGGAGCTGCCGATCACCCGGCCCAGGTAGTGAGGTCCGCGATCTCCTGGGCCGGTAGCTTCATGCGCGGTGGCATTTGGTAGAGCTTGCCATGATTCACCACGTCAATCAGTAAACTTTCTTCCGGCTTGCCGGGTGGATCCTTTGGCCGTCTCCACCCTCGAGCAAGGCAGCCAGGGAATCGACGCGTAGACCACCCTCGGCCCCGGAATCAGGCCCAGCAGCACTCAAACACCTCGCGACCAAACCAGCCGCACCTGCTTTTCAAAGAATCGATCTCTTTCCGTGAATCCTCGGCGTGCGCGCGGCTTGGCAAGATTGCCGCCAGGGGCAGTACCAACAGCCACCATCGAGAGAAAGCCAAACGCATTCTGGGATCCCTCTACCACGAGCGGGAGTCCGACGAGTAGGGCAAGCCTGCGCGTCGAAAACGGCACTACGGCCATGAAGGCGCTCTACCGTACGCGGTACAGGCTGTCGAGCAGGGCAAGCAAGCCCATCGCTCGGCGTTTGATCCGGCAGTCCTCCGCGCGCGGCGCGATCCGCAGCAGGTGGACCTGACCTTCGCCGTCGCATCGTCGCGTGAGCAGCTCGTTCGGCACAAAGGCTGAACCGCCGTGGCCTACGCACGGCGGAGGGCCGACGCCAGGAGAAGTGGTCCGGGCGAAATACGAACGACGAAGGAACATCGCGGCCCTGGAAGAAATCATTTCGCCCCCGGATTCGCATAACCGAGCGGCTCCCGCGACCGTGCATCCGCCGATTGGCTCCCCCCGAACCGAGGGCCGCTACAACCTCGTGGTGATCAGGGCGGGGTGGCAGGGTTGGTGACGGCGGCAGGAGGGCGGGACTCCGGAGCCAAGTCGCGCTCATCGAAAAGGACGCAACAGGAGACTGTCTCAATATCGGATGTGTTCCGTCCAAAGCCATCCTCCGATCCGCGCGCGCTGATCACTGGTGCGTGAAGCAGGAAAGTTGGTCTCGAAATTCGTGAGTCGGCAGCAGTAGATTTTTCCGCCGTCATGGAACGGATGCGGCGACTTCGGGCATGTTGGCCCAGATGACTCAATCAGCAGTTTCGTGACCTGAAGATCGATATGTGTTTTCGGAACGGCCCCGATTTCTCGACAGGGAATCCGTCGCGATCGGAGACCAGGTTCTTCGATTCGTCAAAGCCGTGATCGCGACCAGCGCGCGCGGCGACCATCCTTCATTCCCGGATTGAAGGAAACAGGCTTCCTGACCAACGAAACCGTCTTCTCGTTGACCACACTTCCTCGTCGATTGGCGGTGATTGGCGCGGGACCCATAGGTTGTGAACTGGCGCAAGCGTTCGCCCGGTTTGGCGCGGAAGTCCACTTAATCGCCAATCACTCCCAGGTTCTTCCCAAAGAAGACCGAGATGCCGCGGAGATCGTAGAGCGCGCCTTGGCCGAGGACGGAGTGCGTGTGCACGCGAACGCGGAAGTGGAAAGCGTTCGGACGGAGAACAGTGAAAAGGTCGTCGCGTTGGTCGAGTCCGGACGGCGAGGGGAGCTACACGTCGACCAGATTCTCGTCGGCGCGGGAAGGACTCCCAACGTCGATGGCCTGGGGCTTGAGGCTGCGGGAATTGCGTACGACCATTCGCGGGGAGTCCAGGTCAACGAACGGCTGCAAACCACCAATCCTCGGGTCTTTGCCGCCGGGGATGTCTGTTCGAAATACAAGTTCACGCACGCGGCGGACGCCATGGCTCGGATCGTGTTGCAGAACGCGCTCTTTCTCGGTCGAGCCAATGCCGGCTCCCTCGTCGTTCCTTGGTGTACCTACACGGACCCAGAGGTCGCGCACGTGGGGCTCCATGAACGGGAAGCGCGCGTTCAGGGAATCGAGGTTCAAACTTTCGTACAGCGTTTCGAAGAGGTGGACCGCGCGATTCTGGATGGAGAAACCGGGGGGTTCGTGAAAGTACATGTTCGCAAAGGAACCGATGCGATCGTCGGGGCCACCATCGTCGCGCGCCATGCCGGCGACATGATTTCCGAAATCACACTCGCGATGTCGGCGGGGCTCGGTCTCGGTAAGCTATCGCGCGCCATTCATCCCTATCCCACCCAGGCGGAAGCCATTCGCAAAGTGGCGGATGCGTATAACCGAACACGACTGACGCCGTTTGTAAAAAAACTATTCCAGCGTTGGCTCGCGTGGAGTCGATCGTGAGTGACGCCTAGAAGATTTCGAATCCCTCCAAGAGGCCATGCGTGCTTCCCAAGGGAATCGTCCGCCAAATTGCAAGCGTTGGAGAACTCCAGTGACTGGTGGGATTCCCATGCCCCGCGTTCTCTCTCTTCTCAAGCTGCTGTTTCTCATCGCGCTCCTCGGCGGAGCGGTTTATTTCTTTCGATTCACGGAAAGGGGGAGGTCGGTAACCAGTGAATCCCTACTTGCGGTGATTCGCGATTTCGGCCCGTTGGCCCCCTTGATTTACATTGGCGTATACATCGTCGGCACGGTGGTCCTCTTGCCGGGTACGGTTATGAGTTTCACGGGAGCCGTTCTCTTCGGCGCGTATTGGGGAACGCTTTATACCTGGATCGGAGCCGTGATTGGTTCGACCTTGGCCTACCTGGTGGCCAAACAGTTGGGCCGGGATTTCATTGACCAGACGCTGGGGGGAAGATTCGATCGACTGGAGCGACGGATCCGCGAGAACGGCTTCATGGGGCTTCTCGTCATCCGCCTGATCCCGTTTTTCCCCTACAACGGCGTGAACTTCGGCTGCGGTCTGACGAGCATTCGTTTCTCGGATTATGTCTTGGCGACCGCCATCGGCATATTGCCTGGCACGTTCGTTTATCAATTCTTGTTCGCGAACTTTGGACAACGGATCCTAAACGACGGACTTCGGTTGGAATATCTGGCCGACCCGCAATTGCTGCTCGCGGTCGCGTTGTTCGCCCTATTCACCATGATCGGCAAGGCGCTGTCCAGCCGACTCAACCCCCAAGAGTGAGACGAATACCAGCCTCAAGGCACGCGTTGGCGCCCATGCGAAAGCTCGCTGGATCGTTGCGAACATTACTCGCTCGACTGGCGAAGTTCCTTCAGTTTGTCGAGCGAAACCTGGTAACGGGGATCAAAGCCGTGTGCAAGGAACGGCTCCAGCGGGACAGGCTCATTGGAGTAGGCTGCCGCCAAGGCATGATCGAGAATGGTTCCCGGAGTCAAACGCCTCGCCGCCGAGCAATCGGCTACTGAAAGTCCAAGTTCCAACAGCCGACAGGTCCAATAGTAGTCGGGCACAAAACCGCCGCCGTCCAAAGTGAATTTGGCGGCGGACGTGGTGGACGGTGCGACGGCCGGTTCGATTCTCGTCTGCGGAGACGAAGCGGGGTGAGGCGATGTTAAAGTTTCACTCTTCTCTATCCTCCGAGGTTCGACGATGGGTTTTGTTGAGGACTCCGGGGCGCGGGCGGGAGAGGGGCTCTGGACGGTCGGCATGGGAGTCGATTGCTCGGTGGTTCTTCTTTTGCTCGCGACACCCGCCATCCCGCGAAGTTGGGCAAGCAAAGGTGGAGCGATGGGCAGATTGTCTGGAATCGGACATTCTTTTCTTAGGACGGCAGTCCCTTGATCGCTGATGCCGAGCGTGGGGCGCAGCCGATCCCCTTCTTGTTTAGCCAGGCCGACCATGAGAAACGCTTCGAGCAGGTTGGCGACATCCGATTGCCGAATGCCCTGAAGTTGGCCAAAGCAGTAGCGCTTTTGTAGGCCGAATCGCGTGATCTGTTGGGCGTTGGATCCGGAGAGGACCTGTGCCACAAGTGTCTTGCCGAACCTACCGCGAAGCTCGGCAATCGCGCCGAGCGCCCGGCGGATGAGTTCCTGCACTTCCTCCTCCAAGGGACCGTGGAAGTTCGTCGTTCGCTCGCTCGATGATCGACTTGCCCCTTGTCCTCGTCCCGAGACGCGGTCGCAGGAATCACAGTGTCCGCAGGGTCCGGTTTTATCGCCAAAATACTCGAGGATGAACTGCCGCCGACAAACGGCCCCTTGGGCATAGTCGAAGACGCGGCCGAGCTTTTCGAGCTCCCTTTTTTTTCGCTCCATGAGTTCATCGAATTGAATTGGCAATTCTCGCACCGGGGTCGTTCGATCCAGAATGCGAATGGCGTTGCCTCGAAAGGGAGGGATGAAGTCGATGCGCAACCGTTCCGTCAATTCGCGCAGCGCGCGGAACAGGGAAGTCTTCTCGATATCGAGACTGTTCGCGACCCCCTCCGGATGGAAGTAGATATCCTGGCCCCGTCGATTCCCCACCAACTGGTCAAGTAGTTTGAGCACCCGGCGCTGCGTCTTGGCGTTCGCGGGGACGAGATCCGTCAAATCGGGACCCGTCTCATGGACTCGGATGATCGCCATGTTCTCGCGTGGTCTTAGTCGTTCGAGTGCGCCGGCGGACTCGAGCAGTTTCAGACTTGTGCCAATCGCCATCTCGGTGACGCGGCCGTCCATCCGCTCCTTGAGTTCCACCTGAGTCAATTCAATCGGATCCTCGGGAATGTCTCGCAGGATCTCGAAAATGGCGAACACCACCGCTCGATCGGGGTATTCGTTTTCGATGAAGAACTCTTGGATCTTGCGGTCGATGGGGGCGAAGAGGAGTTCGCAGCGCGCGGGTTTTCCATCGCGCCCCGCGCGTCCCGCCTCTTGATAGTAGGCCTCCATCGTGCCGGGAATGTTGTAGTGGATGACCGATCGGATATCGGGCTTGTCGATCCCCATGCCGAAGGCGTTGGTCGCCACGACGATTTCCGCGTCACCGGACATGAAGGAATCCTGGGCGCGCCTTCGTTCTTCCGGCACGAGGCCCGCGTGATAGACGGCGACCTTCTTGCGCATCTCGTCACGGAGAAACTCCGCGACCTGCTCGGTGTTTTTTCGGCTGGAGGCGTAGATGATCGCCGATCCTTCGGTTTTGGCGAGGAGGGCGCGCAGACGATCCTGCTTGGCGGCGACCGTTGCCGTCAGGGCCACGCCGTAATGCAAGTTCGGCCGGTCGAACCCGCGGACGAAAACGGCCGGTTCCTTGAGATGTAATTGCTCGATGATGTCCCTGCGCACTTGATCGGTAGCCGTCGCCGTCAAAGCGATGGTCGCGGGGAAGCCGAGCCGTTGGCGAAACCATCCGAGCCTGGTGTAGTCGGGTCGAAAGTCGTGGCCCCATTCGCTGATGCAATGGGCTTCGTCGACGGCGAGCAAGGAGATGCCCGCGGTTCGAATGGCGTCGAGAAACGATTGGCTGCGAAACCTTTCGGGCGCGACATAGACGAGATCGAATTCTCCCCGTTCCATTGCCGCCAGTCGCTGGCGTTGCTCGGCGAGCTCGATGCCGCTATGAAGCGCCGTCGCGCGAAACCCTTGACGAAGCAGCTGGTCCTCTTGGTCCTTCATGAGTGCGATCAAGGGGCTGACGACGAGCGTGATTCCCGGAACGATCAATGAGGGGAGTTGATAACAGAGGCTTTTGCCTCCCCCCGTCGGCATAACGCAGAGCACATCCTGTCCGGCCAGGACCGTGTCAATGACCTCCCGTTGTCCAGGTCGAAAGGAAGAGAGCCCGAAGCGCGACAGGGCTTCCTCGAGCCGATCCTTGTTCGCGGCTAATTCCTGCAAAGGGCTCCTCCGTGTAGTTCCCACGCGCGGGACGTTAGTAAATGTCGGTTTATCGCATTTGCGGGAGCTTCGCCACCTTCGGGTCGATACATTCGTTCACTTTTCGTCGAGACCGCTGAACCCGAACGGCTTGGATAAGGTCCGTCTATGTGCGGGACAATATTCGAGGGAACGGAGAACGAGCCATGATCCAAATCGACCTGCCCAGCGACATCGAGCAGAAACTACGGGAGCGCGCCGCCCAGGCTGGGCAGGACATCTCGACCGTGATCGTCGAAGCACTTCGCGAGAAGGTCAACGAGCCTTCCCGACTGGACGCCATCCTCGCTCCCTTCCGATCAGCGTTTGAACAATCCGGCTGCTCCGACGAAGAACTCGACGCCGCCGTTCTTCGAGTCCCGCCCCTGCACGACGCATAGGTCAGGAACCCCTTTTCCTTCCTGTTCGCGGGAGAAACAATCTGCAGACGAGTTGAGAGTTTCGTGAGTGCATGGATCAAGTGTTACGCGTGGCCAACCGCTTGAAATCCGAAAAAGATCCCAACCAAAATCGTGGGTCGGTTCCCGGTAAGAGCGGCAAAGCCATGGGCCAAATCCCGGTTCACCTTAGGTCATTTCCCGGTAAACGATGGGCCAAAACACGCTACCCGCGATCCAGCTCGTGGGCCGTTGCCCGGTAGTGGTCGGATGCCGTGCCGCCATGAAGCGATGCATTCCGCGCGAGAAGATGGCTGAAAAGACAGGGAATGCAAGACGCGTTGGGGTGCCTAGACCGTTGCAGCGTGAAAGTGACGCCGGTCCCGTACAGAACACCTCGATCGTTTGATGTGCGCGTTCTAAGGCGCAAGGCTATTGATGAAGTGTTCTAGATTCGTGTAACCGTCGCTTTGAACCGCGTTGCCGTCGCCTGGGTCTTGTGTGTTCAAGCCCTGTCGTTGTTCCCAGTCATCTGGCATGCCATCACGGTCGGTATCCAGCCGCGGTTCCTCGCTTCGCAGCATGGGCCATCCACCAACTTCGCGAGGACTGTCAATGAGCCGATGCGTGCGATCCCGGACACCATGGACGAGCCGCTGGTCGGCCGTGTCCCGACGACGGGAGACTCCGGCGGCTTGCAGGACTCGTTCGTAGGCCACTCCCGGGGCATCGGTCCGGGCCTTCGCCTCGCCGACTTCGAATTCCTGGTCGACACGAATTTCCGCCAGCGTCATTGGTTGATAGTTTCGCGTCTTCCATCGGTTGACGTCGACCGCCCGCCAGTTGTCCTGGGTGAAGGCGTCATTCCCGGCAAATACATTGCCACTAAGAAAAACTCGGAGAGCCTCCCTGTTCTCTGTTTTCGTCGCCAGCGGCAGATTGCCGGCGGGCGTATTGGGACCAGGACAGTAAAAGTTCTTGATGACGTTGATGCGGCAATTCGACAGATTTGTCGCCCCGCTCAGGTTGTAGACAACGTTATTGCGGAAATCGACGATCGCGTCGGGCTTGGTCCTCGGGCTGCCGCCCAATGTCGGATGCCGATCGCGGCTACTGGCAAAAAGATTGTGATGAATCGAGATACTATCGGTTAGATCGCGAAACGAAGCCAGCATCGCATGCTCTCCCTTTCGATGCAGGCTCTTGTTCAAGGCTTCGGCGTAGATCGACCATTGCAGCGTGAAATTGCCTCCTCGCCTCAAATCGTGATTACCGTCAATTCCCCAGGTGGCGGTGATGTGATCGAAGACGACGTGATCAATGTCGTTGGTCGTAATGCCATCAGGGCTGTCACCTGGCTGTTTGTTTTCATCGCCCAACCGAAAACGAATGTAGCGCACGATGATGTGGGAAGCCTTTTCGATGCGAAAGTTTTGATCCTTGAGGCAAATGCCGTCACCAGGTGCCGTCTGGCCGGCAATGGTCAAGAACGACTTGTCAACGATGAGTGGCGATTTCAGCTCGATCGTACCCGAAACGTCAAACACAATCGTCCGCGGGCTGCTCGCCGATCGTAGCCCTTCCCGTAACGAGCCGGGGCCATTGTCGTTCAAGTTGACGACGTGGTAGACATCGCCACCTCGGCCGCCGCGTGAGTATCGGCCGAATCCTTCGGCACCAGGGAAGGCAAGCGGAGCCTGTTCTGCTGACCGAAGAGGAGAACCGCAAAGGGACCAGCTCACCACGATGACGATTCGAAGTATCTTCAAACACTCACCTCCCGCAGACATCGAGACTCGAGAATAGTCCGGCACGTTCCTCATGGATTTGGGGCATCCTTCCAGCACCGACGAAGTTGGCCACGACGCCTTCCTGAATACTGACTAATCTGAGTCTACGGGTCTGTGGCCTCGGTCTCAAATATGAAGCGAGCATCCAGGGAGATCTTCATGTTGGAGTCGCGCGGCTTGGTGGTTGTGGCGTCCACCATCGCAATGACAACGTTGAAGCATCGTATCCATGGGGCATATCCGGAGCACTCACGGATCCACTCCGGTTTGAAGATATCGAGATCAGAGGGTTACCACTTTCGGTCGTGACCACCGAGGGGTTGAGACGGATGCGTTCGTTAGGCCTCTTGATTGGACCGGGGCAGTTCGCGGATGACCCGTTGATGACCCCGGACGGTTCGAAATGTGAGCGATCGGGACGGCGAGACGACAAAGGTAACCCGACGGCGACCAAGAACCGTTGACTTCAAAACCCGCCCGATCCGCCGCCCGGGTTGACCTCCTTGTTCCCCTTTTTCCAGTGTTGCTGCGTGCTGTAGGGAGAGATGGCTTCAATCTCGTGCCAGGCTGCTTGAAACTGTGCCAACGCATCTGCCGCGCGGTCGGGAAGTTGTTCGCGAGCAGCCAAGAAAGCAAACGTGTATGGGGACATTGTCGTCTGGAAGCCAATGTCGCGGGCGACGATATAGACAAGTTCCGCATCGTCAATGCAGAAATGCTGATTGAGCCGAGCGACACCAAGACGATCAATCTTACTGATGGATCTTTCGATCGCCTGAACAGCGGAAGAGCTTACTTTTTCGAAGCGAGTCTCTGGTCGTCTACCGTCATGTGCTGGTCCGTACCAGTCGATTCTTTGTGTCACGGTGCCGGATGAATCAATTGATGTCTCCCATCCCGTCAGGTCTTCTGAGAATCCGGGAAAGAAGCCGGCGACAATTGTGGTCTTGTCTCGCACTTTCGGGCAAACATCGGAGCGGGAGTTCAGCTTGTTGTTGCAGCGATCACAGATGCCACAGTTACCTAATGCCACGCTAATGAGCATCGACTCACCACAGCGGAAACAATACGTGCTGTCGTTGGTATTTGTCTAAAGAGACGAACCTGTACTTATAGAGCATCAGAAAAGTAACGTCGTATTCCCCGGCCCGGTCGCTTGAAGAGCCTTGGCGCAAAGCGCACCGGGCCCCGACATTACTTTTCTGAGCGGCAATAAACTGATCCGCCGACTACCTGTAGGCCCAAGTTTTGCAGTCTATCAAGCAGGTGCCGTTGTGTCCCGATTCGCACTGTAAACAAACCTTACGCATCTGTCACGCTAGTTTGTGGGTGCTACGGTGCTTCAGCCTAACAGCTAGTCGATTTAAGACGTGGAGCCGCGTTGCGCGCGTTGGTCCGACAAATCCGAGGTGAGAGACAAACTACTCTTTCCTCCCTCGGTGAAGTCGACCGAGGGTCCTTAGCTAGAGCAGTGGCGACGAGCTTTTTGGAGGCACGAAAGCTTCCCACGTGTCTGCGCCATTCCGATAGACCGTAGGCAAAGGGAGCCCAAAGCATACTCCCCGTAGCGCCGGGCCTACGCGGATCGATTTTCGCTTCACCAGGACCGACCTTTGCCAATTGAGCGCGGTTTCCGAGGCCGACCACGAGCCGGATCTCGCGGAAAACTGACCGATCAAACTGCATGGTAAAGCCAGCCATGCCAGCATGGTAAATGTGGCTGGCCCGCATGCCCACGCTGCATTTCATTCGTCGAGAGTGCTTGAGAATCGTCGGCGCTTCGGTTACAGGAGAGTTAGCAATCTTCGAGTTGTTGAACCTGCGGTGGTGGCAGAGCGGCGGATGAACTACGTCGCGACGCGAACGCATTGTCGTGTCCCGCGCCGGATCGTGGAGGTTCATTTCGCCTCTTCATCAACAGTTCGAGGATCGCGCGGGGAGTGGCGACGATGGACGTGGCCATCCAGATCCCGGCATGGGTCATCGCGGAAATGGTGGACCATGCCCTCCGGGAAAAGCCGATCGAATGCTGCGGCCTGCTCGCGGGTCGGGGGGGCGTCGTTCGTCGATTTTTGCCTTGGAAAACGAGGCAAGAAGTGAGACCGAATACCTTGCCGCCCGCGGACTCTTCGAGCCGTTCCGCATGATGCGTCGCGGGGAAGAGCTGCTCGCCATCTATCACAGCCATCCTGCAAGTTGTGCGATTCCCAGCAAAACCGACTTGCTAGAAACCTTTATCCCAATACGATTCACGTCATCATTTCCTCGGGCACCGGCCGGTCATAGCGTTCCTTGTTGCAAGAGAACGCTTACGTCGAGGTCGCGTGGAAAACCGTTCCCGAGCCGGTTGACCATCCCTGGTCCACGACGTAAACCAGCGACATTCGCGGATTCAAAAAGATATCGAAAACAAATGGGAGAAGTTCGATGGAACGCACGCTCGTATTGTTGAAACCGGACGCGGTCGCGCCGGCTGAACCATTCTCGCGAAGTTCGAATCGAAGGGTCTCTGGATCGTCGGCATGAAGCACTTGACGATGACCCAGGCGATCGCCGACCAGCACTACGCGGAACACAAGGAAAAGGGATTCTTCGGATCTCTGCCGATTCATGACTTCCTCGCCACTCGTGGCGCTCGTGCTCGAGGGGCCGGATTCAATCCGGCTTGGTCCTGCAGCTGGTGGGGGCGACGAAGGTCACCGAAGCGGCCCCTGGGACGATCGCGGTGATTTCGCTGAGCACGCAACAGAACCTGATCCACGCATCGGATAGCCCGGCGTCTGCGGAACGGGAACAGGATCTGGCTGCTGGAAGAGCTCGCCAACTACAAGCCCTGTGACGGCAAGTGGGTGATGGAACCCTCGCGTAGCTCGAGGGGCGATCCTCGCGGGGGGAACATTTGGGTTTGAGGCCCTCCCGTCAGAGTCCCTCACCCTGCCCTCTCCCCGAGGAGAGGGTTTGAGGATGTTCTCCCGAGGGAGATGTTCTTCCGAGGGAAAGGGTTCGTCGCAGGCGGGTGCCGTCAACGGGTTTGCAGCGTCGGCAATCGACCGAAGGTTTCAGCGGACTCCCTTTGTCCGAAAGGGAGTCCACAACAGACAAAGACGCTCGCGCAATTGTGAGCGTGCGCGACCTACATCTTCTTGATGTCCTTGAAATCGCGGACGGAGTAACTGATCCCCGTGTAGTCGAGCAGGCTGCAAAGGGCTCGGAAGGCGACCCCCATGCCGTCCGGGCCGCTAAATCCGCCGAACTGCCCCCCCCCTTTCAAGTGAGGTTCCAGGTCGAGGAAGACGCCCGGCGCGCCGAGGGCTTGCATCTTCGCGTTCATTTCGGGAAGCCGTTGGCGTAGGTCCCGGAAGATCTCTTCATGGCCACTGTCCCCTTGATTGCACGGGACAAAATTCTTGATTCTTTCTTCGTCGACGAACCCATGCCATTCCAGTTTCGGATCGATCTTGTAGTCCTTGACATGAATCCAGCCGATGCCATGCCGCATTTTGTGGTATTCCTCGACGCAGCGGTGGGGCGGAAAGTTTTGCGAGGAGAGATTGCCGCCATCGAAGATCAACACCATCGCGGGATTGGCCACTTGATCGTATAACTGGGCCATGGATTCGCCGGTGTTGCCCATCAGGTTCGCTTCGATTTCGAGGCCGAAGATGACCCCTTCCCGTTTGCAGCGGTCGGCGATCTTGCCTAATTGGTCGACCGCTTGCGGGAAGAAAGGGGCAGGATCTTGGCCGCGGGGAGGGTAGAACGAGAAGCCGCGGATCAACTTCGTGTCAAAGCGTTGTGCCAGATGGATGGCATGCATCACGTCCCCTTCGAGGTATTTGTCAAAGGGGACATAAGCATTGGAGGAACCATCGTCGACGTCGCGGAGCTTGACCTTTCCGATCGGGGAGCCGATGGTCGCGACCTTCATGCCATACGCCGCGTGCAGGTCGGCCAGGCGGTCCAACTCAGTCTTGTCGAGTTTCATGACATTTTTGATGCCCCCCCCGACGTCGACGAAGCGGATGCTGTAATACTCCAATCCCAAGGCGGCGAAGACGGCGAGCTCCTCGACTGCCGTCTTGTTGATCGCGCACTCGTCCGCAAATCCGCTCAGAAGCACATGAGGTTTCAAGGCCATCCGCTCGTTTCCTCTCTTTCGTAGCTCAATGCAATTTACTTTCCCCACGACCAATCGTGAGGCCGTGGTCGCGCGATGTTCTCGGAGGTGGAATCACGCCGACTCGAAGTACGCCGGTTCGCCGCCGAGAATCACGATAGGGCCATCGTAGCGGAAAAGGGAACGCGGGACAGCCGGAATGGCCGTTGTTTCGTGGCGAGGTGAAAACGCCAATTGCGATCGTCGGTGGTGGGGAAATCTTCGCGGTAATGCGTGCCCCGGGACTCCTCCCGTTCCAGCGCGCTGCGCATCATCAGCCCGGCGACGGTGATCATGTTCTGCAGTTCCCAGCCCGCCGGCCGGTCGAATTGTCGCGTGAGCACGTAGTGGGACCAGAATTCGGTGGTCTCGATCGCGTTTTCCAAGCCGGCGCGGGATCGTTCAATTCCGACATCGCGAAACATCAGGCTGGAAAGCGAATTCCGAATGTCGGTGAGGTCGAGCGGTTCCTGAACCTCGGCGGACTTTGGATACGACGTGGGAAGCGCTGCGGTAACTTTCCCGGGATCTTCATGGCCTGGCTGCCCGCGCCGCAACGATACCCAAAACGATGCTTCCAAAAGGCTGTTAGAGGCCAGGCGATTGCCGCCGTGCAAACCGTTGGCGGCGACTTCCCCACAGGCCCATAGTCCGGGCAATGGTTCGGCCATCGCGATCGGTTCGGACCCCTCCGACCATATAGTGAGCCGCCCGACGCAACCGGAATAAGACGCGGTAACCGCAGACCTGCGATTTTTCGCATGCCGCGGTGATGCCGGGAAAACGGACCGGACGACCTCCGGATCCAAATGGGACTGGACGGCAGACGGCGCGGTGTTTCGTTTTGGTCATTTGCGTGACGATCGCCTGGCGACGGTGTCACGAGCGCGAGTTCCGCGATCGTATTTCCCCCCCGATGAAGCGATGTCCGTTCCGATCGCGGAGATATGCCCCTCGCCGCGCACGGCTTCACTGATGAGCGAGCGGGACGTACCGGCAACGTAGAGGACCGTGGATGAAACTGCGGCGAACTCCATGTTTTGTATTCCGCGCCGCGGTCACATCGCCAGACCGTCGCCGGTGGCGACCGGAGGATTGGTCGTCTCGCGATAGAGCTGACCGCACCGCCGGTGGCGAGAACCGCCTGTTTCGCCCAGACGTTTGTTCCCGCGGCAGCGGACCAGCGCGCCAACGCAACGGCCGTCGTCGGTAATCAGATCGATGGTGAAAGTGTCTTTCGAAATGCGGACGTTCGAGCGTTTCGAACGCGCGGAGACGCGCGAATGACTTCCCGGCCGGTCGCGTCGCCGGTTGCGTGAGAATGCGACTAAACTATGCCCTCCTTTCGCGCGAGCGCCAGCGCCATTCTGTCGATCGAACATCGTTCCCCAGTCGATCAGCTCCTGGATCCGGATCGGCGCCAGCACGACCAGGTCGACGATCTCCTGGTCGCAGAGCCCTTGCCCGCGGAGGTGTCGTCCTGCATGCGCTTTGAAGCAATCCTCGATCCCAAACCGCCGCTATTCCCCCTGCGTGCGTAGCTGCTATTGCTTTGCTGACGGTTTCCTTGGTCGTCAAGAGCACGGAGAGGGTTGATCAACTGCTGCTGCGGCGTAGTCCCGCCAGGCCGGACCCCAAAAACCAGGACATCGGTGAACCGATGCAGATTTGCTTCGGGCGAAACGGAACCAAGAATCGGGAGGATCCACTGCGGTAATCACCGGCGATTTCCCGTCGCTGGAGGATTCGCTTTATTGTCCGGCGTTGCGCTTTGCCTGTCTTCGACAGACTGCGGGGCGGGGTAAGCTCGGGCCACCCGCGATACTCGGGGGCGGGGCGGCCCGGCTCCCTGGTCCTGCTGCGTGTCTTGGGGAATCGCGCCGCCCGCGAAGCATCTCTTTTTCCGCAAAGGCGTTCCCTGCCAACCTCGCGGTCTTTCCCGTCAAGGGTGGCCCTTTTCGGCGTCGCGGACTTTTCCATCCGTTTGGCACCGCGTCCCAGCCCCGGTCCAGCCGAGTTCCTTCAGCAACTCCGGATCGATCTTCTTCTTTTTCAACTCGTCCTGAAGCTTCTTGAGTACGAGTTCGCTGCCTTTTTTCTTGTCGCCGGCGTCTGCTGCTTCACCCGTATTGTCGATCACGTTGTCCCCGCCCGCCTCCAAACCTTGGTCTTCCTGCCCTTCGGAGTTCGTGCTGGATTTCGCGCCCGGGGGAGCGTTGGCCGGTTGCTTTCCTCCCTTGTCTTCCCCTTGGCCCTTCGAATCGGATTCCTGTTTCGAAGGTGTCTCACCCTTCGAACCCGACTTCGAGTCGGAACCCTGTTTTGACTCGGAGCCCGGTTTCGACTCAGACCCTTGTTTTGCATCGGTGGATTGCGATTCCGATTCCTTCGAGCCCTTGCCGTTCTTCGGTTCGTCCTTCTCGCTGGACCGCTCACCGCTCTGGGATGAATCGTTTGAGGATTTTCCCTCTTTCTTTGACGAATCCTGCTTGTCCGAGTTCGAACCTTTCTCCGGGGATTGGGAACCTTCTTTCCCTTCCGAAGGATTTTTGCCCTCCCGAGGCTTTGGCGATTGTCCTTCTCCTTGTTGTTCGCCCGAGGAGTTCGGATTGTCGCCTTCTTTTTCCGAAGGGCTACCGGTGGAACTCTCGCCCGACTTGGAACTCTCGCCTTGGCTCGATTGCCCTTCGCTGTTGCTGTTCTCGTTGGCCGCCGAGTTCTGGTCTCCTTCTTTCTTCGAGCCTTTCGGGTTCTTCTGATCCATGGGCTGTTGATCGGTCGAAGGTTTGGGCTGCTGGTTGTCCCCTTGGGAAGATTCCTTCCCCTGATCCTTGGGAGAAGGTTCTCCGTCCTGGGGAGTCGAAGGAGAATCCATCGGCTTCTCGGCTGGCTTTTCTCCCTCTTTGCCGGCCCCCTGGTTCTCACTCTTTTCGGATTTCTCGTTCGAGGGCTCGGAAGAGTTCTCAGGTTTCGTTTCCTTGGCGGGCTTGTTTTCCTCCGCAGGTTTCCCTTCCTTGGGTTGCCCTTCGGGCTTGGAACCTTCTTCCGAGGATTCTTTCGAATCCTTGCCGGTCTTATCCGAGGTTTTCTCGGCTTTCTCTTTCTCGGCTTTGGAGGTGTTTTGCCTTACTTCGCCAGGCTTCTCTGCGTCCCTTTTCTCCGATGGTTGCTCCTCGCGCCGTTTCTCACTCTTTTCCGTCGATTCCTTGCTCGGCTTATCGTCCGCTTGTCCTTGGCTCTCTTTCTGCCCGTCGGAAGCCTCTGGTTTTGACGGCTGCTTTTCGGACTGGTCTTTATTCTCCCGGCCCGGCTCGTTTGGCTGTTGTCCACGGTCGCCCGAATTCTGTTTGTCCTCGTTCTTTGACTTGTTCACGTCCGACGTAGGTTTCTCGGACGAACTCTTGTCCTTTTCCGTTCCATCTTTGGTTTTGGGCTCGGGCTTCTGTTTTCCTTCCGCGGAGTTTCGGTCCTCTTGCGGTCCTTTGTCTTGTTTTGCGGGATCGGATTCCTGCTTTTCTTTCGGCGAGGATTCCTTGGAATCTCCCTTGCGATCGAAGTAGTCCTTGAGCTTATCGAGAGATTGACGGTCCTCGTCGTCGAGTGGTTCTTCCGGCTGTTTGGAATCATCCGACGACTTGTTCGTGCCTTCTTTCGAATCCGAAGTTTGATCTCGGGAAGATTCGCCATTCCCTTCGGAGCCAGGCTGTTCGGATTTTGAAGCATCCGAAGATGGGGATTCGGATTTGCCCGAAGAGGAGGGTGCTCCCTGGTCGTTCTTTTCCCCATTTCCTTCCTGGGGATTCTGCTCTCCTTGTTCCCCTTGTTGGGGTGGTCTTTGTTGACCATCCGAGGGTTGTTTTTGGTCCTTGGGGCCATTTCCCTTTTCGTTCGGTTCCGCGTTGGGAGTGGTATTTTGCTCTTTGCCCGGATCTTGATTTTGCTCGGTTTTCGGCGTTTCGCCCGGTTGAGGCTTGGGAGGATCGATGACGGCGATGGTTCGCGTTTGATCCTGCGTGGAGACGAGGTTCGACACGGGGAGCTTGTTGTCTTCCCCTTCCGCCCAATAGTTGAGGGTATCGCCCGCTTTGACGCCGAGCTTTCCGAGATCGATGGGGATGACGAAGAGCCTCGAACGACCCAGCGGATCAACGCCGACGCTGAGCTCTTCATCCATGAGGACGCGTCCGTCTTGCTCTCGTTGCAGATGGAATCGGACTTTGGCGAGTCCATAGTCATCGCTCGCGGAGAGCCGGATGGGGAAACGAGCATTGGCGGGCTTTTCCACCCTGGGCTCCGCCGGTTCAACAAAACCAAGCACGGGCGAGGTATCTTTGCGGACGCGGATGGATTTAACCGGCTTAAATTGCGGCTTTCGGCCGAGCAGGTCGTCGAACGTTACCTGATAGGAGCCCTCTTCCGAGAGGGTCCACTTTCCCAGCAGTCGATTCTCGGAACCGGAGACAGGCTCGAGTTTGAGCGTTGAACGGTTTTTGCCCAGCGTCCAATCGATTTTCCCCGAATCGGGACGGACGGGAACATTGGTCGTCACTTCCAATTCGACGGTGGTTCCCTCCAGAGCGTCGATGTCCCCCCCTTTTTCCGAACGTTTGGGCTCGGCGGTATAGGGCGGAAAATGGTAGGTGATTTCCCAGTCCGTGACGAGAGGTGCCGCGGAGACGCGAACGCGGTAGGTGGGACTTCGAAAGTCATTTGCCGTCAGGTAGTAATCGAAGGACTTTTGGCGGTCGTTAAGGGTGACTTGCCATCGGCCATATTTCTCGACCGGTTGTTCCAGCGGAATGGGTTCCCAGTATTCGCCGTTGTCCGACGACGTATAGAGCGTGATTGCGGACGGTTCTTTTCCACTCGCGTAAGCGGAGATGGTGATTTTGTCCCCCGCCGCGATATCCGTGTTTCCCGGTTCGATCTGGGTCAGCTTTGTTTCCGTGGGAGGAGCGATTTCTGCGAGCGGAAATAGCACCCGCTTCAGCGAAGGTGTCAACTCCTTGGTCGTGAAGAAGAGAAAAACGCAGAAGGAGACGACGACGGCGGCAAGCGCGTAGCTGGCGCGAAGGATGTGCTTGGTGTCGATCGCTTCTCCCAGATCGATCTTGGAAAGGTCGCTCGCCGCTCGGGCCTCGATGGCGCGCATGATCGGCTCGGGAATTTCGTCGCGGTTTTCGCGCAACAGGAACCAATTGACAATGCTGTTCTTCGCGTCCGGTGCCACGCTTTCCACGCGCCGAGCGGCATAAAGAGGATTGATCCTGCGGGCGGCGGGAAGCACGACCGCGTAGATCAGGTAACCAACGGTCGCCAAGCTGAACAGTCCCAGCAGGCCGATGCGCATGCCCATCGACAAAGTGAAGATCTGGTCGAGCATGATGACCGACAACGTGTACGCGACCACTCCCACCGCGACGATCACGCCACCGGTCACCAGGTCCACCGCCTTGATTCGGCTCTGCGCGTTGCGCAGCTGCCGCGCGAGGTACTTGTTGTAATCGACCGTTCGAGCCTGTGCGCGTTCGGTATCGATACTCATGGCTTGCCCGCCAACCGTACTTGCTTCCCCATCCTGTTCCCCCCCGCTCGACTTTCGCCAAGTGGTAAAATGGAATCGCGGCAACCGATCTGGATCGGCGGGAACGGAGTGTAACCTCGTCTCCCCGGAAGCATTATACCCGCTGGTGAAAGGGGACGAGGAAGGAAATAACCGTGCCCCCATGGGTCGTGAATGATACGATTGAGGGTTGTAAGCGCCCGTGAGGTTCCCGCCGGTCGGCCTTCCTGTTTCCCAACGCGATTCGGAAAGGTCGTAAATCCTTTGTTCGCCGGGACTCGGCGCAATGCGAACCGGGCCTCGGCATTACTTTACTGAACGGCAATAGGCACGGAAGTCGACGGAACGTGACCCACGGATTGAGGCTCCATGAGCGCCTTTTCTCAGGAACTCGAAAAATTCGGGCCGACGGCACGGTGGCCGACGATGACGTTGGATCAGTCGAGGGCCTATGTCCTTGGTTTGGCCAAGGCACACTACGAAAACTTTCCGGTGGTCAGCCTGCTGTTTCCCAAAAAGCTCCGGCCTCACGTAGCCAGCATTTACGCCTATTGCCGATGGTCGGACGACCTGGCGGATGAGGTGACGGGATCGGATGCGTCGCTTGGCTTGTTGGATTGGTGGGAGCGGGAGTTGGACGCATGCTTTGCCGGAGATTCCAGGCATCCGGTCATGATCGCCTTGGGGGAAACGGTCCGCGCCTTTGCCATTCCACGAGAACCGTTCATCGACCTGCTTTCCGCCTTTCGTCAGGATCAATCGACGTTTGCCTATGAGACATTCGAGGATTTGCTCGACTATTGCCGTCGCTCGGCGAATCCGGTCGGCCGATTGGTGCTTTATCTTTTGGGAAGTCACGAAGAATCTCGTCTTTTCGCCTCCGATTCCGTGTGCACGGGACTTCAGCTCGCCAATTTTTGGCAGGACGTGGCGCGGGATCAGGCGATTGGGAGAATCTACCTTCCGCGGGAAGACATGCTTCGATTTGGCGTATCGAACGAGGAAATCGTCGAGCGGCGATTTTCGCCTCGATTCGCGGACCTACTTGCCTTCGAGGTCAATCGGGCCGAGACGTTTCTTCTCCAGGGGGCCGGAGTCATCAACGGATTGCCGTGGAGAATGCGATGGGTGATCGGATGCTTTGCCCAGGGTGGATTAGCGCTCTTGCGCAAGATTCGCCAATCGGGCCATGACGTACTCCGGGAACGTCCGAGGCTCCGGCATAGGGACACTTTGTTCGTGATGGCCAATGCCATGCGCTTGGCGTGTTTGGCGGAGCCGGGACGTTCCGCCACGCCGGCGATTCGAATGGACTCACCAACGGCGAGGTCAACGTGATGAACCCGACGAACGCCATGGACGAAAAAGTGATTCGCGGCGAGATCGCTCCTTTGGACGGCGATCCTACCAGGCGGCTGGAGTTGGCATATCGGCAATGCTCGGAGATTGCGCGAAAACAAGCCCGAAATTTTTACTACTCCTTCCTCGTGCTTCCGCGGTCGCAAAGGCGGGCGATGTGCGCGCTTTATGCGTTCATGCGATTGACCGACGACTTAGGGGACAACGACGCGCCTCGGGATGCAAGACGGGAATGGCTGGCCCATTGGCGACAAACGCTCGATCGAGTGCTTAACGGCGAAGAGACGGACGGCCTCTGGTGGCCCGCCTTGGCCGATACGGTGAACACGCATCGCATTCCCCGTGAATTCCTGCATGCGGTAATTGACGGCGTGGAGTCCGATCTGGACGTTTGCCGTTATCAAACCTTCACCGACCTTTACCAATATTGCTATCAGGTGGCGTCCGTGGTGGGGCTCTCCTGCGTTCGTATCTGGGGAACGACCCGCAGGCGAGATTCCCGCCAGATAGTGCGGTATCGCGTTTCAGTTGACGAACGTCCTTCGGGACATCGCGGAAGATTATCGCGGGGGCGAATCTATCTCCCCGCCGACGACCAGCGGATTCGGCTTGCGAGAAGATTTTAGGGCAGCGAAGGATCGCCAGCATTCCTTCGTTTCGGCCGTTTCAAATCGAACGCAATCACGACTATTACCGGCGTGGCCGATTACTCATGGAATATCTTCCTCCCGCAGGCCGCGCGATCCTGCGGGTAATGACGCGACATTTACCGCGGGGTGCTTGAAAGATCAGGTCGGATCCCGCCATCGTTCTCCGGGAGCGTATCGTTAAGTTCGGCGGCGCACCAAACTCCTCCTTTTCCCTGCGCGTTCCCATGCAGTACATGAACAGGTCCCCGGTTACTGATGGATCGCGGAATGGATTCAGGCAAACTCGGAATGGTGATGAAAGAATCGAAGCGCGCCGTGTCGTGGTGATCGGCGGTGGTCTGGCCCGGCCTGGCGGCAGCCTCTTCCTGTCTCAACATGCCAGCGAAGTCGTACTCGTCGAGTCAGGCCCAGTCTTGGAGGTCGCGCGACCTCGTTTGTCGACGCGACGACGAAGAAAGCATCGATAACTGCCAGCACGTCAGCATGGGATGCTACCAACCTGGCGGACTTTTGCGAACAGGTGGGCATTTCGCATTTACTCCGCTCCAGGACCCGTACTCTATTTCAGGACGAAGCGGGCCGGATCCTTTGATGGGCATAGCGCTCACCCCCATTTCACCTGACGCCGGGATTTCTCGCCGCGCGCATTCATATCGTTTGGGGATAAGTGCATCGCCCGTGGCATTTGGCACTTGTTACGGGGCAGAGGCAAAGAAGGCGGGAATCGTTCGGGCAATGGCTTCTGCGCCCATGGCCGGAGCTCGTACCTGCGAACGTTATTGGGGTTGGTACTTACGAAGGCGCGCTGAACAGATCGCTCGACAATATCGATTATCGATACGCGCGTCAGGTGTTTCTCGAAGCTTTTTACAGCGAACCACCGTGCCCCCGTGGTTATCCTACCCAGCGTTCCTCTGAGTGATTTTTATGGGAGCGCGGCTCGAGGACTGGCTCAAGCAGCAAAGGCGGGCCTCCCGCCTGAACACGGCAGCATCACGACTCGGTGTCGATCCGGTCGCGTGGTGGCAGTCATGCTCCGAGACAACCAGACCTTGATCGCGGATGACTATGTTCTCGCCGTGCCCTTTCATCGCGTAGTTGATTTGCTTGGTGAACCTCATGGTTCCCGGCTGGCAGAACTCTCGCAGTTGGACGAATCAAAGTCACCCCCATCACCGAAGCGTCCATCTCTGGACCGATCGACCGGTCATGGACCTCCACGCTTGGTTCGGTGGGAAGGACGGTCAATGGCTGTTTCGTCGTTCGGTCGTGAGCGAATTCCGGCCCCAAGAGGCCGGATAGGGACGCAGGATACGTGCAGGCGGTGATCAACGCGTCCAGATCCCTCGAGTCGCTGGGAAAAGATAAGGTGCAATCCTTGATACTGGAGGAAGTTCGGCGAATACTTCGAAAGCCAAGGACGCCCGACTTTTGCATGGCCGCGTGGCGGCAAGACGCTCCGCGACTTACTCCGTCCGCCCGGGCATCGACGACGCCGGCCGCCGACCAGGACTTCGCTGGAGAAAACGCTTTTCCTCGCCGGGGATTACGTTCAAACCGGATGGCCAGCGACCATGGAAGGGGCGGTGCGAAGCTATCTGGCCGCCACCGCCATCCTTAACCGGCAAAAGTCCACAAGCTCCTGTTGCGTCCGCCTGCGGCGGGGCCTGGTGGTGCGATTGTTCGCGCGGGGAGAAAGATCTCTTCCGTTAATCGCGGACCCATGGTATGGACCGCGAAACGTCTTTGTTTTTTGGGTAATTAAAAGGTTTCGTGACCGTTCTTGGTGAACAGCGGCAATGGCGGGCATGGCGCTGCCCGTTCCCTCGAATAACCGTTACGCCAGTCCAGTGGAATCGACGCCGGCGAACGATGCATTGGAAATGCCTCTTCACTGCGGAACGCTGCGCGTCGTTTGGAGGGGGCGGCGTTTAGCGGCAATGTGGGGGAGGGCTGGTCGGGATCGGCGAAACGTTCCTGCCCGCGTTCGTATTGGCCGTCGGAATGACCGAAATTGCCTCCGGCCTCATTGCCTCCATCCCCATGCTTGCCGGCGGGATTTTACAAATGATCTCGCCGTGGGCGGTTCGAGCCCTCCGTTCGAATCGACGTTGGGTGGTTCTGTGCGCGCTCTCCCAGGCGTTGAGTTTTCTTCCGCTCATTTACGCGGCCCTCCATGGCTCGATGTCGACGCTTGGGGTGCTGGCGGTGGCGTCTATTTATTGGGGCGCGGGCATGGGTACCGGCCCCGCGTGGAATAGTTGGATGAGCGACGTCATTCCTCGCCGAATACGTGCCCGGTATTTCGCATGCCGATCGCGCATCGGTCAGGGAGCCGTGCTGGCGGGGTTTCTTGCGGGAGGAATGCTGCTCCAGGGAGGTACTGCTGTCGGTTACCGCCTGCCTACGTTTGCGCTCATTTTCACCATTGCTTGCGTTTCCAGACTCTACTCCGCGTGGCTACACCTGGGGCAGCCGGAGCCGATCCGTCCCGACCCCAATGCCAAACAGCCGTCGTTCTCCGAACTGGTGGGGATCTTTCGCAACAGTTCGACAGGCAAGCTACTTTGCTACCTGTTGGCGATGCAGTTCGCGGTCAACATTTCCGGTCCATATTTCAACGCCTTCATGCTGATGCAGTTGAAATTGACCTATTTTGAGTACGTACTTCTCATCGCGGCAGCGTTCCTGGCTCGCATGCTGTCCCTGCCCGTGCATGGCTGGCTTGCCCATCGCTTTGGACCGCGCGCCTTGCTCTGGATCGGTGGATTGGGAATCGTACCCACTTCCTCCATGTGGCTGTTCTCGGATCACTACGGCTATCTTCTGTTCGTCCAGGCCGTCGGGGGAACATTCTGGGCCGGGTACGAGTTGGCGATCTTCTTGCTTTTTTTCGACGCGATTCGACCGGAGCAAAGGACCAGCGTGCTCACCGCCTACAACTTTGGAAACGCGGTGGCATTGGTTCTCGGCTCGCTCACCGGGGGCGCCTTGCTCGGCATGTTGGGGGAATACAAGTCTTCCTACCTGGCGTTATTCGTGATCTCCGGGCTCGTTCGATTCTGCACGGTGCCATTGTTGGCACGAGTCAAGGATGCGGATTCCGAACCGTCCTTTACCATCGCAACCCGAACTCTCGCGGTCCGGCCGGCAACGGGAACCATCGAGCGGCCCGTTCTCGCGACCCTTCCTGCAGCCTCGGGGCGCTCGCGGTAGCCGCGTCATTCAGGTGGCACCGTCCGTTCGTCCATTGAACAGTCTTCACGAAAACCTTGCTCATTCAAAAATTTTGGAAATCCGCGCGCGCCTTTTTCTCGTTTCCAACGTTCCTGTAATACAAGGCCACTGTCCCGTCAGCATGGGAAACGTTACGCGCAGTTACCGAGAGGCGGGTGGGACGATCGTTCGGACGCTTCGGATGATCTCCGTTTGTTCCAGGGCGAATTGGATAAGGGGGCACTTTGAATGTACATGTCATCCAGTAGGTGGCTGGTTCAATCAGTCGCGTTGGGGTCACTTTTGACCGGCTTTGCCGCTATTCCGGCGAATGGTTCCATGATGTATGGAACGTTGTCAAATTTCGATGTCATCAACGATACGGGAGAGATTTGTCGAGGATTTGAAATTGAGCTGGAAGGGGTGAATCCGTCGGACATCGCGTTTACCTTTGGCAATCCTTACATTCGCTATGGCGACCCGACGTTCATCTCCACGGGCACGGGCACGATTGTGCGCTATGCCAGCACATTTGGATCGGGTGGTTGGGCGACCGGGACTCCAATACCTACCGGACCATTTCCAACGGGTGGTCACGCCTGCTTTTATCCTGCGTATGGCGGGGATCCCAATTACGAGACCTTGGGAGGAGAGCACTTTGGGATCGCCTTGAATGGGAATCCCTCGAACACTATCTATCGTTGGCTTTTGGGAGACACGGGGGGCAATCTTTATGCTGCCGGCACGAATGTGAAGATACCGGCTCCCATCTGGAATGTCGCGCCTCCCGCCAATCCCGCGGCGCCAGCGGCGGTTCAAGCCGTAATTCCCGCGCTTCCGAAAGAGGCGGGCGAGCTGTTCGGTGAGGCCATGTGGGTGAAGGTGTTCGTCACCGAGGACCCCGAACCCGCCGAGCTTGATCATCTTGTTCCAGGCGATCCGCGTGTGCCCGACGGTTCAGAACCCGCGGAGGTGGAGGTCGAATGGTTCCTCCTGCAAGCCGGAAAAAATGGGGACGAAGAATTGGATAGCGGTCTCAACGACCTAGGAGAGGGGAACGAATCGGTCACGCGTCGCTATGAGTTCTACAAGTATACGGGCCCTTACGATCCAGAGGGCGAGGCGCTCATCGAGAATCCCTTGGACGATCCCGATGCAGTCGGCGAGTTCCTCGGTGCCCAAAACGCGGCGTTCAATCTCGCACCCTTCGCGGTTGTACCGGAAGCCAATTCGTTGGTCCTGCTCGGCACTGCGTCATTGGGAGCCTTTGGGGCGGCATGGCGAATGAGGCGACGGGGGTAATCCGAGATCTTTAAGGACCTGACATCTTTATACTGAACGCCCTCAGCCAACTCTTGGGTAGCCCAATGGGCGGAAATCGTTACTAGTGGAATAACGCCGCGCCAAGGCCGACCGCGAAGGTTGGCCTTGGCGTGTCTCATTTTCCGCCAAGCCCGAAGAATAGCGGCACACGGCGGAGCGTAAACCGCCATTCAACCACGAGCGCATCATAGGACCTGTGGAGGCGGGACCGCGCGCGAAACGTTGATCCGTGTTTCCGTGCTTAAATCGAGCAGTTCGCCCGGTTCGAGGGCAATGGCGGCGGGATCGACCCACACTTCCAGCATAGGTCGGCGGTGATCCTTGGCGTTCGCCTGGACCCCGCGCGCCAATCTTCCGTCCGATAGTTCCACGAACGAACCGATCGGATAAAGCGAGACGGTCCGGAGCAAGCCACGCGTAATCGCCGCCTCCCATTGTCCCGCGTGCGCCTCTTGCATGATTTCGAGAATGGCCTGATGGGGCAGCAGGGGATTGCGGTGCGGCCGGTGGGAAACCATGGCGACGTACGCATCGACGAGCCCGACCAGTCGAGCCGCGGGATGTATGGATCCCATCGGCCAGGCGCGTGGATAGCCGCTACCGTTGCACCGTTCGTGGACCTGGTAAGCGATGTAGCGCATGTACTCGTGCAAGTCGTTTTCGAGCCCGACGAGATCCAATGCGTAAACGGGGTGTTTGATCAAGTCTTGTCTTTGGAGGCTATCGATCCGGTTTCTCGTCCGGTAAATCCTATCCGAAAGCCGAAGCATTCCCGCGTCGTGGACGAACGCCCCGGCGCCGACGGCGATGATCTCTTCATGGGACCAGCGCAGGTGAGCGGCAACGGCCATGCTTAGCCGCGCGACCTGGCAGCTGTGAACGGCGGGGTAAGGGGTCGACGCCGGCGGCCGGGTGAGAAAAACAAAGAGGTCGGGATCACGGCTCAATTGCGTGATCTCGCTTTCCAGCCATTTGTACAACGGGTTCGGATCGACTTTGCCGCGGTGGACGAGGTCGTATTGAATCTCCCTGCAGCGGCTGGCGAGATCATCTTCGCGCGCGTCCCGTTCCTTGATGGCTTCGTGAAAATCGGCGAGGTTGGTAATTTTTCTCGACCAGAGTTGCATCGTGCCATGGCCAGGACTTCGAACCAGGTTCCCGCGCGCTCGAATTTCCGCGTCCATGCGCAGGCTGGCGGCACTTTGAAGAGTGCCGCCGCGCGGTTAATCGAAGATGAGGCGGGGGGCGATGAGCTTCTTGTAGAAGGATCGGGAGCCTCGATGGGCTTGGCGTACTCGTCGTCCTTCCAGGTCGAGTGCCGCGGCGGCGGCACCGGCGGCGTTGATCTTGACGGAATTGATCCCGCGCTGGTGCAGCAACTCCACCACGCGCTGCGTGATTACGGTCCCAACCGACAGCAAGAGGACTCATCACGTTCCAGCACTGGGTAACGCCTGAGCACGTAGCCCAATTTCAGCTTATCGACCGGAACTTCCTGATACCTCGTCCGCCATACTTCCCAACCAGCTGTCAGAAGCCTTCGTCCAAACGCAAGACGGTGCGAAATCCAACGGTTGGTCCACGGCATTCGGGAAGAAGGTGATTTCTTGAGAAGGCGAACACGTGTTCTGCCGCGTTCGCCCAACTCCCGCCCCGCAAAACGCGATACTTCCCCGTTGGAGGACCGCTTGCTCATAGTAACCCCGCAGCCGCGTTTCCGGATGGTACCAATCCGAACACCATTCCCAAACGTTTCCCATCAGATCGTAACAGCCATAGAGAGGCGTCGCCACCGAAAATCCGACTGCGGGCCGTCCGGTTGTCCCACTGGGCCATTCGCCCCGCGAAAGTTGCACCGGTACTTCTGATTCGCGACGGGGGGCGTGCTCCCCAAGGATAGGGTCTTCCATCCACTCCCGGCGCGCGGCCTTCTCCCATTGCGTCGGTTGGCAAGGCCTTGCCCGACCATTGACAATACGCCACCGCGTCGTCCCATGTCACCCAGACCGCGGGGTGGGCAAGGAACGATTCACCAGTCCCGCGCCGTCATCCCCCAGGACCAACGGTCCGGCGCGGGTGTAATCCGCGGACCGGCTGAACCATTGAAATTGAGCGTTCGTGGTCGGGTACTTGTCGATGTAGAACGGCGAAAGATAGGTACGCCGATACGACCCGTCCGTTGCCGTTCGCCCGACAGATACTCCCCGCCCGGCACGAGCACCCCATTTCGCTTCCATCCATTTCCCGAGATGATCTCGGCCGGTAGCCGCCGTCGTACCGCAACCAGGAACGGGAACGAAGCCGCTTGGCAAAGGCTTGACGCGAGTTGCTTGGGATCGGCGGGGGCGTAGGGAGCGGGCACGACCCCCAAAACGGAGGACGATCGTTGCGTGATTCGTTCCGTCCGCTCCGGCTTGTCCTCGGTCCGAACCGCGGCACGGACTAGACGCCACCGCCGCTTCCAACGGGCAGGACGAAAGTCGTACACGAAGGGAATCGATCCTCCGGGTTTTGCGACAGAGCCTGAGGCGTACACGGGACGCTCGGCCGGAGGATAATCGTCCAATTGAGGTGGCGCCTTCACCCGGCTCCAGAGCTTTTCCAGCGTCGTCTTGCCTTGGAAGGGAAGCTGCCCTGTCGCCAGGTTGCAGTACGTGAGCGCCAAGGAGTACTGATCACTGGCGTGGCTGATTTCCCCTTCGAGCATTTCCGGGGGAGCATAGAGAAGAGTTCCCTTGCCCGAATGCTGGTCGGAAAGCTGTTCGAGGACTTTGACCAGGCCAAAGTCGCCGACGCGGACATGCTCGCCGAGGAGAAAAATGTTTTCTGGCTTGATGTCGCGGTGTTGAATCGACACCTTTCTTCCGCTGTATTCGTGTGCGGGCGCGTTGAGATAATCGATGGCGACGGCGGCCTGGGACATAATCCGCAACAACTGGTCGCGGGGGATGCCGGGCTGACCCTGCTGCCGATAGCGTTCGGCTAGGTCTTCCGATGTACCGTCGGCAAGTTCGGTCGCGATCATCAAATGTTGGTCACTGACCCAATGTCCGACGATATGCAAGAGATGTGGGTGGCGCAAGGACGCGATGAGCTGCAGGGATTGCAGTTCCTCGTCGCTTTGCCGGCTCTTCAGCTCGATGATCTTGAGCGCGATTGGATGAGTGTCCTTGCCAATCGCTTTCCAGACTTCTCCAAATCCGCCTATGCCCAATCGATCGACAAGCCGATAACCCGGCACGGGTTCGGCGCCGGGGCTGATGATTAAGGTCATTCTTGAAGTCCCGTACGCACCGCCGCCTACTCTCCCCTAGGACCGCCCGGTCTGAAGCGGGACGCCGTTCGTACCCCTGCCAAAGTGGATTTCGGACTTTTCGAGCGATTCCGCAACGCTTGGCGCCATTCATGCACGACAAGGCCGAATACATCGATGGCGAAAAGCATAGGGATCTTCCGCTTCGACACGAACGACCAATGGCTCGATCGGTTGGCCGCTTCCTCAATGGGGCCGCTCGCCGGGCGGCGCAATCGAGGTTCGCTTGGGCTGGCGTCCTTGTTCAATAAGGTGTGGTCGCAATTCAAATATAGCTCACGCCCGAACAGCTTCGGGTCATGGTTCGACGGGTACACGGCCAAAAATATCCAAATGGCGGTCCGTGACTTGGCGCGCTTCCAGCATTTCCAGGCCCGCTTCTCGCAGTTGCGCCCGAACCTCGTCTACGGTATACGCCGCCAGTAACGACCGGTAGAACTCTTCCCGGAGCAGTTCCGATTCGCCACGGGCATGTTCGTCCAGCAAACGCCGCGCCTCTTCAAGGGTCGGCGGACGGATCAAGTCGCAGACAAAGACCTCTCCCCCAGGTTTGACAAGCCGTTTGACCTCTCGCCAAAAGGAAACCGGGTCGGCGACGTGATGCAGGATGCTATTTGAGAAGACGATGTCGAAGCTTCGTTCCTGGAGTGGTGCTCGTTTTGCGTCGCCGAGCACCAACCGCGCGCGTTCTTCCAGGCCAGCTTCTCGGAGTGCATTCCGCGCCAACTCGAGCATCACCGGCGCGCCATCGAGACCGACCAAAGTCCAAGTCGGCCGCGCCTTCCCAATCCGAATGAGGAAGTCCCCGGGCCCGGTGCCCAGGTCCAATAGTCGTCGTTCGCACGAAGGTTCAATCAAGCCGAGCATTCGGTCGACGGTCGCTTGATGGACAGCGGCGAAGTCGGCGTTCGCATACGCCTCGGCTTCCCACTTGAGATCCATGAGCTCCGGCTCGGGAACCCTAGGCATCCAATCGCTCGACATACAAGCCGCCTCCCGTCTTTTGGCCTCTCAGTAAAGTAACTCCGCAGGCCAGTCCGCGTTCCGCCAAGGCTCTCCAAGCCGGCGTTTTTTTGATGTTTAGTCTTTGGCCTTTAGGAATGGTATCCATTGTTTGCCTCTCCCGCCGCTCTCGGTAGCATAGCAGATCGATTGCATCCTTTTGATCCACCGGGGGTGAACATGGCCGAGGGAACGGATAATGGCGAGGGGGCGACGCGGCTTCCCGCGCCGTCGCGATGGCAGGAATTGGCGCTCACCGAAGATTGGTGGGCCGTTTGGATCGGCGGGTTCCTTCTGCTGCTTTGTTTCTCATTGGTCTACATTCAGAAGCCGAAGCAAGAGTCGTCGAAGGAGTCTGCCGGAACCAAAGATTCCGTCGCCGCTCCCGCTGGAACGCCGACTTCAAGCGATAACGCCAAGAAGGAATTGAAGCCTGCCAAGTCGGCCGCAGGGGGGGTCAAGAACCCGCTCGCGCCTCTCACGCTTCAACCCGGCGAATGGGTCGCCCGTCCGATCGACGCGTTTTATCCGAAAGACAAGCCGACCCTCTATCTTCCCTTGCTCGTGACGTTCGGTCTGTCACTCGCGGTGTTTTCCGTTGGTTCTTATGCGATGGGAAAACCGTTGTTTCCGTTTCTCTTTTCCTTCGCGGCTATGTTTCTTCTCGCCATCGTGGGGTTCGTGCTTGCGGGCCAAACCGTGCTCAAGCATTACAACCTCGAATACGTGCTCTGGGCGTTACTCCTGGGCTTGGTGATTAGCAACACGATGGGGACGCCTCGGTTTCTCAAACCGGCAATGCTCACCGAGTTCTACATTAAGACCGGCCTAGTGCTCCTGGGAGCGGAAGTTGCTTTCGGCCAGTTGGTCGCGCTGGGCAAGCCGGGCATATTTATTTCCTGGGTCACGACGCCGATCGTGTTTCTTTCAACCTATCTTTTCGGCCAGTACTTGCTCGGCATTCGTTCCCGATCCTTGAACCTGGTGATATCCGCGGACATGTCGGTCTGCGGCGTCTCAGCGGCGATCGCGACCGGAGCGGCGTGCAAGGCGACGAAAGAGGAAGTCTCCCTCGCGATCGGCCTTTCACTTGCGTTTACGGCGGGGATGATGGTGGCCATGCCCCCCATTATCGATGCCATGGGTTTGGGACCAGTGGTCGGCGGGGCCTGGATTGGTGGCACGATCGACTCAACCGGCGCGGTCGCCGCCGCCGGTGGCATGCTCGGGGACGTTGCCCTCAAGACGGCGACCGCCGTCAAGATGATCCAGAACATCCTGATCGGCGTGATCGCGTTCGGCGTTGCCGTCTATTGGGTCACGTTCGTCGAAAAGTCCGAGTCTGCGTCAGCGCCGAGCGTTTGGCAGATTTGGGATCGGTTTCCCAAGTTCGTTCTCGGATTTGTAGCCGCGTCGTTGGTCTTTTCGTTCGTGATCGACCCGATGCCGAATGGTTCCGCCATTGTCAAAGGGGTCGATGACGCGAGCAAGAATCTGCACAGTGGTACTTTTGCCTCGCGTTTGTCAGTATCGGATTGGACTCGAATTTCCGTGACCTGGCCTCGCACATGAAGGGAGGAAAGCCGCTCATTCTCTACATCACCTGGTCGGCCAATGCTTGAATTTGGCGACGCTATTCATGGCTTGGCTGATGTACACGCAAGTTTTTCCCGAAGCGACGGCTGCGGCTCCTCGCCACGGGTGGCAAATAACGAATACTGCGTTGCCAAGACCCATGCAAGGTTTCGCGACGGATGGCCCGATGTCGAACCGCGAGTTAAGTAAAATCGCGGCTCCTTGGTCGCGTCCGAGGCATTCTGGCATTTGCCGCCGTGATGTCCGTCATGGCATTCGTTTGGCTCGTGCTTCTGCCCGCCATCGCGCGACACCCAGCCATTGCCCAGGAAAGATCCGGCAGCGACGTCAAGGAATCGACCCTTCCGCGATGTACTACACCGAACTGGACATGATCGACGATACGATGCGATGGCTTCCGGAGGATCTGTCCTCGGCGGACAACAGGCTTGCCGAAAGAGATCCCCGACCCTCAGATTCCTGGATTGAACGGGCTTCCCGCGTCGTGGAGCAACAGGAATCGCAGGTCGTGGCCGGAAAAAGTCCGCTGATCAAAAACGACACTCCAAGCCTAAGGCGGATTCGCCCGGACGGTATTCCGTTTCCAAAAATTGGTCGGCGTTGTCCGCGAGGCACCATGCACAACGATCGAGTTCCCCGACCCAGCAACGAGTTGTCCGCGAATCGTAGGTAAGGGGATTCGCCGTAAATGGACGGAAACACTGTTTTTGATTGGCATTCCGACAATCGTCGTGAAATCATAACGCTCTATCCGGCTATCGGCGTCCGGAATGAGTATCATCGGAAAAGTGCCAGAGTGGCGAATAATGGATCACCGTTGGTGGGCTGGGGCCTTGGCGGGAATGAGCATCAGTTAAACAAATGGCGTCAGATCGATGAATTTCGTCCGACGTCAAAATTATGAAGGTCCGCGATATTGCCTATCTGATGAAAATGTTGAGCATCAGAAAAGTACTGTCGAATTGGTCGGCCCGGTCGAAGGGTGGGCCTGGGGTGTCGCATTACTTTTTGAGCGGCAATGAGGAACGAGTACTTGGGCATGCGTGGCGGTCTTGCGTAAAAACGGAACGTCGGTCGAGACGTCCCTCCGGAACTCCGCAAGGCATGTCGCGTCTTCTCGTGTGCTTGACAATCATGCCTTGATGTTTCGCAGAGATACTCTGGACGACGAGAATGCCAATCGTCGAACCTTCGAACCGCGGCATCGCCACAGAGGGGAATCTTATATGCAGTTCACTCGGACATGGATATGTACGTGTCTTCTTCTGGTTCCACTGGCAAATTCGCGGATCGCGACGGCGGAAGTCAAACCGCATGCCCTTTTTTCCGACGGCATGGTTCTGCAATGCGATCGGCCCGTGCCCATTTGGGGGACGGCGGCGGAAGGGGAAGAAGTAACCGTCGAATTCGAGGGACAGAGACAATCCGCCGTCACCGAGGACGGACGTTGGATGACGTGGCTTGCGCCTCTCAAGGCGGGCGGACCCTTCACCATGAAGATTTCCGGATCGAACGAAATTACGATTCAAGAGGTTCTGGTGGGAGATGTCTGGATCTGCAGTGGTCAATCGAACATGCAATGGCCGTTAAATAAGTCGGAGAACGCCGAGGAGGTAATCTCTTCATCCGCCAATCCTAGAATCCGTCTCCTCTCCGTGCCTCGCGGTCCCGCCGCCGAGCCGAAGCGCGATCTACAAGTGAAATGGTTGGAATGCAAGTCGGAGAACGTCGCGAACTTTTCCGCCGTCGGCTATTACTTCGGTCGTGACCTGGAGAAGGCGCGCCATGTTCCCATTGGTTTGATCAATACTTCCTACGGCGGCACGCCCGCCGAAGCTTGGACGAGCAAGGAAAAACTCCAGGCGGACCCGTTGCTCGAGCCCATACTGACCCGGGCGGCCAAGGAGCCCGTGGAGAATCCCAAACGGGCAACGGGACTTTACAACGCCATGATCGCTCCCTTGGTGCCCTACGCGATTCGCGGAGCGATCTGGTATCAGGGAGAATCAAATTCTGGTCGCGCGTATGAGTATGCGCGCCTGTTCCCGACGATGATTCAGAACTGGCGCGAGGTCTGGGGTCAAGGAGACTTTCCATTCCTGCTCGTTCAATTGGCTCCGTTCATGAAAATCCAAGAAGAGCCTGGAGACAGCGCATGGGCCGAACTTCGAGAGGCTCAGCGCTTCGCGACGCATGCTCTCCCCAATACCGCGATGGCGGTCATTACCGACGTCGGCGAGGAGAACGATATTCATCCGCGTAAAAAAGCTCCGGTCGGCGCTCGGCTGGCGTTGGCGGCCAGGGCTCTTGCCCATGGGGAACCGATCGTGTTTTCAGGTCCGGAGTATGAATCCGTACGCATCGAGGGGAATAAGGCTTTCGTGCGATTCCGCAACGTGGGCAAAGGGCTGGTCGCCAAGAACGGCACTTTGACCGGTTTCACCATCGCTGGCAGTGACCAGAAGTTCCACAAGGCGAACGCGGAGATCGCGGGGAATGAAGTGGTGGTTTCCAGCGAGCACGTGCCGCGTCCCGTAGCCGTCCGATTTGGTTGGGCGAATTATCCGGTCGTGAACTTGTGGAATGAAGAGGGGTTGCCCGCGTCCCCTTTTCGCACGGATGATTTTCCCTGGACGACGGCCAGGCCGAAAGAGGACCCGCCCACGCGGAAGGCTCCGGGTCGCGCGGTCCGAGAAAAGCTGCAGAAAAGTTCCTGATCCGCTCACGCCCTTGGCAAGGTATCCCTAGGGATGCAATTAGAACCAAAACCTTTGAACGCCGACCCGCTGGAAGAGTCTCTCCGCCGACAGAATGCGGTATTGATCGGTCTTGCGCGTTCGACTTTCATGGCCGAAGGGGACTTGATTGGCGCGATCCAAGGGATCACGAAAGCCGCCGCCGAGACGCTCGGCGTCGAGCGCGTGGGTGTCTGGTTCTACGATGAAGCGCGCGCCGCGATCGTTTGCAAGGACCTTTACGAAATGAGCCAAGGTCGGCACGTATCGGGAATGCAGCTCGAGGCGACGACGTTCCCGGAATACTTCGCCGCCCTCAATGAAGATCGCGCGATCGCGGCGGACGATGCCCGTTCCGATTGGCGCACGCGCGAGTTCGCTTCCGACTATCTGGAGCCACTGGGCATCACCTCCATGATGGACGCTCCCATCCGCGCCGGTGGGAAGGTCATTGGCATCGTTTGTCATGAACACGTGGGGCCCAAACGGCATTGGACGATCGACGAGCAGCAGTTCGCCGGTTCGCTCGCCGATTTCGTCGCGCTCGCTGTCGAAGGCCATCTTCGACACCAAACCCAGGCGGAATTGGAACGAGTGAATCGCGAGCTCGAGTTTCGCGTCAAACAGCGGACGAAAGAGTTACTCGACACGGTTTCCGGTCTCAATCAAGAGATTCGCAAGAGGCAAAGCGTCGAGGAGGCGCTCCGCCAGGCCGAGCATCGATATCGGGGTCTTTTCGAACACTGCATCGAGGGGATCTTCCAAACCACGACCGAAGGCCGCTTGACGCTCGCCAACCCAACGATGGCGCGCATATTGGGTTATCTATCCGCGGACGAACTCGTCACGCGCGCTCCCTTCTTTCCTCGCGATCACTTCGACGATCCGGATACGCATTTGCTCTTGTCACGGCGGCTCCATCGCCACGGCGTGGTGCGGGCCTTCGAATGCCGTGTCAAACGCAAGGATGGTAGCGTTCTCTGGATCGCCCTCGGGATTCGGGTGGTGTGGAACACGCAAGGGGAGCCGGTGCGCTACGAGGGGACGGTCGTTGACATTCACGACCGTAAACTCGCGGAAGCGACCATGCGCAAAAGCGAGGAACGATATCGGCGACTCGTCGAGACCGCGCAGGAAGGGATCTGGACCCTCGACGCCAAGGGGCGGACCGATTACGTCAACCTGCGCATGGCGCAGATGTTGGGATACGCCATCGAGGAGATGATCGGTCGAACCCTGCTCGAGTTCGTCGCCGATCCCGCGAATGAAGAAGCGCGCGGATGGGTTACCGCGGGGCGCGAAGCCTCCCTGGATCGATTCGAGGTCAAACTGCGTCGAAAAGACGGCTCGGATCTCTGGACGCTGTTATCCACCAATCCGGTGATCGACGGCAACGGCCAGACGCTCGGCATCCTGGTCATGGTGGTGGACATTTCCGATCGGAAGTCGGCGGAAGATGCGTTGCTCAAGAGCCGCTGGCGGCTCCAGATCGCGAACCGTCAACTCGAACATCAGGCGTCGTTCGACGCGTTAACCGGGGTCGCCAATCGTCGCACGTTTGACTTGCAGCTCGAGAAGGAGTTCCGCCGCGCCACGCGTTCGAGCGGTCCGCTAGCCCTTATCATGATCGACGTGGATCATTTCAAGTCATTCAACGATTATTACGGTCACGTCGCGGGGGATGAATGTTTGCGCACCGTCGCCGCCGCCATCACGGAGTGCGTGCACCGCGAGGACGATTTCGTGGCCCGGTACGGCGGGGAAGAGTTTGCCGTCATTATGCCGAGCACGGACGCCCATGGCGCGGAGCAAATCGCCGAACGGATGCGCGCGCGGATCGCCGGGCTCCACTATCCACATGAACGCTCGCCGACGGCGGGATATCTCACGATTTCCGTGGGCGTTGCGTGCCTGACGGAAATTCCCAAGGACGCGGCCCCTTCCCTTCTCATCGAAGCGGCGGACGATGCGCTTTACCAGGCCAAGCAGGCGGGCAGGAATCGCGTGGTTCGGGCGACGGACTGACGTTGCTGGGGCTCGTGGTTCCTCATCGTGCGCCGCTGACAATCGCGACTCAGGGCAACGCTTCCGAAAAAAGACGAATCCAGTTTCCGTGCATGATGTCGGCGATGTCGGCGGCGGGGAAGCCTCGTCTTTCGAGGAGTGCGGGCAGCTTCGTCAAGTCGTGGATCGTGTCGACGTCCGCCGGCGTTTGCTCCTTGCCGAATCCGCCGTCCAGGTCGCTTCCGATGGCGGCGTGCCGCGCGGTGCCGGCGAGTTGACAAACATGCTCGATGTTGTCCACCACCCGCTCGAGCGTTACTTCGGGCTTGGTCTTTCCTCGAATCCAACCGGGCTGGAGCATCCAAGCATCGAGGGGTGCTCCGACGACGCCGTCCCGTTCGATGACCAGGCGAAGCTGATCATCGCTGAACTGCCGAACGTCGTCGACGAATCGACGCGCTGCCTGATGACTGGCGAGGACTCGACCATGAAACAAGTCGATGGCTTGATAAAAGGCTTCGTCGGACAGATGAGTCAGGTCAAGAATCATGCCGAGCTTTTCCATGTTCTCGAGCAAAGGCTTGGCTTGTGGTTCGAGCCCATCGGGGCATTGCGTCCCTCCGCCGTAACGATTCTTGCCGTAGTGTGTGAGCCCAGGGCTCGGAGCCCGTGATCCCACCATTCGAATATGTTATCGGGATCGAGAACGGGATCCGCCCCCTCCATGCTCAAGATGAATCCGAGAGGTGTATCTCGGGCGATGTTTCCCATTCTTCGAGGTGACGGGCGAGCTCTTGTTTCGTTCGAAGCATCCGCAATTTGCCGCCACGAATCCGCGCTTCATAGTAAGCCAATTGCCCGCAGGCGACGCCGTAGACCGCTTCCGAGTGGCGAATCCGAACATCGGATTGTTCGGTCGATGGAGCCGGGCCAAGACGGTCGCGACGCAAATCCCGACATTCTCGCGCGACGAAGTTCGCCATAAGTCACCGTGTTCGTCGCGCGGCCGAGTTCCGTCATGCCGGCTTCGGAAGTCCGATCTCCTGGATCGTCCGATCCAGATCCCGTTTCCAATCGATCGCATTCCATGCGATATCCAGATGCGCGTCAAAAAGGAGCATGAAGAGTACCTTGTGCGTAAGTAGGGAAGGAGGCATTAGCTGCCGGGACGACGTTCAATCAAACATCGAGAATCGGCCCGTGGTGAAGGGGTTCGTGGCCATCTCTTCGCCGACGCTGGTGGGAGTGCCGTGGCCGGGATAGACGATCGACTCGGGGGGGAGGCAATAGAGTTTGGATCGAATACCGCTGATGAGCAGTCGCCCGTCGCCCCCGGGGAAATCCGCGCGGCCGACACTCCCCGCGAACAATACGTCGCCGCCAAACACAATCGGCGGGTTTCCCTCGTTCCAGATGAACACGACATGACCTGGGCTGTGGCCCGGGATCGACTTCACTTCCCATTGCAAGCCGAGCACCTCGAGCATCTGGCCGTCGTGCACGAGATAGTCCGCGGGTGGACTAACCACGCTGACGCCCCCCAGCGCGCTCAAGTTGAGAAATGGGTCCGTGAGCATCCGCGCGTCCCCCGCGCCGATGATCAGGGGGGCGGTGGGAAATCGTTCCTTCATCGCCCCGTTGCCCGCGATGTGGTCCACGTGGCCGTGCGTGTTGAGAATCGCGGTAACTTCCAGATCGAGATCGTCGATTCGCTGGAGTAACAGATCCGGCTCAAATCCGGGGTCGACGACGAAGCATTCCTTCTCCCCGTCCTTGCGGACGATGTAGCTGTTCTCCTCAAAAGGGAGCGAAACGAAGGAATCGACGCGGAGCTTAATGGACATGGACTGCAACTCCCGATGACAAACAACGCTCCCCGCTTTATACGGGATTGATCGCCCGGGGATCAGCGTGATCGTGGGAAAACGCCGCAAGTGTCCCCCCCCCGGGACGACGCTGTTGGTCTTCGTGGCGTCGATTTTCGATCCGCGAGGGACAATAATAGCCCAACAAGCGCCGGAGAGTAGATTCGGTCGGGGCGGCAATTGTTCGCTTGCCGTCCGGCCGTGGAGATGGAGTCAGGTCTCGATGAGCAGATACCGCCACCGTATCGTCGTGTCGGCTCAGAATTCGAGCTACATGGCCTGGCAGTGCAAGCTTCTGCATTACTCTTCGATGAGCCGACTAGGTCAGGCACCGTGTTTCGTTCTCCATGACGACAACGCCGAACTCCATCCCTATTTTCACCAATTGGTCGAGGATGGCGCGCAGGTTTTAGTCCGGCCGGACTATTCTCGAACCTGGCGCGGCGAACGCTATGCCCCGCGCAATTTTCCCGCGACGGTCCTAGCGGCCGCGGAAACCGCCGCTGAACAATGTGAGGCGTTCGTCTTCTGCGACCCCGACATGATCTTCGTGCAGCCCCCCGACTTTCCCCTCGTCATGAGCGCGGATAAGTGCGGGTTTCTTGACTTCGATCTTCCCTACGTGCGCGTCGTGATCGAGAGGCTGCGCCTTTCCAAAAAGCTCATTGCGGAAAATAGAGTGAACTACAACGTCGCCGCTCCGTACGTCGTTCCCTCAAGCCATGCGTACTCGTTGGCTCGACAATGGATGGTTGCAACGGACGCGTTCGCCACGCCGCGCTGGGAGGACATGATGTACGGCTTTGGCCTTTCCAACGCCTGGCATAATGTTCCCGTGACTTGCAACGAGTTTGCCAACGTCAATCACGAGCCACTAGCGCCCCAAACTCGGCCCATGCTTCACTACGCGTACGATTCTCCCGTGTTTTCGAAACGGAACTATTACCGGGAAGAGGACCTACCCAAACTGTGGGATTTGAAGCCGGAGGGAAATGAAGGCTCGGTCACGCACGCCCTATTCACGCAAATCGCCGAGGCGCGCGCCTACTTCGAGTCGAAGCGGTTGTTCTAACGCCGCTCGGAAAAGTAATGCCGGGGCCTGGCTCCAATTCATGGACGCCGCGAATGGCGCCAAGGCTCTCCAGGCAACCGGGCCAGGCATTACGACATGACTTTTCCGCTGCTCAATAAACCATGATCATAAACGTTCTCAACTCCCCGGATTCTTGGTTTCCGATCGGTTGGCGTCCGGATCCGCGAAGGGAGACAAATGGCGCGCTCGTTGATGGCCTTCGAAAGTGACGCCGCGGGTCGTCATCCCCCGCGCATAGTGCTTTTGGTACTTGAGTCGCACGGCTTCCGGGTCCCCTTTGCGCCGATCCTCCAGGAATTGGGTCCGAATTTGGATCCATTCGGAATACCCGGCGAACAGTTCGGGATTGCTGTTGAGCTCCGCCTTTCTCGCCGTGAATTTTTCCATCTCTCCGCGCATTTGTGGGACGAGCATGGCGATCGGCTCTCCCTCCTCGAAGCTGACGCGGCCCGGACGCGTGAGCTGCCAATTCATGGAAAACGAGGCGAAGCTCCAATCGGTTTCGACCAATCCTTCGAGCGGCGCCAGGCCGTCTTTGAAGTAGTTGGCTGGGCCTCGGCAAAGCAGGTTCCAACCCGGGGGCGTGCGAAAGACATAGGGGATCGTCCAGGTCATGATGCCGTGACCGACGGCGGAAGTAGCCTGCGGGCTTGGAGGGTTGCCGGGGATCTGGACGGTGAGGTCCGCGACCGCGCGCCCCCCATTCCATTCCACGATGGCCGCGTGGGGCGCGAGTACAAACCAGCCGGACTGATTTGCCAGGGACATCGGTTGGCAATGGTAGGCGAATTTCTGATCCGTCGCGTCCATCCAGGCGCGTGAGGTGGACGCGGGGACCAACTGGACTTGAAAACCCCACGCGGAATACGCCACCAACTCCAACGGCCCTTCGTTCCACGTCTCCATTGCCACTCCCTCCCCTCTGCATGGAACCGACTTTCCGCCATTGTACCACGTGAATTCCGGGTCTTGCGCGCCGTCGGTCCGGTACTATCGGCCTTGGAGGAGGGAATCCATGGAAACGTTATTTATCCGTCTCTCCGAGATACTCGGGCGGAACATGCTCGGTCAACCAAACGCCGTTGTCCGAGCAGAAGAAGATAACCTCTCGTCGTGCATGCGGCATGAATCAACGCGAAGTACGATCGGCTTCATGCCGAGCGCCCACTTTTCTCGCGGTCGCCACGTCCAGCGAGAGATGAACATGATGCCGGGATTGCTTGAGTAATCCATTGGCTTGAATGGACTCGAGATGCGCTTGTATGGTTCCATGATAGAGGATGTCGGGTGGTCGAAGCGGAGAGTACCCCAAGTTGACGGTGGTCGAATGGCCTTGGACGGCGCGAATTCGCGTACCATCGTCATTAAATCGGAATCGTTGTTTGTCGTTGCTCTCGACGACAGTCGTTAGCCATTCGCGCGAGATGCTTCGCCCGGAGCGTTCGCAAGCGGCAAGCAGAGCATCGACATCCACCCAACCCTGCGCATCCAGCGACAAGCCGATTCTGCCAGGGTCATGCCGTAGGACTTTGCTCAGGAATTTGCTCGTTCGGATTCGTTGATCGTCGTTGCTCATGTCGGCAATAGTCCAATCCATGGGTCCGCGCGTTGAAGAAGAGTCACTAGGGTGACGATTCTTCTGATTTGAGGAGGCTTTCGAGAACATCCGGCGTCACGCGGCAAGCCGTACCGTGCCGCGTTCCCTTGGGAAACCTGACCTTATTCGAAATGTCGGTCCAGTGACGCAAATCGGTCGATTCCGCCGCCCCGTAGAAATGTGGCTCGGCATAGTGGTCGAAGTAGACGATCCATCGATCCCCGACGCGCAATACGGAAGGTCCTCTACCCAATCCCCGCCGATGGGTGGGGTCGGTTCGCCGAACGGACCGGTGGTTCGATCACTGAAACTGACACAAACACTTCTTGCCAATCCGCTCGTCCTTGAAAACCAAGGCGTACTCCTTTTCCGCCTGAACAATGGTGCCGTCGATGCAATTGAACCCCGGGTCGAAAAACAGTTTCGGTTCGCCGAACGCTTCGAAATCCTTCGTCGTGACGAAGTAGAGACGATGATTGTGATCCCCCAACTTGTCCGACTCCGGAAAACCGGCCGGGAATCGTCGTGGCCCAAACGATGACGAACGTTTCCGTCCGCCTGTCAAAGAACAAGTCCGGAGCCCAAGTGTTTTTCGCTCCCTTCACGGTTCGATTGACGGGTAGGTACTGCTGCTCGCTCCAGTGAATGAGGTCTTTCGAGTGGGCATGGCCGAACCCGTCGTCCCACCACCCGGTCGTCCAGACGAGGTGAAAGCTTCCATCCGGCGTTTGGACCAGCGATGGATCGCGCATTAGCTTGCCCCCGATTTTCGGGGTCAAAAAGGATTGATCGGATCGAAGAGCGGTCCACGCCAACCCGTCACGACTGTAGGCCAGGTGCAGGCCGTCCTCCCCGTTTCCTCGAAAGGAAGCGAATAGGAACGCCGCCGGCTCCTCCGCATGGATCGACCGCGGGACCGAGGCTGCGAATAGCCAGCAGCAAAGGCACGTAGCGATTCGAGCCTCCGTGGCCCCATAGACGAACCATCGGCGTCGAAAGTTATCGTTCCATTTCATGACACTACGGCTCCAAAGTGGGTTCGGTATCCGTGAATACCAGGCTGAGAATCGATTGTCCGGCTTGGCGACCGTGCGCATGTCCTGGGTGCAAACCGTGGCGCCGATTGTGCAAAACGAACATGGGAACCGCGCGATCGCCGTTCTTTTGAAGAAAATCGTCCAGCGAGAATGCCCTCCGTGATCGGCGTGACCTTGATGGTCCGCCCCGCCGCAGGAGGTTGTTCAATTCCTCGTAGTTCCATTTCTCGCCGAATAGAGTTCGGCCGGCGTGACGGTCGAGATCGTTCTGCTCGCGGCACTGAACCACCGGCGGCTGCGAGTTGGAAGATATGTCGTCCGCCAAAACTCTGCGAAACCGATGGGAGGCCGAGCGCGTTGACTTCATCATTGGGGGTGAGGGCCAGGAACCGACTGAGATCGCGGAAATCGACGTTGTCGAAGACGAACTCGGACAAGATGCTCGCGTAAAACACCGGCAACCCAGTTCGCGCGCCTTGCGAGTACCATCGAACTGCGTATCGACCAGGACAACGGGAATCTTGCTTTCGAAGTTCATGGGCGATTGCGCAGGCAAGGGGATTGGCCGGCGATGAGAAACCCCTGGGCGTCCTTGGTCGCCAGGCCCAAAGCTCTCGCCACCAGTCCGCTGGTCATGCCGTAAACCGCCACGGTCCCGAGAATCACGAGAAACGCCACCGAAGCCATGGAGCCGGCCTTTTCGCCCAATTCGATGGCGAAGACCGAGGAAACCGCCGCCGCCACGATGCCTCGCGGCGCCAACCATGCGAGGAACAGCCGCTCCCGAATGTTGAGCCCCGAGCCCATCGTCGATGCGAACACGGAAAGTGGCCGCACGACCACGATCATCGCGGCCACGAAAAGCAATCCCTTCCTACCGACGTCCAGCAGATGGTCCATCCGCACGCGCGCGGCTAGGAGAATAAACAAACAGGAGATGAGAATGACGCTCAGGTTCTCCTTAAACTCCGCGATCGTGTCGATGCGTACTTTCTTTTGGTTGGCGAGCACGAGCCCCATGACGGTGACCGCCAAGAGCCCCGCTTCATTTTTGAAAAGTTCTGCGACCGCGAACGCCGCGAGAACGCAGGCGAGCGCCACTCCCCCCTGAAGGTGATCGGAGACCAGAAAGAAACGGAGAAGTAACAGCATCATCGCCGCCATCACCAATCCGATCGATACCCCCACGAAGGTGGTGGATGCGAGGCCCATGGCGGTCGCGGCGAAGACGCTTTCATAATTGGTGGTGCCGATGACCGTCTCCACTTCGAAAACCAACACTGCCAAGGTGGCGCCGATCGGATCAATGACGACCCCTTCCCACCTGGCCACGGAACCCACCTTTCCCGATGGCCGGATCTGACGTAGTAGTGGACCGAGGACCGTGGGTCCGGTGACGACCAAAATCGATCCCAAGAGAATGGCCACCGATAGCGGCATGTCGAGAATCCAGTAGGCGAGCGCGGCCGAACTGGCCGCGGTAATGGCGACGCCTACGGTGAGCAAGCCGATGAGTGCGGTCCCCGTCCCCGCCAATTCCCTCAGCCGGAGGTTCAGCCCTCCTTCGAACAGAATGATGGCGACGGAAAGGGAGACGATCGGCGAAAGGAGGGGCCCGAGCAGTTTATCGGGGTCCAGGTAACCCGTAATCGGACCGGCCGCCAGGCCGGCGAGAATCAGTAGCAGAATCGCCGGGACGCGCGCGCGCCAGGCGATGCACTGGGCTCCGATCCCGAGCGCGAACACAGAAGCCAACAAGGTTGTGATGCGCTCGACGTCGTTCACGCCGTCCTCCCCGAGATCCAAACCAAAGTGATTGACTGCTTCATTACCCTTCGCCGCGTGTTTCCCTGACAAGGCCGTGACCGTGCCTAAGGAGCCTCGGGATTCAATTGTCGCCCAGTAAACTAATGTCGGAACCCACGGCGCTTTGCGCCCAGGCACTTCGAGCGACCGGGCCGGCGGCTTCAACATTACTTTTGCTCGATAGGCATTCTGGCAGCGAAAAACGACATTCAAAACCAGCGTTGCAGTATGCAGTATGCCTTTAATTCCGTAAATTGTCACACCAGTGTACTGGAACGCGAGTGGCCCATGCGAAAGGAAGCGACGATGGTTACCGTGCCCGCCGCGGCGTTGATGAAAAAGCCGGACCGAAGCGAAATTCCTGCTGGTGCCAATCTTTGTGAATACTGCACGGGAAAGTGCTGCCACTACATCGCCTTGCCCATCGACACGCCGGAGACGTGGAAAGACTATGACTTCATTCGCTGGTATCTTGCCCACGGCGACATCAGCGTATTCGTCGAAGATGGCAACTGGTACTTGATGGTGCACCGAGTCTGCAATCATCTGCTGCCGGACCGGCGATGCGGCATCTATGAGACGCGGCCACAGATTTGTCGCGACTACACGACGGACAGCTGCGAATACGAGGATGAGTACGTCTACGAGAAGATCTTCGAGACGGACGCACAGTTGTGGGAATACGCTGAAGCGGTCCTTGGCCCGAATAAGGTTCGAGGACTCTCGGGCAGCCTAGCCGTGATCTCGCCTTGAGGGGGCCGAGCGGGTCTCTGGAAATGCCGAAGTCCCCTCACCCTTCCCTCTCCCGAAGGGAGAGGGTTTGAAGTTACTCCCGGAGGGAGAGGGACTTGCCGAGATCGGCCGGCGGGGAGTTGGAGGGGGAAACGCCTCGTTTCCTCGATGGAATGGATGGCCGGGCCGACCGGGTGAGTTGGACGGCGCGGCGAACTATTGGATGACATGATGAAGATCACTTCCGTGAAATACATGCGGGATTTTTATCCCGCCGAGATGCGGCTTCGTGAATGGATCGAAGGGAATTGGAGAGCTGCGAGCGAACGGGCCGGTTTTGAGCCCTGGGACGCGCCGATCGTCGAAAAACTCGATTTATACAAGCGGAAATCCGGGGACGAGATCGTGGGGCAACTGTACACGATCACGACTCGCGGCGGAGAAGAGTTAGCGATTCGGCCGGAGATGACCCCTTCTCTGGCCCGCATGGTGAGCGCGCGCCAGGCGGCACTTCCGCGGCCGATCAAATGGTACTGCGTCGCGCGCATGTGCCGATACGAACGCGGCCAGCGGGGAAGGCTCCGCGAGTTCTGGCAGTGGAACATAGATCTTCTGGGTGTCCCCGGGCCCATTGCCGACGCGGAGGTCATCAGCGTCGCGCTGGACGGTCTCGCGGCTTGTGGGCTCACCGCGGATGACATCGAAGTTCGGATCAATTCGCGGAGCTTGATGGGGGAATTGCTTCTCGCGCTGGGGATACCCGCGGATCGGCACGGCGCGGTTTACGCCGTGACCGACAAAAGAGGAAAGGTTCCCGCCGAAGACCTTGAGAAAATGTACCGCGAGCTTGGATTCGATCCAGTCACGCTCGAACGACTACTTTCGATCCTTGCCTGCGGAACGCTCGGGGAGTTGAAGAGCGGTCCCGTGCGTTGGGATTATCGGGGCAGCGGCCGCTTGCGCGCCCAATTAAGCGAACTTTTCGAATGCTTGTCCGCGGCACGGGCAAGCAGGGTATGCCCGCTTCGACATCGGCATCGTTCCGCGGCCTGGCTACACGGGGCCGGTGTTCGAGATCTACGACCGTGGCGCAAGCTCCGCGGCTTGTGGTGGCGGCCGGTATGACCAGTTGATGGAAACGATGGGAGGACAATCGATGCCGTCGGATTTGGTTCAGGAGACGTCGTACTCGGCGAGCTACTTGCGGAGAAGGGAAGATTCCCGGATTCGGCTCCGTGGAACATTATCATCATTCCGCTAGAAGAGGAGCGGACGATCGACGCCGTGCGCATCGCCCAAATTCTCCGCTCGAAGGGGATTCGGGCGGACTGCGGAAGGCCGGGGCCTTGGGCAAAGCGGCGCAAACGCGCGAAGCGAATTGGGGGGCCACGACGGTCGTTTTCGTCGGTGGACGGGAATAACGAGATGGCGCAATCGGCCTCAAGGACCTTGTTTCCAGCGAGAACGGGAAATAGCCGACCGTTTGCCGAACAACCCACTCCAGTTCGAGGCCGGCAGGGTGCCGCTCGCAGCGTGAAGGTAGTGCCCTCGGCATCGTAGAGCAGCTCGGTGCCATCTTCGGTGCCCATCTCCAGTTGTTGCGAATGATCGCCCAGCACGCCGGCGCACCAGCTCTGCGGCCTTGTTCCTTCCAGGCCTGGGATTCACGGCGATGACCTTCCTCGTCCGCGAGAATGGTGACCGCCATGTCCTGGGTTACGTAATCCACGCCGTCACAGAGGCGGATCAGGTAGTTGTAATGCTTGATGGCTTCGTTCTCCGCGTCGATCACGCCCCGGATGACGGCAACGACGTCGGTGAGGTCTCCGGGGGGCTGCAGAGTCTTCTGATCGAACTCGACTTCGAGCGATCCGGGAATCTTCCCACCGATCGTCTTGATTCGATTGGCGATTAAGGTGGCGTGTCCGAGTTCCGCTTGCACGTCAGCGGCGAGTGACTTCTTGATTTCCTCCGCCCGCACGCCGTCGAGCGACACGCTGTTGGCGAGGTAGTTGAGCACCGTCTCCAATTCCATGGCGTATGCCTTGCGGAGTGCTTCAATGATGCTTGCGGTCTTGTCTTCGCTCACGGTCGTTTCCTTTCACGATGGTGATTTCGAACGAGCGTCCAATTTCAACAACAGTTCTTTCGCCAGATGGCGAACCGCGGGGTTTTCGGAATTTTCGAGTGCCTTGACGGAGGGGAGCACGCGGGAAAAATCGGCGTTCGGCACGGCCTCTTGCACTTTTTGCAGGGAACGAAGCGCCGACTGAAGGGTCGCGAGCACGACTCGCTGGTCCACGAACTCCTTTCCCTGATCGCTCAGGACGAACGACTTGGCGAGATCCTGTTCGTTCAACATCTCCACGTAGACGGCCATGGCCGCGTCACTCTTGAGAGACGCCAAGGAGCAGGCAGCGTTGTATCGGACCGTCGGAACGGGATCGGAAAGTGATTTGATTAAGGCATCCGTTGCCTTGGGATCTTTCAGTTGGCCGAGAGTGAAGGCGGCGAGTTCGCGAATCTCAACGTTCTCGTCGGACAGGTAGTCTCGGACGTCGAGCAACACGTTGGGATCCTGGAGATCGCTGATTCGAAATGCCAAGTCGGCGAGACTGAGAAGCGCGGCGCGGCGTACGGGGGTCGGTTGGTCCGGTTTGGCGGCGAGTCGGAGCGCGGCGGCGCCGGTGGGAAGATCGAACTTTCCCACCGCTCCCGCCATGTATTCCAAGTACTGAGGATCCGCCGGCGGCTTGGCAGAGAGCCCTTGCTGCAATGCGTTGGAGATCCGCAATGCCAACTCCTTATCCTTGCGATGCGCGGATCCCTCCTGCAGCAGATAAGAAAGGTCGTGGGCCGCTTTCCAGCGATCCTGACGATCGCTTTGAATGATCGCCAGGTATTCCTCCGCCGAGCGATTTGAACCGGCGATTTTCCCGAACAAGAACCAGACCAGCATGATGCCGAATACGATCAATGCCGGCACCAGGAACAGTTGGACGAAAAAACTGGTCGATGGGGGACTTACTGCGGGTAGTTCGGGAAGATTGGCGACGTCTTCCTGCTCGGTACCTTGCCTAGGCGTAGCGGGAATCTGCAAACCGTCGCTTCGGTCGTCGGTCGCCATGGCGTCTCACTCGTGGAATGAAGAATTCGTCCGCGATTCGAGGAGACCCATTCGCTCGCGCGGACGCGCTAATTCGAAAAGCCGGTTCGACGATCGCTGTCCATTTTTACTTATCTTATCGTAGGTTCATGCCTTTCGTCGTCAAGGTTGGCGAAAAGAGGACCCGATCTCTCCGATCGTTCGCGCGGCGGAACCACGGCAACAGCATGGCGATTCGGAAATTCAATCACGAAAAATGGTTGCACGATTCGCAAAAAAAGGGGGGGGTGCTCAATCAGATATAAACTCGCCGATTGTAGACGTACCACTCGAATACCAGAATGAAGAACGCCAGAACGGCGAGCCAACGCCAAAGTTCTCGCCGGGTTTGAAATTTTCCGCTCACGTCGGCGACCTGAACCGATCCCACAGAGACCTTTTCGGAGGGACGGATGGAGGATTCTTGTTCATCGCATAGGTTCACCGCGAAACGTTGGGTCCTCTCGCCGATCGTGACCTGATAAACGCCGAGCGCCTCGGTATCGACATAGGAAAAGGTTCCCTGCGGCGAGCTTTGCAGTTGGGTCGAACGGCCGTCGGGGTTGACGATGGTTGCGGACCGTTCATTTTCGTTGGCGCGAATATTAACGATCTCTCCCGGGCGGAACGTGGACCGTGCTTCTCCTTCGGCTCCACCGAGAACTCGGACCAGGTTCATCACGTAGAGGGGAAAACTCAGTTTAAGCGGCCAATCGGTCTGCCAATTCCCGTCCTCGCCGACGATGGGGAACGTTTGCACGACATCCGTAAAGATGCCGCGGGGCATCGAAAACAACACGGTCCCTTTGTCGCATTCCATCAGCCGGTCCGCGCCCGATGGTAGCGGCACGGTGAAGGCTCGCAATATCGTAACGTCATCGAGGACCAGGAAGCGGAGCAAGGGATGGGTCGACTTCCAATTCAAAAGAATCGGGTTCTCGATCTCGGTCTTTTCGGCCTTCGGCAAGGTCGGAGGTAGTGAACCTAAAAAAAGTGTGTTGGAGTTCGGCATCGAAGTGGGCGCGCAACGGTCGAAGATGACGAGGTCGTGCACGCCCACCTGCGTTTCGTCGGCAAAATCCTTTTGTGCAAATTCGCTCGGTTGCCGCTCGATTTTCGCGATCGTGGACAATGCTGGCGTGGCGAGTGCGGCGTCGAGCGCGGCGTTTTCCGGGCCAACGATGAGCAAGCGAATCGGACGAGGCGGATTGACCACGGTCCAGGCCGCGTTGTCCAACGCGAGTTCGTCCATGTGGTCCAGTCGAACGCCGATGGCGGCGGAGTCGACGGCGGCGAGACGGAACATGACCCCTTGCGTTTCACCGGGCGCCAGTTCGATGGACTGTAGGTCCTTGGAAACGCCATCCACTAGGAGTTCCACCGCGGTTTTCGACGTTTCCTTGCCGAAATTTTTCACGTTCGCGAGGACTTGATACCGATCGGGAGCATCGTCATTGCGGCGTCCACCTAGCGAAACGACCGCGACATTTTCCCCTTCTTTTCCCACGGAGAGAAAGTTCAGCGTGAGATTCCCGAGGGAGATGTCGGCGATGTCCGGAAAGTTGCCGTCGCTGAGCAAATAGACGGTCGCGGGGATCGCCGCCGCGTCTTCTTCTCCCGCTCGTTGGGGGTTTGCCAGGCCACTGGCGATCGTGAGCGCCTCGTGAGGATCGGTGGTCCCGTTGGTTTGTTCGATCCCTTCGATCGCTCGGCGGATCTCTTGCAGATTCTGAGTGTACGAGCTGAGTACGCGGGCGGTGTCGGAGAACGCGATCACCATGGCGGCGTCGCCGTCACGGAGCTGGCTGGCTAGCTCGAGCGCTTTTTTTTTTGGCGGCTTCGAGTCGGCTGGGGAGGACGTCGCTTGCCGCCATGCTCGCGGACTGATCGATCAGGAAAATGACCTGGCGGCCTTCGCTGATGGCGTCGATCGTCGGACGAAGGAGCGCGAAGATCAGCGCGGCGGCAACGGCGAGTTGAAGGAAAAGTAAGATGCTTTGACGAATCCGCTGCCAAAAAGAATTGACGTGCAAATCCTCGATGCTCTTTTTCCAGAAAAACGTGCTGGGAACTTCGAGCGGTTTGCGGCGAAGTTTTAAAAAATAGAGGGCGAGAATGCCGAGAGGCACTCCCGCAGCGACCAACCATTGCCATCCTGCTAGCGTCGATAGGAATTGCACGGCGGTCGAACCTGTCTCCCAGAATGAAATCCGATCCTTGTTACGCGGACGTCATTTCGATTCGGCGACGCTCTTGGCCGGATCCGCGATCGAAAGGAGGACCGGCCGGCTCGCGTAGGCGCGCTTCACGACAAAATTGATCGACACGTTGGCCATGACCGTCATCGGCACGTTGTCAATCGGCTTCGCCGACGGATCGACTTTGAGTATCACGGTACCTTTCGATTCCTCGGGCTCCAATGACGTTTTGCTCGCCTCGTCATCCATGGTAACGCCGGGGGGCAGGGGATTCGCGTAAATCGTTCCCAAATGGCGAAGAAGCGGATCGATGGTAATTCGTCCCTTGTACTGTTCCCGCCGTTTTACCACGACTTCCAGTTTGACCGTTTCGCCAGGTTTGAGTGATAGTCGGGACGGAGTCACGGTGACTTCCTCGAGGTCGAAGTTGGGATGGACCGCGACCACCTGCGTGCCGACTTCCATGACGCCTCGACCCCCGCCGGGAACATAGATCTCCTCGATGGGATTGGCCGTTCTCTCGATCACCAGCTCCCCTCCCATCGGAGCAGCTACCGTCGCTTTGCCGATGACGCGCACGGGAGCGAACGCCTGCGTGGCATTGGTCGCCGCCTCGAGCACGATGCACCCCTCGGTCATCGTGGCTGGAATGACCAGTGGGCTGGCGGCAACCCCCGGGGGCAAACCCTCGACGCGCACTTCGATCGGCCCCTCGAATCCCCCGCGGCGCGTCACGCGAAGAAACCAGGGAGCCGCGGTCCCTGGACCGAGACCCGCTTTGTCGTCGTCACAGATGAGTTCAAAGTCTGGATTATCGGAGCGTACGTCGAGAAGGTAGGGATACTCCTTGCCTCCGCGGCGGAGCAGGTCGCGGATCTCGACGAAGAATGGACCGTCGGCCGTGGCTCGATAGTAGATCAGCGAGTCCTTGGTCCGGTGTCCATCGTCACTGACGGTCATTACGTTTCCCGCGGAGTCGAGAAGGCGCAGATCGGAGTCGAGCGCCGATCCGTACCGTCGAGCGCGCACTTCCAGCCGAACGCCGTCTCCTTTCTTTAGATCCAGGCGAAAGCGATCCACGTCGGAAGGACTTTCGATGCGACCGGCAATCATGCTGGGAATCGCTATCGCCGCGGATTCCTCGGCGCGGTCGTTCGGCTCCATCTCGAGCTGTACCGGATGTTTCGTTACTTCGATCGGGACGCCGTTGGAAATTCCCGTTGCTCCGACGACTGGGAGAAAATGCTTTCCGAGTGAAACATTCGACGGGATTTCCAGCTTCAAGGAATCTGGACTCAGATTGAAGCCGACGGCCTCGACGGGGACGGACGTGCCAGGCGCGCCGGCCATGGGATGAACGGCTTGGACATAGGGGCGGTCCGTGATGAGCAAGGCATAGTTCCATCGAGCATCCCCTGCATACGTAACGTCGCGGATCGTGAGATAATAATCGCCCGCCTGTGCGAACTCGTGACTCAACATCGGATCGGCGAAATAGGTGTCATCGCTATTGGCGATCTCCCGACCGGTTCCGTCGAGCAAGGTGAGGACCGGATCGAAATGGGTCTGCAAGTCATGAATCTTGTCCATGAGCCGGGCGGCTTCCACTTCACAGACGATGCGTTGGCCCGCCTTGGCCGCGATCTTGTAGACATCCACTTCCTCCGCCTTGCCGATGATGCCGGATACCATTGAACCGACCGGAATGGGCATCGCGGTAGCCGTGCTCGCATGCTCGCCGCTTTCGACGATCACCGGATGATCGGTGACAACCAGCAGGCCAACGGACGATACTCCTTGGGCGGTGGCGACACGAAATTCGCGCGCTCCCAACTCGGCTTTGGCGTCAACTTCCACGGTGAGGCGAACGGCGTTGGTCGGTTTTGCAGCATCTTCCTTGGTCGCGTTCGTGACGACCTTGGCGACGACTCCCGAGCCATCGACGAAGGCATCAAATGCACCCGCGAAATTCATCTGGCCGTGGATGGTGAGTTCGCTGGTCTTGCCACGCTCGACCGCGAGGGGGACGGCATGCGTGATCATCGGGTAGGAGGTTTGTGCTCGAACGGAGCCCGTGACCCAGGGGAGGAGAAAGACGACGGCGGCCAGGATTTTCCGGGAATCACTCATGGTCGTCTCTCCTTCACCTGCTTGCGATAAGTAAACCTTCTCCGGCGAAGTTCTCTCTGGTCATGTTCGATGACGAATATGGCGAACTTCCCTTTCAAGGGGAGTTTTCGGGCGGTGCTGTGAACTCGATTTTCGCGGGCTCCGCGCCCGACAGAATCTTGATGACCTGGTCCGGCTTGTTCATGCTTTCCGCGACCCGATCGGCGGGAAGTGGTTGTCCCGACATCTGCCAGCGAAATCGTTCTGCCATTGTGGGGGAGCAAGCGTAATAACCGCTTTGCGTCAGTAGCATCCAATCCAACGGTTGATCGTCCGGCCGATCCGCGGAGAGAAGGGTGGCCAGCAGCTTGCCGGTCGCGGTGTTCCAGATGCAAACTAGGCCGTTCCACGTGCCGGCGGCGGCAAGCGTCCCCTCGGGTTGGATCGCGACCGCATAGATCGCTTCACCCGCCCCCTCGAGGGACTTTTCCTTGGCGAGATCGGGCTTCCAAAGGAAAACGCTGCCGTTCGAGCTGCCACTAACCAGGCGGGAAAAGTCCTTGTTCCAGGCCATCTGATAGACATTTCCCGATTGCCCACCCTGGACCTTGGTGGCGGCGCCTCCCTTTTCGGCATCCCAGACCCGAATTTGCGGTTCGACTCCCGAGGAGTAAACGTTCTTGCCATCCTTCGAAAAGGAAACCGTGAGAATTTCTTCGTTATGACCACTCAGGAGATTTTGCTTTCGAGCTTTTCGGCATCCCAGATCTTAATGACACGATCCTTGCCCGCAGTGGTGCCATAAGGCGGCCGTCCGGGGAAAACGCGACGTGGCGCTGGCGGCGTCGCTGTGCGGCTTCCTGGTCGGCCAGTTTCTCCATCTTGGGAATTGCATGGAGTCGAAGGTGGCGGTCAAGACTGATGCTGGCAAGTTTCCCGCCGTCCGGGCTGATCGCCAGGCCGGAGACGACGTCGGCGGCGTCCCGAATCTCGGCGACTCGCGATCCCGAACGTACTTCGTAACCGAGGATTTCTCCGCTTACCGCTGGGTCACCTCCTCCCACCCAAAGGGTTTGGCCATCGGGCGCGAAAGCCAATGCGTTCACGGAACCAATCGGATCCGTGATCATCTTGGGGGGCTGGGGATCCGTGAGGTTCCACACGACGATTCGTCGAAAGGATCCGACGGCGAGCAACGTTCCATCGGGACTGAAGGAAACCGCGGTGACGGGCGCAAGTGGCGCCACCTTCGCGACGAGCTCTAGCGCTGCCGGCTTGATCTCTCCAAATACCTTTGCGGGGGGAGTTGCATCCGTGGAAAGCGAGAGATCGCGAAAAACGCGCGGTCTCGTGCGGGATCGCTTGGGAGGTGCTTCCATCGGCGTCCCGATCGCGGCCCCTTTTTCAATCCACCGCCGAACGAGGTCGATGGTTTCCGCGGGGAGAGGATCGTCGTCCTTGGGCATCCGCTTTTCCGGATCGGTTTCGATCAGCCGGGCAAGGAGCTGGCTTTCGCCGGGCTTTCCGGCGACGACGAGTTGGGGATTGGGAGATTGAAGCACGGCTTCCGGACTGTCGAGTGCCAGCCCCCCCGAAGTATCGGTGTCCTCGATGTTCTCCTTGCCGTGACAAATCACACAATGACGCTGTAAGATCGCGCGGATGTCGCCGTGATACGTCTCGTCGGCAGCTCGAACAGTCGAGGCATGGGCACATGCCCAAAGGAGAACCAGCGTGCCCGTGGCACGCGAACTCTTTGGCAGTATCCCGAGTCCAATCATGGAACGTCCCCGTGGAGGGTTTCGTGAGAAAAAACGATCCTATCGCGCGCGGGGCATCCGTCGCCATAAGCTGAAATTCGATTCCCTGTGGTCACGCGTCCTCGATCGATCAGGGAACGTTCGCCGCGGCGCCCGCCAAATGGCGAACCCATCAATGGTTAAACTGAAACTCGCGGGTGTTGAGCATGGTCCATAGCAGATCTTCGAGTCCCTCCCGTGAGGACGGGGCCTTGTTCACGAGGAGGGCCGCCTTTTCCGCTTCATCCGCCGTGGGGAAGCGCGAGACCGTTTGTAAATAGATCTCTTGGATCGACTCGGGAATCGACTTTTTCGCCGCGATTAACCGTTCGATCCGCCCCCCCTTCGCGGTTACCTTGCCATTCAGCAAATCCCCCGTCATGAACTGGAGCGCCTGCGTCATGTTGGGGGTATCGCTTCGTTCGCATTCGCAAGCCATCTCCCGTTTGGGCCTGCCAAAATCATCCATGAACTTCGATTGAACGTTCGAGTCGGGGAGTGAAATCGCGCGGTAGCCAGCGGGGAGTTGGGCAAACTTTTCCTGGGTTCCGCACGCGGCATCGATGGCGTCGAGCAATTGTTCGGCGGTAAGACGTTTGGCGGTGTAATGCGTGAAAAACTTGTTGGCAGGGTCCGCATTGCTTTCCTTGCGCGACGTCGAACTGAGTTGATAGACGTGCGAGTTCATGATCGTTCGCAGGAGATGCTTGACGTCGTAGCCGTGATCGATCAGATCTTGCGCCAGGAAATCGAGCACTTCCTGGCAGGAGGCGGGATTGCTGGCCCGGATATCGTCGATGGGATCGACCAGGCCGCGGCCCATGTAGTATCCCCAGTAGCGATTCGCGAGATTGCGCGCGAGCGCGGGATTGCCACGATCAAGAAGCCATCGCGCCAAGGCCCGGCGCCGGTCGAGCGGATCGTCCGTCGGTTCGCCTCCCAGTGGCGTCGGTTTCATGACCTGGCCGGTGCGCGGATGTGACGTGTCCCCCGCGTCTCGAACGAAGACCACGGTGTCGTTGTTGAAAATCCCGAACTCCTGGCTCCCCTTGGTTCCCACGCGGGAAAAGAACGCGACCAAGCCGTAATAGTCCGCCTGGGAGATACTCTCAAACGGATGGTGATGGCAACGGGCGCATTGAATGCGGACGCCCAGGAAGACCTGCGCGGCATTCTCGGCCCAGTCGGGCGCGGAGCCGCCGACTCGGAAGAAGTTCGCCGGGCCGTTCTGGAACGGGCTGCCCACCGCCGTGATGATCTCTTCCGTGAACTTGTCCATCGGCTTGTTGTCGCGGAAGCTGGCACGCAACCAATTATGGAAGGACCACATCCCTTTTTCGCCCAGTTGATTGCGATTGCTCCGGAGCAAATCGCCCCATTTATAAGCCCAGAAATCGACGTATTCCGGACGCTCGAGAACGGCGTCGATCGCCTTGGCTCGTTTGTCCACGCTCATGTCGGCGACGAAGGCGCGCACCTGTTCCGCCGACGGCAACGTGCCCAAGGTGTCGAGATGTATGCGCCGATAAAAATCCGTGTCGCTACAAATGCGCGCGGGGCTGAGCCCTAGCTTGTTCCATTTCTGAGTCCAGAGCTCGTCGACCCGATTGTGAATGGAGAAGACGTCGAGTCCCTCGGATTTACCGAAGGGAATTAACACTCTGCTCACGCCGACCTTGCCGAGATACCGCACCATGATGGCGGTTTCGCCCGCTCCCTTGGCAGTAACCTGTCCTTGCTCGTTCACTTCCGCGATTCCCGGGCTGGCGCTGTCGAAGGTCGCCTTGTTCAACACCGGTTCCTTGGAGCCGTCGTCGTAAACCGCGATTACTTCCAGCGCGATGACCTTGCCGGGCGCGACGATCGATTCTTCGGGATGAATGACGATTTGGCGAATGTTCCTGTCTTTGCCGCTCGGCCCGTGGGCCCCTTGTTCGAGCCAGGTCAAAATCGTCTCGTATTCCGACGAGCCACGTTTGAGTCGTTCGCCTCCTTTATGGGGAACATCGAGCGCCGGTTTGGTGAGCAGTAGGCTGAGTTCCGGCTCGCTCAGGAGCGCGCGGCGGGCTTTGGCGCTCTTAACGATCTCTTGGTAGTCGGTAGTGTCGTCGAAGCCGCGAAGGGAAAGCTTGAAACCTCCCTTGCCATGTTGCGAGCCGTGGCATGCCCCTTGATTGCAGCCTTGCTTGGTGAGAATCGGCTGGACGTCGGTTTTGAAATCGATTGCCCGCTCCGCGCGAATCGGAGACGCGAAGCCAACCAACAAGAGTCCAAAGTGGAGGCAAAAACATCGGTGAACCTGATGCCGACGGCTCATCGAAACACTCCCATGGCATGGGGACTATTGATTGCGGATTTCGCCTTCGGGGCGGTAGGTGATGCGATCGACGACGCGAGGCGGGGGATTCTGGTTGGCGCGAACGCCGCCGATGAACGGAGGAACGATCGCGAGAAGCTGGCCGGTGGTGACCTCGGCGAGGTAACAAATGTCGATTCCTTGCGTGCCGAGCCGGCCGGTGACCATCATGAAGTGCGGCTTCTTGCGGCTACCCTCGGGCAATTCAAATTGTTCCAGCAGGTCCAAGGGCTGCCCTTGCTGTTGGAGCCGGCCTTCGCGCGTGGTGATGATGCAGTGGAGGCGGCCGCCGCGATAGTCGAGGAGCCAGACGAAATCGAACTCGTTGGTACCTGAAAGGCCCGTGACCATGCAGGAATCTTCGTACCGGTCGGCGGCACCGGCGGCGGAGACGGTCGGTGTCTTCGTCAGATCGGACAGAAGCATGCCCGCGGCGACGCCAAGCATCAAAAAGAATCCGCCATTCGTCCAAGATCGGCCCGTCATCTCAACACTCCTTGCCTGAATGTCAAACCCCCATTTTGCCGAATCCTCGCGCCCTTCGCCACCCGGTTTTCATGAACCCCGGGAGGAATCGCCTCCTCGGAGCACTTCGTCGTAAAGGGACTGGAGCGCGTTCACTCGCGCGGACAATGAGAAATGCGTCGCGACGAACGCGCGCCCGTTCGCCGAAAATCGTTCGACGAGCCCAGGTCGCGGAGCAAACGTTCGATCGCCTTGGCAAGGAGTTCGATGTTCCGATGGCACCAAGAGGCCGTTCTCGTCCGATGCGACCACTTCGCGGACGCCCCCTACGTCCGTCGCCACCACCGGGACGCCACAGGCCATGGCTTCGAGCACGACGTTGGGCAAGCCCTCCGATCGGCTCGGGAGAACCAGGAGATCGATCATCGCGTAGTACTTCGCGACGTCCACCTGGTAACCGAGGAAATGGACTCGGTTTTCCAATCCGAGAGCCCTCGCCTGGAAACGCGCAATCGGGCTTCGTCCTCGGCCCTTCGCCTAGGCAGTAGCACGGATACGTTCCGATCCGCCAGTTTTGCCAAAGCTTCGAGGAAAACATCTTGTCCCTTTTCCGAATGGCCGAACACGCCGATCAGCCGCGTTCGTTCGTCCTGAATAAAGGGGTTTTGCAAGCGGGCGCCGTTCTTTCTCGATGAGGGGAGGGAGCGAGCGTGACCGCATTGGGGATGACGCGGATTCCCGCGATCGGGGGCAAGAGGCGTTGCAGGGGTGTTCGCCTGTTGGGCGCGAAACGGTGACGCGATCGGCCTTGGCGAGTGCCCAAAAGTCGACGCGATTGTACATCCGGACGCGCCAGTTCTCCTAGAAGCGCCAGAACCCGATCCAGGGCCGCCCCACGGCTCGTCGACAGAGGCGCTGTACAAGTGTTGGGGCGGTAGCCGTGCGTTTGCAGGAGGTCGGGCTGAACGGACGCAACGGCTTGTTTGAATTGAGTGAGAAGGCGGGGATCTCCCGCGAAGCGGTCCTCAATCCGATGAACGGGTAGTCCAGTCGCGAGCAACGCTTCGAAAAATGGGGTGGTGGCAATCCCGCGACGAATGCAGACGAGGAACTCGCATGTAATCCCCACGGCCGAGGTGGCGTCGCGGCGAGCAACTGTTTCGCGGGACCGGTGACGTTGCGAGTCGCGTCCATCATGACAAGAATTTTCACAGCGAAAGTATTGCCCACGAAAGAGGCCGTGCAAAGGAAGTTTCCCGGGCGTGGTCTTTTCCTTTGGCTGCTGCCTGCCTGGAACGCAGACCAGCCGAGTTCGATTCGCGAGGGAGAACCTTTCTCCCAACCCATGGACACCGCGTGAAGATGCAAGGTTGAGGGACGTTTCCGCCGTGACCATCGGTGAAACCTTCCACGCTCACTCCATATGGCTGGAGACGGGGGAGTGGTATGATGGCGGTCTCGAAGGGAAAGCGCCGGCGCGGCCGGCAGCGATGGAACCATTTCGTAAAGGAGTGATGACTCGTGCCGATCCACCTTCAGCCCATGAGCCGCCGCCGTTTTCTCGTGAGCACTGCCGTCGCGGCCGCCGGCATGACGTTTACGCCGCGAGCGTTTTCCGACGAACTCGAACGGATTGCTTTATTTTCCGACACCCACATCGCGGCCGATCCGGCGACCCGGCGCAGCAACGTGAACATGACGGAGCATTTAAAACGGGTCGTCCAAGAGGTGGTTAAACGTCCCGTCCTTCCCTCGTCCGTGTTCATCAACGGCGACTGTGCGTTCAACAAGGGAGAGCTAGGGGACTACGGGACCTTTTTGAAGCTATTGACGCCGCTATTGGAAAAGGAGTTGCCGGTTCACTTGACGCTTGGCAATCACGACGAGAGGCAACATTTTTGGCAAGCCACGCCCTGGGGGGAGCGCAGCGCGCGGCCCGTGCAAGATCGCCAGGTGGGCATGGTGTCGACCAGATTCGCGAATTGGTTCCTTCTCGATTCTCTACGTGAGACGAACGAAACGCCCGGCGAGTTCGGTCCATCCCAGCTCGAATGGCTGGATCTGATGCTGAAAACGCACGTGGACAAGCCCGCGATCGTGATGGGGCATCACAACGTGAATCAGACGCCGATGTTCAAGGAGTCGATAAAGACGGTGGTCGACGTCGCCGGCCGGCGTTTGACTCCCGCGGGGATCAAGGATACGGATGCATTCCTGGAAGTTCTCGCGGGTCACGCGCATGTCGCCGCTTATTTCTGCGGGCACACGCATCAATGGAATGTCCTCGAATGGAAGGGGATTCACTTCGTGAATTTGCCGGTCGTCGCATACAAGTTTCTTCCGGAGGATCCTGCCGGCTGGGTGGCGGCGGAACTTTCGAGCAGCGGCATGAGTCTGGAACTGCGCGCGCTGGAAGAAGGTCACAAGTGCCATGGTCAAAAGGTTGTCATCGATTGGCGCAAGGCGGGTTAGTGGCCGCCGGACAGATTGATGCCAACGACACCCGCGATGATGAACGCCAAGGAGGTGATCTTTGTCGCTGTCAGCGGTTCCTTGAACCAGAGAATTCCCACGCAGGCGATCGCTGCCGTTCCCAGCCCCGACCACACGGCATAGGCCACGCTCACCGATAGTTCCCGCAAGGCGAGCGTTAGTGATCCCAGGCTGAGGATGTAGAAGGCGAACATGGCGATCGAGGGTCCGATCCGCGTAAAACCCTCGGAAAGCTTCATGCAGGTCGTTCCCGATACTTCGAGGAGAACGGCAATGACCAGATAAAGCCAACACATGAGCGTGTCCACTCCTTCGTGAGCCCTGGAAAATTTCGCGCCGACCGTGAGTGGGTCTTCGAAGCGCGGTCCTGGACCGCGCTAGGGATGGTTTCCCATCGCCGCGAGTTTTCGATCCCTCCGATCGAGGCTTGCCGCCACGCTTGCATTATTGATCCTGGACGTAGGTGATTTGAGAATTAGCGCGCATTTTCTTGAGGACGGCGGCCCGTAGGTCCTCGGCGTAGAAGGCTTTGACCTCGCCGGCGACCTCTTCGAACGGGACCGTTTTGCCGGGCTTTCTATCGGTGACCAGGATCAGGTGATAGCCGAACTCGGTCTCGACGATTTCACTGATCTGCCCGTTGGAGAGCCGAAACGCCGCCGCCGCGAACGGCTCGGTCATGACTCCCTTTCGCGGAAAGTAGTTCAGGTCTCCCCCGACGTCCTTGGACGGGCAGTCGGAATGTTTCCGAGCGGCGTCGGCGAAAGCGGTACCACCGGCGAGTTGAACGCGAACCGCTTCGATCTTCTTTTTAGCCTCTTTCTTGGCGGCTTCGTCGGCGCCAAATTCGGTCTTCACGAGAATGTGGCTGGCCCGAACTTCACTGCCGTCAAAGGCTGAGGGGTTGTCCTGGTAGTATTTCTTGAGTGTCTCCGGCGTGGCCTGCTTGTCCACGAAGGCGAGCCACCGATGCACGTTGCGAATGTCCTCCTGCATCTTCTGTTCGTCGATGCCATTGGCTTTTAGGAAATCGTCGAGACTCCGCCCCTGGCCCTTGAGCTGCGCGCGGAGCTTTTCGATATGTTCGGTGACCTCCGCATCGGCGACCGTTACCTTATGGGCGTCCAGGTACTGCTGGAGGAGGGTGTCGTCCACAAGCAGTTGGAGCACGTGGCGGCGATACATCTTCCCCTGTTCTTCGGAGACGGACTTTTTTGAAACGCTGGTTCGTTTGAACGCGTTTTCGACGTCATCGGTGGTGATGACCTTACCGTTGACCATCGCTGCATCCGCCCCTTGCGCCACCCGCGTCATCGAGGGCGCCAGGCAGCTCATGAACCCGCAGGCCAACAGTGCGAGAAGCGCAGATCGTCGATTTTCCATGATTGACCAGTCTCCGGCGTGATTCCCCTATCCATCCACTCGCCCAACTCGCTTGGCGCGAGGCCGCGAAGGGCGTTCGAAGGCGGCCGACCGATCCGATCGAGGGAGTCGGCGCGGCATCATTCGAGGCATGGCCATAGCCCATTTCACGAAACGAGGGGAGCCCAAGTTGGCGGACTTTGGGAAGATTGCGGGGGATGACGGCTTTTTCGGCTTGCCTCTCCTTGAGGACGCCAAATCACTTATACCGTTCCCTTTTCCGTTGACGGCTTCATGACAGACGCGCATGCTGAAGAAGACGTAATCAATTACCAGCCCGGTCCCTTGGTGGGCCTTGGCGCTAGGCGTAATGTGCGGCGTCCATGAATTGGAGCCCGGCCACGGCATTACTTTTCTGAGCGGCAGCAGGGTCAACCGGCGGATTCTTTCGGTTCTTCTATCGAGGCGGTGGAGTGTCACGGGAAAATCGACGTGTTCTCGTCGTAGACGACAGCGTGGTCATTCAACGCCTGGTTCAAGCACGTCTTCGAAACGACGGATTTGAAGTTGTCGCTTGCAGCAACGGCCAAGATGGTGTCGCCACAGCGCGCACCGCGCATCCGGACGTCATACTTCTCGACGTCGACATGCCGGGCATGAACGGGTACGAGACCTGCAAGGAATTGAAAAGCGATCCTTCCACCAGTTTTATTCCCGTCATTTTTTTGACGGCACACACGCGCGTGGACGAGAAAGTCAAGGGACTCGATCTCGGCGCGATCGACTACGTTTCCAAGCCATTCGATCCCGTGGAACTCCGGGCTCGCGTCCGGTCGGCGTATCGCACGAAGTTCCTCATGGATCTGCTCGAGGAAAAGGCTCAGATCGACGGTCTGACGGGCCTTTATAATCGTGCGTATTTTGACGCCCGGGTCTTGGAGGAATTCGAAAGGGCCAAGCGGAATCATCACTCCCTCTCGATCGTCATTACGGATGTCGACCGCTTCAAGTCAGTGAACGACACCTACGGGCATTCGTTTGGCGACGTCGTGCTTGGAGAAGTATCGGAGAGCCTGCGCAAGCTCCTGGACGCCACGGACATGGTCGCTCGATACGGCGGTGAGGAGTTCGTCGCCGTGCTTCCCGAGAAGAGCATTCAAGACGCCGGTTCATTCGCCAATCGAGTTCGGCTGAAAATCGAGGGCCTCGAGCTGGAACACAACGGCGTGCACGTGAAGATCACCTCGAGTTTCGGAGTCGCGTCGACGGCGGAGGTGGGATTCACGAGCGTTAAGGAACTCGTGGATTGTGCCGACAAGGCACTTTACGCCGCCAAGCAGGGGGGCCGGAATCGCGTATATCTTTGGAACGGCAACGGCGCGGAACATTTTCCTGGATAGTCCCATGATTCGCGGTCACCACTCGTGAGCCAAGGAGAAGCCTTTCCGGACGAGCGGCGAAATAGGCTCGTTCACGGTTTGTCCTTGGTCCTTTTTATCGGTACATTTGGCGCACTTTGGCTAACGTCCCGCGACTACGGGTTCGCGATTGATGAAGCGACCTATGTGTGGGTGGCGCGCGAGGGGCGCGAGTGGTTCGCCGAACTCCCGTCCGAAGGACTCCCCAGTCGTTCTCCGAAGAGCATCTGAAGTGACGCTGGCACTCTCGAGCACTCCCGGCGCACGACGCCCGGCCAGCCACATTCCAATTGCGCTTGCCAGTGAGCCATCATTTGCTCAACGTCGGCTGGCTGGTCGGCCACTGGTTCCTGGGAGACCTCGACGCCCACCGCTTGGGAATCTGGCTGTTGTTTTCCTGTGCGTCGCCGTCGTTTTCCGAACGCTTGCCGCCGAGCGGGAGTCATGATCGGCGTATTCGCCGCCTTACTCCTTCTCTTTCCCCGCATCATGGCTCATGCGCGCGGCAACCGACACGCCCGTCACTGTTTTTGGATGCTTGCTCTTTGCTCGTTGGCGAAGCTCGAACGGACGCGCGACAAACGGTCGTCGACGTGTCGCCATCGCCCGACGTCTGGTGGGTCTGACCTTTGGTGTAAAACTAACCGGTTGGTTTTGTGGCTTTGCCCGCGAAGATCCCGTACAACCTGTTTCGGCCGCCAGGCGGCGGGTACCACGGCTCTCGTCTCCGCGTTGCTGGCCGTTTCCACTCATCCTCTACCTGGCAACTCCACCACTTTGGCATTCCCCGTTGCGAAGCATGGTCAGCTGCTTGCGTTTGCTTCAGAAAAAACGTGAAATCGACCTTTTATTTGGGAAGGGTTATCCAGAGGTTTTACCCTCGATGGTCTGGTTCTGCTCATCGACTACCCCCGATATCGATCCTCGTGCTTGCGTTTCTGGGTGGCGTGACGGGCTCAGGACCGGCTAGCCTTGCTATTTAGCCTCAGTTTGACGACGTTGCGCCGCCTTTCGCGCAGGCGCGATTGCCGTCCACGATGGGGAACGCCAGTTTCTCGCGGCTCTTCTTCGCTTTGCCCTTGGCGGCCATCCCGGACTTGGAAAGAGCGTGATGCGGCTGCTCGCTTGGCGATTACCGGTACGTGGATGGTATCATGAGGGCAACGTACTGTTGAGGATCACCATCGCTGTTCTGCTGCTGGTCGATATGACGGACGATTTGGGGAGTATCGCGCACTGGTTATCGGCCTTTGTCAGGCGGTTGATGGTTGCCGTGAAGTCGATCTCGAATGAAGTCGTTCTTGGATGCGAGGGATGACGGACCAAGACTGGCATGACTTCTCTTGACGACCTTCCGCAGGGCTCCAGATCTTTCTCCTTCGATCATCCTGGCGTCGACTATCTGGTGAGCAGGGCGTAGCAGTCGGATTTGAAGAGCGTGGGACCGGACGGGGCGGATTACTCTGCTCTACGCGAAACGGGCGGCGTTGTGACTCGCGACCTGCTTCCGGGGAACTACGGCTCACCGACTTGGACCTGCTTCGCGAGCAAGGGCCTGCGGCCAAAGAGGTCCGGTTCCTCGGCGTTCGCGCTATGCCCTTATTCCCACGCGCTGACTTTCCGCCCCCAGCGGGAACTCGTTCTTCAAACCAACCGGCGGGAGTCAAGCCTTGATGGATGTTGAGGATTGTTGGCAATGACGCATATGCAGGTGATGCTCGATGGAAATTCATTTCTATTTGAATAACCGGGTTCCGCGTTTTCGCCGCTTTGCCGATCCGTGTGGGACGAACTCACCGTCCTGCGAACGCAACTGGCCTCCTCGCCATCGAACTTTCATTGGCGAGTTACGCCGCCGCTGATCCATAGGTCGAGGCAGGCGCTCACCGGAAGCGCAGATACTGCCGGAGAATCTGGTGCTTCTGCCCAATGCGACGTTTGGTATCAATCCTGGTCACTCGCTCGCTCCAACTGCAACCCCAGGGACGAAATCCTCACGACCGATCACGAATACGGCCGCGATCACTCTGTGTTGAAGACGATTGGCCAAAGGCGATCCCTTTCCGACTCGGTCTACCGATTTCCGTACCCTTTGGATTCGAAGGACGCTATTCTGCAGGCGGTCAACGACGCTATCAAGGTCAGAACGGGAAGTCCTCTTCTTCAGCCATGTCACAAGTCCCACAGGTTTGCGTTACTTCCCGCATACGGCTTTGGCCGCTGGGTCAGGAACGGGGCTTCTTGCGGTGGTCGACAGCGCTGCATGCCCCGGGAATGCTCCGCTTGACCTCGGAACGCTTAACGCGGATTTTACGCCGGGAATTGCCACAGTGGATGATGGGCCCCACGGGTTCCGCGTTTTCTCGCGGCGAAACCTGAAGTGAAGTATCTGCTCAAGCCATTGATTACCAGTTGGGGATGGGATTGCCCTCTGGAACGCGCCGAGGAGGATAGCGGATGGGGTGGTAGCTTTTGGGTGCGCAATCTCGAATTCCATGGCACGGCGGACCGCAGTCCGCTACTCGTTTTGCCGACGGTGCTCGCCCACCGCGCGCGGTTGGGGGAGGCCAACGTGCATGAGCGAACCCGTCAACTTGCCAGGCTGACGCGCGAACGGATCGGTTCCCTGGGTTTTCCGCCCGCGCTGGGGGGAGAAGGAGAGCTTTGGGGTAGCATGTCGGCGTTCGTCGTCCCAACCGTGGACGTCGTGAAATCCAGGGATTGGCTTTGGAACGAGCATAAGATCGAAGCACCGTTCACTTCGGCGGCGGGCCGTTGCCATCTGCGGGTTTCGACCGCTTGGTTCAATACCCCCGAAGAGATTGAGCGCCTCCGCGAGGCAATGTCCCGGTTTCCCGCCGACCAGATCACCTGAATCCATTCGCCTCGGCAAGCCAATCAAGGAGCGCTAATGCCTTTAAGTCGAACGTTCCGGCTTGAGCTCTCGGGTCATGAGGTCCGCGACGGCCTTGAGTGGATTCTTTTTCTCGAAGAGGATCTGGTACACCTCTTCGGAGACCGGCATCTCGATGCGGTGTTTGAGGGAGAGATCGTGAACGCTTCGTGAGGTCCAGACTCCTTCCGCGACTTGGGGGGAACTCGCGAGGATTTCGTCCAGCGTCATACCCCGTCCCAGCTGGTCTCCGACGCGGCGATTTCGGCTGTGGCGGCTCATGCAAGTCGTGATCAAGTCTCCCAGCCCCGCCAGACCATAAAAGGTCTCCTCTTCGGCGCCGAGGAACTTGCCGAGCCGAACCATTTCCACCAATCCTCGGGTAACGAGCGCGCTTTTCGCGTTGTCTCCGAATTCGAGGCCATCGCAAATCCCCGCCGCGATCGCGATAACGTTCTTTAGCGCGCCCCCTAGTTCCGTGCCGCGAAGGTCGGGGGTGGTATAAACGCGGAATCGGTCGGTGGAGAACCACTGTTGCACCTGGCGCGCGAGTCGCAAGTCGCCGCTGCTCGCCACGACACTTGCCGGTTTTTCGCGGGCAATCTCTTCGGCATGACTGGGACCACTGAGCACGATGACCGGCTGATGCCCCAAGACCCCTTCAATGATTTGGCTGGGAGTGCGGAATGTTTCACGCTCGATTCCCTTGATCACGCTGATGACGGGAGATCCGGTTGGCCAAGCCGCTTTCAACGTTTCCAGCGTCGGCCCGACGTAGACAGTGGGGACCGCGAGAACAAACGCCGCCGCGTCCCGCGCGGTCTGAAAATCCGCCGTGATCCGCACCTTTTCTGGAATGGCGACACCGGGCAGAAACTTCCGATTCTCTCGATGGGCGAGCATGTCGGCGGCATTCGCTTCGAACTGGCACCAGAGAGTGACATGTTGCTCCGGGTTCTTGGCGAGCAATAGGGCACATGCAGTACCCATGGCCCCGTCACCGATCACTGTAAACCTCGTGGCCATCGCGAGTTGCTCCCGTTTGCAAGACCTGGTTATCGGGTTTCTGCTTTACGTTCTCGGTTTGAAAATGCTCTTGTGAAAATCCGCAGCGTCGATTATTCCCCCACAACGCAATGGTATACGGCGGCGCGAGACATTGACACCCCTTGATTCCACAACGGTCCGTTGCTCTGGTCGTATGTCGACGAGGAGCATGTTCGCTGTTGTCCTTGCTTTCGGTACGGGAAATAGGGGTGATCGGTCATGAATGCCACCGCCATCATGCTTGTCGCAGCCGCGTTGACCTGTCCTTGGTCCAAGGCGTCGCGCTGGTCGAGTTGTGAGCCGACGGTCATTTATCTTCCTTGTACCCCCACGTACGTTCCTTGCACTCCGGCCCCCGTCGCCGTGACCCCCCAGGTCGCCGAAGTGGTCGCGGAGACTCAACCGGATCCCACGGTTGCTGAAAATGTCGCCGCCACGGAGGAAGAAAAGGATGCCGTCGAATCGGTGAAGGCGGAAGAGGAGATCGTCACTGAACCTGTAGCGTTCGGCTATCCGTCCGCGCTTTCGCTGGGTCACATGGCGCTGGATTGGGGAGTCGCCACCATCGGCGCGGGCACGCTCATGCCGACGACTCCTTATGTCGGCAGCTACGGCCGGGGGTTTCCACGCGGCGGATTCGGCAACGGCAACGGCTCCGTGAGTGACCCAACGGACAACATCAACGATTTTCCGACCATCATCAATCAGATCACCATCATCAACAATAACAACAATTCGCCGGGTCCTTCGCCGGTACCCGAACCTGCGTCGGTGCTGGTCTGGATGGGAGTCCTTGTCGCCGTCGGCTACTTCGTTCATCGCCGGCGACCGATCCACTCGGCTAACGCCGCTGCAGCCCAGTAACCGAGCCATTCGCCGACCATCAATTCCCTTTCGACAGAGCAGTCACGCCGCCGGAACGAAAACGAAGCTGCCCACGACATTGTTTTTCTGAGCGGCAATAAGCGCTTCGAATATCAGCGAGCCTGGCCGAACTTCTCATCATGAAGTCGTGTCTTGGCATGCTGGGCCAGGTTGTGATTTTGTCATTTCCATTCCGAGACGCGGTACACGAAACTTGAAGAAGCGGTCGTGTCTGCGGTATTGGCGCCAGTGGTATCGGAGTGGAACCGCTTCCCGTCCCGTCGGCACGTCTTCGTCTGCTTAGGCTGGAGAAAAATGGCTGATTTGCCGCCGATCTTGCCGATGGGAACCGCCGTCGTTCTATTGGTCCCGGTGCAGGGGAGGGATGGAACCCAGTCGCAGGCGCGCGGCGCGGTGGGGGTCATCGTTCACAGCCCCGTGAGCCTGGAGCATTCCTACCGGGTGCGGTTCATGGGGGGCGACGAGGCGAGCGTCAAGCGCGAGGAACTTGCCGTCCTTTCCCATTTCAAGCAGGAAGGGCTTGAACAGCTTGCCGATCCGCTCCATCGTCACGATCTGACGAGACATGTCATCTATCGCTGTATCGTGGGCTCGCGGGCCTATGGCTTGGAGCGTGAAGGATCGGACACCGATCGGCGGGGCATTTATCTACCTCCCGCCGACATGCATTGGTCGATCTTCGGCGTCCCCGAGCAGCTCGAAAACGACGAGACTCAGGAATGTTACTGGGAGCTTGAAAAGTTTCTGTTGCTCGCTCTCAAAGCGAACCCCAACGTTTTGGAATGCCTGTATAGTCCAATGGTGGAACACGCCACCGAGATCGCCCAGGAACTGCTCGCCATGCGCGACGCGTTCTTGAGCAAGCTGGTCTACCAGACCTATAACGGCTACGTCCTTTCGCAATTCAAGAAGCTCGAGCATGACGTGAGCAGTCATGGCGCGCTGCGGTGGAAGCATGCCATGCATCTCATTCGACTCTTGATGGCCGGGATCAAGGTCATTCGCGATCATGCGGTCCTCACCGACGTCGGCGAGCATCGGGAACTGCTATTGGCGATCCGCGACGGGCAACTCCCTTGGGACGAGTTGAATAGGAAGCGAATCGAACTTCATCGGGAGTTTGACAACGCCTTTTCCAATACCACGCTCCCCGACTGGCCCGACTACGACCGCGTCAACCACGTTCTGATCCGCGCCCGCCGATCGATGCTGTGAGAGGCCGATTCGTTTTGGCGATACCGAGAAAGCAGAATTGTCGAACGGCAGCTTTTCTTGTTGCGTTTACCTTCCCATCACTCAGATGTGTTCGGCCCGTATCGAATATTGTCGCTCGCCAATTCAAAAACGGCGATTGAGTTTCAGTGAAATAATGGGCTAGATGGGCCGGGCCACGGCATCGCTTTTGGGGGTGGCAATAGAAGCCACCATTTTCCAGATCGCCGTTGACGAGTTCGCGCGGACCGCGATCTCGCAATATAATCCGCGTTGTCGGACGTAGAATGACGCCACCTGACATCGTGCGCTTGCTCCACGCAAGAATTGAATCGTAGTGAATGAACGTTGCATTTCTTTGACCTATTCTGCATCGTGATGGGTAATCGATTGATGCCATTCCAAGTGGCAACAACCGAAGGGAATTAATCGCTAGGGAGGGTCGAAACATGAGCGTCTCGAGGCGAATCTTCGATTCATGCGTTCTCATTCTTGGCCTGGCGTCGTTTTCTTCATGCCGCAAAGATGGAACGCCAATAAACGTCGAATCAACGGTTCACTCGGATGGTTCCTGCGATCGCCAAACGCTCCAGCCGCGATTTAGATTCGCGCCTGAAGCGGGTTATGATTCGCCGGAATGGAAGAGTCACTGGGAGTCCGTAACCTGGCGGAAAGATCCCAACGGTCAGGATGGGATTCCAGCAGAGCACGCATACGGTCAATTCATGTTTGCCCGTGGCAATTTCAAAAAACCAGAAGATATTCCCATTCACTTCCTAGTCAATCGGGACCCCAAAACCAATCTAAAACCGAGCACTCTGACTCGCTCTTATTCAAGGAGTGACTATGGGGTGTTTGTGGAACACGTGTGGATCGAATCGGTCACGAACGATGTGGCGTGGCGACAATACGTCAAATCGATTGACATACTCAATGAATTCATCCGGACCGATGCATACAAGTCGATTTACGATTCGCTGGCAACGCAGTTCGATGTCTCGGGAGCATCGAGTTTTCTCGAACGGGACGCGAGAAATCTTCTGTTCGAAATTGCAAATAGCATCTATGACGCCGGTGCATCGGGGCGTTGGGAGAGCAGTTTTGCAGACGAACTCACTGCAAGAGCCCGAGAAGTTGGAATTGATTTGCAAGGAAGCGTCAAGGAATTCCTTACCTCCGGTCGAGTTTCGAACTGGAAACCGTTTCGCGACGCGATCGCGAACAATTATGTCCGAAACAGGGATGGAAGTCCTCTCAACGACGAACAGCGACGCACAATGATCAACGAGTTGCATCAGCGTGACCTATTGCCGATTGGTCCATTTTCACGCGAGCAAATCGACACGCTTTCCAATGCCTTTAACTCCGTCACCGGTGGATTCGAATACATTCCATCGATAATGGACCAATCGCCGACGTTCCATTTCAAGCTCCGAATGCCGGGAAGGGTTTTTGAGGCGAATGGCATCCTGATCGCTGACGATCAAGTTTCCTGGAGTTTTTCCATTCTCGAACTTTTTCCTAAGGGATTCGAGATGAAGGCGCGTAGTGTCGAACTGGACCTTGGTCGCCAGGAAGACATGTTCGGTCGCGTTCTCATTTCCGACTTTTCGACTGCGATCGAAGTGCTTCAGATCATCCACCGCAATCCAAGCGTTGGGGAAATCATGAAAAAATGCCGTGCCGAAAAAAGTCTCGCGCCGCTCCATGGAGGACAAGTCGATCGATCGGCAAAAGACCAGAATGACCTTGATCGCGTAATCTCGCTGCTCAAGCCAAAGTCGTGAACCACGAGTCCATCGCTCCCGTCCTTTCTTCTCGGGCCGGGTCGGTTTTAATCCATTGGTTTTCCTTTGAGCGAACGCATGTCATTCGACCATCGATTGGACAATGTCATTGACGAGCAGCCGTTCCCGCTCCTTTTCATCACGGTGAGCGGAGCGCACCTTTACGGCTTCGCGTCGGAGGATTCGGACTACGACCTTCGTGGCATTCACCTGCTCGACACCAAGAGGGTGCTCGGGCTGCAGAGTCTCAAGGAAACCGTTGAAGTGTCGAAGGACGTGGACGGGCTCGAAATCGATCTGGTGACACACGACGCGGGAAAGTTCTTTCGCATGCTTCTGAAGCGCAATGGCTATGTTCTCGAACAAATCTTCTCCCCGTTGGTATTGCGGGGTGGGCCCGTGCTCGAGGAATTGCGCGTTCTTGCCAAGGGCTGTATCACGCGTCATCACAACCATCACTACCTCGGCTTTCTGGAAACGCAGCGGCGTCTCTTTCAAAAGGAGGCGGCCGTCGGCGCCCCGAGGATCAAGCCACTCCTGTACATGTATCGCGTGGTTCTCACCGGCATCCACCTCAATCAAACGGGAGAAGTGGAAGCGAATCTCGCGCGCCTTGGCGAGATCCATGAGCTTTCGTTCCTGGCGGACCTTATTGAAAGAAAGGTGCACGGCAGCGAGCATGGCGTGATGGAACCGGCGGATCTTTCGTTTCATGAGACCCAAATCGATCGATTGGAAGCGATTCTCCGAGGGCATCGAGCATGAGTTCGTTGCCGGAACTTCCGACCTCTCGCGATGCGCTGAGCGATTTTCTGATTCGGCTGCGGCTCCAACGGCTGGCGGAAGCGGATTAGCTCCACGCTTGCAAGTCGATCGTTTTTGGACCTCGCTTAGCCAGTTCTTCCGTTGACGCCAGATTCGGGATCCGTGGCATGTCCAAGGTGAGTATGCGAAAGCGACGATCCACCGAACGCAGTCAATGGCCCCAGACATGGGGAGTCTAGACCTGCCGTGAAAGAACGTCGATCGTGCAATAACGAGCGCGACTTGTCCGTCAACGGCGAGCATGTTTTTACAAAGGGCAATTCAGGTCACGCCCACGCCATCAACGGAGGGAACGCGAAGGTGCTTGACAAGGGGGGCGGCAGGCCGGTAGTTTTGAAACATTCGCCGATGCCGGCTCCCTTTACGGAATTCCGTGGGGGCCAGGCGGGACCAGCCTCGCGAACATCCTGCACGGGAGACCTACCCTTGGCCGACATCAAGACGAACTCGAAGACCGATTCTCGGCGTGATTTTTTGGCGACCACCACTGCCGCGGTTGCGGCCACGGGGCTCCTGAACGCCGTCGCGGTGCCGACGGTGCACGCGGCGGGCAACGATACGCTCAAGGTCGCCCTTGTCGGTTGTGGCGGGCGGGGAACCGGCGCCGCCAAGGACGCGCTCGGCGCGGACGAGAACGTCAAGCTCGTGGCGCTCGGGGACGTGTTCAAGGATCGGCTGGACGCCAGCAGGGAACAACTCAAAAAGATCGCGGGGGATAAATACGCCGTCGAAGATGATCATTGCTTCGTCGGTTTCGATGCTTACAAGCAGGTGATCGATAGCGACGTGGACGTGGTGCTGTTGGCGACGCCCCCCCATTTCCGGCCCGCGCATCTGAAGTACGCGATCGAGAAGGGAAAGCATGTCTTCGTCGAGAAGCCGGTCGCGGTCGACGCGCCCGGTGTGCGGAGCGTGCTCGCCACTTGCGACGAGGCCAAAAAGAAGAATCTCAACGTCGTTTCTGGGCTCTGCTGGCGCTATCACCCGGCGATGAAGGAGACGGTGGATCGCGTGCTCGGCGGCGACGTGGGGAGAATCGTTACGCTCCAGTGCAATTACAATGCAGGGGGACTCTGGCACCGAGACCGGAATCCGAATTGGAGCGACATGGAGTGGCAGCTGCGCAACTGGCTGTACTTCACCTGGCTGTCGGGAGATCACAACGTCGAACAGCACGTGCATAGCCTGGACAAGATGGCCTGGGTCATGGGGGACAAGTATCCCGTGGCCGCCGTCGGCCTGGGTGGTCGGCAGGCACGGACGGGCGCCGAGTCTGGCCATATTTTCGACCATCACGCGGTCTGTTATGAGTTCCCCGAGAACGTCCGTTGTTTCAGTTATTGCCGTCAACAACAAGGAGCGGCGACCGATGTGTCCGACTGGGTGTTCGGCACGGACGGCGTCGCCAGCCTGATCGAGCATGAGATCACCGGCCCGAAGAAGTGGAAGTTCCGCGCCAAGCGGGGCCAGAAACTGGACATGTACCAGGAAGAGCACAACGCGCTCTTCTCAGCGATTCGCTCGGGCAACACCATCAATAACGGCGACTACATGACCAAGAGCACGCTCATGGCCATCATGGGTCGCATGGCGACCTACACCGGCCAGAAGATCACCTGGGAACAGGCGCTCGACTCGAAGGAAGACTTGACGCCGTCCGTGTACGAGTTCGGCTCGCTTGCGGTTCCTGCCGTCGCGATTCCGGGCGTCACCAAGTTCGCTTGATCGGCGGGTTGAAGAGGAGCCCTCCCGCTCAGGGAATTGCCGGCGGAGGGTTCGATCGCGGGATTCCAGGCATTAGAGACCCCTCACCCCAACCCTCTCCCGGAGGGGGAGTTAGGAAAATTACTCCCGGAGGGAGAGGGAGTTAGCACAATCCTTGCCGAGGGAGCGCGGTAAAGCTTTTGTCTAGGCCCGTTATTGGGCTTGGCGACTCTTCTCGTCGGCGACTCGAATGATCCAGGCAATGAGATCGCGGAAGAAGGGTTCGGGGTCCGGCTCGAACTCGAGCGTGTGATGCGCCGTTGGGTATTCGAGAACCGTCTTGTCTGGACTGGCGAACCGCTCGAAGAACGCCCGCACCTTTTCGTTGTCGATAATCCGATCCTGGCCGGCGAGGACCAGCAAGGAGGGGACGTGGATCTTCTCCGGCGCGTCCGAGACCACTTGCGTCAGCGCGACGCTTGTCATGAGCAATCGGGAACTCCCTTTCCGCAAACTGAGAGGATCGTTGCGAAGGAATTCCTGCCAAACGGGATTGTCCGTGAAGAGTCTGGGATCGCTTAGCGGAACGCGGACGGGTCTTCGGGGCCAGAAGACAAACGAGCCACTGATGACGATCCGTTCCCAGAGCGTGGGCTTCACCTTGGCGAACCAACCAGGGCAAAGGAGGGCCAGGCCGTCGACGAGGTCCGGCCGTTTTTTAAGAGCGGCGGCGGCGAGCTTTCCGCCCCACGAAATCGCGTTGAGAATCACGGGTGCCCCGGGGCACTCCCCCCGAACGAAGTCGATGAAGCGGAACAGGTCGTCGCGGAGTTGCATATAGCTGCTGCAATGGCCGCGATCGATCGTGTTGATTCCGCTACCCCGTCGATCGAGGAAAAAGACCTCCAAGCCCGCCTCGCTCATGCGCTGGCAGCTTTGTTTGTACCAGCCGGCATGACTTTGGATACCGTGGATGCAGGCGACGACGGCCCGTCTTTGTCCCACGGCGGGATAACGCCGAAAGCCAAGCGGATAACCATCCCCCGCGGGAAACGTGGTTATTGATTCTGGCGCGGCACGTTCGCTGATCATGGTCTTTTCAGCCAAAGAGCACCTCCTCGGCGATGGTCACGCTTGCCAGGCGAGCAGGCTCGACGGTGATTCCCAAGCCGGGCCCCGGCAGGACGTCGGCGATGCCACGCCACTCGAACGTCAGATTTTCCTTGGTCAGCCGTTCGCGAACGAGGAAATGGTCATAGGAGCCTTCGAGGTATCGGATTCCCTTGATCGAGCAGGCGATTGCTCGGCCGGCGGCGGATAGGATGCCGGTCTCGCCAATCTGGCAGCCAAGTTGATAGCCGAGCCCGTTTTCATTCGCCAACGCCGCGAGCCGAAGGGTCGGAATCAACCCGCCGCATTTCGAGATCCGGAGGTTAAACAGGTCGCAGGTTTCATCCGCGATGGCCTTTTCCGCGTCTTGCCAACTACACAGCGACTCATCGTGCATAATCGGGGTTCGAATGCGTCGACGAACGTCGCGAAGACAGAGGACCTGCTCATGCGGGACGGGCTGTTCGACCGCGGTGATGCCATAGGGCTCCAGTTCGCGGATCTTCTGTTCGACGTTTTCGGGCGTCCAAGCTTCGTTGGCGTCGACGCGAAAATCCATGCGATCGCCGAGAATGCCACGAAAGACCCGCAGCCGTTCCGGGTCATTTTGACCTTCGGTGCCGACCTTGATTTTGCAGTGTTTGAATCGGCCCAGCCACATCTTCCAGGCGGAGAGCTTCTCCCGTCCCAGGGTCCGTTTCGAAGTAATGGCCCCGCTATAGCGGCAACGTTTCTGCAGCTCGAACAAAGGGGCACATTCGGCGAGTTCACCGGCCAGAAGGGTTAGCGATTGTCCAAATCTACGGCCGAAAGCGTCCAAATAGGCCATTTCGACCGCGCATCTGGCGGCATTGCCGACGCAGTGACGATCATCCCCGGCGACGGAGGGCATGGTGAACGAGCCTGCGCGTTCCACCGCTTCCCGAAAATCCGACGGGGGATCGGCGAGTATCGACCAGTCGCATTGGCGCAAGAGTTCCAAGCTCGTTTGAATGGTTTCCCCCGTTACGTAATCTCGGGGAACACCTTCTCCATAACCGACGGTTCCGTCCGTCAGTCGGCAGGCGACGACGACGTTGTCGCTATCGGTTCGGGTGTGCGACGCGTGCGAGATTTTTTTCTTCAGTGGAATGCGGACGTGGTATGCCCGAAGGCTTTCGACGCCGGTACGGACCGAGCCGCGCGGTGGGTTCATGACGCTTTTCATACCCGTATTATCCCGGTTCCTTGTCGACACTTGATGAGAATCCCCCATTCGTGTCCGGAGAGACGGGAAATTGCGACGGCAAACTTCACCCATCCCTCCCAATTAGAACATGTTCGAGGGAAGCAGAAAAGGAATGCTTGGTTTGCCACCGAGCACTGGCAAAGCATTCTCGGCAAAAGGATGCGGGGTTCCGATTCCTTTCTTGATCGGCAAACGTACACCCCATTCCCTAGCCGTGAGTTATGCTAGTATTGTGAGGACGATGAGCGCCCATTTCACGGCATCCCGTCTTCCCTTCGGCGCCATGCATGCAACCTAGAGCTATGGGCGTCCAGGTCCGCTGCCGGAAAGCCTCGGCCTCTCGGGATTTCCGTCCGGCGAAGGTGGCGGGAGCTGCAGAAACGAAAAAAGCGCGTGTTTCGGAGCATCCCTCGTGAATTCCGGAGCACAACCCTTCATTTTTCCGCGGGGACGTTTCCCGTCGGAACCGCGATGGCGTGGCGACGCGACCAAAGCGAAAAGAGGATTAGCGGCCTACTCCCCGAGAAAGACCTGATTCCATGCACGAGGTTACGTTGGACTCCTCGATCCATTGGCAGCACGTACCCGAGGCGATTTGCGTCAACAAACGCCCGCACGACATCGGCTCCGCCGAGGAAATCATTACCTGCGTTGCTTCCCACCCGAATAGCGACATCCTGCTCCTGGGAACCGCGACCGGCAGGATCATCGCATGGGATCCGGAGCAAGGGGCGAGGATTCATGCCTTTCAGGCGCATGGCAAGGACATTACTCGAATCGTTTTTACGGGCAACGGCCGACGGTTTCTCACCACTTCCGTTGACGGCTTCGTCCATTGGTGGGATCACCAGTTCAATCGATTGCAGGGTTACTCGACCGGCTCGCCGCTGTATTGCGCGTCGATTTCCCCTCGTGGACGGGAATTGGCGACGGGAGGGCAGGACTGCAAATTACGCATCTGGGACGTCGAGAACGGCAATCTGCTCCACACGCTCGATGGGCACCAGGACGCCGTCTCCGCGTGTACCTGGACCACCGACGGCATCCTGGTTTCGGGCAGTTCCGACGGCATGATGCGTGCCTGGCAGGTCGACGTGCGCCGTTGCTACAAGCAGTTCCGTGCTCACCTGGAACATATCTCGCAGCTCGAGAGGAGTAAAATCGGCAATTGGTATCTCTCTGCCTCTTGGGATCACACGATCAAGGTTTGGAACTTTCAGCACCGGGAGAAGTTCGCGTTTCCCGCGGGAAGCAATTCGATCACGGCCCTGTCCCTGACCGCGGACGAGACGTTGCTCGCAGCCGCCTATTGGGACGGCACGATCCGGATCTGGAACGTCGAGAGCGGCAAGCTGCACGATGAGTTCGCCGCTCATGACGAATGCCTGGTTGGCTGCGCGTTCGTGCCCGGTTCGCAGGCGCTCGTCACCATTGATCAACAGGGGAACATGCGCTCTTGGCGCTTGGAAGAGCTTGGCGTCACCCATTACCGGAATCGCCATAGCGGCGAGGTTTATTCCGTGCGCTACACGCCGGACAACGTCCACCTGGTCAGTGTCGGCCACGACGGCAAATTAAAGGTCTGGGACCGCAACCGTTGCGAGGAAATCAGTTCGACGGATACGCAACTCGGACCGGTCACGGCGTGCGCCATAGCGCCGGACAATCGCCATTGGGCGCTGGGGACCGCGGCGGGGGCCGTCAAGTTCTGGGACGTTGTCGAAGACCGGATGGAAGCCACGATGACCGTGCACCGCGAGGCAGTCACTTCGGTGCATTTTCTCCCGTCCGGCGACCGGCTCATGACAGGTTCCTGGGACATGAAGGTCAAGGTCTGGTTGCTTGAGACACAGACCGTGGATTGTGTCGGGGACGGTCACAACGCGGAGGTCTCCTCCTGCGATGTGTCACCCGATGGCCGAATGTTGATCTCCACGTCCTGGGATGGGACTGCTCGACTCTGGGACATTCACAAACGAACGCGTCGGGATCTCGCAACGGAGAAGAGAATCCT
>JAXMAQ010000009.1:0-144872 GCA_046350335.1 Planctomycetota bacterium
CGAGTGAAAATGACCCGAGTATCGAGTTCCGGCGGCATGATCATTCAGAATTACGATTTCGAGGTTCGGCGAGGTGAGGAACTCGTTTACTCGGGCGACACCTATTTCGGCTTCTTTTCCAAAGCGGCGTTGGCGCAGCAGGTGGGAATACGAGACGCAGCCTTGTACGTTCCCAACGAGGACGAGGTCGGTCGCGGCCATGGGGGAGCCTATCCCCTTCGAGCGCCGTTTCCCGCAGAGCAGCTGCGCATGATCGACGCGGTGGATTTGTGGGTTCCCGATGGTGGTCCTGCGGGATTGGGATACTTAAGGGGGACAAAGAAGGTCGATCCGCGGGAATGGTTTTTCCAAGCCCACTTTTACCAGGACCCGGTCTGTCCGGGATCGTTGGGACTGGAATCGTTCCTGCAGCTTTTGAAGTTTGCGGCTGTTCAAAGGTGGGGAGAATCGGCGGGCCAATGGTTTCAGACGGTTGCTCTTAATAGAAAACACGGATGGATTTACCGTGGACAAGTCATTCCCACCGACGCGCAAGTGACGGTGGAAGCGGTAATCTCGGCGGTGGATGACGTCGAGCGGCTACTCGTCGCGGACGGTTTTTTGTCGGTTGACGGGCGGGTCATCTATCAGATGAACGACTTCTCGCTTCAGGCGAAGGCAGGTTCAGGATGAGATACTCTCGAGTCCATATTGATGCGATTGGTTACGAGCTTCCGCCCGTGGTCGTAACCTCTCAAGATCTCGAAGATCGTCTAAGTCCGGTGTTCGAGGAGCTTCGCATTCCGGAAGGGCAATTAGAAGCCTGGACGGGGATCGTCGAGCGCCGCTGGTGGGAGGCCGGCTATCCGCTCTCGCAGGGCGCGATCGCCGCCGCTAAGAAGGCGATTCAGCAAGCGGGCCTGCGCCCGCAGGACATCGAAGTCTTAATCTATGCGGGCGTTTGCCGGGAGAACTTCGAACCAGCCACCGCCTGCCGGGTCGCGGCGGGAGTGGGCGTCAGTTCCGAAGCCGCCGTCTACGACATTAGTAATGCCTGTCTCGGCGTGCTCAACGGCATTGTGGACATCGCGAACAGAATCGAATTGGGACAGATCCAGGCGGGGTTGGTGGTCTCCTGCGAAACCGCGCGGGAGATCAACGACATCGTCATCGAACGACTCCTTTCCTCGAAGAACATGGAACTGTTCAAATCCTCGCTCGCGACGTTGACGGGGGGATCGGGGGCGGTCGCGGTTCTCTTGACCGATGGCTCGTTCTCGAAGGAGTCTCGACGACGGCTGGTCGGTGGGGTGACGAAATCCGCGCCGGAACACCATGGACTTTGCCGGTGGGGAATCGAAGCGATTTTGCCTGCCGCCGTCGATCAGATCGAGGCATTGCTCCCCGCCGCTTTAGCCCTAACGAAACCGAAAGACCTCGTGCCCACCGTCGTCGCGCAGCGAATTGAAGAATTGCTCCCCGCGAGATTGACCCCGGCGTTCACGCAATTCATGGCGACGGATTCCATCTCGGTACTCCGCTTTGGCGTCGATTTGGGTCTGCGTTCCTGGAAGGCTTTCCAGTCGCGATTGGGTTGGGGGATGGAGCATATCGACAAGGTCATCTGTCATCAGGTGGGATCGGGTCATCGAGATTCCATTCTTCAGGCGCTTGGCATTCCTCATGAGAAGGAATTCTCGACGTTTCCCTATTTGGGAAACATAGGCACGGTTTCCCTTCCCTTGACCGCCGCTCTCGCGGAGGAGCGGGATTTTCTGAAGCCGGGAGACCGCGTCGGATTCCTCGGCATCGGGAGTGGATTGAATTGCTTGATGCTGGGCCTGGAGTGGTGAACGAGCTTTACCCGTTTGCGAGCCATTTTTTCGAGGTCCCAGGGGGCCGACTGCACTATTTGGACGAAGGTTCCGGTCCGCCGATCGTCATGTTGCATGGCAATCCGACCTGGTCCTTCTACTACCGCGACCTGGTCAAGGATCTTCGCGGTCGCTTTCGCGTGATCGTTCCCGACCATGTTGGCTGTGGACTTTCGGACAAACCCGGCGATGATCGCTATCCGTATACTCTTCGCCGCCGGGTGGAAGATCTCGAAGCCTTGCTCGAACACCTTGGCGTGATTCGCGACATCACGATGGTGGTCCACGACTGGGGAGGAATGATCGGTTTCGCGTTCGCGACGCGTCATCCCGAACGTATTCGCCGGCTCGTCGTGCTCAACACGGCGGCGTTCCATTTGCCGAAGGGCAAACGCTTCCCCTGGCAGCTTGCGTTGGTGAGGAACACGCCGTTCGGGAGCCTCCTGGTCCGCGGATTGAATGCCTTTTGTCTTGGCACCGTCCGTTTTGGCTGCACGCGATCCCGACTGCCCGAGGAAGTGAAGCGCGGTTATCTCGCGCCGTACGACTCCTGGGACCATCGGATCGCCGTCCTCAGGTTCGTGCAAGATATTCCGCTCCGGCCGGGAGATCCCGGCCATGACCTCGTCAGCGAGGTCGAGTCAAACCTCGGTCGACTGAAAGACGTTCCCATGCTGATTTGCTGGGGAGAGCGAGACTTCGTCTTCGACGGCGAGTTCCTCGGCGAATGGGAACGCCGCTTTCCAGCCGCGAAGGTGCACCGTTTTGCCGACGCTGGCCATCTGGTGTTGGAGGATGCCGCTAGCGAGGTGCGGCCGCTGATTTGTCAGTTCGTGGGGTAGGGGACGATGCTCGAGACCGAATGGGTCAACATCGCTTCACATCTTCCCGCGATGGCGCTGCTGCAGCCCCATCGCCCCGCCGTCGTTTTTCCCCATGGCCGGGATCGAACCGGTCGCGTCGCGTACACGCATTACACCTTTAAGCAACTTGACGACGAGAGTGACCGGCTCGCTCGCGGATTGGCTGCCATCGGCATCGGCCGCGGGACGCGAACCGTCCTCATGGTGACGCCGAGCCTGGAGTTCTTCGCGCTCACGTTCGCGTTGTTTCGCGCGGGCGCCGTTCCCGTCATGGTCGATCCAGGGATGGGCGTGAAGAATTTGGGCACCTGTCTTTCCGAAGCGGCACCCGAAGCGTTCATTGGAATTCGCAAGGCACACCTGGCGCGCGTCCTCTTGGGCTGGGGCCGGCCGACCGTGAAAACATTCGTCGTCGCCGATGGATGGTTTCCCGGCGTGCGCTGGAACCTCGGGGAGATTCGCGAATTGGGTGATCGCCGCCCCGCTTGTCCACCGGTACAAACGCGCGCGGAGGAAACGGCGGCCATTCTCTTCACCAGTGGTAGCACGGGAGTGCCCAAAGGCGCGGTCTATTCCCATGGGATCTTTGCGTCCCAGGTCGAGATGATTCGTCACGAATACGGCATCGAACCCGGGGAGATCGACCTCCCCACGTTTCCATTGTTCGCGTTGTTTGCCCCCGCGCTGGGCATGACGGCGATCATTCCGGACATGGATGCAACCCGTCCCGCGTCCGTGGATCCGAAAAAGATTTTTGAGGCGATCGAGAACTTCGGCGTCACCAACATGTTCGGCTCGCCGGCCCTTCTTCGTCGCGTGGGAAGTTTCGGCAGTCCACTTGGCGTCCGTTTGACCACGCTCCGCCGCGTGATCTCCGCGGGCGCGCCGATGCCTCCGGACGTACTCGAACAGTTCACGACGTTGCTGCCCCATGGGACGCAGGTATTCACTCCCTATGGGGCGACGGAATCGTTGCCGGTGGCGTCCATTGGAAGCGACGAGATTCTAACCGAGACGCGACATGAAACGGCGAAGGGGAAGGGCGTTTGTGTCGGCAAGCCGGTCCAGGGAATGACCGTTCGAGTGATTCGAATCACGGACGATCCGATTGCTCGTTGGTCGGACGATCTGGAGCTACCGACGGGCGAAATCGGTGAATTAGCCGTTCGCGGGCCCGTGGTGACGCACTCCTATTACAACCGGCCACAATCGACGGAACTCGCGAAGATTCGAGGGATGGACGAGGAGATCTGGCATCGCATGGGAGACGTTGGTTATTTCGATGACCGTGGTCGTCTTTGGTTTTGCGGCCGTAAATCCCATCGCGTGATCACGGATCAAGGAACGATGTTCACCATTCCCTGCGAAGGAGTGTTCAATGTCCATCCAGACGTGCTTCGGACCGCGCTCGTCGGCGTAGCGCGTGGCGGAAAAACCAAGCCAGTCCTTTGCGTGGAAAGTCGCCGGCCGCTTCCTTCCGCCGACAAGGATCGGGTAATCGGCGAACTTCGCGCGCTGGGGGCCTCGCGAAATCACACGGCGGGAATCGCTGATTTCCTGTTTCATCCTGCGTTTCCCGTGGACGTCCGTCACAATGCGAAGATCTTTCGTGAAAAGCTGGCGATCTGGGCCGCCAAGGAGTTGTCATGAGGGCGCTCGTGACAGGCGGGGGCGGATTTCTCGGGAGCGCAATCGCCCGGAAGTTGGCGGCGCGAGGAGACGAGGTCCGAAGTTTTTCTCGGTCGCGTTATCCCGAGTTGGAAACCCTCGGGATCCACTGTTACGAGGGTGACATCACGGACGCCGACGCGGTCCGTGACGCGGCGAGGGGCTGTGACGTCGTTTTTCACGTCGCCGCCAAACCTGGCGTCTGGGGACCGTATATTGACTATTTTCGGACCAACGTGCTCGGCACGCAGAACGTGATCGACGCTTGCCGACGATTGGGGATTCGCAAACTGGTTCACACCAGTTCCCCGAGCGTCGTCTTCGACGGGCGCGACATGGAGGGGGTCAATGAATCGGTCCCCTATCCGGAACACTTCGAGGCGGCCTATCCCAAGACCAAGGCGATCGCCGAGCGGGCCGTGTTAGATGCAAACGGCAGTTCCCTCGCGACCGTCGCACTCCGACCCCATTTGATTTGGGGTCCGGGGGACAACCACCTGATTCCACGGTTGATCGCCAGGGCGAAGGCCCGTCAGTTGCGTCGAATCGGCGGGCGAAACCCAAAGGTGGATTCGGTCTACGTGGACAATGCCGCCGATGCTCATTTGCTGGCGGCGGATCGGCTGCAGCCAGGAGCACCGCTCGCCGGCCGAGCCTATTTCATCACGCAAGGGGAGCCAATGCCGGTCTGGGATCTCGTCGACGCCATTTTGAAGGCACATGGCCTTCCCCCGGTGAAAGGAACGGTTCCGACCTGGCTGGCCATCGCCTTGGGGGGCGCTCTGGAAGGGATACATCAACTCTTGAATCTCGCCCGCGAGCCGCGAATGACCCGATTCGTGGCGCGCGAACTCTCGACCGCGCATTGGTTCGACATCTCGGCGGCGAAACGGGACCTGGGTTACGAGCCACGGGTATCGACGGCGGAAGGTCTCCGACGCCTTGCCTCTTTTGCCAATGCTTCCACCTCGGTGACTTGCTGATTCGACCCTTGGCCAGTTCTTCCTGTTTTCCCATCTTGCCCTGGTTCGATCGTTTCGCTGATAAACCTCTCTTGACCCGATCTTGTGGCTGAGGCATATACCCGATGATTCTCGGGCCGTTGTCAATTGCGCTCGAGTTTTTCGGCATGCCCGACCGTGCTTGCCGGTGGAGACAGCATGAGAACGCGATCAACTGCAGAGGAGGCAAGGGAGCGATGAGAGGATTCACGCGTAGACTGTTGCTTGCAGCGATTGCCACGGGAGTCTTGCCGATCACCGCGGTTGCTCAAACCAAGGATCGGACGGAGGACGAGGTCATCACCACGTTCCTCAATCAAGAGGCCGACGTTTGGGAACTGGAAGGGAAGCTGCTTCGCGAAGCGATGGCGGCGATCGCGAAGGTCAACGATCGAAAACAGACGGAGATTTCACTTCGCCGACAGATTCGCAATAGCCGTAGTTCGACAACGCTCCGCCAAGTGCGCTCGTTCATCGACGACTATTTGGACGCCAATTCGATCGATTTGTTGAAGGAAGTCGCGGACGTGAATGGCGTCGAACCGGAGGACGTTTTCGCCGACTACCTTACGGTGGAAGCGACGGTCGATTTCTCGCTGATGGCGTCCGCGTACGCGACGGCGAATGGAAACAATCTGGATCAATTTCCCGAGAGCGCGCGTCGACTCCTCAAGGATCTGGTCGCCGACATTCGTCAGCCGCCGGTCCCCGCCAACGACATTGAAGTGGGCAAGATTCGTGGCAATCGACTGGCCATCACGGTGTTCGGCTGTGACATCGTCGAAGAGATCAGTCAGGTCAACCCCACGCGTAAATCCGCGTCCCTCACCTGGAAGTCGAATTACTTCTTTCTCCGCGATTTGAAGGACCGTGTTCCTCCCAAGGAGACTCGCGACGAGACGCTCACCTTCGCCAACGGCAAATGGGAGATCAGCTACGAGAAGGAACTCGAGGACTTCCTCGCCAGTTCCGGACGAACGGAATGGGGCAAGAAGACCAAGGAACTGGCGAATATCGGCCAGTACCTTGAGAAGCGCGATCCACTCGATCGCAAGAAGTCACGGCGCGAGGCATACGTGTATGATCCGGAGGCGGAAGAGGATCCTTCCGTTGTGAGCTTTACCGGACGAAAAGTTCTCGATCGTGGCCTCGACGACGCCGAGGACGATCTCGACGATCGTCGTAGTCCCTCTTCAAGGGATCGCAAATAGGCAGCGGCGCTCACGAAGTCGCGCTGAAGTCGAGCAGAAGAAGGAGTCGGGTATGTCGAACAAGTTTTCGCGAGCGGAGATCGGTCCTGGATCGAACTCCCTCCCTGAGTCCGGCGGGAATACCCGGAAAGGCTCGGCGCTCGTTTCCTTTTTCGGATTGCCGGTTAAGAGCGAGTCGTCGCATTTTTCTCGGAAGTGGACGCCAATCCTATTGGCGTTGATCGGTTTGATACCTTTGTCTTGCAAGAATGGTCGGCCCTTCGCTCGCCGCCATGACGTAGGCTACGGGCCGCGCACAGGACAGGTAATCGTGGAGACGCCCGCCATGCTACCTACGGGCGTGGTTCGAGCGGACGTGGTGATGCCAGGTTACGTGGCGGGACCCGTCACTAGCGGAGTGGCGCCGACGCCATCCAACGCTACCGTGGTAGCCGCACAGCCGGCCGTCGTTCAGGCTCCGAGCGTCGCCGTGAATCCCGCTGTCCATGCGCCCGTCACGGGATCGAGTTTCGTCCCAGCGACGAATTATTCGTCGTCCGCATATCAGCCGACGCCGGCATCCAATGTCGCGGCTGCCGTTTCTCAGGATGTCGCTGCGTCGCAACCTAGGGGTTACACGACGCCGGGCAGATATCCGCGTCGTGAGGTTCCTCCGTCTCGGGAAACGGGGAACGAGCCCTCCTCGAATGCCAACTTCCGTCCCAACACCCAAGGATTTTCGGATCCTGCGGGGACTCGCAAGGGGACGGCAAACACGGGCAATGGAGGCCAAGCCGAAGAGCTTCTCCCGCCAGCCAATTCGGGAACGACGGATCCCAACGCAAGAAAAGAGAAGAAGCCGGCTTCTCGGTCCGGCTTCCTGGATGAACTCAGCCCACCTCGCGGATAACTGGTCAATCGGACGGAAGCTCGCGACTCCCGCGTCTTGAGTTTTGAAAGTCGCGTTTTCCAGTCGGAAGGCCTGTCGAGCGTGATCGATGTCCAAGAGGTCACGGCGGCGCGGGGAGCGCTTCCACTACCTTGAGTTCGGCGTGCTCGCACATATCCAACATCTCTCCCGTTTCCTCCGATGGGGGAGTTCTTTCCGGCCAAACGCGAAGGATCGGGCGGTCATAAGTTGAACCGTTCGACCGGACCACTTTGCCAAGTCGACGATCGTTCAGCCGAACGTAAGAACCCACTGGGTACAGGGAAAGTGTCTCTAGCAATAAACGCGCCGTTTCCGGATCGAACCATCCCGACTGGACCAATTTGATCACACCCTCCATTGCCTTATAGGGCAATAGCGCGGGTCGATAAGGCCGGTCCGAGACCATGGCAACATAGACATCCGCCACGGCCACGATCTTGGCAAGTGGATGGATCAACTCGGACGGGACCTGACGAGGATAACCCTGTCCCATCGCTCGTTCATGCACTTGATAAACGATGCAACGAACGTCGTCGCCAATCTCCGTGATTCCTTCGAGCGCATCTAGGCTGTAAATCGGATGCATCATGATGTCGAGCCGCTGAGAAACGGAAAGCGGCGTTTTCTGCGACCAGATGCTTCTGGGTACCCGAAGCATGCCGATATCGTGGAGGATCGCCCCCAGGCCAAGTGAATACATGCTCTCGCTTCCCAGTCCGGCCCTCACGCCCATCGCCAGGCTTAGCATGGCGACGTGGAGGCTATGGCGATTGGGATAATGGCCGGCATGCGGTGCGGTCGCGAAAGAGGAGAACAGGTCCAGATCGCGGACCATGATTTGCAGATATTCATCCACCAGCCGATGGATGCCCCGATGACCTTCACTTTGTTTCGCGATGATGGAGTATTGCAAGGACCGCAGTTTTCCGACGCATTGCTCGTGCGTGTGATAGAGCTCTCGGGTAAGGGACTCCTCGTAAGGTTGCGTGCCGAGATTGGGAATGTCGAGCATGAACGGCGGTTCATGGGCCTCGAGGGCGCGTTGAATTTCGTCACCCAGCGAGCGGTCCAGGCGCATCGTGCCGTTCGTATCGACGGCGACGCGGGTACCAGGCCAGGGGGGACGTACTTCGGTGAATCGCCCACGGGATTCGATGGGGATGGAGACGGCGGTCTCTTCTCGATGGACGACGATCGTGTCAATGCCTCGCTGGCGAAGGGCTTCCAGGACGCGCTCGGTGACAACGCTTTCGGCGGAAAGGAGGAGCACGCCATCCTGGCCGTGGATGGGGAATCTCAACTTCTGGTCGACCCGCAGTCGATCCAGTGAAAGAGTACGAAGGTTTTCCCCCCCCACGAACTTTTCGGAGCCGCTCAAGCGACGTCCTCCGCGAGGGGCGGGTCCTAGAAGATTCATCTGGCCAGTTCACCATTTGAGAGGTTGGCTCGGATGACGTTCCTGACTGTTCGAGCAATCCGTTCGCGACTGGCGCTGGGACGATCCTCGAAAAACACGCACGGGTAGCAGTTTCTCTTGATCGGATCGTTCGTGCCAATAGCCGCGAAAGGCACCTCGCACGGAAGCTCTTGCAGTTTCATCCCGAGCTTAAATGTGACTCCGTAACACAAACATAGGTCACAATCGGAGGCTCGGCGGGTCGGAAGGAATGAAAAAGTGAGCGAACGCATTTGCCCAGGAGGTGACCGGGGTGGAAAGGTAACGACTTGGTAAACTTATTGAGCCCTTGAAAAGCAATGGCGTAATACCCGCTCCGGTCGCTTGGAGGGCCTTGGCGCCAGCCGCGATTCGCGGCGTCCGTGGATTGGCACCGGGACACGGCATTTCTTTGCTGAGCGGCAGCAAAGAGGAGGATCGGTTGGTCGGCTCCATTGCCGCTCAATACCTACGCCCAGCCGGAGGAAGTACCCTTTTGCCCCTGTCGCTCCGCCTCGATCCGCTGCTGATAACCACTCTGGCGATAGGCGATCAGTGGATCTGGAGGGCAGCCCATCTCTTCGCGAATCTCTTCGACCAGGGGAGAGACATCGGTCGTGAACGCCTGTTGCAAACAACGCTCCGCCAGGACGATATCCCCCGTCGCCTGGGCTTCGCCGAGTTGAACGGTATCGACCAGTAGGGCACGAGCCAGTGACTCCTGAAGGAACATTGCCGTGGTGATCATTGCCTCCAGCTTCGGCTTTAGATTGTGGCTCTGATCCACCATGAACGCCAGGTCATAAGCCTCCGCGCTTACGATTTCGTGATGAATGAGGAAGACCTCGTAAGGATTGATGCTTCCGGTGGTGAGGTCGTCATCGGCGTATTTGCGATTGTTGAAATGAAAGCCACCGAGCGCGTCTTCGTCGATGAGGAAGGAAACGATATGCTCGATGTTCGCGCCCGGCAAGTGATGACCAAGGTCCACCAGCACCTTCGCTTTGGGACCCAGCTTACGACAAAAGGCGAACGCCATTCCCCAATCTGCAATGTCGGTGTGGTAAAACGCCGGCTCAAACGGCTTGTATTCTAGAAGCATGACGGCATCTTCCGGCAGCCGCGAATAAACCTCTTTGAGACAAGCCAAGAAAAATCGTTTTCGCCTGCGAAAGCTGTCCTGGCCGGGATAATTCGTGCCGTCCGCAAACCAAAGACTAAGCACGCGACTGCCCGTTTTCTGCATGATCTCGATGCACTCAGCCATGTGTTCCATGGCCTTTCCTCGTACACGCGGGTCCGGATTGCCGAAGCTTCCCAGCTTATAGGCAGGCTCTTGAAAAACGTTCGGGTTCACGGAACCTATCCGCACGCCTAGCTCGGTGGCCTGCTGCGTCAACGCCGCATAATCGCTCGTCTTGTCCCAGGGGATATGAATGGCGACGGAGGGGCAGATGCCGGTGAGTTTGTGGACGAAAGCCGCGTCCGCCAATCGTTCATGAATGTCGCGTGCGGCACCTGGTTGGCGAAAAACGGCAAATCGAGTTCCGCTATTGCCGTAACCCCAACTCGGTGTTTCTATCGACTGGCATTTCAGAACCGCTTTGACGGTATCGATTGGAATGCCACGTTCCGCCAATTGATCCGCCAACAACTTCCTTCGATCGGCGCGGCTCATGGAGGAATTCTCCCGCGGTGACCTTCGGCCTGATTGGGAATCGAACTGCCGCCGCCGACGATCGACACCCCGCGAACTTGGATATCCTGAGCCGGTTGGCGGTATCCACTCCCTTCCGCGGGGGAGTTGGTTCACGGGGGAACTGTCCCCACCCGCCGATTTGACGTCGTTGGACGATGTTCTCCGAATGCCGAAATTCAACGATTCCAGAGAACGATCGCCCGACGATTCAGTTGGTTAGCGTGGAATTGAGGACTACTTTTTCTTCTCTTCGATCGCCGCCTGCGCCGCGGCGAGACGGGCAATGGCCACGCGGAAAGGAGAACAGCTCACGTAGTCCAGCCCGATTCGATGGCAGAACTTAACGCTTGCGGGATCTCCACCATGTTCGCCGCAGATGCCGATCTTCAGGTTCGGCCTGGTCTTACGACCACGTTCGACACCGATTCGCATAAGTTCGCCAATGCCGTCCTGGTCGATCGTCTGGAACGGATCGTTGGGAACGATGTCGTGCTCGCGGTAATAGGTGATGAACGGCCCGTAGTCGTCGCGGCTCATGCCGAGGCCGGTCTGCGTCAGGTCGTTGGTGCCAAAGCTGAAGAACTCCGCCGTCTTGGCGATCTGATCGGCACAGACGCAGGCGCGTGGGATCTCGATCATCGTGCCGACGAGATAGTCCACCTTCACCTTCTTCTCTTCGAAGACCTTGGCGGCGGCTTCGCGAACGATCTTCTCCTGGTCCGCGACTTCGGTTTGGAAGCCCGCGAGCGGAATCATGACTTCGGGGTGAACGTCGACTCCTTCGGACTTGACGAGGCACGCCGCCTCGAAGATGGCCCGAGCCTGCATGGCCGTGATCTCGGGATAGACGATTCCCAGGCGGCAGCCACGATGGCCAAGCATCGGATTGGCTTCCTTGAGGTCTTCGACCCGGCGGGCAATCTCTTGAACCGTCTTGCCGAGTTCCTTGGCGAGCGACTCCTGGTCCTTGCCGTGATGGGGGAGGAACTCATGCAGCGGCGGATCGAGCAAGCGAATGGTCACGGGTCGGCCTTCCATCGCGCGGAATAGGCCCGCGAAGTCTTCTCGTTGGAACGGCAGCAATTTGGCGAGCGCTTTTTGGCGAGACGCCTGGTCTTCCGCGAGGATCATTTCGCGGATTTCCGAGATGTGATCGAAGAACATGTGTTCCGTCCGGCAAAGGCCGATTCCCTCGGCGCCGAACGCGATCGCCTGCGTCGCTTGTTCCGGCCTGTCCGCGTTGGCGCGAACCCGAAGCTTGCGGAACTCTTCGCCCCATTGCATGATGTGGGCGAATCGTTGATAGACTTCCGAATCCGCGGGCTTCATCGTGCGGTCGACGAGAACCTGGTTCACTTCGCTGGGGCGCGTCTCGATGCGGCCGGCGAAAACCTCGCCGGTAAATCCGTCGACGCTGATGTAGTCCCCTTCCTTCAGAACGGTCTTGCCCACGGTAACGGTGCCCGCCTTGTAGTCGATGTGCAAATCGGTGCACCCGACGACACAGACCTTGCCCATCTGCCGGCTGACGAGAGCGGCGTGAGAACTGGTTCCGCCCAATTCCGTGAGAATGCCGAGCGCCGCCTGCATGCCGCGGATGTCTTCCGGGCTCGTTTCGTGACGAACGAGGATCAGTTGCTCGCTCGGATTCTTCTGAATAATCGCTTCGGCATCGGAGGCGTGGAAACAGATCTTGCCCGTCGCGGCGCCGGGACCCGCGTTGATCCCCTTGGTGAGCCGTTTCCCCTCACTATTCGCCTTACTTTTGGCCTTCGGGTCGAAAAGGGGCTGGAGCAATTGGTTCAAATCGTCGGGCGGAATCCTCTTCGCGGAGAGCGCCTCTTCTTTCGAGATCAATCCCTCTTGGACCAGGTCGTGGGCCACGCGGACGGCGGCGAATCCGGTTCGTTTCGCGTTTCGAGTCTGCAGCATCCAGACCTTGCCGCGCTGGATCGTGAACTCGATGTCCTGCATGTCACGGTAATGTTTCTCGAGCTTCTCCCCCATCGCCTTCAGCTCTTTGAATGCGTGGGGCATATCCTTCTCGAGCGTGACCTCGATTCGCTGCGTCGGCCGGATGCCGGCAACGACGTCTTCCCCTTGCGCATTGATGAGGTAGTCGCCATTGATGCCCGGGGCGCCAAGAGCGCCGTCCCGCGTGAGCGCGACTCCCGTGCCGCAATCCTCGCCAAGGTTGCCGAACACCATCGCCATGACGTTGACGGCGGTGCCCCAGTTATGCGGGATGCCGTATTGCCGGCGATACACGATCGCGCGATCGTTCATCCAGCTTCCGAACACCGCGCCAATCGCGCCCCAGACTTGTTGCATGGGGTCGTCCGGGAAGTCCTTGCCCGTCTTCTCCTTGATCCGCGATTTGAATTTCGCGACCAATTCCTTGAGGTCGGCAGCCGACAGGTCGGTGTCGAGCTTGACCCCCTTGGCCTTCTTGTGATCCTTGAGAATCTGCTCGAAAGGGTCGATTTCGTGCTTGTCGGTCGGCTTGAGTTCGAGCACGACGTCGCCGTACATCTGCACGAACCGTCGGTAAGAATCCCAGGCGAACCGCTCGTTGCCGGATTGTTTGGCGAGGGCGGCCACCGTCACGTCGTTCAGGCCGATATTGAGCACGGTGTCCATCATGCCGGGCATGCTGTCGCGAGCGCCGCTTCGGCAGGAGACGAGCAGAGGGTTGACCGGATCGCCGAACTTGGCGCCCATGGTCTTTTCGATCGAGGCCATCGCCTCTTCCACCTGGCTCTTGAGTTCCGGGGGATACTGGCGACCGTGGTCATAGTAGTAGTTGCAGACTTCCGTCGTGATCGTGAAGCCCGCGGGGACCGGAAGGCCGATGCTCACCATCTCCGCCAGGTTGGCTCCCTTGCCCCCCAGCAGCGCCCGCATGCTCGCGTCACCCTCCGCCTTGTCCGCACCGAATTTGTACACGTATTTTGTCATTCAGACTCTCCGACAGAATCCCAAGTTCGAGCGTTCCGCGAGCGTACCTTGTGCGCGGTCATTTTCACGCAAGTCGATTGAGGGACCAAGATACGATCCACTGCGTCGAAATCAACCTTGCCGCTGCCCCCATCCCAGCCCTCTCCCACCGTGCTCGCCCCATCGTTGGCATCCATCCCAGGTGGAGGCCCGCGATCGCGCCTGGGTTAACGCCCTCCACGAACCGCCGATCCTTGCCCTAACTGCCCAAATGAAAATGAATTGCCGCCAAGCGGTTAGTGGATGTGCTCCGGGGAAGAGATTTCCCTGGGTTCAATTCCATAGACGCCGTTTCCGCGAGGTGGACGATCTGCTGGTGTACGAGCGTTCATTCGGTTCATTCCCAGTGCTTTGTCCCGGCGTTGGGATCCAACGTGTTCGAGATAGATCCGTGAACAGAACAAATCAGCGGTTTTTCGCTCAGGAATCATGTTGCTGGGAGTAATATTGTCCCTTGGAAAGAACTTTGGCTTGGTCGTGCGACCCATTGAGCATCGGATTGGCATTGTCGTATTTACCGGTCCGGTTGCCTGGCGGGCCTTGTCGCTAGCCGCAATGGGCGGCGGCTAGGATTGCGAGCCGGCCCGCGGCATTATTCTTCTGAGCGGCTACGGGATCCATGGATCGCCAGGCCATCGGTGCTTCTTTCGACATCTGGTTTCCGACGTCCGCCAAGAGTACGCGTGATTTTACTTGCCTTGGAGGTCGCCCATGGTTGTCCGAATCCAATGCACGAATCCCGATTGCACGAAGTCCTACGCGCTCGCGGAGGAACATCTTGGTCGCCTTCTCCGATGTAAAGCTTGCGGAACCCGATTTCGAGCGCTTTCGCCAGAGCATGTCGAACCAGAACAAGATCGTTCATTAGTTGCAACCGCCATCCACGTGGACGAGTGGGAAGTATCTCCACGCACGGAAATGGAAGGCGCGGAAAACGAACATTTCGGCCGATTCGTCCTACGGGGGAACATCGGCCAAGGTGCTCATGGCACGGTGTTTCGTGCCTACGATCCCATTTTGGATCGCGATATCGCCCTCAAAGTGCCACGCGACATCACGCTGCCGACGGATCAGGACAGACGTCGATTTCTCCGAGAGGCGAAAGCTGCCGCCCAACTTCGGCATCCAAACATCGTTCCGTTGTTTGATGCGGGATGGGAGGGGAATCGTTTCTACATCGCCAGCGCGTTCATCGATGGGCAAACGTTGGAAGACGCGATGGTCGAGTTAAGGAAGGAACCTCGTCGTGCCGTCGAGGTCGCCGTCGACCTGGCTCTTGCTCTCGCCTACGCGCATCAAGTGGGGATCGTGCACCGCGATTTAAAGCCCGCGAACGTGATGATCGAAAGCACGGGGCACGCGCTACTCATGGATTTTGGATTGGCGCGCGTGGGAGACGCGCTGGAGAAGCTCACCCAAGACGGCGCGATATTGGGAACGCCGGCGTATATGTCCCCCGAGCAAGCGGATTCCGCGGTTGGCGACGTGGGACCGGCGAGCGACCAGTATTCCCTGGGCGTCGTGCTTTTCGAGCTACTCTGCGGCGAACGTCCCTTTTCCGGGGGAACGGCGGCGGGCGTGATCTTTAAAACCATCAGTGAGCCGGCGCCCCTGCTTCGCACCAAGAATCCGTCGATCCCTCGTGATTTGGAGACCATCTGTCAAAAGGCGTTGTCGAAGCGGCCCGAGGATCGATACCCCTCGTGCGCGGCGATGGCCGAGGATTTGAAACGTTGGCTTGAGGGCGAACCGATTTTAGCGCGGCGACTGGGGCTTGCCGAACGTTTGGTTCGGTGGGTCCGTACTGAACCCAGGTTGGCGGCCGCTGGCATCGTGGTCGCGTTATGCCTTGCATGCGTCGCGATATTGGCAGTGCTGACAAGTCGCCAACAGTACGCTTCCTTGCAGGTTGCCGAGCAAGCGCGTCTTCACGCCGATCAATCGAGAGTCCAGTTGGAGGTTGCCCTCAAACGCGCCGAATCCTCGCGCGCTCATGCGGAACAGTCCGAAGAAAAGATGCGCGAAGCGCTGGCGAGAGAGACTGCGCTAAAAAAAGTCGCCGAGGACGCGCTGCGCGACTACCGCGAGGCGAACGCGCGCGCGATTGCCGCGGAATTGAACGCCAAATCGAATGAAAAGGCGCTCAAGGAGGAAAGACAACGCGCGGATTCCGTCGTCGCGCAGGGGAGAGCCGTGGAATACAGAGAAAAGCTTGCGGCAGCTTCTCAAATGCTTAACTCGAATCAATTAGTCGATGCTGAACAGGCTCTTTTTGAATGTGACCCGGAATTGCGGGATTGGGAATGGAGATTCCTCCGTAGTCGATGCGAAACTTGCATGCTAACCCTCCCCTGGGATGCCGTGCCCGAGGAACCCATTAGTAGAGACGACCAATATTATCTCTGGTTGGAGAATTCCGATTGGGGGATCGTGCATTGGCCGACGGGTAAAGAAATTCTTCGCGTGAACGCCAATTCCACGGCGATGTTCGTGGAGGGACCGGTTGGTCCGACGCTAGCATTGATTCAACCCAAGCTCAATCAACAAACCTCCGGCGCGCCATCGAAGGTCCAGCTTTACTCGCTTGGTGATGGAAACCTCTTCTCTACCATCGAACCTAAGGACGACGTGGCGGAAATTCGATTGCATCCGCGCGCGCCCCGATTGTTGACGCGGTCCCGTTTTGGGCAAGTTCGCGTGTGGGACACGGATAGCCAAAAGCTGTTGGTGGAGCTCGCCGATAGAGCCAAACGGGTTACGGTCTCGCCAGACGGTACGCGTTTTCTTGTCCACTCCGCCGAGCAGTCGCCACGTTTACGATTCCACGCTCTTTTTGATTTCGAGTCAGGAAAAGAACTGGCTCGGATAGGGAACGTCGAGGTGTTTCCTTCCGAAAACTGGCGGCGGTTCGCTGTCATCGAATCGATGACGGAAAAAGCGCAAGAGAGGAGCAATAACGTGCTTAAGGTCATGGACGCCAGTCTCGAAAAGGAAGAGCTTTTCAGCGAGAGTAGACGAGGTGGATTCATTGATGCCTTCTTCAGTCCCTCCGAGGAGGTCCTCGCCACGACCAACAAGGAAAACCAGATATTGTTCTGGAAGGTGCCAGATGGAGATCTTTTGTTCACGGTTAATGAAGCTTGGCTCGGAAATCGAGACTATGTTTTCTCCCCAAACGGGGACAAGTTCGCAGCGATTTTCATGGCCGAATTGGACGGGCGAAAGAGATCACGGCGGACCTTGGGGATTTGGGAGTTGAAGAAACCCGCGACTCCCGTTTTGCTCGCAGGGAATCACGTTAAATGCCGCTCGCCACGTTTTAGCGCGGACGGCTCGTTGTTGGCTGCGTTTGAACCTCAAGGCTGCGTCGTCTGGGAGACCGGAACGGGAAAAGAGGTTTTATCTCTTCGATCGGCAGATTACTTCGTTTGGGGACCCATGGGTCGAGCGTGTGCCTATGCAAACAACGTAGGCGAAATCTGGATCGCGGGTGATCCCACGGAGGACCGTTGGATCAAGCAACAGAGTGCTCATGAAACTCTACTCTCCTTGCGATTCAGTCGCGATGGACGATACCTTGTCACCACGCATCCTGGAAAGAGGAATGGGAACAGGGAAGACGGCCTGGCAAAAATCTGGAACGCGACGAAAGGATATGAAGGTCGCAAAGTTCTCCGCCATGACGGAGCCGTCCGAGATCTCGTCTTCCATCCGGAGGGCTCGACCTTGTTCACCGCGTGTGCCGATTCGAAAATTCGAGCATGGGACATGGAAACATCGAATGCTCGGGCGACCAGCGACCGATTTACCTCCGAAGTGCGTGATATCGGCTTCGATTACCTTCGCGACGAACTTCTGGTGTTTCTCAAGAACAGCACCATAAAGTTGCCGGCGACGTCGAAGCAACTGTTTCAATCAATGCCACCTCCGACCGCCACGGATGAGATCGGTTCCGCCGACTTCGTTCCCCGAAAGAACTTACTGGCCACGGTGGGGACCGAGCAGGTCGTCCGACTTCGCAATATGGGAAATGGCGAACTGATTGCGAAGTTCGCGGTAAACACCACGCGGGGACGAGTATGCTTTTCATCCACGGGAACGTGCCTGGTTTGCTTGCTCGCGGATCGAGCATTTGGTTTGATTGGCGTCGATACCAAAGCCGTCCAAGCCAAGCGTGACGTCGATAGCGACATCCTGGCAATCGCCGTCGACGAGAGTGGCGAATGGGTGGCGACGACCCATTCCGATGGCACAACGCGCGTTTGGAAATGTCCGGATCTATCTCCCCTGGGCGTTATCTCTTGCCATCGGGGACCGATTCGATGCGTGGCAATTCATCCCAATGGGCGTCGAATCGTGACCGGTGGAGATGACGGAACGGTCGTCATTTCCGATCCGGTGAGCCTGCAGAAACTTCTCACCTTGACCAATCACGCGGGCCCTGTGAACGCGGTAGCCATCAGCCACAAGGGAGACCGGATTGCGTCGGCGGGCGCGGACCAAGAGGTTCACGTCTGCTCCATTCCCAACGTCGATTGAAAGATCCGCACGTTCGGATCGAGGGAAATTCCCACTTCTCGTGCCACGCCAACATCCTGAAGCGGGTTGCAAGCGCTCTTCCCCGCGTATTTGACAAAAACTGTCTCAATTATGCGTTTCCCTTGGAAATGGGATGGCCCCCGGCGCGAGAATAATCACGGAGTCAAAACCCACAATTCTCGTGAATTTCCGAAACGTCGTTGATTCCTCGGGGTTGACTGTGGTGTTTCGCTTACAGGACTTATCCCGGTACGCCGTTTGCAAACTTCGACCAGGTTTCTGACGGCCCCTTCGATGGCGTGCGAGTCGCCGTTTGATGGGCGACAACCACGTGGAGTGAAAGTCGAGCCGGGGTTTTTGAGATTGGCGTTCCAGCGGGTGGGATTTTCGTGACGGCATGGAAAGGGGACGGAATCGTGCGTTTGACTATCGCTAGCTTGGCTTTGCTGTTCGCGGCTAATTTTCCGCTGTTCGCGAAGGAGAAACCCAACATTCTCGTCATGCTCACCGATGACACCGGCTGGGCGGAGTACGGCTTCCAAGGAACAGACATTCCCTACGCCCCAGATCGATTCCCTGGCGAAGAACGGCGTTCGGTTCACGCAGGGTTACGTCTCCGGCCCATACTGCAGCCCGACGCCGCGCGGGGCTCGCGACCGGCATCTACCAGACTCGGTTCGGTCACGAGTTCAACAGCACGGCCAGGCAAAGTGGCCTCTCGCTCGAAAAGAAAACGATCGCCGACCGCCTCAAATCCTTGGGGTACTCCACGATCGCCGTGGAAATGGCATCTGGGGAAAAGCCCCCCTATCGGCCGTGGGAGCGTGGTTACGACGAGTTCTATGGTACCCTGAACAACACGCCGTTCTTTCATCCGACGGCGTTCATCGATAGCCGGGTCTCCAAGGACGTCCAAAAGGTCACGGACCCGAACTTCTACACGACGGAGAAGTACGCGGACCGCGCGGTCGAGTTCATCGAACAGCACAAGGACGGGCCGTGGTTCCTCTACCTTCCGTTCAATGCCCAACACGGCCGCTGCAGGCTCCTCAGAAGTATCTGGATCGTTTCAAGCACATCGAGGACGAGAAACGGGCGCACCTTGCCGCGATGATGTCCGCCAAGGACGACGCGGTCGGCAAGGTGCTCGCCAAGATTCGGGAGCTTGGCCAAGAGGAGAATACGTTGATCTTCTTTCTCGCGGATAACGGCGGGCCGACGGTCCAGACGACCTCGAGCAATCTTCCACTTCGCGGATTCAAGTCGACGACGTGGGAAGGAGGCGTTCGCGTGCCGTTCAAGCGCAGTGGAAAGGGACGCTTCCCGCGGGCGTGACTTACGAAAATCCGATCATTCAGCTCGACATTCTGCCGACCGCCGTTGCCGCCGCGGGGGACGGTCGACCCGAGCTGGAAGCTGGACGGCGTGAATCTGCTCCCATTCTTAACGGGTCAGGACAAGAGCAAGCCACACGAGACGCTCTATTGGCGGTTCGGCAAGCAATGGGCGATTCGGCATGGCGACTGGAAGCTCGTCGTCGGGCGTGACGGCAGCGGCAAGCCGGAACTCTACCACCTCGCCGTCGACATCTCCGAGTCGAAGGATCTCGCCTCCACGGAGCCCGAGAAGGTAAAGGAACTGGCCGCGCTTTATGAAGCGTGGAATGCCGAGCAGGCGCCCCCTTCCGCGCCCCAAGAGAATCCGAACCGTCGCGCGCGTGGCGCGAACAAGAATGCCGCCGGCAAGGGAAAGGCCCGCAAGGCCGCCAAGGCGACAAACACAAACGAGAACTAACGCTGCTCGGAAAAGCAATCTTCGGCCCCGGCGTCAATTCATGCACGCCGCGAACGGCGCCTGGTGCCAAGAACCGCCAAGCGACTGGGCCGTGTAGCGGCATGGTTTTTTAGTGACCAAGAGTCCGTAAGGAATCGGCTTTCGATTGTCCGTAAGCGGATACGGGCGTATTCGTCAGCCGCATTGGTCGGAAGTATCCAGCAGGACGTTTCCCCATGAGCCGTTCGCTGCCGACGTGGTTTGTGTCGCCCGCTTCGGGGCTCTTCATGTTGTTTGGTTTTCTCTTTCCCAGGCCGCTGGCCTGGGCTGACATGTTTCGCCCCTGCCGGGGCATGAAGAACCGGCCTCCTGCCTTTCCGGCCCGAAGGGCCACTGCGTGGAGCTTACTGCTTCTGGCGAATAGCGTTATCTGGAGGGCACGGCACACACTATTCTGGTGGGCCGTGACCCGTCAGCGTCTCTTGCGGAATTCGGCTAGAATTGCGTCTGGCGGGGTGTTAACGAGCGATTCAATCTGACGGGATAGTTTTTCGACGCGTATGTCTTGATCGGGTGTGCGTATCACGAGCGGCATTTCCCCAATCCTGGCCCGTAGAACCTGGATTCTAGCATCGCGCAGTTTGCCTGCGGCTTTGAGCAACTGGTATTCGCTTGCATTTTGGTTTATCACTGCGCGCAGCGTGGCTTCTCGCTTCTTTCGGGTCAGAATTGTCCTAGCAAGCTTATGCATTTTACAGTCCCGAGACGGGTCGATTAATCGACATATCTCGCGGGTACTAGGTTCAGTGCAGTGGCTCACCATTTCGTTGGGAGCATACGGGTAGGAAAGATACGAGGCATTCACCGCGTTTCCTGTACGCGGCATCAGAATGTTGTGGGTGTTGAGGCTCGATCACTCGGAGAAGGACATTGGTATCGACAAGTTGGTGCATCACTGTCGATCCGGGTAGATTCTTTCACGGGAATCGTCGAATTGTGGATTTCGTGATGAATGCGCATTTACCCAAGAGTCGAACTGGCACACCCACTCGTCGGACGAGTGCACTGGCGCCGACGGGATCTCGTTGGAGAGTTTATGGCGTAATGCTTCCAGCGCCAGTTCTTCCAGATTTTCGCCCGCGAATCTTGCGTGCTCTCGGAACTTCGCCGCCGTTTCAGGCGTCAGGTGCATGGTGATAATCATAACTGACTCCTCGCGATCCACGATACCAATGTCATCGGATCGGTCACTCCGCAAATCCCTTATTCGCCCAATATGCCGTTGTCGCCATCCGAGTTCGAGCGGGGAAGCGGACCGCCCGATGGTCCCAGCATCCCGACGTGGTTTGTGTCGCCCGCTTCGGGGCTCTTTATGTCGTATGGTTTTCTCTTCCCCAGGCCGCTGGCCTGGGCTGACATGTTTCGCCCCTGCCGGGGCATGAAGTCTCTTCCTCAGGGTGTTGCCCTTCGCTATCACGTTTTGCCCCGGCCCGGGTTTTAAGAACCGGCCCCAGGCCATTCCGGCCCGGAGGGCCACAACATGCCAGCGAAGGGCGCAGCCCTGGAGAAGAGTCGCACCGACACACATTCACCACCTTGGCAGGGTGGAACAATGTGCCGATGGTCTCCGTACGGAAGTTTTAAACCAAGATATCCTTGACGACGTGGCCGTGGACGTCGGTGAGGCGGAAGTAGCGGCCTTGAAAGCGGTAGGTGAGACGCTCGTGGTCGATGCCCAAGAGGTGCATGAGGGTGGCCTGGAAGTCGTGGACGTGGACCGGGTTTTCCGCGACGTTCATCGCGAGGTCGTCGGACGAGCCGTAGGTGATCCCGGGCTTCACGCCGCCCCCCGCAAGCCACATGGTAAAAGCGTAGGGATGGTGATCGCGGCCCCAGCGGGGACGATCTTTAATGTCCCCCTGGATGAACGGCGTTCTACCAAACTCCCCTCCCCACACGACCAGCGTGTCCTCGAGCAATCCCCTCTGTTTTAGATCCCTTACCAAAGCCGCGGACGCCTGGTCGGTATCCCGGCATTGGTTGTACAGCTCCGTGGTGAGACTCCGGTGCTGGTCCCAACCCGCGTGCATCACCTGCACGTAGCGAACGCCCCGTTCAATCAGACGTCGGGCCATGAGGCAGTTGTACGCGTACGTGCCAGGCTCCTTGACGTCGGGACCGTATAGGGCCAAAGTGGCGGGCGATTCGGACGAGAAGTCGGTCAACTCGGGCACGCTCATCTGCATGCGGTAGGCCATCTCATACTGCGACACGCGCGTCGCGATTTCGGGGTCGCCGAAATCCCGCAGTTTCTGCTCATTGAGAGCCGCGACCAGGTCGAGCTGCGTCCGCCGCATCGAGCGCGTCAGGCCCTCGGGATTGGTAAGGTACAGCACCGGCTCGGAGCCGCCACGGAACTTGACTCCTTGATACTTCGTGGGAAGAAAGCCCGACCCCCAGTAGAAATCGTAAAAGATCTGGCCACAGGTTGTTCCCTTACTGACCGACGTCATGACGACGAAGGAGGGGAGATTGTCGGTCTCGCTTCCCAGGCCGTAGCTCAGCCAGGCCCCGATGGTGGGGCGGCCGGGAAGTTCGGCCCCGGAGAGAAAAAAGGAGATGGCGGGGGCGTGATTCACCGCCGTCGTGTGCATGCTCTTGATGAAACAGAGTTCGTCGGCGATCCCGGCGGTGTGGGGCATGAGCTTGCTTACCCAGGCGCCGCTTTGGCCATGCTGGGCGAACGGCTCGATCGGCGCGAGCATGAGCTTGCCATTCGCGGAGCCGGTCATGGTGCTGAAACGCTTGCCGCCGATGTACGATTCGGGGACGGGCTCGCCGTGCATCTGGGCGAGTTTCGGCTTCCAATCAAACAGCTCCACGTGCGTGGGCGCGCCGTTCTGGAACAGGTAGATCACCCGCTTTGCCTTGGGTGGAAAGTGGGGAAGCTCGGGCAAGCCGCCGATTCCATCGTCAGGGCTTTGCGTATTTTCGGCCAGCCCGGCTCGGCTCAACAGGCCGGCAAGCGCCGCGGTTCCCAGGCCGCAGGCATTTCGGCCGAAAAACTCCCGCCGGGTGACCAATCGTTGTTGTTCCAGGAGGTCTCGCATCAGGTCCTCGGATCCGCCGTTGCCGAGCTTCACTCTTTGCACAACGCCTCATCGAGATTGAGGAGCGAGTTGCAAAGCGCTGTTAACGCCGCGTGCTCCGTCGCGTCCAGACTCTCGTCGCGCTTGGATTCCCCAACGCTTAGCAGCTTGGCCGCCGCGTCGGGGTCGCTTCGGAACTCACTCCGCAGTTTCTCGAACGATTGCTCAAGAGTCGCGAGTTCTTGAGTTGTTGGTCGTCGTGCGAGAACGAGCCGGAACGCGAGCGTCAGGTTGGGCGCGCCGCCGGGCGCGCTACTCCAGAGCACTCTTTGTGCCAGTGCTCGAGCCGCTTCGACGTACGTGACGTCGTTGAGTGTGGTGAGCGCGTGGAGTGGCGTATTGGTGCGCAGGGATTTTACCTGGCAGGTCTGTCGGTTCGCGACGTCGAAGAAGACCGTTGGTCCCACGATCCTTCGCCAGAATTGGTAGAGGCTCCTGCGATACAGGGCCTCGCCATGTTCTTGTTCATAACGAATGATGCCAAAGCTCGCGTCTTCCCAGACGCCCGCGGGTTGGTAACCCTTGACCGGCGGCCCGCCGATGCGTTCCACCAGCAACCCACTGACCGCGAGGGCCTGATCGCGAATCATCCAGGAAGGAAGGCGGTAGCGGGGGCCGCGGGCCAGCAGTCGATTCTCGGGATCGCGCTCGACGGCGCCAGGAGTGAATCGCGACGATTGCCGATAGGTCGCACTGGTCACGATGAGCCTAATCAAATGCTTGACGTTCCAGCGGTTCACCTCGCCGGGAATCGCAACGGTGGGTTGAGGAACCGTGGGATCTCGGAATTCGCAGGCGAGCCAATCGAGAAGATCTTGGTTGGGTGGAGGTTCTCCTTGCACGCCGAAATCTTCACTGGTCTTCACTAGCCCCACGCCGAAGAAGGATTGCCAATAGCGGTTGACGATCACCCTGGCCGTGAGCGGGTTTTCCTTCGCGATCAGCCAGCGCGCCAACGCCAAGCGATCGTTGGACGCGTTTGGCGGGAGGGGCGGAAGAATCGATGGCGTTCCGCGCTCGACTTTGTCCCCGTACTTGTCGTATTGACCCCGAATCAACACGAACGTCTCGCGTGGCTCGGCCCGTTCGCGCATCACCATGGTGCGTGGCAACGATTTTTGATACGCCTCGCGGGTACCGCGCGCCTGGTCGCTTTGTTTTTTCTTCGTCTTGTATTCCGAATCGCGATCGCGAAGGAGTTCGAACACTTTCTGCCTGGCTCCGATCGCCCGTTTTTTGGCGAGCTTGGCGACGATGGTTTGGAATCTTGACGAGGAGTTTTCGTCGATCGTCAGGAACTTGCCCGCCTTTTCGTTCAGCCGCGATTCAATTACCTTCAATTCGTTCGCCGCGTTGGCCTCCGCCTGTTGTAATTCCTCCAGCCGGGCTTGCTGTTCTGCGGTGAGAATCTGCATTACGGGGTTGGCGAGCCCGTTGGCGTCATTGGCGCCACTTTCATCGACGGAATTGAAATACGCGGCTAGTTGATAGTATTCACGCTGCGAAATCGGGTCGAACTTATGGTCGTGACACCGGCAACAATTCAAGGTCAGCCCCAGCCAGACGGTGCCGGTCGTCTCCACCCGGTCTTGCACGTAGTCGACGCGCGACTCCTCGGCAATGCGGCCCCCTTCGCCGTTGATCATGTGATTGCGATGAAACCCAGTGGCGATCAACTGCGACTGCAACGGATTGGGGAGCAAATCGCCGGCCAATTGCTCGACAGTAAACTGGTCGAATGGCATGTTGCGATTAAGCGCGTCGATCACCCAGTCGCGCCAGAAATACATGGTACGGGTCGGGTCCCCTTGATAGCCGTTCGTGTCGGCGTAACGGGCGGCATCGAGCCAATCCCAAACCATTCTTTCGCCGTATCGAGGGGACGCCAGCAGTCGATCGACCACCCGTTCGTAAGCGTTTGGCGACCGGTCGGCGAGAAAGGCGTCGAGCTCGTCGAGCGTCGGCGGGAGTCCCGTCAGATCAAGCGTGACCCGGCGCAATAACGTTTCGCGCGGCGCTTCCGGATTAAGTCGAAGGTTTTCCTGTTTGAGCCGTGCCAGGACAAACGAATCGATCGGATTGCGGATCTCGCCGGCAGCGTTGTCGATCTTGGGAGGTTCGGGGCGATGAAGCGATTCGAACGACCAATGCTTGCCCCAGGGGGCCCCTTGATCAATCCAGCGCCGAAGGGTCTCGATTTGCGACGCGGTCAAGGGGGCGTGCTCGTCCGGCGGCATTCTTTGGTCCGCGTCTTTGGAAGTGACGCGCGCCATGAGTTTGCTCTGATCACTATTTCCAGGAACGATGATCGGCGAATCGGTACGCAAAGCTCCTTCTTGGGTGTCGAGACGCAGTTCCGCCTCCCGGCTCGCTTCGTCGGGTCCATGGCACTTGTAGCATCGATCGGCGAGGATTGGCTGCACGTCGCGGGCGAACCGGACCTGGTCGTCGGCTGGCGTTTCACCCGCCTGACACATGACGGCTAAGACGAAGAGCCAACTCGTTGAAAAAGCTTGGAATCGTGTCATCGGTCTCTTGGGAATGAAGGAGTCGCCTCGCGCGGCGGGATGAATGGCAGCAAGGTTCGGAACAAACGGGGCGTTCGCCGACCAAGCCACCTTCAGGGGTCCACACCAGGAACGAATCCATCTTAATGTGCCCCGTGACGGCGTGTCCATACCTTTCACGGGGACCAGTACTCCGCGTCAACTCGCAGGGTTACGGTCGCGAGGCTTTCGGAGCGGCTAAGGACCCCGTGGGCATGTCTTTCGGCCCGGAGGGCCATCACATGTCAGCGAAGGGCGCAGCCCTGGAAATTCGAACGACAACAATCATTTTCCACCACCCCGCAGGGTTGGCACCACGTCGGCGGTCGCGAAGGACGACGAAAACGCGCTTCCCGTGGGAACGACGATTTCGGTGATCCCGTCATGCGGTCCCGTCATGTGATTCCGTCAATTTTCGCGAACCGTTGGTATCGCCCCTTCGGGGATCGGACTGGTTTTTTGCCGGTCTTCCTAGGGCGTTGCCCTAGGCTATCAAGTTGTGCCCCTCCGGGGCGTGGAAGACAGCGTCGATCGCGTTTTCCCGGGACAACGGGGTAATTGAACGGCGTTCCATCACCAGCCACCGCCGACGTCGGCCATGCTCCACGCGTGTGCGGGCACGTCTTTCCGCCCAGAGGGGCATCGGCATGTGAGCCTGGGACATCGTCCCAGGAACAGAATCAATGAAGATCATTCAGAGCCCTGGAAGGGCGACACAAACGGTTCGCGGACCACGATTCGATGACGAACATTGTCTTGCGCACGGCAATCCCGTTCCCGGCGGGCCGTGCGGAGAGCGCCTTGTGCCACCCTTTGCAGGGTGGTGATTGTTGTTGGGCGATGCAATTCCCAGGGCCTCGCCCTTCGCTTCCATGTCATGACCCTCCGGGCCGAGGAATGCACAGGGGCGGACCGGCGCTGCAGGGGATGTCGTTACCAACGAAGGGCCAATTGAGGATGCCACACAGGTGGCTATGTCGAACAAATCTTCATGCCCACGCAAACATGGGACAAACCCTCCGGCCCAAATCCTGCGGGCAAGCGTTGCTGGTGGTCACGGGGGGAGAGAAAGGATGGTTGTGGAAAAAGGAAATCCCCGCGCGTTTCGAGGGAAGCGCGCGGGGCTCAGGATGAGGGGACGAAATATTTCCTTGCCACCGAGGAACGACGTCGGCGGAAAATGGATCGGCCGGACGGTGACGGGCGTCACTTGGGTCCGGCCGACGATCTCTCAGGCCGAGGACAACGGGTTCCTCGGAGTTCCATGGATTAGTAGCGGAGGATCAGTTCGGCGATGAGGCGGTCGCCGATCAGGTCCTGGCGATTGGAAATGGGCTTTTCCCAAACGACGGCGGTTTCGACGTTCCAGCAGAGGCGCGCCTTCAGGCCGAGCGCGGCGGTGACGAGGTCGTTGCCCCCGACGCCGCTGGTGCCGATATTGATCAGCCCGTCTCCCTCGCCGAGTGCGTTGGGGATTCCCCAATTGCCACCCGACGCGTAGTGGTACCAGTTGAGTTCCGCCAACGGGTAGAGCCAGCCGAACATCTGACGGTCGACGTGCAGCTGCGTGAAGAAGTAACTGCTGTTATAAACGCGATCGACGGGGAGTTGGAACGCGAAGTTGACGAGCAGGTGGTTGACGTCAGCGATTTCCTTGCCCGCGGTGCCGAAGAAGGTGAAGTTGCCGCTTCCCTGCGATTGGAAAGCGCCCGCTTCGCCGGATTGGAATTCGTACATCGTGCCGGCGGTGACCATGAACTGGTTCTCGACGTCACGGATGAGTTGGTATTTCAGACCTGCGTTCAAGTTGAGCCAACCTTCGGAACTGGCGAGCAGTTGGTTGGGGTGAATGAAAGCATAGCCGTCCTTGTCGGCGAACACGGTGAGCCGGTCCGTGAGGGCGAGCCGCGCCTGGCAGGCGATGACTTGGAAGTCGCCGCTCCCCAGAGGATTGGATCCGTCGATCCAGTTGTTGATGAACAAGGGGCGCAATTCGGTCCAACGATCGCGGGTCCTTGCTCAGGATCGGGCTGCTGACCGGCCCAATGAAGTTTTCGAACGCGCGATCACTCTGAAAGGGCTGCAATCGCTCCAGTGCCAAGGTTTTCGGATAATCTTGCTAAAACGGCGATTGCTGGCTTTTAGTTCACTTTCGGAGCGAAATTCGGGGCTGACGTAAAAGCGGTCCTTCCCCAGAGTAGGTGGTACCAAGCAACCGCCTCCGAGGAAAGGACGCCTCGATGACCCAGTAACGTATTGTCCCTGCTGACGGCAAGTCCACTTGGCCTGCTCCCTCGAGTTGTTGCAGCGGATGCTGCGGAATCCTCGGCGAGATCGTGGAGCTGGTGGGTGCCTTCGCGATGGCCTGACGATCCGAAGAGGACCCACCAGTTCGAAGAACGTTTGCAGGCGATTCTTCGCGAGTTGGGCTGACAGGTCGTCGAATGGATCTTCAACCATATCGAGCCCTCCACGATTGCGGAGATGCCGTCACAGTTGTCCTCGAGGGAGAATGCTATCGCCGCCGCGAGAAGAGCCCGCGCCGGGGCAGGATCTCGACGCTGTTCGGAACTATCCGATTGGAACGGTTTTTGTATCAGCCAGGACTCCGGCGTGACCGGGATTTTTCCGTTGAGTCGAACCTGGGTATCGAGCCGGGTGCGCGACGCCAGCGTTGGCCTTACGAACCTGCTGGCTGGCATCGGCGACCGGCGCAGCAGCAACCCTCGAAGTCCTGCGGCTAGAGCATGGCGTTAGCCTTGTCAGTGGCGACATCGCAGCTCCTCGCCGCAGTCTCGAGCAGTTAGCCGCGCAGCGGCACGATGTTCGTTGCTCGGCTGGTCGAACTGCTTGACCGGGCGAATCGATCGAGCGGCCGCAAAATCGTGCTTGTCCGTCGGCGTGACGGCGTCTCTGTTCCGATCCGCAAGAGCCAGGGCTATCAAGAGGCGGCGGCCGCCGGCCGTGGCAGTCCATGATCGAGCAGGGAAACGACTCGGTACTGATTGGGCCGGATGCCCGAATCGGGGCAGGAACGATCGGTGATCAACTGACGGACGTTACTTGATGCCGATGTCCTCCAACAATGGAAGGACCATTGCTGCGACTTTGCTATGTCACCGATGCCGGCCATCATCCCACTGAGTTCTTTCGAAACACCTTGCGTTGGATGCGCCATCCGCTCACCGGCAAGTTGCTGGGCTGGATTGGGTCGTCGATTACTTCCGGCGTCTGCCTGTACGTGACCAAATCCGGCCGAGGCAATCTTGGCGAAGGCAAGGAGGCCTGTCCTGGGCGAGAAGATGCGTCGCTGGCTCAAAAACAAACCTAGGGCCTATCGCGTCCTGCACTCGCCGCTGCTCTCAAAGTAAGCCGCGACTGCATGGACTGGCCGGGCACCATCGACGCCTACTGATATTGTGCTGAGCGGTTGCAACACTGGACTAACTGTCGACTATCGCTGACGCGGCTTGCCGATTGGCAGCGGAGTTACGGAGGCGGCCTGTACTAGTTCGCCTATCGATTCAGCAATCGGGAATGAAATGGTCAGTAGGTGGAGGCAAGACATCCTCGAATTGGCGATGACTTGGAAGTCGCCGCTCCCCAGAGGATTGGATCCGTCGATCCAGTTGTTGATGAACAAGGGCGCAATTCGGTCAACGATCGCGGGTCCTTGCTCAGGATCGGGCTGCTGACCGGCCCAATGAAGTTTTCGAACGCGCGATCACTCTGAAAGAGCTTCCGTCCGCCATCGCCGACGAAATACGGCTCGAGCGCCGGAGACTCTTCGATGATCGTAACGTTTGGTTCAGGCGTGGCCGGCACCGGCGGAGCATCATTCTCCGCACCCAATAGTCCCGCCACCACCAGCGAGGAAACACACATCCAGTTCATGACCCAAAATCTCCCAAATTGGACAAGGCGAAAAGTGGTATCAAATTTACCTGTTTCTAGGCTTTCCGAGTCTGTAACGGACGCTGGTAGTAGGCGATGCAGCACGATAACGTTGCTAGCATCGGCTCGGGCATAAGGTGGATTCGATGTTCTCTTTTCTCGGTTTGAAGTTGGCTCTGAGAGGATTGAAGAAGCTTGAGCATAGACGGCAGCGTTTGCCACGCTTGCCGTCCCATCGAATGCAGAAATGAAGCACGACCACCGTGGGAGAAGGTCCCTGTGCGAGTTTTGCACCTGTGGAGCTGCGGAAAAGGAGCGGCTTTATTCGCGGCCCCGCAGTTGGACGAAATGGCGCGGAGCCGCAATTCGCGGCGTCCATGGATTGGCACCGGTCCACGGCATGAATTCTCTGAGCGCGCATTGGGACGTCGGTTGCGAAGTGCAAGATAGCCGTCACTGCCGACGAGGTGTCCAGGGTTGGCGGCGGTGCATGGGACATCCATTGGCGAAGTAGACAATTCGACGTGACGGAGGCTGATCGAGGTTTTGGACAGACCCTCTTCCGATGGCGAATTTCCTTGACATTGGCCCCATGTCTGGGAGAATACATTTGGATTGGAAGCCGGTGCCAATCACACATCGGTTCTTACTTGGAGGGGTGACAGGCCCCTCGCTCCACCGGCAGGAACGTAGCGAAGAAAACAAAGGCGAATGGAGGGTCATATTGCATGATTGATCCGCCGTGCAAGTTAGCGGGCCGCCGCTTCCTGTGACGTCTTGGATTCGCAAGTTCAGCGATTAGGCTGCGATGGTCTTGTAAGACAGGCCTGCAGCGATCACTCCGCGTAGTACGGAGCGCACTGGCATCCAAGAGGTTCCACCAAGCGGTGGCCTTTTTTGTTTCTTGGCCGTGTATTCTCGCGTAAGCTTCCTGGAATTCCTGCTGATTTTCCCTGCTCTAAGCCTGTCGCCCTCCGCTAATATGTCCCGCTGTGACAATAAGCCTCAAGTTTCGAACTCGGACAACGTTGTCCGATTAAGAGGGGTGCGCGCGGAGACGGTTAGTTGGCCGCGCTTATCGGCGAAAACGAGGAAGCGGAGATCGCCGGCGCGGGCTGGCTTTGAAACGGCTTAATTGCTTGGGGGAAGGTATAAAGATGACTCGAAATGCCCGGAGGAGCGGTTTGACGACGTCCGGATTGAAAACGCGGGGTTGGCGAGTGGCTGTGGCGTGTTTGCTCTCGGTCATAGGTGTGTCCTGGTGCGTGCGTGCTGCTGCCAAGGAGGAGCGGGTTTTCCGCGCGGGCGCGCACGCGGAGGACATCACGCCCGAGTTTCCCATTTCGGTAAACGGTGGGATGACCGACCGCACCGCGACCGTCGCGCACGATCGACTTCACGCACGCGCGCTCGTGCTCGATGACGGAATGACCTCCTTGGCGATCGTGGTTTGTGACAGTTGCGTGATCCCCCGCGGCATCATGGACGAGGCGAAGGAGAATGCGTCCAAGTCGACCGGCATTCCCACGTCGAACATGCTCGTCTCCGCGACCCACACGCATAGCGCTCCCACCGCGACGGAAGTGTTTCAAAGCAAGCCAGACCCGAAGTACCTGAAAAAGCTAGCCGCGGGAATCGCCGCAGCCATTGAAAAGGCGCATGCCAATAGGGTCCCGGCACGGATTGGCTGGGGGGTGGGCCAAGAGCCCAATCAAGTGTTCAATCGCCGCTGGCGGATGAAGCCGGGCACGATCCGCGCGGATCCGTTCGGGAAACTCACGGACCAGGTCCAAATGAACCCGCCGATCGGAAGCGAAAACCTACTTGAGCCAGCGGGGCCCACAGATCCGGAAGTGTGGGTGCTGGCGGTCAAGACGTTGGAGGGCAAGCCGATCTCCTTGCTCGCCGACTATTCACTTCATTACGTGGGAGACGTGCCGGGAGGCGCGGTATCCGCGGACTATTTCGGCGCCTTCGCGGAGCGAATGACTGGCCTGCTGCAGGTGGCGTCCGCGGATCCTCCCTTTGTCGGCATTCTGGCGAATGGAACGAGTGGCGACATCAACAACATCAATTTTCGAACCGCGCACGCTCCCGTACCCACGTTCGGCCGCATTCGCCTGGTGGCGGATGCCGTCGCCAAAGTGGCGTTTGAAACGTATCAATCCATGCCGTTTCATGACTGGGTCCCGTTGTCGGCCAAACAGCGAGAGTTGGAACTGGGAGTCCGAAAGCCGACTCCCGAGGAACTCGCCTATGCCCGTGAAATCCTCGCGAACGCGAAAGGAAAGCCGTTGGCGCAGTTGCAGGAGATCTACGCGAACGAGACCGTGGCGATGAATGACTACCCGGATAAGGTTCGCTTGATCGTGCAGGCGCTACGGATCGGGGATTTGGGTATCGCGGCAATTCCCTGTGAAACGTTCGTGTCCATCGGCCTATCGATCAAGCGTCAGAGCGCTCGGAAGCCGGTCTTCACGATCGAGTTGGCAAACGGCTACAACGGCTATCTGCCGACCGCGGAGCAGCACGCGCTGGGTGGTTATGAGACGTGGCGCGCTCGCTCGAGCTATTTGGAAGTGGGGGCCGCCGCCGCCATCGAGTCCGCGGTGCTCGAACTGCTTCAGGAACTCAAAAAAGGTGACAAGCAATAGTCACCTTGCGCTCCATCGCGGCAGACGTATTTGCTGCCTGGATTTTGGATCCTTGGATAACGCTGTTTCGCTCGATTGGCAGGAGATCGACCGTTGTACTATCTGCGAACCCGGTTTTCGTCGTGCGAGGGGAATGGCTGGCGTGTTCTCTTGGTTCTATCGCTTCTGTTGCTTCCGCGGTCCGCGCGTTCGGGCGCGGATTCGTTGGGTCCCCTGGAGGTCGGTGATGCTCTCAAACGTTTTCACCTTTCCCCTGATCTAGTCATTGAAGCGGTTGCGTCGGAGCCTTTGGTAACCGATCCGGTGGCGATTGCGTTTGATGAACGTGGACGACTTTATGTCGTGGAGTATCGCGACTATCCACTGGGACCAGGAGAAGGAAAACCGCCGCTATCGCGGATCAAGAGACTCGAAGACACGGATGGGGACGGCCGCATGGACCAGGTCACCCTGTTCGCGGATGGTCTGTCCTTCGCGCAAGGATTGTTGCCTTGGAATCGAGGTCTGGTGGTAACCGCGGCACCCGAGGTGTTGTTTCTCAAGGACACGGATGATGACGGCAAGGCGGACGTTCGGGAAGTGCTTTATCGGGGATTCACTCCGGGAAACCCGCAACTGCGCGTCGCGCATCCACGCCTGGGTCTGGATAATTGGATCTACGTCACCAATGGGCTGAGCAATGGCGAAGTGACGAGTGATTCGGTACCCGGTGCTTCGGTGCCGCTTCAGGGACACGATTTTCGCTTTCATCCCGCGACCCGCGCATTCGAGCCCGCGACGGGGTTTGGTCAATTCGGCAACACGTTCGACGATTGGGGAAATCGCTTTTTTTGCAGCAATCGGAATCCGACGATGGTGTCGATCCTGCCTTACGCGGCGATGGTTCGCAATCCCTACGCGCTGATCGGTAAAGGTTACGAGGATGTCGCGGACTTTGGCGGCGACGCGAAAGTCTACCCGATCGTTCCCACGGCAACGACCGCGTTTGAACATACCGGCACGCACACCGCCGCGTGTGGCGTGACGGTGCATCGGGAATCTCCTGGGTCCCGATTACAGTGGATGCGTTTACGTTTGTGAGCCAACGGGTCATTTGGTCACGCGATCGACGTTGCGTCCGCGTGGCGCGAGTTTTCGCGTGGAGCGAGCGCTCGCCGGCGTCGACTTTCTCGCGTCGACCGACAAGTGGTTTCGTCCGGTGAGCCTTGCCGACGGTCCGGACGGCGCGCTATACGTGGTGGATATGTATCGCCAGGTCATCGAGCACCCGCAATACATGCCACCCGGACTCGCCGACACCCTTGATCTTCGCGCGGGAGACGATCGCGGCAGGATCTACCGAATCCGCGCGAAGAATCGAGTGGCGACGCCGCTTCCCCCGAGTTCGACGGACGAGGATTGCGTCCACTTGCTGTCGGAGTCGATAGGCTGGCGCCGAGACCTGGGTCAACGGCTCCTGGTGGAGCGGAAAGCAAAGAACGCGGCGGGGAAAGTCCGCCAGGTGTTGCACCAAGGTGCCGAGCCAGTCACGCGGGCGCAGGCGCTTTGGACGCTCGACGGCTTGGAACAGCTCGCGGTTGAAGACGTGGAAACGGCGCTTCGGGACAAGGATTCTCGGGTCCAAGCCCAGGGTGCCCGGTTGTCGGCGAGGTATCTCGAATCTCGGCCCGCGCTCGTGGTTGCATTGGGGAACTTGGCGTTCAGTCCGGACGCGAGAGCCCGATTGGAGGTGGCTCTTGCGTTGGGGGAATCGGCCTCCGATGAGGCGAAGAACGTCTTGGCTCGGCTTGCGTCTCGGGATTTCCATGACCCGTGGATCTCTCGAGCCATTCTTACCTCGGCGCGTGATCGCTCCGGTGACTTGTTGGCGTCATTGACGCTTCAGGAGGATTTTGTTCGGGGTGCCGACGAGGACAAGCAATTCCTGGTCCGCTCCTTGGCTGGCGTCGTCGGCGCGCGCGGGAATCGTTCGGAGTTGCAAGGGCTTGCCAATCTGTTCTCCTCCGAGGAAACGGAGTTTCGGTGGTGGCACGCAGCGATCGTGACCGGTCTGGCGGAGGGGCTTGCCAGGCATCAAGGGGAACTCGCGCCCATTCGGCTGGCGAAATTGTTGGACCAGCCTCCGGTCGAATTGGAGCATCTCGGTCAACGCATTCGCGTCGTACTGGGACGCGCGGTCCCGGTCGCGGAGAACAACACGCGATGGTCGGCGCACGAGCGCGCCGCAGCCATATCGCTACTCGGCTATCTGCCATTGGAACAAACGAAGGGCACGCTCCAAGGTTTGCTCGCTCGTCCGTTGCCTCCAGAGATACAGATCGCCGTCATCGGCGCCTTAAGAACGTCGGCAGGCGCTGGCGCGGGCGAACTCCTCTTGGATCATTGGTCGGTGCTGGGTCCAGAGCCGCAACGTCGTGGGCTCGACTTTCTGCTCGAGAAGCCCGCGGACACCAAGCTACTGCTCGAGGCGATGGAGGGTGGAAAGGTGCCTCGCGCGGTTCTTGACCTGGAGCGGCGAACGCGCGTGCTCGCGAGCGGGAATCCGCAGGTGAAGGAATTGGCGCAGCGCGTCTTGGGTGCCGCCGCGTCCGCGGATCGGCAAGCCGTTCTCGCGAGTTATTCGTCCACCCTTTCGAAGCCGGGAGACGCGGCGCGTGGCGCTCAACTTTTCAAGCGAACGTGCGCGAATTGTCATCGCGTTCGGGGTGAAGGGCACTTGGTCGGGCCGGACCTCAGCGACGTGCGGAACAAGACGGCGGAGACTTTGCTAACCGATGTACTCGATCCCAATCGGGCGGTGGATCCTCGCTTCGTGGATTATGCGGTGGCGACGGTCGACGGCAGGCTCTTCACGGGGATACTCGTGCAAGAGAGTGACCAATCCGTGACACTCCGCCGGGCCGAGGGGAAGGAAGAAGTGATCCCGAGAAATGAAATCGAAACCCTGCGCGCCACCGGTCGATCGGTCATGCCCGAGGGCATGGAGAAAGAACTGTCCGTCGAACAGATGGCTGACTTGATCGCGTTCCTCAAGGATTCCGGCAGCAAGCTTGGCAATTAGCACGACAGCGCGCGAAGGCGAATACGCTGAGTGGCGACATGGATCTCGACATTCAACGTCTTGTCGCGTTTTGCCGAAGTCGTGCTTTCGTCCGAGCCGCCAATTGAGAAATCGCGCTACTGCCGATCGGTCCGCAAGCCATTGAGTGTTATCAATCTCTCGGCGACTATTCACAGTGAACCGATCCCTGCACGCCGGAACGGGATGGTTCAACAGTCTCCTAGGACTCCAGATCCGCTTCGGTTAGAACCACGAAGCCGGCTCTGTCGAGCACGCTGGCCGCGAGTTCGTGATCGTCCACGGAAAAGCCGAGCGCCGGGCGACCGTAGGGAGAGACGAGGAGCGGAAAGCAATAGTTGACGTTAATCTCCGCCTGCAGGAGCGTGCTGCAGATGGCGAGAACCGGTTGCGCTTGGTTGGGAAGCTCCACGACCAAAAGATCGACTTCGCAAAAGGCATACCCACACTGCTTGAGGATCTCGTAGGCGCGCTCTGGTTGCGTGATGACGATGCGAATGATGGCGCATTCGGCGGAGTCCGAAATCGAGAGGGCACAGACGCGGAGCTTATGCGATTCGATGGTGCGGATCAGGTGGAGAAGTTGGCCGACCTTATTTGGGGAGAAAATCGAGAATTGGCGAATGCTCGGGTAGTCGCGCCCGCGCAGCGTCCCGATATCGTTGGTCTCTTGATCATCGCCTGTGCTCATATGCGTACTCCGTGGTCCTTCCTTGAACGATGGCGCATGGGGAGCTGCATTGCCGCGTATCCGACGAAATTGGGCGCGAAGTCGAAAATACGCCTTTCATTGTACGAGCGATTGGCAACGAGACTTGTCGCTGCACCGGTTTGACGTCCGAGGCGAGTGGTGACGATAAACCATAACCATATTTCGTGTCAATGCTTGCGTTGTCAAGTGGGAGTGGTGAAGATCGGCCATGCTTCACCAAGGGCAACCCTTTGGATTTCGGTGAGGCTCGAGATCCCGGCCTTGCCTACCCGAAGCATGCCTTCGAGTTGCTCGCCGGAAAAGGGGACCGTTTCGCCGGTTCCTTGGACCTCGATGAATTTTCCCGCGCCCGTCATGACCAGGTTCATGTCGACGCCGGCCACGGAGTCTTCGCCGTAGTCGAGATCGAGACGGACCTCGTGGTCGATCACGCCGACACTGATGGCGGCGACGCTATCCGTGAGAATCTCGGTGGCGCGTTCGGCCAGGGGTGAGTTGCGGATGGCATCCACGAGGGCGACGAACGCACCGGTGATGCTCGCCGTGCGGGTACCTCCATCGGCGTCGATGACGTCGCAGTCGATCCATAAGGTGTTTTCTCCCAAACGGTCGAGGCGAACGATATTTCGCAAACTTCGGCCGATCAGTCGTTGGATTTCGACGCTCCTGCCGTCGACTTTTCCCGAGCGATCGCGAGGCTTTCGTGGACTGGTGGAACCCGGTAGCATGTTGTACTCCGCGGTGAGCCAACCTTTTCCTTTTCCTTCAAGAAAGGGCGGGACTTTCGCCTCGACGCTTGCCGTGCACAGAACACGCGTGCCTCCCATTTCAATCAGGACGCTTCCCGGCGCGGTTCGGGTGTATTGGCGGATTACGGTCACGGGCCGGTGCTGGTCCGCCATTCGGCCATCAGATCGCATTCGAAAATCCTTTCGTTGGCTTGCTCCGGGTAAAATGCAAAGTACGTGGTGGCAACCTTTGCCGAATGCGTCCACGGGACCCATCATTGCACCAGGAAACCGTTCCCATTGACGCCGTGGCGGAATGGGGAAACGAGCTCCGCGGGGCGCGGGAATGATTTGGGGGACAAGATCTCCCCTTTTTTCCGGAAACCAGGGGTTCCCCAGGATTGCGTGCCTTGTTATACACGGTCTGGTTTGCAGAGAGAACCGGCTCCCGGGCTTCTTTGTGTTAAGCAATCGAAGCCTTTACCTGGAAGCAAGTTACCGGGCGTCGGACAGGCTGAGGATAGTGCCCCTGGAGAAGAACTGACGCCTCATTCGTTCAGGCGTCGGTGACTTTGGGGAGTCGGCAGGCATGACCTTCGTATCAGGTTGGCCAACCGAGGCACTACGTTTCCGAGCGTCAAGAGGAGGGATTCGGGTGTTTCGGACCACGGTTCGCGCGATCGGTACTTGTTGCCTGCTCGTCCTGGTTGTCCCCGTTGGCGCACAGGAAAAGAACGAGGATGCCAACAACGCGATTCTCGACAATCGTGTCGACGTACTGCTTCGGGAATGGTCGGAGCGGACGACGAAAATTCAGACTCTCTATGCCGAGTTCACGCGCACGGAAATTGACAAGGTCTGGCGAACCAAGGAGAGCGCGCCGGGGAGCGCCCGGTACATTCATCCGAACCGCGCGCGCCTGGATATTCTCGGGGAAAATGCCCAGTCCTACGTCCTGACGGGTCAGGGATCGATTTGGGAATTCCGCCCGCCGAAAAAGCAAATCGTGGTGTGGAAACTTCCCCCGGAAGAGGCGGCGAAGGATAGTCTCGAGGACGGCCCCTTGCCGTTCCTTTTCGGAACTCGACCCGAAAAGGCCAAAATGCGTTACGGCTTCAAAATCCTTTCCGAGAATGACAAAGTCATCCACGTGGAAGTCATTCCCAAACTCCGCAAGGACCAGCAGGACTTTGTTCAAGCGGAGATTTGGTTGAATCGGCAGACGTTCCTACCCGATCGCTTGAAATTCCTGGAAGCCAATGGCAATGAGATGATCTTCGAGTTTAAACAGATCTGGACGAACCTGGAAATCAACCCGTCCGACTTCACTCCCAAGCGTATCGACAAGTGGGAATTCGTCGAAAAAGTCTTGGGGGACGAGCCCGGAAACGCGCCGAAGGTCCAGCGTTAGTTATTTTACTTATCCCCTTCCTCCCTGTTTAGTCCGCGCGTCGTCAATGCCGCCTAGGTTCGGGGGGACGCGCGGCAGGCGTTACTCCCTTCTGGAACTTTTCCTCCCCAAAGCGGGTCTGAAAGCGTGGTCCACCGTCGTCCAATCGGAGCGACTAGGTCGCGCGCGCCGGCAGGCGGATATTCGCGTCCACCTTCGCGCGGTACAATCGAATTCAAAGCGCGATGAAACAATCCGGGTTTCGGGGACGATGGCCCACTCTGCGTGAGGAGGAATAAGGCCGAATGGTTCGACGGTCAAGCGCTACATACTGGCGACAACGGGGTCGTGGGAAGATCCAGGCGAGCGTTCTTTGGGTGTCCGTTTTCTTCGCGGGAGTTTCGTCGGCGGCCGACGGACAGACGCCGGTTCCTGCACAAAAAGTGACGGCGGAAATCGTCGCTCAATGGGTCGCGAAGTTGGATGCCGAGGAGCGTACGGATCGAGAGGCGGCGGAAAAGGGGATCCTTGCCCTTGGTCCCGATGTGCTTCCCTTCCTGCCGCCAGCCGACGACGAGTCCTTAAGCGCGGAGCAGCGACAGCGACTGAAGCGGTTGGTGCCTTCGATCTGGCGCGCCAAGTTGGACGCCGATCTGGCGGGTTCGAAAGTATCGCTTGGCGACAAGCCCGTTTTACTGCTCGACGCGCTAAAATCCCTTTCCGATCAGTCGGGTAACGCCTTCAAGGATCTTCGCGCGGACTTCAATCAAGAGGTGTCGAACAACCCACTCCAAGTGCCTGCGGACGCCAATACTTTTTGGAAGGCATTGGACGCGGTAATCGACGCCTCGAAGATGTCGCTTTACTATCACGCGGACGACCGCCAGATCGGCCTGGTTGGCCGACCTCGCGTGTCGGGCCCGGTCTCCTACGCGGGTGCGTTCCGCTTCGAGGCTCAGCGGATTACTTTGCAACGAGAGCTAAGCCGGCCGAACGAGCCCGCGGAATGCCGCGTCATGATTGACGCCTTGGTGGAACCGCGATTGCGCCCTCTTATGTTCGAAATCGACACGGCGAATTTCATCGTCGTGGATGACAAGGAGCGTCGTCTTGGTTTCGCGGGTCCCGCCAATTACCCGATCATGATCGAAAGCAGCGCGTTTGAATACCCTTTCGAATTGCATTTAACGGCCCCGCCGCGCGATTCACAAAAGATCGTCGAACTCAGTGGCGAGATCCTCGCGTGGCTTCCCGCCAATGTCGAAACCTTCACCTTCGATCGATTGGAAGTCGGCAAGCCGGTCTCGCGCGAATCTGCCGGCCTGAGGGTCGAAATGGAGGGAGTTACCAGCGAGGACGGCGTCTGGACCGTTCCCTTGCGCGTGGAGTACTCCTTGTCCGATAGCAATGTCGAGAGCTATCTGCAGGTGATGCTTCAGAACGAATTGTATCTCGAGTCGGCGGACGGCAAACGATTCGAACAGAATGGGGGGATGAATACCTTTCCCTCGCAAGGCAACGAAACGCGGGCCGAGTATCTCTTCGTCGATGCCCCGGGCAATCTGTCGGACTACAAGTTGGTGTTGAGGATTCCGTCCGGTTTGACCCGCGTTCCCGTAAAGTTTTCGTTCAAGAATTTACCACTGCCGTAAACGGGACGGAGGGAAGCCCATCCAAAGACGAAAAAGCCCCACGGTTTTGCCGTGGGGCTCGAATCGCGTTCGTCAACGTTCGCCGGGTATTAACCCGTGAGTCCCTCGAAGAGAGGGGTCGAGAGGTATCGCTCGCCGAGGCTGGGGAGTATCACGACGATGCTCTTGCCCTTGTACTCGGGACGCGCGGCGACCTTGGCGGCGGCGCACATGTTGGCGCCGCTGCTGATGCCGACCATGAGACCTTCTTCCTTCGCGAGCCGTCGGGCCCATTCAAACGCTTCGTCATTGCTTACCGTAACCACTTCATCGACGAGCGAAGTGTCCAGATTCTTTGGAATAAATCCGGCGCCGATTCCCTGGATCTTGTGTGGTCCTGGATTTCCGCCGCTGATGACGGGGGAATGGATCGGCTCGACGGCAATCGTCTTGAAGCTGGCCTTCTTGGGCTTGATGAAGCGCGCCACGCCGGTGATCGTTCCACCGGTCCCCACGCCGGCGACGATGGCGTCGATGCTGCCATTTGTGTCATTCCAGATTTCCGGTCCCGTGGTCGCTTCGTGAATCGCCGGATTGGCGGGGTTCTCGAACTGCTGGGGCATCCAGGCATTCGATTCCCTGCCGACGATTTCGTAGGCCTTGGCGATCGCGCCTTTCATTCCTTCGGCGGCGGGGGTGAGAACCAGATTCGCTCCCATCCCCCGGAGCAAGGCACGACGCTCCACGGACATGGACTCGGGCATGGTTAAGGTGAGCTTGTATCCGCGTTCCGCGCAAACGAAGGCGAGCGCGATACCGGTGTTGCCGCTCGTTGGTTCGACGATATGCGTGTCTTTATTGACTTTTCCCGACTTTTCACCCGCTTCGATCATGGCGACGCCGATGCGATCCTTGACGCTGTTAAGGGGCTGGAAGAATTCGCATTTACCGAAAACGATTGCCTGCCCTTCGGGAATCAAGCGATTGATTCGGACCATGGGGGTGTCGCCGATGGTCTGCGTGACGTTGGCGAATGTTCTACCTCTTGGCATGAATTCTCTCTCCTTGAAGTAATAAGGTGCCGCTCGGCAAGGGAATGTCGGTTTCTGGTCACGTTTCGCCAGGGGATTCCCGACGATCTGTTCGCATACAGGACATCCTTTTGCCGATGCTCGTTATTTCCATCGCATGGGGAAGCATTGTCGAACGTCGTCACGAAAGTGGATATCGTTCCTCTTGCGTGCATCGACGTGGATGACGAAACGTTCCCATGCGCCAATGGCGTCGCCGACCGCCAACACATCTCACCGACTGGGCGCGGTTCCCTGCACGCGCACCTCGAGGGGGGAGGCAACCCGTTGACGGGATTTTGCACGCCTCCCCAACGTGCCGGTAGTTTAGACGGATCGAGAGATTTCCGCAAGCGCGGTCATTCGGCGTGTCAGCATGAACATTTGCCCGAACTTCAGGGATCGATCGGAATGCGAAAACGGACCATGCAAAATCATGCGATGTCAACACAACTCTTGAATGGGCATGGGTTTCTTCCCGTTCGAAACGGAATCGCTCGGGGAAACGCCTAACTGATGAAGGATCGTGGCGACCCATTCGCCGGCGGATACGGGACGATCTTTCGGCTCGGAAGCAGTCTCATCAGACTGGCCGATTACTTGTCCACCTTTGGTTCCGCCTCCCGCGACGATCCCGGTCCAGCAGCCGGGCCAATGGTCTCGTCCGCCACGCGCATTGAGTTTCGGGGTTCTTCCAAATTCCCCCGTCGCCACGACAAGAACGTCGTCCCATAGGCCCCGTTCGTCCAGATCCGCGAGAAGACTGGAGAACGCCTGATCAAAGAGAGGGCAGATGACGTTTTGGTACGTTTCGAAATTGACCGGCAGGCTGCCACCGTACGCGTGCATGTCCCAACTGGGCTTCTGAAAGACGGTATCGAACATGTTCACGGTGACAAATCGAACCCCTGTTTCAACCAGCTTGCGCGCGACCAGGCACGATTGTCCGAAAGTATGCCTTCCGTACCGTTCCCGCACTCGTGGAGATTCCTGTCCCAGGTGAATCGCCTCTCGCCCCATTCGAGAAAGAGGGAAGGGTTGAACGCGATGGTGATTCATCCAGCGAAACGTGTCTTCACGAATCTTGTCGGCATAGGCCAGGTCGTCGGCTCCCCCAAACAACAGAAACGGGTCCAGAGACGGTCCGAGGTCGCCGACGCTTTGCCCTTGCGGAATGTCGACCCCGGTATCCCCCATCGGAGTCGGCAGGACGACCCAGGAAGGTAAGGCCGGGTGCATTCCGAGGGCCTGATTCGCGACTGCCGCGAAATGGGGAACTCTGCTCCCGTCGGTGGCGAAGGTTCCCGTCTGCATCAACTGAAGACCGGTTTCATGGATGGGTGCTTCCGTGTGATGAAGCGTTCGGACAAGCGAGTAGCGATGGGTCCACCGCGCCATGCGCGGAAACGTCTCGGCGATAGGAATGCCCGGAACACTGGTCGCGATCGGTTGAAAGGGCCCGCGGATGCTGCTGGGGGCGTTTGGCTTGGGGTCCCAGGTGTCGAGTTGGGAAGGGCCGCCCACCAGGTTCAATTGAATCACCGCGCGGGCGTGATGGGCTCGACTGGCGGACGCGCTATTCGTGATTCCCCCGGAGAGGGCTAACGCCGCGCCGATTGAGCTTTGTTTGAGAAACTCTCTCCGCTCCAGTTGGTTCGCTTGCATCGGTTCACATTCACGATCCAGGGTCATCGCATGGCTCCCGCGCGGCTGGGATTGTTCGCTTTCTGTTGGAAAGGGTAACAAGGGGACGGTGTGGAAGAAAGAGAGAAGATGGGAGAGAGCGAGTTTCGTCAATGCGTGCCCCGTTGCGGACCAACAGCAAAGTAATGTTCAAACCCCGGCCCCAACACTACTTTCCTGGGCGGCAATAGGTCAGGGATTCGAATTCGAAGCAGCTACCGACTTTGCTCCTGGAAATCAAAACCGCTTTTGAGCCAACCATCGAGTTCGGGTTGCAAACTCTCGTGAGGGATTGTTGCGACGTTTTCTTTTGCGTGAAACTGGTCGAAGGGGAGCAGAAACTCTTCCTGACCTATCTGCGAGCGGAAGCTTTGAGAGGTAATTAGAGCGTTATAAGGGGAGGCAAAGCCACGGGCGCGGACGCGGATTTGATTGCCGCGAAACTCGACGTTTTCGCAGGGCTGGAGATCGTCGTAGGTACGTTTGGCGACGAAGAGGATCTGGCCGACGTTGTTGAATTGATTGCCGATGAATCGGGCGTTTCCCAAGGAGTCCCAGGTCCCGTGGACGTTTTCCCCTTCGCTTTCGCGAAAGCTGACGACATTGTCCTGAAAGGTGAGATTCTCCAACTCGAATCGGACGTCCGATCGGGTTCGATAGATGGGATCCGTGGAGCCCGCAAGCATGAGCGTCGGCGCGCCGGGGCAGTCGAAAATGGAGTCGCGGATGAGGACGTTCCTGCGCCCCTTTCACCATGATGGTGCACGTGTCACTCTTTCGGTTGTCGAATCTGCAGTAACGAATGAAGAGATCGTCGACGGCAACGGCGTCGACGCCGCCGTTGACGATGCCGGTCGCCTCGGATCGTTCGGGTACGTAGAAGTAACATCGATCGAAGATCAACTGCCGGGCCTGCGAGAGTTTGGCGCAGTAAAAGGGACCGAGGTTCACGAATAGGCAGTCATCGAACTCGATGTTTTCCGACAATAACGGATCGGGGAGTGGGTCACCGTCGACATGCATGGCGTGGGAACGTTTGCCCATGAAGGTTATGCCCTCGAACCGAATTCCGCGGCTTTTGCGAATCCAGCACGCCTTTCCTGATCGTGGATCCTCGACGACGACGACCTTTCCTTGGTGGACGGCGCGAAAAGTCACGGGAGGTTCAAAGACCCGCGCTTCCATGGTAAAGCCGGTGTAAATCCCGTCTGGGATTTCAATCACCTGTCCTGGTTTCGCACGCTCGACGAGTTCCGCGAACGCGGGACCAGGGTCGGCGAGAAATGTCGAGGCGACGAAACAGAAAACGAGGGACATGTTCTTTCTCTTCTCTCCAACGGGTGGTGATGCGGAACTCGAGAAGCGGGTTCACTCAAACAAAACAAATGTTCACGCCGTCATCTCGCATTCCGCCATCTCGGGGGAATGATTACTCCAATCTTCTTCTTCCTCTTCCAGATCCATGGCGATCGAATCGGCGGCGTTTCCCAGGCCAATGGCATACGCGATGGCGAGGTAGAGCATCGGAAAATAGCCAAGACTCAGGAAGAATCCTCCCACCAGATAGGTAAGCAAGGCGCAACGGACCGTGGATCCCAAGAGGAGACAGGTGCTCGCCTCATGGTCATCGGACCATTCTTGGAGAAGGATCCGTTGGCGTTTCAATTCACGAAAAGTGGAAACGAGGAGCAAGATCCAAAGCGTGAAGGTAACGAAGCCGGTCTCGGCGACGACCTGGATAAAACTATTATGCGCGGTCGACCATTTCCCTCCTCTCCGGCCGGAGAGCATACCGTCCGCGGTTTCAAAACAAGCGGCTCCGACCCCCGTGACGGGTCGAGTGAACGCGTAGCCGATGCCACGTTTCCAGATTTGCAGACGACCATCGGAACTGCTGGTGTTGTAATCCTGCCCATGGGCCGCCTCGAGGAGCATTTGAAACGTGGTGGTTTGCGTCGCCGCCAAGCCTCCCACCAAGATTCCCGCGATCAAGGTTCCACGAAAAAACATGCCTATCTGTCGGTTGAACAGGATGGTGTAAAGCATCACGGTTCCAAGAGAGAGTAGTCCCCCGCGGGAACCGGTTTTCAGGATCGCGTAAATCGCCAGTAGCCCAGCGCACGTCGCGAGGATTTTGAAAAAGATTCCCCCGCGGGAAAACCAATGGATGCAGAAGGGCAAGGACATGGCCATCAGGACCGCCAAGTCGTTGGGGTCGTAGGTTCCGCCGACCGTGTACCGGGTCGGCTCGTCCGGTACTTGAATGACTTCGGGCATGACCACCATCGCGCACCCCAGGGCAAGGGCGCTGAGGATGACGCTTCGAGTCGTTTTCTCCAACGAGAACACGTCGTCCAGGTTTCGCGAAATCATGAGGACCAGCAGGACGATGGCGAGGTAGCGCATGACGAGGAACTCAACCGTTCCCCCGGGATGCAGGCTCAAGGGAATGGTGGCGACAAGTCCAAGGCTGAAAAGAGTCCAAAAAAGGAACGGAGTCCGCCATAAACGGAACCCAGGACCCGGCGGCCGCGCAAAAAAATTGTACAGTTGGACGGCGAGACCAAACATCAAGGCGAGTAGCAGGGGCTTGATGACCGCAAGGGCGGGAATTAACTCCTGCACCTTGAAGACCATTACCGCCACCAGGACTTGTACGATCCCGACCATGTTGGGTTCCCATGAGGTGGTCCCAATGCCCCATGAAAGGGCCGCCTCATGAGAAGCTTATCACAGGAATGATTCGAATCGCCCCGTGGAGTGAGGGAGTAGAAAGACCGCTGGGAAAAGAAACGCCGTGTCCCTACGGCCCGCGGGTCTTTGTCGACGGATACGGGTCGTTCCAAGGCTCTCGGAGACCAATGTTTGACTTTCGATATTTTTTCCGCGGCGCCGCAAAAACCACGATCGGAAACGAGATAGGAATGATCGCCTGCTCGCCGAAAGCCGATATCCCCCCGACGCCTCGCGTGGAGAATCTGCCCGGTCCGGAGCCACATACTCGAAGAATTCGCGTTGCCGAGCTTGCCGTGACGTTGATGATCGGCGGTTCGGAGCAACTGGCGGCATCGATTGGACGTGGCCTCAACCCCGCGTCATTCGACGTCGTATTTGGTGCGATCGCCGATGACGGCCCGATCGGCGACTCCCTTCGTCAGGAAGGTCGCGTCGCGCGCGCGTTCCATCGCCGTCCGGGATTCGATTATCGCGTCCCCTGGCAGGCATGGCGCTTTCTGCGCGAGCATGGGGTGGACGTGGCGCAGACGCACCATGTCGCGGCCTTGATATACGGCGGGGTAGCCGCTCGGCTCGCGGGCGCGCGGTTGATTCACACCGAGCACGAGATCAATACATTCCGGCAATTTCCGAATCAGATTCGCTGGTTGCGTCGCCTGGCGTTTCTTGTCGATCGGTTTGTTGCCATCGACCCTAGCATCGCGGATTTCCTCGAATCCGAGGGTGGCATCGACCGCCGCCGCATTCGCGTGATTCGCAATGGCGTCGATTTGCGACGATTTCATCCGCCGCAAGTAAACGCGATCGAGGCGCGCGACGGCAGCTATCGGGTCGGCTGGATTGCTCGGCTCGATCCCCCGAAAAGGCCGGATTTGTTGGTCGCCGCCGTTCAACGGCTGAGGCGTCCGGAATTGCGCGTCCGAATAATCGGGCCGGGAAAGCTCACCGACGCCGTTCGACGGCAGATCGCGGATGCGGGTTTGCAGGAAACGGTGGAATTGGTCGGGCCGCGCACGGACATCGCGGATCAACTCCAGGGCTTGGACTGCTACGTTCTCTGTTCGGAGGCCGAGGGACTCCCCATTTCCTTGGTGGAGGCGATGGCGACGGGATTGCCTTGCGTTGCCTCCTCGGTCGGCGGAATACCGTCGCTGATCGAACATGGAAAGAACGGATTACTGCTCGGGACTCAGGACCCTGACGAACTCGCGTCTCTGCTCGAGCGGCTCATCGATGCACGCGCCTGGGGAGCGTCGCTCGGGACCAACGGACGCCGAACTGCTTTGGAGCGATTTGATTTCCAGCAGACGATCGCGCAGTACGAGGAGCTGTTTCGCGAGGTAACGCGACCATGAAACGGCTACTCAAAAAACTGTTGAGCTCGCGAAAAACGAAGGAATTTGCCTACGCGACGTTGTGCGCGCTAGGCGTCGATCACCGCTTTCGAAAGTATTTCGCGGATCGCCTGCTTATCGTGATGTACCACGGCCTGGTCGAGGATCACTCTCCTTCGCCGCCGAGCTGGCTCTTGCTTTCCGTTTCGCGTTTTGAAGCTCAGATGCATTACCTCAAGAGCAACTACGACGTGATCTCGGTGGGAGAAGCGTTGCAACGAATGCAGGAAGGCCGGCCGTTCACGCGTCCCACGGCGTGCATCACCTTCGACGACGGATATCGCAATAACTACACCTTGGGTTGGCCCATCCTTCGCCGCCATGGGCTGCCGGCGACCATCTACCTGGCGAGCGACTTCATCGATACCGATCGGGTGATCTGGACGATTCGGCTGGAGCGCATGCTGTTAATGGGCAACGGGACACTCGATTTGTCCGATTTCGATCTGGGCGAGTACTCCTTGAATCCCGCGCTCCGTTGTAGCTGGGAATGTAGTTGCGATCGTCTCAAGGGAGCCCTTTATCGCATGGCCGAGGAATCGCGCGAGGAGGTATTGGAGGCCATCTCGCGTCGACTTGGGCTTGGCGATCTGGGCGCGTTTTCCGACTTCCTACCGATGACCTGGTCGGATGCCCGGCGCATGGCGGAGGAAGGGCTCGTCGAGTTTGGCGGGCACACGGCCAATCACGTGGTGGTCAGTGCTCTTGGCGACGAAGCGCAAGAGGACGAGATTCGGCAATCGATGACGACCCTCGAGCGCGAGATCGGCGTGCCGCCGCTTTCCTTCGCCTATCCGAACGGGAGCGAGGAAGATTTTGACGACAGAGCCAAAGCAGTAGTCCGGGAAACGTCAGCCCTGGGTGCTCTATCTACCATCGAAGGGCTCAACTCGCCCGGCGAAGACATGTACGCGCTCAAGCGTATTTCGGTGGGTGGGGAGATGACGCTCTCCCGGTTTCGCTTACTCGCGAGCGGATTCATTCCCATGATGCGTCGCTGCTTGTTGAATCGCTGACCGGCTGAGAGAGTTGTGCGAATGTCATGCCGCCGCCTTGCGGGCCGCAGCCGGTTCTGGCAGAGGCAAGGTAACCACCTCGGCGGAAGAAGGCGTGACCAGAGGCGCCAATATTCTCAGATAGCTATCCGCGAGCATTTTTCTGCAGAAGTGACGCGCGACGAAGGGTCGGCCATTTCTGCCGAGCTCGTTGGTCCAGCCAGGATTCGTGCGCAGTTTATCGATCGCGTTCGCCAGCGAGTCCGCGTTCTCGGGCTCGATCGCGATTCCGGCGTTGGCGCGGATTACCTGGTCCCGAGCGAAGCCGTCGACCGAAACAATGATCGGGCGTTCCATGGCCATGATCTCGAACATCTTTGAGGGGACGACATCGGCGAAAAGCTCCACGCGACGAAGTGGAACCAGACAGACGTCGGCGGCGGCATAATAACCGACCACCTTTTCCCGAAGCTGCGCCGGCAGGAAGGTGACGTTCGTCAGGCCCCGCCGCTCCGCTTCGAGTTGAAGGGCGGGGCGTTCCGCGCCGTCCCCCACGAAGACGAAACGCAGCCCCGCCGCGTCTCGTGATTTTTCCGCGGCATCCAAGACAAACTCCAGGCCGTGCGCCATTCCCTCCGTGCCGAGGTACAAGACGACGAATTCCGCTTCCCAGCCGTGCATTCGCCGAACCTTCTCGCGATCGGAGTTTCGAAAATTGAATTTGGAAAGATCGACGCCATTGGTGACGACGCGGATCTTGTTCGCGGGAATGCCGTACTTTTCGATGATCCTGCGGCGGTAACCGCTGCCGACCGTGACGACGAGATCCGCGGTGACGTAGAGCCATCGCGCGAGACGTTCCAGACCCGCAATGACCGCGCTCTCTTGCATGGCTCCGACGCCGACGATGCTCTCGGGCCAGAGATCACGAACCTCGAAGATGAATTTCGCGCGATGAAATCGAGCGAGCCACCAGCCGGCGATGCCCGTGAAGAGTTGCGGGGAAGTGGCGATGACCACGTCGTAGCGCCGCCTGAGAAACATCCCCGCGACCATCGCGGCGAGCATAAAGGATAGAAAACTGACGATGCGCCAGAAGAAACCCGCGTTGCGGGCGGCGAACACGTACGTTCGCACCAGATCGACGTCGCCATCCCGTTCGCGCCGCCACGCGACGCGCCGGTCCTCCGGCCGCTTCTTGCCGTGCGGATGATGGGAGACCGCAGTGAGCACGGTCACTTCATGTCCCGAGGCTTGCCAATGACGCGCCAGTTCGGACACTCGGGCGGAAGGCGCTCCCATGTCCGGGGGATAATACTGGCTAACGTAGAGGATTCGCATGCCTACTCCGCTCGCAAAAGTCCACGAAAGCGATTCAGACATTGTGCGTCATGGGTTTCGATGCCCGTGAGGTTCCCAAGGCCTGGCGTTTGCCATCCCCGCGAATCGCCCATTCGCTTCCATTTTCGCCGTCCAAAGGGAATCCGACGCGATTCCGAGGGATTGAAGGGGAATGCGCGCGAACTTGCGCTCTCCTTCACCCCAGCTCAACACGAGTTCTTTTCCCGCGAGGAAGACCCAAGGCTTTACGGGATTCGACGACGGGCGGATGGACCACGCGGAAATGGCGGGTAGCGTGGTCTTTTGCGTGAGTTCAAAGACGTTCGTCAAGTACTCAACATGAAAGTCGGGAGAATAGGAGCCCGTGGTAACCGAGCCCTCAATGCCGTCGGACGCGAGTTCCCAGGTTATCGGTGAATCCTGATCCCGCGATACGAACGTTCCGTCATTGAGTTCTCCGTTCACGGACGGATGCCAGTGAATGTATTCGGTCATCCGATGGAGCTTGCCCGGCGCGCCAAACACCAGATGCGCGCTGAACCACGGACCCGCGTCATCCGCGAAGAACCAGACGCGGAGGATTCTTTCCACGCGTTGATGGCGATAGGCGTTGTGTGCCGCATAAACATAGCGCCCTTCGGAAGTCGCGCCACTTCCGCGATCGACCACGTGTCCTCTTCGGCCCATGCGAAAGCTCGACCAGACGTCCGCAAGTTCCATTTCATCCACTACCAGAACGTTGTGAGCGCGCGACGAGCGGTATTCGGATCGTTTGCGACCTTCATAACAGTAGGTTCCGCTGTCGATCAGCACGCGTTTCCCGTGAAGGCTCATTTCGAAGCCGAGCAGATCGGAGTGGGCGTGGGCTGGAAGATGGTCCGGGCCAAGATTCCCAGTGTCGTAGTTGAGTTGATGCCCACCGTCCCGGTGGATGTAGTACTCTCCCACCCAGTGGGAGGCCTTCTCGTCCGCCTCGCGCACCGAGCCGGTTCCCGCGTCGAGCGTCGTGTCTCCGAAGAGGGGAAGATTGCCGTCCGGATGTCTCAACTGGTCGAGGAAACGGAGCATGCCCGAGGAAAGCTCTCGGTAGCGATGGCTTGCCGCGGCATCGACCGGCATCAGCCAATGCGCGAGTTGTTCCAAACCCATGGCAAGATCGGCCTGATACATCGGCGAACGTTCGAAGTGTTCGTGGCTTGGCGACAATTGTTCCGCGGTGCATCGATCGAGCCAACTCATGCCGCGAAGTCGCCAACGTTCCGCTCGCGGGCCCGTGAAGAAACATCCCGCGACGGTGAGTGCCCGACCATTCTCCCACCAGTGGTTTCCCCCAAGGTCCCTCTCCGGGTGTCCATACAAGTATTCGACCTGTTCCGTCATGCTCGACAGAACCGTCGATCGCAAATCGCTTGGGGGCTCCTGTTCTTGAAACATTTGCATCCAGACTGGCAGCCTGCGGGAGATGCAGTAAGGGTGCATAGCATCGCGATATCGCGTGGAATCCGTAGGCGGGTGCGACTCGATCCAGTGCCCCACGATCTTCCAGGCAAGCGCCCAGGACGCTGGCGACGGATCGGCATCGAGCAAGTCGGCCAGGAATTCATGGTAATGCAGTTGGAAACGCCAAAGTCGGGGAGCGTCCGGCCAGTGTGCTAGTTGCCAATCGAATGGGAAGCCAAGTTCCGCGCAACGATTGAGGAGTCGCAGGCGACCTTGCGTGAGTTCACGCCGCGAGACCTGGTTATTCCGGTGGGAGAATCGCCAGGAGCGGTGTTCTTTTCGCAGGCGAACGGGAGGGGGCGATTTGAGCTTTGGCCGCCAGGTCCGCCGTTCGATCGGGCCGAAGAGTCGGTTCCAGAGGCGAGTCCAGAGCTGGCGCGCTTGATGATAGCGGAGGATGGCTGCGCCACGGCTCACTTTAACGACAAGCCGATTTCGCCAACTTGCCAAGCGCGCAGGATTGATGGAGCCGGCGGCGGGCTCTTCAATGAGGTCGGCATTTGTCGGACCATCGTGCTGCAACATCCCGTCGCTTTCCCGTACCATCCGTCACGGTGCGCTATCGCGAGCAGACCTATTGCTCACCGTTGGATTTACGTCAAGCCCGGCGTTCGAAGGGCACCGTTTTCCGATCCCGCGTCGGCTTTGTCCGACCGCCGCACGGGCGCGCGAAGCCCGCGGATTGTCTTCCCCCCATTCCTCGTAAATTCGCTCGGAACTTCGTGTAACGCAAATTTGAACGCGTTACATTGGGCAAGACGCGTGGCGGGCGCAAACCGCGGCAAGTCAACGTCTCCGGTTGGACCATCAGGGAGGTAAGGAAATGGCAACGCCGTCCGAAGTTCGTGAACTTCCCCTTCCGTCACTGCCCGATTGGTTGGAAGCCGAATATCCTTTTCGAAGACGACTTCTGGAGATCCACGGGCATCCTATGCACCTGGTGGATGAGGGGACGGGGCCCGTTGTCTTCATGCTGCATGGCAACCCGACCTGGGGTTACCTTTGGCGAAAAATCATGCGAAGGCTCCAACGCCAGGGGTTTCGTTTGATCGTGCCCGACTTGATTGGTTTTGGGCTTAGCGAAAAGCCGCGCGACGGGGCCGATCACACGATCGACATGCACGTGAAACAACTTTCCGGGCTGGTCGAAGCGTTGGATTTGCGCGACATGACGATCGTTGCCCAGGATTGGGGTGGACCATTGATTGCGGCAACGGCGGCTCGCTTTCCAGAACGCGTGCGCGCCGCGGTCTTCGGAAATACCGCACTCCTCATGCCCAAGCGGCCGATTCATACCACCTGGTTCCATCGGCTTTCGCATTACCCCGTGATCGCGCCGTTTCTGTTTTATAGCACCATGTTTCCCGTGCCGATCTTGCATCGGGTGCAGGGGGATCCTGCGAGCATAGGTCCTAAGGAAAAGCGCGCGTATCGATACCCGTTTAAGTCCTGGTCCGACCGAGCGGGGCCGCTCGCATTAGCGCGCATGGTACCAAACTCCGAGTCGCACCCGAGTATCAAACCCTTGGAGGTGGTGGACGCTTGGACGCGGAGTTTCCAGGGACCGGTTTCCCTCGTTTGGGGCAGGCGGGATCCGATACTCGGCCGCACGTTGCGCCGGATCCGCGAAGCGCTACCCCAGGCACGGGTCCACGAGACCGATGCCGGTCACTTTCTGCAAGAAGAAGTGCCCGATCTACTGACGGAAGAGATTCTCGCCGTCAGCTGGGTCCCCTGATCGATCAACCCGTGAGCCATCGATGCCGAAGGGATATGGGTTACCACGCACGGTGGGTGAACGAAGTCATTTAAACGGTTGCCAAATCAAGGGACGATCTCGACCTTGGCTCGAAACTCTTGGACGGGCGTTGGGTACAGACGGTAGGATACTGAGCATCAGAAGAGTAATGTTGCAACGCCCGGTCAGGTCCCCTGGAAAGCCTTGGCACAAAGCGTGCCGAGTCCAGACTTAACACTTGTCCGCGGCAATACGATGCGGAATTTGCCAACGAACGATTCTCTCTTTGGTGAATGGTTGCCGAACGGAGCGGATGTCGGCGATGACGAAGTTGATCGAAGCACGGGAGCAAAGGAACCGGCGTTGTCCCCTGGTGAACGGGGACGGCTTTAGTCGCCGGCGCGCTTTTTTACGCGCGGGAACGGGATCCTTGTTTTCGAGCCTAGCGGCTCTTTCTTCATTTCAGAGCTCATCCAAAAAAGCGCGGGGCGAGTCCACGGCAAGTCTGGGTAAAGCGAAACGATGCATCCTGGTTTACCTGCTTGGCGGGCCTCCCCACCTCGACATGTGGGACATGAAGCCCAATGCCCCCGCCGAGATTCGCGGGCCATTTCGTCCCATCGCCACGAACGTCCCCGGAATGGAGTTTTGTGAGCATCTGCCCGGTCTGGCGCGGCGCGCGAATCGATTGGCGGTCGTCCGGTCCGTCTCCTATCCGAATAATGATCATCCCTACATGATCTACTACACGTTGACCGGCAGGGTCTCGCCGACTCCGCTGGGAGCCAACACGGTTCTCCCTCCCTCGCGGACGGATCATCCGCACATGGGAAGCGTCATTGCGAAGTATCAAGGAGCCCGCCACGGAGTCCCGGCCTATGTCGCGATACCGGAGGTTCGCGTGCGGATGCAAGCGGTTCCGGTAAGCGGCGGCGGACGCGCGGGTTTTTTGGGCGCTCCCTATGACCCGCTGGCGATCAACGACGATCCGTCGGTGCCGATACCCAACCTCCGATTGGCCGCAGATGTTTCACATTCCCGATTTCAAGGTCGGCAAGCACTCTTGGCGATGCTCGAAGGGAGTGGGCCCGTTAGCAAGAGGATGGAGGACTACGGCGAATATCGACAGTCGGCGTCCGAACTACTCGGTGGGGATGCCGCGAGGGAATTGTTCACCTTGGACCGCGAACCGGCGAGTTTGAGGGAGCGATACGGCAACGGCCGATTCGGCCAGAGCATGCTGCTGGCGAGGCGGTTGGTGGAGCGAGGGGTCCGCTTTGCAGCGATCCACTTCAATTACATGTCCAAATGCGACGGCTGGGATACCCACGCCAAAAATTTCGAATGCCTCCGAGGGGACTTGTTGCCCACATTGGATCAAGGGATGTCGGCGTTGCTCGACGATCTCGCGGATCGTGGGATGCTCGACGACACGCTCGTGGTCGCCATGGGGGAGTTCGGGCGGAGTCCTATCATCAATCGAGAGGGAGGTCGCGATCATTGGGGAAACTGTGGTTCCGTGGTCTTCGCTGGGGGGGGAGTCCAAGGTGGGAGACATGTTGGCGCCTCCGATCGCCATGGCGCCTATCCTGAAGATCGTCCGGTTTCGCCGACGGATGTCGTGGCGACTATTTATCACGCGATGGGGCTTCCCGCCGACGCCATGATGTACGATGCGCTGCAGGGAAGACCGATGCCGCTCGTGGAGGGTACCGCGTTGAGGGAGCTGTTTTGATCTCCAAGTTAGCCGAGAAAATGGTGACGTATCGGGCGCCGATGTTCTTCGGCTGCTTGATACTCGCCGCCTGCCTGTATCCCCTTTCGCAGAACGTTCGTTACGATCGCTCGATCCATTCCTTTTTCGACGAGGATCACGAACGGTTGGTAACCTATTCCAAAGTGGAAAAGGAATTCGGCGGCGACACGATGTGTTTCGTCGTTTATAGCGATGCGCGGCTGCTGACGCCTGAGGGAATGGAACAACTGCGCGCGTTTGCGGCCAAACTCCGCGCGGTTCCTGGCGTCCTGCTCGCGGCGAGCCTTGCCGATCTGCGCCGACCTACCAACGCGACGAGCAGCAAGACCTTGGCTGAATGGTTCAAGGAAGCATCTCCCGAGGAACAGGAAACACTTTGCCGTGAAGTGTTGAATTGCGAGATCTATGCCAATCAATTCATTGGTTCGGATGGGCAGACCACGTCGGTGGTGTTGCTCGTCGATCCCGCGGCGATGCAAAGCGGCGAGATTCGTGAGACGATTCGCGGCATTCGGCAAATCGCGAACGTCAATCCCAGCCCCGCGCGCGTCGTCGGCTCGCCGATCTTGATCAATGATGTCTTCGATAACATGGAACAGGACTCCGAGGTTTTGACCACGGTCTCGACGGGAGCGATGCTCCTGGTCATCCTCTTCCTTTTTCGCAATCTGCGTTGGGCGATCTTGCCGTTTCTCATCGTGCAAGTGACGCTGATCTGGGTTCGGAGCATCATGGTGCTCAACGACATTCAACTCGGGTTCACGGGCGCGATGTCCACTTCCTTGATCACGGTGATAGGCATCGCGACGACCATCCACGTCGCCGTTCGTTACCGCGAGGAATTCGACCAGGCCACGGACGCTGAAGAAGCGATGCGCCAAACGCTGGAGCGGGCGATTGCGCCCATCTTTTGGACCTGCGCGACGACCGCGGTGGGTTTCGGTTCCCTGGCGGTGAGCAAGGTGGCCCCGGTCCGAGATTTCGGCTGGATCATGAGTGCCGCCTCCATGCTGGTGGGCGTGGCGTCCTTTCTGTTGATTCCCGGGGGAGTGCTACTTGGCAGATTCGCCTCGCGTCCGAACACCACGCTCGGTGAAGCACGGCTGGCGGACGGACTAGGTTGGCTTGAAGTGCTGACCGCCCGTCACGCGGTCCTCGCGGCCACGTTGACCTTGCTCCTCCTTTCCGTCTCCTCCGTGGGAATGCTTTGGCTGGAAGTCGAGACCGATTTCACGAAGAATTTTCGCAACGACAGTCCGGTGCTCGAGGGTTACCGATTCGTCGAGGATCGCTTGGCGGGCGCGGGGCTGCTGGGAGTTTCGTTCGACGCGCCGAAGCGGCTGACGCCGGAGTTCCTCGACACCGTGCGAAAGTGTGAGTCGCGTTTGCGAGAGTTGGACGGCGTGAGCAAGGTGACCGGTCTGACCGATTTCCTGGATTTCGTGGCTCAGTCGATGCCGGCGGCCGCCGGCCGAAGCTCCGTCGTCCTCAATCTCCAACTCAACGCGCTGCAGCGTACCCAGCCCAAGGAGATCGAACAGGTCTGGAATGGGGACAAAAGCCGCATGCGCATCGTTTTGCGCGTCCAAGAGAGTCAGGCGTCGAGCGCCAAGGCGGAATTGCTCGCCACGATCGAGTCGATTGGAAGGGAGTATTTTGGCGAGTCGGTTCATGCCACCGGGCTTTACGTGCTTCTGGTGCACTTGATTGATAGCCTTCTGTCCGACCAGTGGCTCTCGTTCTTCACGTCGGCGGCGGGTGCCTTGGTGATGATGGTGGTGGCGTTTCGCAGTCTGCGACTGGGGTTGGTGGCGTTTGCGCCAAACCTGATTCCGATCGCGGTGGTCGCTGGCTCCATGGGTTGGTTAGGGCTTCGCATCAACGCGGCCACGGCGATGATCAACAGCATCACGATGGGGCTCGTCATCGATTTCAGCATTCACTACCTCTCTCGCTTTCAGTTGGAGCGGAAGAAAACGGGGGATTTTCACGAGGCACTGTTGCGAACGCATCGGAGCACTGGTCGTTCCATGGTTTTCGCGAGCCTTGCGCTGATGCTGGGGTTCAGCGTCCTGGCTTTTTCCAATTTTCTTCCCACGATGCAGTTCGGCCTATTGGTGAGTCTCGCGATGCTCGGAGGATTGGTCGGCAACCTCGTCATGATGCCGGTGCTTTTGCGTTTGGCCTATTGGAAGGGGCGTCCGGCGGAAGCGGTTCTCGCGACTACCTCCTCCCCCAATCCTCCGTAGCCGGTGAGGGGCCGTCCACTTTGCATCCGCGGGCGAGCCAAGCGATCGGACCCGTCGCCGCGGTGTATCTCTCGCCTGAAAGTCGGCAGGATTTGCATCGCGGCAAATCCGCCGGTTACATTGACCATTCGAGGGGAGATTCCGACGAAACAGCCCTTAGTGGCTCAGATACGAAAGGGAGAACATGATCGAGCTACTGAAAAAAACGATGCTCACGGGTATCGGGTTGGCGGTATTGACCAAGGACAAGGTCGAGGAACTCGGCCGGGAGATGATCAAACAGGGTGAGATCTCCGAAAAAGAGGGCAAGGAATTCGTCGACGATTTGCTCCAGAAGTCGGAGGACGCGCGCAAGGACTTCGGCGAACAGATGGACAAGGTGGTCAAAAACGCGGTCGATCGAATGAATCTCGCGACCAGGGAGGAGATCGCCGCTCTTTCCGAACGAATCGCGCGACTGGAAGCGGCGCTCGCCAGCCAAGGAAAAGGTTAGCGCGCGGGACTTCGAGCATTTGCGGGACTGGCGCCGCGATGGACATGGTCGCCGGCGACATCGTGCTTCGCCTCGAGCGGCTCGGGCGCGCCTTGGGCACCCACCCTTCGCGACGCATGTCAACCCGTACGAGGGGCGGAAGGTTTTCACGGTATACGGACCAGATAAGTTGCATGGCGATCCGGAAGATCGGGATTATTGAACGCACGTATCGCAACGTGCAACGTTACCGTCAGATTCTCACCGTGCTCATCAAGTACGGCTTTGGGGATGTGATCGATGGCCTGAAAATCGAGCAATATCTCGAAATCGGCCTGCAGATGATCTCGCGAAAACGCCGCGAAAAGATCGAGACGCTGACCCGTGCGGAGCGCGTCCGCATGGCCTTGGAAGAATTGGGGGTGACGTTCGTTAAGGCGGGTCAGATCCTGGCGACGCGGCCGGACCTTTTGGATGTCGAGTTCATCCACGAGCTCGAAAAGCTGCAATACGACGTCGCGCCCTTTCCCTTTGCCGATGTTCGCGCGATCGTCGAGCGCGAGCTTCGGGTCTCGATGGAACAGGTCTTCGCGAAATTCGAGGAAAAGCCCCTCGCCGCCGCCTCCATTGGCCAGGTGCATAAGGCACGCCTCATAGACGGCACGGACGTCGTGGTGAAAGTGCAACGACCCGATATCCGACCAATCATCGAGGCGGATCTCGAAATCATGCTCCATCTCGCCAGCCTGATGGAGCGTTATTTGGAGGGATGGGATCTGCACCGCCCGACGCATATCGTCGAAGAACTCGGCCGGACGTTTGAAAAGGAGATTGACTACACGATCGAGGCATCCAATCTCGAACGATTCGCGCGCCAGTTCAACGCGGACATGACCGTCTACGTCCCCAAGGTAATCCGGGAAGCATCGACGGCCCGGGTGCTCACGATGGAGTACGTTTCCGGGGTTCGGCCATCGGATGGTGGGGCGCTTCGTGCCGCGGGACTCGATCCGAAGGTGATCGCGAAACGCGGCGCGGACCTGATCATGAAGCAAGTGTTCATCCATGGCTTTTTTCACGCGGATCCTCATCCGGGAAACCTCCTCGTGCTTCCCCATGACGTGATCTGCTATCTCGATTTCGGAATGATGGGGCGGATCGACACAAGGACCCGGGAAAGTATCATCGATCTCGTGACGGGCGTGGTTCGCGAGGACGAAGACAAGGCGACGGACGCCGTTCTGCAATTGACTATTTATGAGTCGGAACCCAATCGGCGGGCGCTACAGCGGGATGTCGCCGATTTCCTGGACGAACACACGCATCGACCGCTCAAGGATCTTCATCTCGGCAAGATTCTCGAACAGTTACTCTCCATGGCGTCGCGTCACCGGCTACGCATTCCACCCGATCTCTTTCTAATGCTCAAGGCGCTATCCACCGTGGAGAGCCTGGGAAGCGTGCTCGATCCCTCGTTCGACATCACGGCTCACGCGGCACCGATCGTGCAGAAGCTTCAGTTGGAACGCTACTCGCCGCGACGAATCAGCCGGGATGCATGGAGCACGGGCATGGAATTCGTGCAGCTCATCCGCGAAATTCCAGGGGAAGTACGTGACATCTTGCGACAAACCAAGCAGGGACACGTCCGTATCGAGTTCGAGCACCGGGGCCTCGAACCAATGTATTCGACGTACGACCGGATCAGCAATCGGCTCGCATTCGCCATCCTGCTGGCATCGCTGATTATTGGATCGTCGCTCCTGGTGCTTGCGGGGGTTCCCCCCAAATGGCATGAAATCCCCGTGGTCGGGCTCGCGGGATTTGTGATCGCGGGCTGCATGGCGTTTCGACTGCTTTACCTCATATGGCGGCAGAGAAAGTTGTAATTCGCCCCTCTCTTGGTTCCAGTCCCTCGTTGCCTTTGCCAACCAAGCGAATTCTCGTGGCGGCGCCCGTGGAAAATCTTTTATGATGGAGCCAAGATCGCGAGGCCATTCACGAATAGCCCTTCACAAACCATAACGCGAGGCATCGGCGTTGGCCTTTGTCGACATCGGCACGCGAGGGAAGCAATGATGGAAACCATGAGCCATTGGGACGAAGATTTTCTCGCAATCGTTGTTGGGGGAATTTCCGTCATCGCCTTCTTTTTGACCATTCTGCTCTCCATTATCGTCATTCAGATGCGCAAGTCGTATCTCGCCCAGCGCGAGTGGAGCTTCAAGCAGGAATTGCTCGGCCAGGGACTTTCCGTGGAGGAGATCGAACGCTTGCTCAACGCCGGCCATCCCCCGGGCTCGCTGGCGCGGCAAGGTCACCCCGCTTTGAGCGAAACGATCGCTGGCCCTGGGGCTCCCGACGTCACCCAGGGATGGAACACGAATCCACCCCGGCTCTATCGATCGACGCGCGATTGTCACGTCGCGGGAGTGTTAGGTGGCATGGCGGAGTATTTCAGCGTGGATCCGACCCTCGTGCGCGTGCTTTTCGTCTTGGCCGTCCTGGTCACCGGCATTTTTCCGCTTGTCGTGGCCTATGGCGTGATGGCCGTCGTCATGCCGCGAGATCCCGCCTGGCAGGCATCCTGACCGTTTAGCGAATTGGCGTTGGGGATCGACTGGCGACGCTCCGTGGAAGCAGTTGCTTTAACTCTCCCAGGATGATCGATTCACATTTCGGATCGAATCGAGCAGGGCGGTTGTAATAAATCATCGAATCATCCGCTTCATAGCCACCTTCCGCGAGAATGCGCGCGGATGGAATGTAACAGGGAACGTCGTTCGCGTACGCGATGACCCAGATCTTGGGTCCGAAAAGTTGTTTTAACGCGAGCGCATAATCAACCACCACTTCTCCCGCCAGGTGGACCATCGTCAGCCGATCGCCAAATCTCCAGGTTTGCACGCGATAAGGAAGCTCTGTCGCCTGTTTCTCACCCGTTTTCAGTTTTTCGAGGTTCACGCGCGCGTAGTGGCCGCGGTGTCCCGGTTCCGTCGACCAGGCGCGCCACTGTTCGAGAGTCGGCAACGAGGCGAAAGGCAGCGAGAAACGGGATTCGGAGATCACGATCTCGCCGGGTAATGGTTCAGCGGGCTCGGAGAGTAATCGGGCTGCTTCGCGAGCCATTGCTTCTCCATGCTGTTTGGCGAAATCGAGGCTCCCGCGCGGCTTGGGATTGGCGTCGGCGCCACAACCAATGCTAATCAGCGCGGTGGCGCCGGGAAGTTCTCGTTCGATCCCTTCCACGGCGAATCCCAGCCAATCGCCGCATACCTTGTTGAAATTGCCGTCGAGCGTTGTGCAGTGGCACGCATAGGTAAGGTAGACCGCGCGAATCTTGCCGTTCAAGTCCGTGACGCGCAAAAGTGGCAAGGAATGATCCACCGGAGCCTGGTTGGAAACCCCCATTCCGACCGCCTTTCCTCGGAGCACCAGGCGTCGATTGGCGGCAAACTCCACTTTTCCTTGATTCCAAGACAGTCGAGACGGCTTCCGATCTTCGATCGCCTTGCGCGCCGCCTCCTCCATTTTGTCCGTAAGCCAGGCGGTGTAGTGATCGACGTGGGCCGCGAACTCTATTGGCATGTCGCGGCCAAAAAGTGTCGGAGCGACTCCTTTCAAATAAGGGCCGGTATGCGTATGCGACGAACAGACCGCGAGACGCGAAGGATTCATGCCGACCGCTTTGGCAAGCCGATTAGCTACCTCGTCGGTCATCGTGGAGGGAACCCCCAGGTTATCCACGGTGAGAATGACGGCGAGTTTGGGACCTTCGCCGATCGCCAGCGCGCGCGCCCAGAGTTTCTGTTCCACTTCCGTGAACTCCTCTTGGCGATTCCCGTAGCCGCTGAGCATGACGGGGAACTCCGGCGTAATGTCGATTTTGGCCACGCCGACGGGGGTGGCATGGTTCGCGTCCGAGGCATCCCCCTTGGCGACGGGAAGGAGTTGGATTTCTCGGACGTCCGCGAGTGCTTCACGGATCTTGCCCACGGAACGGAGATCGAGTCGCCCATGGTCCTCGCCGAGGTGTAAGATGCCGAACTTAGCTTTTTTGTGTTTCTGCCAGGTACCGGTGCTCGGAATCTTTCCTGTCAGCTTCGAGTCGCCGAAGTGCAAGGCATAGGTAGTGCCCGCGCTGGAAAACGCGCACGACCATTCCATCCAGACTTCATAATCGCCAGGTCGAATGCCATCGAGGACCCAAACGGCATGATCGCTCACGCTGTTCCAATAGCCTAGGGCCCGGTCTTCCTGCATGTATTCGAGGGTTTGGCCGTAGACCTCGCATTTGCTAGCGGGCAGAACGAAGACCCCGCGATCGTCCGGCTTAATGACTTCGGGCTTGTTGCCCGGAAAGGCTTTGGGGATCTCTTGTTTGGGAGGCGTCCGCTTCAAATCCGCGCACGCGGAACGCAATCCCAGCGGCGTCCACGCGCTAGCCACCATCGTCAGAGCCACCAACCACATTGCAGAGGTGCGTTTCGTCATCCCTAAACTCCCCTCGATGCCGGTATCGTTTCAGCTTTGGACAAAGCCTCGTTCCCTTGGTTTTCCTGGATGTCCAGTGTAAACGACGAATCCAAGGAAAGGAATTCTCTCGCATCCCGGTCCCGCCCGCGATAAGCGCAGACTTGCATGCAATCGTTGCAGGCGTCGATGAGGCAAACCGTCAAGCAAGATCACCAATGCTCGCATGCTCTGTTGTAAGTGACTGTATAATATGTGGTTATGCAATGGTGGGTATATTGGTTCCAGTTTTAACATTAATCCGGCACGTTTCTTGCTCTCGCATCGGTTTTCGCAGTGTTGAATCCCACTCTTCGAACGGGCTTTTCAGAGATCATCAGGCGGTTTCGTCGAGAAAGGTGGCTGGCCAATCATGCGTCGTCGAATACTTCCCTTGCTCCTCCTCCTCGGTTTCTTTTGCTTGATCGTATCGGGTCCGGTGAACGTCGTCGCGCAGGAGCCACCGCAAGAGGCGGCGGCGCAGGAGAGCAATGCTCCGCCAGCCGAGCAATTGCCGGTGTATGACAAGGGGGACGTTGCCTGGATGCTGACGAGCGCCGCCTTGGTGCTCATGATGACCGGTCCGGGCCTGCTGCTCTTCTACGGCGGCTTGGTCCGCAAGAAGAACGTGTTGAGCATCATGATGCAATGCGTCTTTCTGATGGGTCTGAACTCCATTCTTTGGGTGGTCATCGGCTATAGCTTGGCCTTTTCGTCCAGCGGCGTGAAGATGTGGGAGAAGGATGGCACGGAATTTCATTTCGTCGGAGGCTTTGACCACGTACTGCTCGAAGGCATCAATCCTTATCTCAACGCGAAAAACGAGGTGGTGTTTCCTCCCGCGGGCAAGATTCCCGCTCAGCTTTTCATGGTCTACCAGATGATGTTTTTCATCATCACTCCAGCCCTGATCGTGGGCGCCTTCGCGGAGCGAATGAAGTTTAGCGCGATGGTGGTGTTCTCCGCCCTATGGGGGCTAATCGTCTACTGCCCGTTGGCCCACTGGGTCTGGGGTCCCAATGCGATCTTCGGCAGCAGCAGTCCTTATCATGCGTTGGATTTTGCCGGCGGGCTGGTGGTGCACGCGAGTTCTGGGATCTCCGCGTTGGTCTGCGCGCTGGTTCTGGGTAAACGGATTGGATACGGAACCGAGCCGATGCCGCCTCATAACCTCACCTACACGGTGATCGGTACTTGTCTTCTCTGGGTCGGTTGGTTCGGATTCAATGCGGGAAGTGCTCTCGAAGCGAGCACGAGCGCGGTCAACGCGTTCGTGGTCACGCACCTTTGTGCCGCCACCGGGCTATTGACGTGGGCCGGGATAGAATGGGTCAAGAACGGCAAGCCAAGCGTTCTCGGCGCCTGCTCGGGCGCGGTTGCGGGGCTGGTGGTGATTACGCCCGCGAGTGGCTTCGTGACCCCGGGCGCGGCAATCATCCTGGGATTGTTCGCGGGGAGCGTCTGCTTCCTCACCTCGACCAAGTTGAAAGCGGCGCTCGGCTACGACGACTCGCTCGACGTCTTCGGAATTCACGGCGTGGGAGGCGCGATGGGGGCGATTCTCACCGGATTTTTCGTCTCCAAGGACATCTACCCCGGCTTTCCCAAGAACGTCATCGTCAATCAATTCATGAGCGTCATAGCTGCCTATATATTGTCCATTGCATGCACATACGTGATTCTCAAGGTTATTGACGTGACCATCGGGCTCCGCGCGTCGCACGAGGACGAAATTCGCGGGCTCGACATCACGCAGCACCACGAAGAAGGCTACATCTACCTTTAAGAGTAAGGATTCGCCATGAAGAAGATTGAGGCGATCATCAGGCATCACAAGCTTGATGACGTGAAGGCGGCTTTGTCGCAGATTGGCGTTCAAGGATCACCGTGATTGAATCGCGGGGGTTTGGACGCCAGAAGGGTCACAAGGAAACCTACCGTGGCGTCGAGTACACCGTCGATCTATTGCCCAAGATAAAGCTCGAAATCGCGGTGGACGACGACATGGCGCCAGCGCGCGTGGTGGAGACCATTGTTCGGGCCGGTCGGACCGGTGAGATTGGTGACGGGAAAATTTTCGTCACCGAACTCTTGGAATGCATTCGAATTCGCACCGGGGAAACAGGCGAAGGCGCGATCTGATTGCATCTAGATTCCGTTCGATCACTGTTACGTCGTCGACGAGGCGAAATTCAGAACCGTTTTGAACAAGGAGCGAGCGGTCGAGAGACCGGCTTGGCTCTTTCGGAAATGGTCGATGACGCCATCGGCCAGCTTTATAATCACGGCTTAAGTTCCCTTGCCGACGACAAGCAAGAGCAGGTCCGCCAGCACCTTACCCTGATACCGCAGGGTGGGTACGGACGGCGCGACCTCGCTCCTTTTTCGGACGTCGATCTTGTTTTCTTGCACGACGGCGAAGCCACCGATGTCGTGCTGGCCTTCGTCAAGGAACTGGTTCGCAATATCTGGGACGTCGGCCTGTCGCTTGGCCAGAACGTCACCACCATCAAGGATCTGCTGCAACTGCGCGCGAAGACTCGCTGCCCGCAACCGCTCTGCTCGAAATTCTCGATTCCTCATCGGCAATGAAGCGAGGTTCCATGAGATGGAACAAGCTCTCGCGCGCACTCAAACGTGGCGGGGCCGTCAGGCTTCTACACCGATGCCCTTCATGCCGCGCGAAGAGCAGCAGAAACACGGATCGACCATGCACCTCCTCGAACCGAACGCAGCGGACAAGGCGGGGCTTCGCGATCTGCACTTGATGCGCTGGCTCGGAAAAGCCAAGCATGGGACCGCGGATTTCGGCTGCTGGAAGAGATGGGCGTGCTCGGCGAAGGACGGCGCGCCCCCAACGAGCTTCATGAGTTCTTCGCGCTGCGCGGAGCTTCACTTTCACGCCGGAAAATCCAACGACCAGTTATCCCGATCGGAGCAATGGGCGCATCGCAGCCCGTCGAGGTTATGGGGACACTCCGTCGCTGCTCGCGGTCGAGTTCTTCATGGGATTACTACTTTCGCACGACGTCCATCGTGAAGTTCTCGGTCGATTCCTGAGTGAATGCGGCCCGACCTCCTATGCCAGAGGTATGCATCAGTTGCTACTGACGCGGCGAATTGGTCCTGGCATGAAGGCGGGGCTCAGCGAACTTCTTTGACGGACGCCGCCCGCGACCGGTATACCCGCGATCTGGAGCGAACCATCGAGCTGTTCGCGCCGCGAGCACCGCCTACGGCGGTGGACGATCTCGACCAGGTCACTTTGGAATCGCTCCGCTGGCACATGGCGGCAAGCCGCTTTGACATACACGAGCCCGCCGCCGAGCCATCGCAGGCGACTGGCCGTCCGCGCCGTCGCCCGAAGCCGTTAAACGCTTCATGGATCTTCTCGCCGCGGCCGGCGGGTCTCGCGCGCCGCAAGCGCGCCGCATGCACCAGGTGGGGTACTCGAACGACTCATACCCGAATCTTCGAGCATGCCTACAAGTTGCCTCCTGCAATTCAACGAATATCACAAGTACACCGTCGATGAACACACGTTCGTGATGGTCCAAGAGGTCGAGAAACTCGCCAATCAAGAGAGCCTGCCCGGCCGCGTATTCTGCGCAGCATTGTCCGGCGATCTTCTCATGCTCGCCATCCTGCTACACGATCTCGGCAAGGGTTTCGCCGAGGACCATAGCGAGGTGGGCAAGAGAATCGCCGAACAAGTAGCCGAAAGGTTTCGGCTTTCCGAATCCGATTCCAACGTCCTTGTCTTCCTCGTCCACAAACATCTTTTCCTTTCCAATCTTGCGTATCGCCGCGACACGAGCGATCCCGCTCTGGGTTCAGCGCGTGTGGTTGGCTCGATCGAGATGCGGCATGCTTTACGTCCTCACCGTCGTGGATAACATCGCGGTCGGGCCGGGGACCTTCACGCACTGGAAAGAGGATCTGCCGCACCTTCTTCACTCCGCACGAAACATCCGGGGAGACGAGGATTTCGTCCGACGTCGATGATACAGCCGGTCCGGAGCGGCTGGATCAAGGAGTATGGCGACGACCCTCGAACCAAGCGATTTCATCGAGAGGTTGCCCCTCGCCTATCTCACCGAAACCTCGCCGGAGGAGGTCATCGCGCACTTGCTGCAGTGGCGCGTCCTCGCGGACGGCGACGTTGCCACGCTCACCAGCTATCAGGCGAAAACCAACACCGTCGTCTACACGATTCTGGCGCACGAAAAATTGACGAGCGGGATATTCCACAAGATTTGCGGTGCCCTTGCCGCGCATCACCTCGCGGTGCTTTCCGCGCGCATTCATACCATGGCCGACGGTACGGTTATCGATCGGTTCGAAGTGAACGATACCCATCACACCGGACCACCCACGCCCGAACGATGTAAACTCGTCTCCAAAACGTTACGGCGAGTGCTCATGGGGGAATTGGAAGTCGCGGACGTCCTCTGGAGCAGCAGGCCCTCCATCTTCGCCCCGAAACGCGCCGACCTGGGAAGGGACGAGACGGCGGTCATCATCGACAACACCAGTTCGAGTACCTCGTCGGTGATCGAAGTCTTCTCCATCGACAAACACCGGCTACTTTTTCATTTGGCACAACGTATCTTTCGTTTGGGACTTTCGGTCAACTACGCGAAAATCACCACTTACGCGCGCCAGGTCGTCGACGTGTTCTACGTGCAGCGGGAAAATGGCGAAAAGATCCTGGATGAGGAGATGATTCGCACCGTTCGCGATCAGTTGCTCCAAGAGATTCGACAACTAGCGAAAGAGCACAACGGACCCCCCGGTTAGGGTCCTCCGCCGATCCCTCGATGTCGAGGCCAGTCGTCATCCTTCCATTGCGCGTTCCTCCCATTGCCACAACTATTCAAGGTCGCGATTTGACTCGCAAAATGCCTTGAGACATTGGTTTGCGGCATGTTTTCGGGGTTGGGTCCAGGCGGCATTGAACTGGGTGGGTGTTCCTGTTATAGGCCCGCTTCTTCGTGACTAGGACTCCAACCTAAAGCCGAAAGAGGCCGGACACTGGCTATTCCAATGACTACGGATACATCCCCATCCGAGCCGAATAAGAGTTGGTTGGCGAACTGGATCGCGTTCGTTCAATCCCACGCCAGGGCGACCGTCGTGACGGGCGTCGTGCTTGCCGTCGTTTCCCTCGTCTACACGGCCGCGAAACTGGGTTTCAAGACCGACCGAACCGACTTGGTGAGTGCGTCCGCGGAGTTCAAACGAAACCTCGATGCCGTGACCGAGGAGTTTGGTTCCGACGCCGACATCATCGTCGCGGTCGAGGGTTCCGACCGAACGCAAATGATCAGCGCGATCGAAACCTTGGCGCGCGACATTTCGAGCTATCCCGGCCACTTTGAGAAATTGTGCTATCGCTTGAAGGTGGATAAGCTTCGGGCGAAGGGTCTTTATCAACTCTCCCTCGACGATCTCAAGAAGATCGAGGATCGCATCGAGTCGATGGGACCCCTACTTGCGGGCACGTGGCATTGGATGACGGTCGAAAACGTTTTGCGCACCGCGCGCTTCCGGCTGAGCAACTTGAATCCACAGCGTCCCATCGACGACAAGGGACGCCAGGTGCTCGAGAGCACCACCAAACTCGTCGAATCCCTCGAAAGCTATCTCGCGCAGGGAAGCGTCTATCGATCTCCTTGGCAGACAATCTTCGCGGAAAACTCAGGAACGTCGATCGAAAAGATTCCTGACTACTTCTTCAGCGAAGATGGAAGGATCGCCTTCCTACGGGTAATTCCCAAGACCGATCCGACCACCTTTACCAGCAATGGCCAATCCATCGACATCATCCGCGAGATCCTCCATCGCGTCGAACCGGCCTATCCGAAGTTAACCTTCGGGCTCACGGGGCTGCCGATCCTGGAACATGACGAAATGCTCGCGGCTCAATCTGCAAGCACTCGGTCTCTTTTGCTTTCGATCTTTGGCGTCTGCTTAATGTTCATGGTCGGTTTCCGCGCGTTTCGTCACCCACTTTTCGCCGTGGGATCGCTTGTCATGAGCGGTTGCTGGACCATGGGATGGGTCACGTTGACGATCGGGCATCTGAACATTCTGTCGGTCTCCTTTCTGGTGACGCTCGTGGGCCTGGGAATTGACTATGGAATCCTTTGGCTCACCCGCTACGAAACGAATCTCGCGCTCGGGAAACAGGATCGCGAGGCGGGGGAGGAAACCGCGCGGAACGCGGGTCCCCCGATTCTCGTGGGCGCGCTGACGACGGCCTTGGCCTTTTATGCAACCATGCTCACCGACTTCCTCGGCCTGAAGGAGTTGGGTTGGATCGCGGGGAGTGGCACCGTGCTCTGCACCATCGCCGCCATGTCGATCCTTCCCGCCATGCTTACCCTGTGGGGCAGGCGACCGGAAGTGACGCGAATCAAGCTTACCGACCATTTGCCGATGTTTCCCTGGCTCGCGCCTCATGCCAGTTGGGTGGTCGCGGGCGCTCTGTTACTTATTGCCTGGACGGGCTGGCATGCAAAATCCTTGTGGTTCGATTACAACTTGCTGAACTTGCAATCGCACGGTCTTCCCGCCGTCGACTGGGAAATGCGGCTGATCGAGAAAACCGGGACCTCCGCCTGGTACGCCCTTTCCATTGCGGACTCTCCCGATGAGGCCCGGCGGCGGAAAAAGGAATTCGAAAAGCTGTCCACGACCGGTCGAGTCATCGAAGTTGCCTCGATGATTCCCGAGCACCAGGCCGAAAAACGTCCCATCATCGAGTTGATCGGTCAGTCATTGACTCGACTTCCGACCAAAGATCGACAGCCGAACCTCCCCGCGCCTCAGTTAGCCGCGATCCGAGACTTGCTCCTCGAATTATCGAGAAACGGCTTTCGAGTACATGCGGCTGACCGGCAGGTGGTGGACCAGTTGGCCGCGTCCGCCAGTTCCATGGCGCGCGTTCTTGAAGGCGTAGACCCCGCCGAGGCCGCTCGGAAACTCGCCGTCTATGAACGACATTGGCTCAGCGATCTCATCGCGCAACTCTGGGAATTGAAATCGGTCTCGAACCCCGAGCCCGTCACGCTCGCCGACCTTCCCACCGAACTCGTGGAGAGGTACCACGGCAAATCGGGCAAGTGGCTGGTGCAGATCTTCGCCAAGGCCAGTGTCTGGGATGTCGAGCCCTTGACGCAGTTTCGCGCCGAGATCGCCTCCGTCGACCCGAACGCGACGGGAAAGCCGATTTCCACCCTCCACTCCCTCGAACAGATGATCGACGGATACAAGCGGAGCACCTGGATGGCCGCCATCATCATCTTGCTCGCGGTTTGGCTCGATTTTCGCAGCCTGTGCGATACCTTGCTCTCCTGTATCCCTTTGCTCATCGGCGTGGTGATGATGTTCGGAATCATGGGTTGGCTCGATATTCCCCTCAATCCCGCGAACCTGATCGCTTTGCCCCTGATACTCGGCGTTGGCATCGACTGTGGAGTACACGTAGTGCACGCTTACAGGGAGCAATCGGGGCCTTTCGAGTTAAGGCGGCAATTGTTCCGCGGACTTTCACTCACGGGAGGGACGACGATCGCGAGCTTCGCTTCGCTCATGATCGCGCAGCATCGAGGGATGATCAGCATCGGCCAGGTCCTCACTATTGGTATCGCGAGTTGTTCCGTCTCGGCGATTTTCGTCTTGCCCGCCGTTCTTCGACTGTTGCCGGAACGCAACCCCGCGACGACACTCTCCGACGCCACTGCTTCCCTTCGACTCGAACTACCCAGCACGGTGGAAAAGCAAGTCGCGTGACTTGCTGAAAAAGCTTCCCACCGAACGGGCGAATTTCCTATTCTGGTTTCGCAGAACCAAGAACAAGGAGATTTGAAGCCGTCATGTCTGAAACGAAACGGATCCTGGCCATTCACGCGCACCCAGACGACATCGAGTTTCAGTGTGCGGGGACGCTACTATTGCTCAAGGCCCGAGGGCACCACGTCACCGTCGCCACCATGACGCCCGGGGATAAGGGGAGCGCGGAAATGAATTCCCTGGAGATCTCCAGCGTCCGGCGCGCGGAAGCCCAAGGCGCCGCCGAGATTCTCGGTGCCGACTACCATTGTCTCGAGTTCCGCGATCTTGCGATCACTTATGACAATGCCGCGCGTCGGCGCGTCACCGAATTTCTCCGAAAGGTTCGTCCCGATATTATCCTCACCGCGCCCCCCGTCGACTACATGGCGGATCACGAGATCACCAGCAAGCTGGTTCGGGATGCTGCGTTCAACGCGTCTGTCAACAACTATCGAACGAGCACGCTCAATCCGGCGCCGATTCTCGCGCACATGCCGTATCTCTACTACGTCGATGCGACCGAGGGAGTGGACTATTATGGCCAGCGGCAGATCCCGGAGTTTCATGTCGATGTTTCCAGCGTCTTCGAGACTAAACAGAAGATGCTGGCCTGCCACGCCAGTCAGCGAAATTGGCTCCTCAAGCAACATGGCATCGATGAATACCTCGATGCAAACGTACGATGGTCCACGGCCCGGGGCGCGGAGATTGGCGTAGTCCATGCCGAATCCTTCCGCCAGCATCGTGGACATCCTTATCCCAACGACAACGTTTTGCTTCGGCTTTTGGGGCTGACGAAGTGATCGAGTCGGATCACTTATTCCAGAGCGCTTCCAGGTCTTCGGACCCTTGCTTGCGAATGCCGTTGTCCGTGAGGATTTCCTCCGTGGCGTCAATCAATTCCTGGCGCGGAAAGACGAGGGTCTCCATCTCCGTTCCCGCGAACTGGAAGACGAGATACTTGTCCTTGGCGTCGCGCATCAACTCGACGAGGTGCGAGAGATTCTTGACCGGTACTCCGTTGAGTTTCGTCACGACCTGAAATGTCCCCTGACTGTACCCCTTCGTAAGGCGATGGGAAAAGTATGGAGACGGGATAATGACGATCTCTTCTCCCTCGAACGTGGGCGGATCATTGGCGCGATCAATGAGCGGATTGGATTGCCGAACCAAGGTACGAAGGAGGCGCAGGTCCGATCCGAGGGCTTGAACCAATTCCGCGGACGCGGGCGAGAAAACGAGCGGCCCAAGAATGAAATAGCGCGGATAGCCATTCTCGAGGTAACGAATCAGTCGAGGTTTCTTGGACTGAACGGGTACTTGCGCCTCGATCGTCTGACCGTCGCGAAACAAGGTGAGCGGAACGACGCCTTCCTTGGTCAGTTCGGGCACGAAATAGCCGGAATTGGACCTGCAAGTCGTTGCCGAGCTTCTTTTACATTCCCATTCCGGTCGAGGGAATGTGGACCCACCTTCGTAATGACGTCACCAATCTTCAAAGGTGAATCGTCCGGTCGATGGGAGCTGAACACCATGCATCCGCCTAGATCCTTCGGCAATTTGAGCCAGTCTCTTAACGCGTCGTTCTCCGCCGTCTGCCAAACGTCCCAGAGATGAGGTTTGCCGTCGTATTTTCCATCCTTGACGTCGTCAAGAAACATGCGCACTTCGACGATCGGAATGAGATAGCCGATGTTCTCCGCGTCATTGAGACCGCTAAAGGAAATGCCGACGAGTTTTCCATTCGAGACCGCGGGTCCCCCGCTGTTGCCCGGATTGAGCGCGGCATCAATTTGGATCCTCAAACCCCAACCGTCATAAAAGTAACGCGTGTATTCGACTCGTGAAATGATTCCCTCGGTAATCGACAGTTCATCTCCGCCTACCGGGTAGCCATAAACGTTCACCTTCGATTTCACGCTCGGCAGCGATTCGTCCATGACGAGCGGGGGGCGGTCCTTGAAAAAGTCTTCGTCCTCGACCGTGAGAATCGCGAGATCGACGGGGGAAGCAAGGTATTCCACCTTCGCCGATACCTTTTCCGCCGATTGGTAAGGCTGCAAGTAGATGGTGGCGGCGTGGCGAACGACGTGCGCGTTGGTCAGGACGCGGTTGCCCTCGATGACAAACCCCGTCCCCGAAAGTTCCTTGGGCGCTGCTTTCGTCCACGGCTTGACCAGATCGGGGGACCGCTGCGTCGCGTGGATCTTGACCACCGACGGCCGAATGTCGTCCCCATCCGCCCGCGAAATCTCGGCGAGACTCAGTAGCGTCACGACGGGAAACACCAACGAAACCGTCGCCAAGACCTCTCGAACCTTCATGCGTCATGCCTCCCTGAACGTGGGTTCCTGTTCCTTTCGTTTCCTTATAGCCGACCTCGCCGCTTCGTTCACCAACTATTGTTCGCATCGGCCTAGGGACTCATCGATGTTCGCCACGTTCCTTCGTTCCATGCACGGGAAAAGGCCGTTGTCAGCGAAACTCGGCTTCGCGTGATTTCTGAGGCGGCGGAGCACTTTGGAGAATGGAATGGAAGCGGGGCCACGAGTTTACCGGGCGACGATGATCTTTTCCCGCTTCGGTCGATGCCGATGATGCCGCCGGTGAGGGGATCGTCGGCGATGGCCTGGCCGGCGAAGGGAGCGGCGAGGGTATCCTGGTACTCGAGAACGGATCCGGAAACGGAACCTTCAGCAGGTGCAATTCCTTCCGATCATGGCCGGTCAGCTTCATCCATGTCCCGTTTCGCCTTAGGGCCGCCCGAAGCACTGTACTTGCCGAATGCTTGCAGTGCTTCCTCGGGGAATGTGTAGCGTTTCGTTTCCCGCCAATCCTTGTCGAAATGGGCGAGATAGGACCGTTGGTTCTCCGCTCCGTAATAGGCGAAATGGCACCACCAGCCGTCCTCTTCTGGGAATGCCCACGTCAAACTTCCTTCCGAGGGTCCGAAATCATGGAAAAAGGGATAGTTCCATCGATGAGGGATCCAAGAGCTTGATGTCGCTGCGGTCGGGCTTGGCGGGATAGTTCGAGTGGGAGTAGATTTTGCCGAATCGCAGCACGCCGCTGCTGAGGTGGATCGCCGGCCCTTTGCTGGTCGCGATATGTTGTCCCGTGGATCGATCGTACTTGGCGACGCTCCGGTTCGTGACGGCATAGAAAAACTGTTCGTCGGCGACCGCCGCTTGTTTCGCCTCGGCACAATGAAATCGAGCCAATATGTCCCACTGGGCATCCACTTCCTCAACGGCCAAGGGCTCGCTTCGCGCGTGCGAATGAAAAGGCAAAACCAAGCGCCGAGATGACGATGCAGGCAAGCATTCTGGATCCTAGCGCGGCTGCATGAATGGCTCCATGTCGACACCGTCCACAAAATCGTCGTACACCGAATCTGGTTAACCGCGATAACGAGCACTGTCAATCCAACACTCTTTGGGAATCACTGGTTTTCAGGAGGAAAGACGGTTTTCCAATCGTTCTTCATGTCGACGACAAGCCAATGGCGATTAGGAGCTTGGTCGAGCGCTTCGTCAAGTCGGCCGATCGCGGAATCGCGGTCGTATGCCCACTCACGTCTGGCGTCCGTATGGTGAACGATCAATCCGAATCTGGGCTTCGAGTCGTCGGAGTTTTGCGGGATCGTGGTGTATTGGAGCATTTGCAGATCGCCGTCGGAGTTTCCGGCGGCGAATAGGGGCCGGCGGCCGATGTGGGAAATAATGCCGACGGGCTTTCCCGCTTTGTCGTCCACGAAGTTGATTTCCGGAAGGCGAAAGAGAACCGGTTTTCCCTCGCGAAGTTGGAAGACGGTTTTAATGCTGCTGCCTACGACTTGTTCGGGAGGAATGCCGTAGACCCGTTCCGTCCATGGCCGCATGAATTCGATGCCGCCACCCGAGACGATGAAGGTTTTAAAACCGTGGGCGCGCAGGTAGGCAAGCAACTCGAGCATCGGCTGATAGACCATCTCGGTATAGGGCCTGCCGGTCACGGGATGCCGGGCGGTGGCGATCCAGTCCGAAACAATCGATTCAAACTCCACGGTGCTCATTCCCGCGTGGGTTGCCGCCACCAATGTCGCGATCCCCTTTTCTCCCGAGGCGACCACGTTCTTTAGGTCCCCGCGGAGAACGGAGGCAAACGGTTCGGTGGTGGTCCATTCCGGATGCTGGGGGCGCTGCCGTCTTGACGCGATCGAGGGCAAAGAGGAGCTGAAAATACATCGGCTGTTCGGCCCAGAGAGTGCCATCATTGTCAAAGGTGGCGATTCGTTGGTCGGCGGGCACGAAGTCCGCCGAGCCCTCCCTGGTAACGAGCTCGACAAAGTTGACGATCGCTTGCTTGGCGGAAGTGTCGTTCCATGAGGGGAGGGGGGCCTCCGCCTTCAATGACGGGTCGATGTGGACGCAAAAACGACAAGAGTCACGGTTAATAGAGGTATCTTTCGATCGGCGTACATCGGCTAGGACTTTCGGAGAGGAAGACTGAATGCACTGGGAAAAGCTCGCGGGCCGTCTGCCGACGGCCTGCGACGATTGGAATTCGCCGACGGTTCAGTTGCCTGTCGGCAACGGAAGTTCGATGCCCTCTTGCTTTAGTGCGTCGCGAAGAAACTGGAACTTTTGATAGTCGGAGATCGTGATGGGACCCGTATAGACCTCGCTTTGCAGCTTTCGCGGCGGGAACTTAACGTACGTCTTCATGAGTTCCTGGATCGAAGCATTGAACGCGACCAACGTCCAAGTACGTTCCGTGTAGTTATTCATGAAGATGTCGTAGCGTTCCTGGGGATCTTGCCACAAGTCGAAGATCTGGGGAACGGTTGCGACATACTTGTCGGGTCCCTTCCATCCAAGGTTGGAATCGACGGCCAGTCCGCCCGTCGCTTGTCCATTGTCGCCGCGAAGGTTGAAGACGGTTTTGTAATTTCCCACGCGAGCGGGCTCCCGGCGTCAATTCGTTTTCCGTGAAGAAAACCAGGAATTGCAAGTGAGCCTTTTCCCGTGCCTAGTAGAATGGGAGACATATCGATGCTATCGAAATAAATGGTTGCCCTTCGCGATCTTTTTCGTGAGCGCTACGCCGGCGACGGAAGCGGAAGTCGCCATCAGATCGAGGCCCCTAACGATGTCGTGATTGCGTTTGCCAGCCTTGATCTTCTCGGGAAACCAGGCAATGGCCGGGACGCGACTTCCCCCTTCGCGTACCGTGCCCCTTCGTTCCGCGGAAGGGCGTATAGCCAGCGTCTGGATAGACGTCTTGCCAGTCGCCATTGTCCGTCGTGTAGAAGACGAGCGTGTCTTTGTCCAAGCCAAGTTCGCGTAACTTGTCCATGACCTCGACCGATTTTGGACCACTCCACGACCGAATCGGCATACTTCGATTTCGAGAGGGATTTGTGTTGGTACTCCGGCGCCGGCAGGTTGGGTTGATGAACCTTCATGAAGTTGATGTTGATGAAGAAGGGTTGGTCCGGATGCTTGGCGGCGTCCTCCAGGAACTTGATACCGGATGCCTCGACATACTTGTCCAAATAGGGGATGCCGACGATCCCTTTCTCGGGAGTGTCAACGTACTGACCATTGACTTTCCAATCTTGCTTCGCGGGTTGCCCCGCACGTCCCGATAGGGATCCCTTGGTGACCCTGTCGAACATCTCGCGCAGCTTCGGGTCCATATCGGGAAACCACGTGGGATCCCCGTACGTGTAGGCATTGCAGTGATAGAGAAAACAGTGCTCCATCACGTCGTAACCTTGAGCGTTGGGCAAGGCGTAGTCGGATTCGCCGAGATGCCATTTGCCGGTGAAATAGGTTCTGTATCCCGCGGTTTTGAGAACGGATCCCAAGGTCCATTCGGCGGCGGGCAAGCCGCCCCCTTGCCCTTGGAAGGCCACGGTCGTCATGCCGCTACGGTTGGGAATGCGCCCCGTTTGCATGGCGGCGCGTCCCGGCGTGCAACTCGGCTGCGCGTAGAAGGAAAAAAAGGTCATTCCCTCCGCGGAGAGTCGGTCGATATTGGGGGTCGGCATGCCACGCCCCTCGCCACCGCCGTACGGCCCGAGATCACCATATCCCGTATCGTCGGAAACGATGAACAGAATATTGGGCTTGGGTTTCTGCGCGTGGGCCGCAGTCCCGCCGGCGAGCACGGCGATGATCGCCGAAAGTAACGTCGTCAGGCGGAAGGGTTCGGATTCCTCGCAACACATGATGCACTCCTTGTTCCACTGAATTGCCGACGGAGTCCGCGGACTCTGTCGCGAGAAATCCCCGCATGAACCTCGGCATACCGACCGCTCGAAGACAGGCATCAGTCATGAATGAGAAGGGTTTTCGCGGACTACTGCCTTGGCCGTCTTGCTACCGCTTTTTCCGTAATGGCGATTTTGTCTTCTGCCGTCTGCGTTGTCCAGAAAAATGCAGATGGGTCCCACTCTTTCCCCCGTGAAAAGGCCCGAGGCTTCGTTGCATGGCTGGTCCCGACTGCAACTCCAGGTGCGGGCCGGAAAGTTCGACGGCAGGAGGCCTCGTGGCTTTCCGGCCCCGGCCTTATTTTTCTGAGCGGCAATTACTCTCTCCGTCACGCCGAGGCGAAGAGTGCTCCTCGAAACTGAATATTTGCCAATCCAAGTGGTTTGGTGGATGAATCTCGGCGAGACGACGCTTCGATCACGATGCACGTTTGCGTTTCCGCCGAGATAGGCGTGGAATTGTTACCTTTTGACGTGGTGATTATCCCCGACAGGAGTCGAACCTGTAACCTTTGGCTCCGGAGGCCAACGCTCTGTCCAATTGAGCTACGGGGACATCGAAAGACAAGCGTCATCATAGGGAGAAGCGGGTCCACCTGTCAAATTGCTACCCGGAAACGGCGGAATATGGCCCGTTGATCCCGAGCGAACGATCTACCTGGCTCTTTCGGGGTTCGCTTGCCGCTTGCTTCCACCGCGTTTTTTCTCCCTTTGCGTCCTTATGGATTTTGGCGATTAATGCGTAAGGTATTTTGTGGACATTGGTTGTGGCGGATTTAGTGGAGTGAATGACGCGAGGTCGTTTTTTTGTTTTTCTTGCCTCCCGTGGTTGGCAGTGGCATGGATCAGGACCGGGTTGACCTGCTTTGACAACCGTGCTATTTGACTAAACGCCATGATTTGCAAATAGTTGGATGATGGCCGCCGTAAGTTATTCGGAAGGGAGATAGAAACGCATGTCCGCGATGACCACATCAATTGCACTGATGCTGGCGACCTCCGGAATGACGGGCGGCGAATACAACTTCAAAGAAGTCAAGCCGGTCGTTTTCGACAAAGAGAAGAAGAACGTTCCCGATATCTGGGTTTTGGATTTCACCTTCCGAAACCCGCGATTCATCATGGTGGACGTGCCGGGCAAAGGTCGTCAGCTCGTTTGGTACATGACGTACAAGATCGTCAATCGGACGGGCGAGGAACGGCGGTTTATTCCCCGATTCACCCTCGTGACGGAGAAGGGGAAAGTCCATGACGACGTGATATTACCTCAAGCGGAGAAAGCGGTTATGCTCCGAGAGGATCCTACACGCAAGCTCTTCAATTCCGTGACGATTTCCAAGGAGTTGCCCGCCAGCAAGCCCGAAGCGGATCCTGAAGTTCGGAGTGGGGTTGCCTTCTTCGAAGGGGTCGACATGGCGGAAAAGGGGTTCAAGATCTACGTTTCCGGGCTCTCCAACGGCTACGTGAAGGCGGAAGATCCTAAGACCGGGAAAGAGGAGATGCGTCGAAAGACGCTCGAGCTGAAATTCTCGAAGTTTGGCGACGTGTACAATCCGGATGAAAAAGAGATTCGGTATCTGGGCTCCTCCTGGATTTATCGTTGATCAAGCCAACATTTTCCGTAAGATTTTGGAAACGGATTCTAAGTACCATCGGGAGGATTCATCCTCCCTCTTGAGTTTTAGGGCGGGTCGGTCATGGCACATAAAAAGGGTCAGGGATCTTCGCGGAACGGTCGTGATTCAAACGCACAGCGTTTGGGCGTAAAGCTTTACGCTGGCGAGACTGCAAAGGCAGGCTCGATCATCGTCCGTCAGCGCGGCACGAAGTTTCATGCTGGCAAGAACGTAGGGATCGGCAGCGACGACACGCTATTCGCGCTCAAGGAAGGCCGTGTCGTGTTCGACAAGGGGGGTCGCCGCGTCAACGTAATCGCGGACGCCGCTCCTTCGGCCAACTAGCGGATCGTCCTCCGCGATCCTTTTCTCCTTGCTGCGTCCCCCTCAATCTTTTGAGGGGGGGGCAGAATGAAGTTCGCCACCCCTTCGTTTTCTGAACGGCCTGTCCCCGTCCTTGGCTGGGACGTTCCTTTCCTGTCGGTTTGTATCCCCTATTCCTTGCGTTGGAATCGATTTTTAAGAGTGACCCTTGGGTCACGCGGAAAAGCCGAGAATCGTCGGCGGAGCTTCGATGTATTTCGTGGATCGTGCAGAGTTGTTCGTCAAGGGAGGCGACGGGGGGGACGGTGCCCGAAGCTTTCGGCGGGAGAAATACGTACCCAGGGGCGGACCGGACGGCGGTGACGGCGGAAACGGCGGAAATGTTATCATTCGCGCGGTCTCGGGCACCAATAGCCTCGCGGATCTTTCCTTCCAACGGCATTGGAAGGCGGAGGCCGGCCAGGCGGGAATGGGGAAAAAAAAGACCGGAAAGACCGGCCAGGATCTGATTATTCGCGTTCCCCCGGGGACCATCATTCGCGATCGCGAGCATGGCTTCATTCTCAAGGACCTCACGGAAGAAGGGACAGAGGTTATCGTCGCGAGAGGTGGCAAAGGGGGCAAGGGGAATACCGCGTTCACCTCCGCGACGAACCAAGCGCCGCGCGAGTTTGAAACCGGTCATCCTGGCGAGGAACGTTGGATCGTCCTCGAACTAAAAGTGATTGCCGACGTCGGCCTGATCGGGCTACCCAATGCCGGTAAATCGACCCTTCTCAGCCGGGTCACGAAAGCGCATCCTGAAATCGCCGATTACCCGTTTACCACGAAGTATCCGAACCTTGGCATGTGCCAGTTGGACGGCGAACGCCATTGCGTGATTGCCGATATCCCCGGTTTGATCGAGGGCGCCCACGCGGGCGTGGGGCTTGGCCATGAGTTCCTAAGGCACGTGGAGCGGACGCGCGTCCTCGTTCATTTGGTTGAATGTCTTCCCACGGATGGCAGCCAGCCGATCGACAACTATCACTCGATTCGCAACGAACTGGCCCTCTACAGTCCCGAGTTGGCGAAGAAGCCGGAAATTGTCGCCGTTTCGAAGCGTGAACTGACGGACGTCGAACCGATCGTGGAGGAACTCTCGGCGAGTCTGAACAAGCCGGTGCTGGCAATCTCATCCGTGACCGGATTGGGACTTCGTGAGTTGATGCGCGCGATTGCCCGCCTCCTGGAGGAGCTGGAACCTCCGCCGAAACCGACGACGCCAAGGATTCCGCCGCATCTGCTTCCGCCTCCTCCCGAGGATTCCTGATCTCCATCGGAGTATCGTGGCTCACTTACTCTTGGTTCTCGACCTTCTCTTCTCGCGAATGGCGTGCTCTCGCTTGGAACCGTGGCACGTTGATCGAGGTATTCCCCTGTGCAGTCGGCGCGCGGGACCGATAGAATGAACTGCCGGTTGTGAATGGCGGCAGCGGAATGCCTCCCTCGGAGAACCGTTTCGGACGATTCTCGGGGAGAAACGAACGCGAAACGCATGGACGTTTTAATCGGCAATGACATTCGAATGGGGGAACGTCGTGCCTGCCTTTTCCAAGACTTGCGGGTTAGTTCTGGTGGCCCTTGGGCTTCTTACCATCCCCTATTCCGCATGTAAAGCCGGCGCCCCTGCTCCCTCGGAGCAAGTCGGGCCAGGTGCCTCGGCTGCGGAACGAGGTTACCATTGGCTCCTCACGAAGGAATATGGGACGGGAGACTTCGGTAACGAGACTTTCGACTCCTTGTGGACCGTTTGGCCCGAGGATCTGAAGAAAAAAGCCGAGGGAATGTCGTCCCTCGAGCGGCGCAAGCTCGCCTTTTCCCGATATGGCCTCATCGAGCGGCCGGGCACGGAGGGAAAGCCGTTGGGCTTCGTCGTCGACGAGAAAGGCCGTTGGACGATGAATTGCTTTGCCTGTCATGGGGGCAAGGTCGCTGGTAAAGTGATGCCCGGAGTGGGCAACTCGCATTTCGCTTTCCAGACGTTTGCCCAAGATGTCCTCAAATATCGCATCGAAAAGGGCAAAGCTCAGCCGCGGGAACTGTTCAGCCAAATGCTCACCCCACTGGGTAAGTCCAACGGGACGACAAACGCGCAGATCTTCAGCGTCGGCTTGGTTGCCATGCGCGATCCCGAACTCCATTTTGTGAGACCGAAACAGATTCCCCGCCTCGTGCACCATGACCTCGACGCGCCTCCCCTTTGGAACGTCAAAAAGAAGAAGCGAATCTATATCGACGGATATGTCGAAAAGTCGCATCGAGTAATCATGCAGTTCGTGCTCATCCCGAGCAACGACTCGGAGACAATCAAGAGTTGGGAAAGTGACTTCGCGGACATACTGGCCTGGATCGAATCCCTGGAGGCCCCGAAGTATCCCTGGCCAGTGGATAAAAAGTTAGCGGAACTTGGCCGTCCGCTGTTCGAGAAGACGTGTGCCGGCTGTCACGGAAAGCAAGGAGAGAAGTATCCGGAGCGGACGATTCCGATTGACGAATTAGGTACTGATTCCCTTCGCCTGACGGGCATGTCGGCCGAGCACCGCCGCTTCTTCAAGTCGGGCTGGATGGGTGTGGGGGAGAACGGGGTCGAGGAACACCCGGAGGGTTACGTGGCGCCTCCGTTGGACGGAATCTGGGCTTCTGCTCCCTATTTTCACAATGGCGCGGTGCCAACCTTATGGCACGTGATGCATCCCGATCAACGTCCCGCCGTCTGGCTGCGTACCGAAGACGGATACGACCAGGAGAAAGTCGGGCTTGAGGTTGCCGGGTTCAATGAACTTCCCCAAGAGGTCAAAGATCCCGCCGAACAACGCCGGTATTTCAATTCCCGCATCGCGGGCAAGAGCGTGGCCGGCCACGACTATCCCAATGACCTGACTGAGGACGAGAAGCGCGCGGTACTCGAGTACCTCAAGACGCTCTAGGGAACATCGTCGTCCACCGTCCCGTAAAGTTCGCCGGTTTGCCCGTATGTGGACAAGGAAGTTGCGAATTGGCTGGATCGCTTTGGATCGTGACTTGTGAGCATGGTGGCAATCATGTGCCGGCAAGGTACGCCAAGCTGTTTTCCGTACCCTCGAAGGTGCTTGCCAGTCATCGCGGGCACGACCCTGGCGCCCTGGTGCTTGCGAAACAGTTCGCGCGCGTGGGAAGTCTTCCACTTTTCTTCTCGACGACGACTCGGCTGCTCGTGGAGCTGAATCGGTCGCTTCACCATCCCTCGCTTTTTTCCGAGTATGCGCGTTCGCTTCCCGATTCGTTCAAGGAAGAGCTCATCGATGGCCACTATCGTCCGTACCGTGACGCCGTCGTGAAGAAGATCGAGAAGATGCTCGATGTGGCGGGAAGCGTGATTCACTTGTCGGCGCATTCCTTCACGCCCGTCTTTCACGGTGAAACTCGCCGTTGCGACGTCGGGTTTCTCTATGATCCGCGTCGGCCGATGGAATTGGAGGTCTGCGATCGCTGGCGCGTCGCGTTGGCGAAACTCCGGCCGGATCTGATTCTGCGCAGGAATTATCCTTATCAAGGAAAATCGGACGGATTCACCACGTTCCTGCGCAAAGTTTTTCCCGCCGACCGCTATGCCGGGATCGAATTGGAAGTGAATCAGCGATGGCTCCTGGGCGACAAGAAGGAGTGGCGTCGTTTGCGTCAGTCGCTCGTCACGTCGCGCCCTGCGTCACTTTGAAAGTTTCCGTTCCATAAAAACTATCCCACCCGCGGGGATTGGCGCCAGCGTTTTTCGCCTACAATGATCTTCAACAAGCCACATTTAAGTCCGCTTGCCTTGGACCTCGGATCCGCGAGGAATCGAGAGTGGGATTCAGGAAACGAAGCACGCGGCCCTTGACTTGGGAGGACACGATCCAAATGGCGACGAAGGAAGAGCTTTTCAAAGAGGGTGCCAAACTCAAGAACGAAAAGAAGTACGACGAAGCGATTGTCAAACTCCAAGAATCCGCCGCGATGGACGAAAAGTTCACGTTGCCGCTCCACGCTTTGGTGCAGTGCTTCACGGAAACGAACCGGCATGAAGAGTCGGTCAATGCTGCCAAGAAGATCGTGGAGATCGAGCCGGACGACTTCATGGCGTATATCGCGTTGTCGCGTGCCTATCAGCGAGCGGGTCTCATTCCCGAAGCCGAATACGCGATGATGCAGGGTCAGCAGGCACAGATGCGGGCGCAATCGCGTCAGGCTTAACGATCTTCGCGCCGTTTCTGGAACAGCGAAACGAGATTGTCGTCGGGGAAGAACCGTCCTTGTTGCCGGGACGGCTTGCGTTAGGAGTCCGAGGCAATTTCTTCCATGACCTCGGCTCGATCGTCGTCGCCGAGTCCCCCGTCCATTTCACCTTCCGCTTCGTCGCCATCGAGAAACGGCAGGTCGGCCCGGCGCAATGCCGATAGCCCGTCTCGCGTCACCTTGTAACAGTCGGTGAGTTTTCCCGCGGTGGCGAAGGCATCAGCCGTCACACGGGTATCCACCCAGCCGTTCGCAAGCAACAGGCCATGGAGTTTGGAAAGCTCCGTTGGAGTCAAAGTTCCCAGCTCCATGACACGGTCCTGCCACTCCATATCCGGACGGGAAATCTGTCGTGCCCGGTATTGCTCGAGCAGGTCTCGGAGCGGCCGGTTCGATTGCAGGAGCATGGCAGCATGTTGCATGACGAATCTCCAGACGCTCGCGGCGCGTGAGCAATGCCGTTTCCTCGCGAAGCCGGGCCTATTATCGACCGGGAATCCCAGGCTCCCAAGTCTGCTGGGAGCCCGGTCGCGTTCTCTTTGTTTGCGGGGAAAGGGGAATCGGCAAGGTCGGAATCTTCCCCAATACCATTGGTAAAATCCGCGTGATCAACCCATCCCCTCCCCACGCTAAGATTCCCGCTAGAAAATGATGGGGGACCGTTTCTCCGCCGCCTGCTCCATGAATTCCTGAACTCTGGCGACCGTGTCTTGCGGATCGGAGAGGAATCCTTCGAGCAGCATGGCGTTGGAAAATAGTTGTCGTCCGCATTCGGCAATGAAGGAGTCGTGATCGGAGTTAGACGCCAAGCTGGATAGCCTGCGGATTAACGGTGACGAGGGATTGATCTCGAGAATTTTCTTCGAGATTTCGAAGTCCTTGTTCGCGAGCTTGAGCAGTTTCTGCATCTGCGTGCTCATCCCCCCGTCCGAACTGACGAGGCAGCAGGGACTGTCGGTCAGACGTTTGGATTCGCGGACGTCCTCGACCTTGCCGTCCAACGCCGATCGGAAAATCGTCAGCACTTTGCCAAAACCGCTCGCGGGTGCCTCTTCCTTCTTTTCCTCCTTGGCTTCGCTTTCGGGGACATCGGGCAAATCAAGGTCGGCGGAATCGATGGAGGTGAGCGGACGTTTCTCGTATTCGCGCAAGTTCGCCATGATGAACTCGTCGATCGGATCGGTGAGAAACAGCACTTCGAGGCCGCGTTTCTTGAAGATCTCGAGGTTCGGGCTCTTGCGCAATGCCGCCAGGTCCGGCCCGCCGATGTAGTAGATCTGCTTTTGATTCTCGGGACAGCGAGCGATGTATTGATCCAGCGAAGTTACTGTGCCGGGCGTATCGGACGCCGTCGAGGTAAATCGGAGCAGGCGCGCGATCCGCTCGCGGTTTTCGAAGTCCGTCCCGATCCCTTCCTTGAGCGTCGCGCCAAACTGACGGTAGAACTTCAGATATTCTTCTTCGGACTCCTTCGAGATTTCATGCAGTCGATCGAGCACCTTCTTGGTCAATAACGCCCGAATCTTGCGCAGGACCGAGTTGTCCTGAAGCGTCTCGCGGGAGACGTTGAGGGGCAAATCCTCCGAATCCACGAGACCGTACAGGAATCGCAGGTATTCGGGGACCACGTCCCGGCATTCGTTCTGAACGAGAATTCGTTTCGCGCACAAGTAAAGCCCATGCTCTTGTCTGCCGAACCCTAGAAGTTCGATGTTGGATTCCGGGCAGTAGACCAGCGCATGGAACTGGATCGGCGAGTCCGCGGAAAAGTGCAGGTGCCAAAGGGGTTTTTCGTTCGACCGATGCGTCAGGTGCTGATAAAAGCCGTCGTATTGCTCCTTGGTGAGTTGGCTTTTGGGTTCCACCCAGATCGGTTTCTGGTCGTTGACCTTGTCTTCCCCCACGCGGATGGGATGCGGGACGAAACTGGAGTATTTGCGGAGCACTCCCTTTAAACGATGTTCCTCGAGTAAATCGGTGACGTCCTCCTTGAGGTGCAGGACGACCGAGGTGCCTCGATCGAGCCCCTCGACGGGGGTAACGGTGAAACGGCCAGTGCCGTCCGATTCCCATTCCCATCCGGCGTTTTCCTTGTAGCTTCGGGTGCGGACTCGGACTCGGTCGGCGAGCATGAACGCCGAGTAAAATCCGACCCCGAACTGGCCGATGAGCGAGACATCCTTCTTTGCGTCTCCGGAAAGGTGGCGGAGAAACTCCAAAGAGCCGCTGTGCGCGATCGTGCCCAGGTTTTTGACCGCCTCGTCGTGCGTCATGCCGATGCCGTTGTCCCGGATCGTTAGGAGCTTATTGTCCTTGTCGACGTCGAGAACGATTTCCAGCGTTCCGGCGTCACGGAACGCGGGGTCCGTGAGGGAGACGAAACGCATTTTGTCGAGGGCGTCCGACGCATTGGACACCAGTTCGCGTATCGCGATTTCCTTGCTCTGGTAAAGAGAATGCGCGAGCAAGTGGAGCAGTTGTTTGATTTCCGCCTGAAAGGAAAACTCTTGTTTTTCCGTCGCAGTGGCCATTGCTACCTCCCAATGACTTCGCGAAAATCTTCATTCCGCAGGTGAGAAAACGTTGGTTGGATTGCCCGCGGCGCCGAGCCGAGCAAACAAGGTCGGCAGACCCGGGTATCGGCGTCGGCGTTCCAAAGTGGATTGGCAATCGTATAAGAAAATCTATGCAATCGCCGCCAAGGCTGCAACGGGTCTCCGCGCGGGCGATGTTGGCCCTGGACTACTGGGGAAAGGTTCGAAATGTCGGCAACTTTGTCCGTGGAGCACGTTTCCAAGGTCTACCGAGGTCGCTCCGAGGAGTTGGCCATCTTGCGAGACGTAAGTTTCGAGATGTCGGGGGGAGATTCCGCCGCCATTCTCGGGCCGTCCGGCTCTGGAAAAAGTACTTTGCTCCACATCCTCGGCGCGCTCGACAAACCCTCCACGGGGACGGTCCGCGTGAACGGTGCGGATGCGTTCGCCTCTTCCGAGCGGGAACTGGCGCGGTTTCGCAATCAGACGGTGGGATTTATCTTTCAGGACCACCACCTCCTTCCGCAATGCTCGATTTTGGAGAACGTGCTGATTCCGACGCTCGCTGGCGGACGGACGACCCGGGATCACGAGGAACGCGCGCGCGACCTCATCAGTCGCGTCGGACTCTCGGAACGAATCCGTCACCGGCCGGCGGAACTCTCCGGCGGGGAGCGGCAACGAGTGGCCATCGCGCGGGCGCTAATGAATCATCCGACGCTCCTCTTGTGCGACGAACCCACCGGAAATCTCGATCGTCGCTCGGCGACGACGGTCGTCGAACTTTTGCTCGAATTGCACGACGAACTCAAGAATATTCTCGTGGTTGTAACGCATGGCCAGGAGCTTGCCTCCCGCTTGCCGCGCCGTTACGAACTCCTGGACGGTTGTCTGGCGCTCGCCGGTTGAAAGCGCGTGGGATTTACCAAAGGGGCAGCGCGCGAGTTTATTTGGCATCGATATTGTTATGTCGGAACGCCCGGTCCAGTCGCTTGGAGAGCCTTGGAACTAGCCGCGAGTCGCGGCGTCCATGGTTTGGCACCTGGCCCCGGCATTTGCTTATCCGGGCGGCGATACTGATCGGCTCCGGGTGTCTCGCGGGCTCGAAGATTCGGAGAAATGGCTTACCCCATGACCTATCGTCGACTGATGGTTCGCAGTCTGCTTTATCATTGGCGCACCAATCTCGCGGTGCTTGCGGGCTGCGTGATCGCCACCTCCGTTCTCGCCGGCGCGCTCCTCGTTGGAGATTCGATGCGGGGAAGCCTGCGCGAAATGACGCTGGAACGGTTGGGGGCGATAGATCTCGCCTTGGTTGGCACCCGGTTTTTCGAGCAGGATCTCCCCGCGCGACTCGCGCGCCGACCGGAGTTTTCCGAGCACTTTTCCCAGGCGGCCGGCGTCATCCTCATTCGCGGCTCGGTGACCGGGCCAGGTCAATCCGTGGCGCGCGAGGTCGCCATCGTCGGCACCACGCCAGAGTTTTGGAGATTGTTTCCCGAGGTGGGTGATCCCCAGCAACTCGCCCGCCAATTCATCGTCAATGCCGAACTCGCGGATGCCTTGAACGCGAAGGTTGGCGCGCGCCTTGTCGCACAGGTTGAGAAGGCGTCCCCCATTCCTCGAGAAGGCCTGCTTGGCAATCGAAACGAGGTGCTTTGGCGACTCCCCGTACAGGTCAATGCCATCCTGCCCACTCAGGGGGTCGGTCGATTCAGCCTCGACACCACGCAGCGGCTGCCCAAGACATTGTTCGTCCCCATCGATCGATTGGCGCGCATGATCGATCAGCGCGGGCGCGCGAACGCGCTTTTCCTCGTCGCCAAGAATCCCATGAGTCCCGATTCGGAAGCGGCGGCGAAGGCACTGCTCGCGTCGACGGCGCGATTGGCGGACTATGGGTTGGAGATTCGCGAGTCCGAGAAATTCCAATACCTCTCCCTGGAAAGCAGACGGCTAATCCTCGAACCCATCGTCGCGGAAGTCGCGGTGGACGTGGGTAAGTCAATGAACGCGGAAACGCTACCCGTTCTCACCTATCTGGCCAATCGGATCGCCGTCAAGGACCGGGAAATTCCTTACTCGGTTGTCTCCGCCTTTGATACGGCTGCCGCTCCCCCTCTGGGGCCGTTGCCGACCGAGCCCGTCGCCAGACGGCTTGGCCCCGCGGAAATCCTTCTCAATCAATGGGCGGTGGAACAGTTACAAGCCAAACCGGGGGACGAGGTCACGCTCGACTATTACACCGTCTCGGCCGATGGTTCGCTCGAAACCAAATCCCACCCCTTTCGGCTTGCCGGTACCGTCAAGATGGAGGGAACGGCGGTCGACAAGGATTTTGCCCCCGAGTACCCGGGTATTAGCGACGCGGACAATTTTTCGGATTGGGATCCTCCGTTTCCCGTGGATCTCAAAAAAGTTCGAAAGGTCGACGAGGACTATTGGGACGACTATCGGACCACGCCGAAAGCCTTCGTGGATTTAGAGGAAGCCCAGAAGCTGTGGACGACGCGCCATGGCCGGGTTACCAGCGTTCGATTTGCCTCGCCGGACATTCATGCCCTACCAGAACTTTCTCGAAAACTAGGAGATGCCCTGCTCGCGAGAATATCTCCCGAGCAATTGGGATTCGTCTTCCAGGCGGTCAAGCGGCTGGATTTGGCGGCAAGCAGTGGAAGCACTGATTTCGGTGGTTTGTTCATTGCCTTCAGCTTTTTCTTGATCGTCTCGGCCGCGCTCATGATTGGCTTGCTTTTCCGGCTGGGAGTCGAACAACGCGCGTCGCAAATCGGCGTTCTGCTCGCCGTCGGTATTCCCGTCCCGGCCGCGCGCCGACTTCTCCTCGTCGAGGGATTGATGCTCGCCGGCGTTGGAAGCGCTGTCGGAATCGGCGGAGCCGTGCTCTTCGCGAAACTGATGCTCGCCGCCTTGACGACTTGGTGGCGGGCGGCGGTGAACACGCCGTTCGTCCATTTTTACTGGACGCCGACGAGTTTGGCGATCGGTTGGGTCGCGGGCGTGATGCTCTCAATGCTCGCGATTCTTTGGGGGGTCGGAAGACTGGCGCGGGTGCGCATCCCGCGGCTGCTGTTGCCGGGTTTTACTTTTGCCTCCCTGTCCGTCGGTGGCGGGGGAAAGTTCAGTAAAGGGCTCGCCGTGGTCGCGATGGCCTGTGGCGTGGGTCTCGCCATTGCTCCACGGCTACTGGGTCTGGATCCCGTGATGTCGTTTTTCGGGGCGGCGTCGCTCTTGTTGGTTGGTGCCTTGGCGGCGTTGTCCGCGTGGCTTCGTGAGCCTGGAGAAGAAGCGGTCCTGGGGAGTAGGGGATACGCGGTCGCCAAATTGGGGATGCGCAATGCCGGACGTTATCCCGCCCGAAGCGTGCTGACCGCCGGACTCATCGCTTCCGCCACCTTTGTTGTCGTCGCGGTCGGCTCCATGCGGCATGGTGACGCGGATTCCCTGCCGACCCTGAATTCGGGCAACGGTGGGTTCTCCATGGTGGGACAAAGTGACGTTCCCCTATTTCGAAACCTCAACGATCCGGAAGCGCGATACGACCTCAACTTTTCGTCTGGAACCGAGAAACTTCTGCGTGGCTCGGAGATCTTTGCGTTTCGGGAACGGCAGGGGGACGACGCCAGCTGCTTGAACATTTACCAGCCCAGGGATCCCACGCTGCTTGCGATTCCTCCCTCCTTCGTCGAACGGGGCGGATTCGCGTTTGCCAAGACCTTGGCCGCCAATGAAGCAGAGCGAAAGAACCCCTGGCTGTTACTCGGCAAGAAGTTCGAGGATGGAGCCATTCCCGCGATCGGAGATGCCAACACGTTGCAGTGGATTTTGAAGGTTCCCTTGGGAGGGGATTTGGAGATCACCAATGAGTCCGGGCATACGATAAAGTTGCGGATGGTGGCGGCGTTGTCGGGTAGCATTTTCCAGGGTGAACTATTGGTCTCGGAAGAGCATTTCGTTCGCGAGTTTCCGAGCATCGCGGGAGATCGTTTTTTCCTCGTTCATTCGCCGCCCGGCGAAGCCCACCAACTACAGTCCGCGTTGGAGAAAGATCTTGCCGGCTACGGCTTCGATGTGACCACGACGCAAGAGCGAATTGCCATGTTCAAGGCGGTGGAGAACACGTACATGGCGACTTTTCAAACGCTTGGAGGTCTAGGCCTGCTCTTGGGGACGCTGGGTCTCGCGACGGTGATCCTGCGAAACGTTCTCGAGCGGCGAGGCGAGCTAGCGTTGCTCCGAGCCTTGGGACTACGCCAGCGGACCATCGTCTGGCTGGTGGTTTCAGAAACTCTTTTCCTGCTATTGGCCGGGATCGTGGTGGGGGCGGGGTGCGCGTTTCTCGCCGTTTTGCCGATGCTCATGGAACTCTCCGATCTTTCCTCGTTGGTTCCGCTGTTGGAATTGCTGGGGCTCCTTTTGCTCGCGGGGACGGCGAGCGGGTTATTGGCCGCATGGTCCGCGTTGCGCGCGGATTTGATACGGTCCCTGCGTGCGGAGTGAGGATGAGCAGGCGTTGGGTGTTGGCGTTACTGGCGCTGGTGCCAGGCCTGGGCGTGATCGGCTACGCTTCTCTTGTCGCCCTCCCTGCCGCGCTGTCCCTGGCCTAGCCCAAAACTGGAAGGAGCCTAAATGCCCGGATGGCTATTTCAAGAGTTGGCGAGGGGCGAGACGGAGGGTACATCGGGGAAACGGAACCTTGGCCGCATAAGCATCCACGCGCGAACAGCTATCTACTCAGTCGAGCGGATTTTTCCGGCGACGTCCTGGTTCAAATGAACGTTCGGTTTCTGCGTGGTCGGTACCTGGGATGTTACTTGGGTTATGATCCAGCCACGGATATGCCATTGGTTGGCGACCGGCCATGCCAGGCGAAGACCCCAACGAAGCCTACATCAAGGTGGTTCATCACGGCAATTGGGAAGTAAAGGCGAGCGCGCCTCTCGCCGTTGAACAAGGGCGGGATTACCGGATCTCCTTTAGCCGAAAGGGGAACCAGCTTGAAGTAAAGGTGGACGGCCGATCGTGGCTTGGGAAGATGGGGATCCTTACAGGAAGGGTGGGGTCGGCTCACAACACCAAGTTGGACCCCGGGATTCCCTCTTTGCCGTGACGGGAAGTCCGCGCTAGGTCCGCCCGGCGCGACGGGCGACGTGGAATGGCGGACTCTTCCGCAGATTCGCTTGAACCGCGCGTGGGTAGTTTTCGGCCGCTTTCCGTTTGAAAACGACACTTTGACCGATACGATAAGAAATCGACGAAGCCCCAAAGGTACGTTTGGCGATCCGCCCTGGGTTGGTGACATCGTTGGAGAGGGCTGGAGTCATCCGCGGGGTGTAGCTCAGTGGTAGAGCACCACGTTGCCAACGTGGCTGTCGTGGGTTCAAGTCCCATCACCCGTTTTTTTATTTTGCCGCCATCGGTTGACGGAGTTGGGCATGGCTGACGACGCGACGATCGAAGCCGTCGACGAAAGTACCAGTGAAGCGGCGAAGAAGCCAAGAAGCCGCCTTGAGCTTTCCGTGGACGTTTCGGATACCGTCCCGTCAAAAGCATGTTAAGGTCACCATTCCCCGCGAGGAAGTGGATCGCTTGACAAGGAGTTTTCGGACCTCGTCAAGAATGCGAACGTTCCTGGTTTCCGCCCCGGAAAGACGTCGGCAAGCTGATCGATGCCGGTTTCAAAGGATGTTGCCGGGCAAGTCAAGATGTCGCTGGTGATGCAGAGTCTCGATCAGATCGGTGAAGAACAAAAGATCGAGCCGCTGAGCGAGCCGGATATCGACTTCAAGGCGATTGAGGTTCCGGAAGACGGCGATTTCATGTACGAATTTGACGTCGAAGTCCGCCCCGAGTTCGATCTGCCGGAGTACAAAGGTCTCGATATCAAGCGGCCAACGAAAGAGTTTGCAGACAAGGACGTCGACGAGCGCTTGAACGTCTGCGCCGCAATTTCGCGGAAACGGTGACGAAGGATGCATGCGGTCGCCGTGGGTGACACGATAGTCGCTCACGTCTGATTCGTTGACGGTAAAAAACGTGCTCCGCGAGTTCGAAGAGTTGTCCATCCGTGTCGACGAAGATCTTCACCCGCGACGGCATCGACAAGTTCGCGGCCGGGGTGAAAGGTGCCGTTGTCGGCGATACGCGCGAACTGAAAGTAACCCTGTCGAACTCGCTGCAGGACGAGAAGCTCCGGGGCAAGGAAGTCGACGGCGTCTTCGTGATTCGCGAAGTGAAGGAGTTGATACTTCCTGGTTGGATGAAGATTTCTTTGCTCGCGGATCGGATGCAGCGACATGGCGAGGTTCGCGACGTTGATGCTGCTTTCGAGCCTGCAGAGTCGCTTGAAGCGTGATCAGCGTGCGAAAGCGGCCACCCAGCAGGTCGCGAAGATGATTGTACAGTCAGCGACCTGGGAGCTTCCTCCAGTTCTATTGCGTCGTCGACCGCTGCAGATCCTGCAACGGAAGATTCTCGAATTGCAGCAAGCCGGCTACGGCGAAGACGAGATTCAGCACGGATCAATCTGCTTCGTCAGAACAGCCAGGCGACCACCGCGGACCCTTCGCCAGCAATTCGTGCTTCAGAAGATCGCGGAAGCGGAAGAAATCAAGATCGAGGAAGCGGACCTTGAGGCGGAAATCGATGAATTACGCGATAGCAGCTGCCGTGTTGCGCATCGAAAAGGAAGGTCTCTGGGAATCCATCGCGCTGCACGCCTTGAACGCAAGGCGGTCGACATCCTCGAGTACGCGAAGATCATGATGTTCCCTTCGAGCAGGACCGCGCATTGACCGGATTGGACGGAGGCTGCGGTTCCGGAAGATCGAGGTCAAGCCCGTTGCTCCCGCCCAGAGTTCATCCCTTTCGATACCGATAGCGACGAATCGGTCGACGGTTCGCTCGATTCCGCTTGGATGCTCCGTTCCGACGGGACACGATTGAACGGTTCCACGACGCTTGGCGAACAGCTCGCCCTGCGTCTCGGCGTCCCACTTCCTCGCTCGCCGAGGTTAGGTCCCCATGCTTGATAACCATGAGCCGGTTTGGCAACCCCGGATGCAGCGGTATCGCGACTACGCACGCCAGCGGCAGATGACGCTGGGTGACCTGCTTCTGGAGAACCGCATCGTCTTTCTCGAGGGAGTGATCGACGACCATAGTGCGAACGCGGCGGTCATGAAACTCCTGTTTCTCCAATACGAGAACAAGAAGCAGGAAATCCACTTCTACATCAATAGTCCCGGCGGTTCGGTTTCCTCGACGCTGGCCGTCTACGACACGATGCAATTCCTCGAATGTCCGATCGCAACCTACGTGATCGGCATGGCGGCGAGCGGCGCTGCCGTCTTGCTCGCTGGTGGGACCAAGGGAAAGCGATTCGCCTTGCCCCACGCCACCGTCATGATTCATCAACCCCACGGAAGCGTGGGGGGACAAGTCTCCGACATCGAGATCCAGATCGACGAGATCTTGCGGATGAAGAAGGTTTTCAACGAGATTCTCAGCAAGCACACCGGGCAACCGGTCGAGCTTGTCGCGAAGGAAACGGAGCGCGATCGTTACCTGACGGCACAGCAAGCCAAGGAGTATGGCTTGGTGGACGAGGTGCTCGTCAAGTTGCCGGAAGAGGTCAAATCGAAGCTGGAATAAACTTCCATTTCGCCGGTTAGGACTTCGGCCCACGGGTGCCGAGGAGAGAAGACACGCGGCGAGTGGCCGAACCGAGGGAGATTGTCGAATGCCTCTGGTCCCTTACGTCATCGAGCGGAGCGGGCGCGAAGAGCGCGCCATGGATATTTACAGCCGCCTCCTCAAGGATCGGATCATCATCCTCGGGACGGCGATCGACGACAACGTCGCCAATCTCATCATCGCGCAAATGCTGTTCCTACAGTTCGACGATCCGAAAGCCGATATCCATCTATACATTAACTCCCCGGGCGGTTCGGTAACGGCCGGCCTTGGGATTTATGATACGATGCAGTACGTAACTTGTGATGTTGCAACGTATTGTGTTGGGCAGGCGGCGAGCATGGGAGCAGTGCTCCTTTGTGCTGGCGCTGCCGGGAAACGGGCGGCACTCCCCAACGCCCGGGTGATGATCCATCAGCCGCTCGCGGGTTCGGAGGGAACTGCCACCGAGTTGGCGATTCACGCCCAAGAGTTTTTGCGACTAAAGAAACGGCTTAACGAGATCCTGCTCAAGCACTCCGGCCGAACCTTGGAAGAAATCGACCGGGATACCGACCGCGACAAATTCATGTCCGCGGAGGAGGCTAAAGGTTACGGCCTTATTGATCGAGTACTGGAGCACATGGAGGCGGCCCCTGCCGCTCCAGCTTCCACGCCACCTGCGAGCTGACAACTCCGATTCTGTAATCAGGGCCAAGAATTAGCCTCGCTGGCACCCATGTCGAGCGCGCAGTTTCGTTCTGCGCTCGCGACGCGAAGGTTCCTGCGGCGGTAGCTTGGGTATGCGCGGTGACGACGGTTCGCAATGCGAACGGGTGTCCGGCGTGCTCAGCGTACACGAGTGGCGCGAACATTGGCGCCGCGACGTTTGGAGAAGGGACTTTCCAAATCGTGCGACTGCGATGGAGTGGTTGGGGATTACCGTGCGTATCCCTTCTGTTGCTTTGCGGCAATCTAGGTTGCAGGACCTGTGACCTGGTGGAAGCGGAACTGCGCTATCAGACCAATCGCGTCAATGAGCTCGAAAATCAGGTAACCCTCAAAGACTCCGAGATCCATACCCTTCAAACCACGATTGACGGCCTTCGGCGAGAAATCGACGAACGGGGGAGCGCCGCTCCGCCGGAAACCGTCTACAAGAACGTCGGACTCGCCAAAATCTCCCTCGGAACCATGACCGGCGGTCGGGATCTCGATAAGGACGGTCGCGCCGACGCGCTTCAGGTCGCCATCGAGCCCCACGATTACGACGGCGATGTGTTGAAATGCCCGGGCACCGCAAAGATTGACCTGTTTCAGCTGCAACCCAGCGGCGTCAAAAAGAACATCGGCATGTGGGAAGCGGATTCCGAGCAGCTCAGGCAGAATTGGCGCGCGACCGTTCTGGGACAAGGTTACCAACTTATTCTCCCGTGGCAGTATCAGCCGACAAAAGACAAATTGCGCGTCGTGGTTCGCTTTACGACCGTCGACGGCCGTACTTTTGAAGCAGAGCGCGACATCCAGTTGACGGGGCCCGCGGGTAGCCTCCCCACGGCTCGTCCCATGTCGCCAGCATCCGAGCCACCGGCGTCTTCAACGCCGCAGGAGCAAGCCGTTCCACCCACCCCGGAACCCACGCCGCCGGAACCTCCCGCTCCCCTGAACGAACCCACACCGGAAGGGTCGGCCTCGAGTGGAGAACCGCGCTCGTCCTGGCTCGGGCAGCCCGTTCCCCAAGACTCTGCTCATTCGCCGCATGGGGAATCGAGCGGATCACGGCCTCGGGACCTTGCTTCCGGGAATCGCACGCTCGTTCGGGAAATGGATAGGCCCGCGACCGCGAAACCGATTCCCCACGCCACGGGCATTCAGACGCGTTGGCAATCTCAACGGAACGTCGCCTATGTTTCTCCGGCAACGTCTCGGCTTCCACGGGCCGAGCAGGCGGGGGGCGCGCATCTCGCCTCGACCCACCGGCCAACGCCGGCTAGTTCGAGAACCCCAGACTCCAACGCTTTGCCGGACGAAGAAATGATCCTCTTGCCGATGCCTGGTTCATTCACTCCGCTCTCCGCGTCGCCTATCGGTACGGTGCCTCCCGCGGCGACCGAGCATGAAAAGGGGAATGCCGTGACGCTAGGCCCGGTTGCTCGGAGGTCCTTAGAGGAAAACAGTCCGGTCCACGAGATTGCTTCTCTAAACGGCAATGGCTCCGTTTACGAGGCCCTCGAGCCAGCCGTCCGGCCCGTAAGTCATGTAGTATCGGCAGGGAAGACCGACAAAGTCGCGGCAAGCGTTGACACTTCGCCGGAGAAGAAACGCAAGCGAAAACCACTGCACACTTCTGGTCCCGCATCGAGTGCTTCGTTTTTCGTTCCCGCTCATTTCGAACCGTCGAACGAATCGAATGAGCCCGCCCGTCGCAAGGCTCGCCTTCCGTTCTTCCTCGAGCGAGCGGAATAACTCCGCGGTCATTCGCGTGCTTTTCGGAAGATCCTAAGAGCCGCGCGAACTCATCATTCATCCGGCGTTAACGCGACGATCGAAGCTTGAGCGATCCAGCCAGTATCATGCGCGGCGCCAGAGTCGGTGTTGTATCCGCCACAATAGATTGCAGGATCTCCCAGAGTTCCGAAGGGAGATGTTGCCATGGCGCGCGTGGAGATCAAAGGAGGCATGGGATCTCGAACCGGGTCCACGATCTCTTTGACTTCATAGTCGTCCGGAGAACGACGAATCACGATCCAACCTCCCGTTTCCCAGCCGTTGACGTGTGGTCGATCTTTTCCTTCCACGCGGGCCTCGATTCCAAAAAGACAAAGGGAATTGGCCGACATTGGATGAATTGTCGACAGCATGCCATGCCGAGCGGCGACGACATATTGAGGACGCGTTCCCCAACGCTTCGCCAAGATTTCCGCAATCGAGGTTTCGGCGGTCGCTTGGTACTGATCGTTGGGATCAATTCGATAGACGCGGCCGCCGCCGTCTTGCGTCACCAACAGTACCTGGCCGCTTCCGACCGGAGAAGGAATGGCTGTCAGACCTCGCAGTTGGCCTCGCCCTCCTCGTGGTGAAGTGAAAACTCGTGTCCACTTTTGCGCGGAGGCGTCGTCGCGGCGATAAACCTGTGAACCAATCGCAACGTGGAGTACGCCGTTGCAGTTCGCAAATCCACTAGGCGCCGCCGAATAGTGCGTGAATTCCGCTTGCGCTTGCCAGGCAATGTTCCCCTTGGAATCGATCGTTCCGCGAAACATGCCGCCCGGCTGACAGGCGACGAAGACCAGATGTTCGCCGGTTTGCAAATCGCGATGAAATCCAAAGGAGCGAGCTTGGAGCGGAGGATGCTTGACGAGATCCACGGATTGCCAAGCTCCGTGCCCCTTCCGGAAATGGATCGGATTGGCTTTCGTTCGCGGACCCAGGGGCGCGACGAACAGATAGTTTTCCTCCCCGCTTCCCGCACCATCGTTCGAGCCACTGGAGATGGAGAAGGATTCCATGGCCGCAACGGAGCGAATGGCCGGTTCGAACTCGCGATCCAACTTCCAGCTTCCACCTTGACGTTCGAGCACGAGAATCTGGGCGCCCCTTTTAGGAGCACGGTTGGCGTTGTCCTTCCAGACGCTGGTGGCGGCGTAGAGTTTACCCTGGTGGGGCGTTAACCCCACCACTTCGGTTCCGCCTAGCACTCTCCCTAGACGGTCTTTCGTGCCGGAGACGAAAACGGTAGAGAAGACGCCATCGGGTCGCTCCGCGGTCGGGATGTTCGCGACTTTCGGAGGGGGCATCGGCGGCGAGTACTGACGAATCAGTCCGCGTACTTTCTCCCGTTGTTCGGGATTCAGAATGGATTCGATTTCATGGACCAGCCGCGGGTCATTGAGATTCCCTTGATGCTTCGACGCGATGGCGAAGAGTCGCGATTGTTGGTCCGGGGTGAGGTTCAGTTGGTTGATAAGGGTTCCGATCGAAGCGGCGTCCATGGGCAGGGCGGTTGGCACGCCCGACGCCACCATGATTTCTAGGGGAGGTCCGGCGCCTACTGCCGGCCATCGCGTGCATAAAAGAACACCCATGACCAACGTGAAGGCGACCGCAATTCTGGTGGCAGTGATTCGATTTTTTAAGGATTGGCCCATGACTCGACTCCTGCACGAGGAGCTGCGCGGCGTAGGCCAGACTCGCCTGGCCTCTCTAACCTCATAGACGCCGTGAAATCGCAATGGTTCCCAGAAAGCGGATAAAAATATCCGATTTAAGAGATGAAGGTAAAACCAGCGGTTTTAGTACGCGGGATTTCCATTGGATGAAAGAAAAGGCCGGCGCGGGGAAAACTCGCGTCCCAGCGCCGGCCCACGGATTCGCTCTCCCTACGAAGGGAGTGAAATTAACGTCAGTTCGATGTCACCGGAACCTTTTTCGGAACGGCGCCAGGAACCTTCTTCACGTGAATCGTGACCACGCCGTTGTTGTGCTCGGCGGTTACTTTTTCCGTGTCGACGGTCGCCGGCAACCGCAGGGTACGCCGGAATTCACCAAAACTGCATTCGGTGTGATGGAAGTTCTCTTCCTTCTTTTCCGTCTTCTCCTCTTTCTTTCCGGCCAACGTCAGAGTGTCGCCGGACAACGTGATTTCCAGATCCTTCGGATCGACGCCCGGGATCTCGGCACGGACGACGATCTCGTCATCCGTCTCTTTTACATCCAGCGAGGGTGCCCACGCTCCCTCCATCCATTCGGCGAACGGACCTTTGGATGGCCACAAGTCGCCGAGGAACCGGTCGAACGCCTGGTCCATTTCCCAGCGCATCCTTTCCAAGGGATTCGTGGGAACTGGATGGGTGACCGTACCCCCATTCTTGTTCCGCCATGGAACGAGACTTCGCAGGTTCATGGTATCCCTCCTTTGCTCGAAAGATGGTCCAGCCGCGTGCCTCGATATCGAATCTTGGGCCCGCGGCCCAAGCGGACGCACAACCGTCCGCTCCGATTCCGCCTCACGACCTCTCTGCTTACTTTGCGACGACCTCGATCTTTCGTGTCTTGGCCGCCTGCGCTTTTGGCAGATGCAACGTTAGCACTCCCGCAACGTATTCCGCGGCAATCTTCGTCGCATCAATCTTCTCATCCACCTGGAATGACCGGTGGAAGTCGCCGACCCCGTATTCACGGAGGAGGTACGGAGCCGTTTCCGCGCGCCGTTCGGTTACCTTAGCGTGGACCGTTAGCGTTCCTTTTTCGAAGGTAATATCCACTCCCTCCGGCGAAGCGCCTGGCAGGTCCATTACCACTTGCAGTTCTTCCGCCGACTCGAGAATGTCGACGTTCGGCAGGAATGTTCTCTCATTGCGCGTCGGTTCCGCCTGGGGGACGGCTGCCTCTGTCGACAAGACTTGGTTGTTCATCGGATTCCTCCTTTTCACGTCAGGTATCCCTGCCGTATCTCTCATTCGGAAAGCCCGCGAACTTAACGGATGGCCTTCCCGATCGCCGGATTACCTGAGGCTCGTCGTTTCGGTTTGCGTTGGTTGTTCAATCCCGTTGGTTCAGGTGCACTTGATCTCGATCTTGCGCGGCTTGGCTGCCTCTGCTTTCGGCAAGCGAAGCGTTAGCACGCCGTTCTTCAGTTGAGCGTCTACCTTTTCCGCATCGATCTCGACCGGCAGACGCAGAACCCGGCGGAAGTTCCCCTCGCCCCGTTCCTGGCGATGGGCCGTCGCGCCTTCCGTCATTCGCGCTTTCCGTTCCCCTGCGATCGACAGTTCATTCCCCTTGACGTGGATCTGCAGGTCTTCGATGGCCATGCCCGGAATCTCTGCCTCGACGAAGATCTCTTCCTTCTCCTCCCACACGTTGACTGCGGGAAACGCCGGCACCCCCCCGAATCGCATCGGAGCAACGCTCGGAAAAGTCGGCAGCAGTCCCTCGAAGAAGCGATCCAAGTCGCCACGCAGGCGGTTCATCGGCGTCAGGCCCAAATTGAAGCGTGTCATGATCCCACTCCTTTCGCGTAACGATTCATTGACATCTGTTTCCTTTACTGCCTCGATCCATCGTGCCTCTTGCTCCTTCTACAGACTTATTTGCAACCGTTGTGCCAATTGGATCATTTGCTGCAAATCGTTTACGCGAAAGGAATTTTGCTATGTGCGATTATGCTTGCCGGGTGAGCAATGTTGCCAAAATGGCATCTTTTGGCAGTGCCGGTGGCAGGCGGGCTACTTAGTGCCATAATGGCACTTCGTTGGTTTGGTGTTAGGAGGGGGGAATCTTGTGGTTTGAGGATTGTTTTTGATTCCGCATGGAGTCGCAGTCAGAATGATGGTGCGGAACTACAGTTTTGCGGTTCGCTTGAAGTGTAGGGGATACAACGAGCCGAAAACGATGTTCAATGGATGACGGATAGCGTGTTAGCGGACGATGTCGATCATGGCATGGACCGGCTCGTATCCCCTGGCGAACGATCTCGAATGCTCGATCGAGGGGGTTGCCTTGAGAATCGCAATTACAGGTTCAACGGGTTTAGTCGGCACAACCTTGGTTCGGTCTCTCCAGTCCCAAGGGCACACTCCGATCCGCTTGGTGCGGAGTAAGCCCCAGGCTGGTCAGATCGCTTGGGACCCCGAGGCTGGGACCATCGATAGTGCCAGCATGGAGGGTTTGGACGCCGTCGTTCATCTCGCGGGTGAGAACATTGCCGCTGGACGTTGGAATGATGCGAGAAAACGCCGGATCGCGGAGAGTCGCGTGAAGGGTACGTCACTCCTCGCGCGAACGCTCGCCAAACTCAACAGTCCCCCCGCCGTTTGGGTGAGTGCGTCCGCGATCGGATACTACGGTAACCGCGGGAATGAAATCCTCACGGAGGCCAGTGCGCCTGGCAATGGCTTCCTTGCCGAGGTGTGCAAGGATTGGGAAGAGTCGACGGACGCGGTGAAGGGAACATCCATTCGGCTGGTGAACCTTCGCATTGGCGTGGTCCTGTCGCCGGAGGGGGGCGCGCTCGCGAAGATGCTATTGCCGTTCAAGATGGGGGCGGGCGGAATCGTTGGCCCAGGTACGCAGTATTTTAGCTGGGTCGAGCTTGGAGACATTGTAAGGGCCATCGAGTTCGCGATTGAGAATCCCGCCCTGTCCGGCCCCGTGAATGGTACCGCGCCGTTACCGGTCACGAACCGGGAGTTCACCAAGGCTCTGGGACGCGCGCTGCACCGACCGACGATCTTTCCGATGCCGGCGTTCGCGGCTCGATTGGCCTTTGGCGAGATGGCGGATGAAATGCTCCTGGCCAGCACCCGCGTCGAACCCGCCAAATTGCAGAAAGCGGGTTTTGTTTTTCGTTATCCGAATATCGATGGAGCTCTCAAGCATCTGCTGGGATAAACAACTCTCGCCGCGGATTATGGCGCATGAAAAACCCTCGCTGCCGGTGGCCGGTCGCGAGGGTTCTTTTTTCGCGGAGTAATTCGCGATGATCGTTCACCCCTCGTTGGCGGAGTTGGTGGACGTGCTGGAGACGATCCGGGTTGGTGCCGCGGTATCGAAAAGCGCCTCGATCAATCGTTTGGCAGGTTCCGGGAAGGCGTTGCCTTCCCCGCTCCAAAGGTTCATCGTGGCGGGCTTGCCGTCGAGAATGAACGGGATGTGCATGCTCGACCGGAAGCTTCGGGCGAGCAACCGGAGATCAAAGCCGATCGCCTTGGCGAGGTCCGGATGGATGACGGTTTGTTTATCTTTGGCGTACTTGGCCAGGGTGAAGCCGTTAGCGAGTCGTTCGAATCCGGTTTCCGCGTAGCCGTTGTTGACCTCCGAACCCTCGGAAGCCGCGGCGACACGGAAAAGATCTCCATCGAGGAGCGTGACGCAGACGCGATCGAGTTGCGGCAACTCATCACGAAGGGCATCGGCAAAACGCTGGAAGTCCTCGAATGATTGGCTCGCGCGACGCGCCAAGTCGATCAATTTCGTATCGATCATCGCCGGGCCGTCGTGTGCAAGTTCGAGAAACTCCTCGGTGCGAGTCTTGTCCGACTTATAGGCATCTTCCTTTACGGGCGCCCATTCGAAAAACCCGAACATCATCTCCTGCCAGGTCTGCTCTCCCCAGGTGACGCTGTCGTTAGGATTGGGGTGGGCGAGATTGTTCGCGGAATTGTCGAAATGAGCCGTGCACACCATCTTGGTGCCCCGTGGCACTTCGAGCGGCTTATCGAGCACGTAACTGTTCTGCCAATTGAAGTCGTAGCGTGGGATATCCAGCAGGACTTGATGCCGACCGTCTGGATAGAAAACTTCGTATTTGAACGATTTGCCCCGTTTATGCATGTGGGGCAAGAACGCGATGATCTGGGTATCTCTTCGGAAGAAATGCGTGGCCGCCATCTTGTAGTTTTCTTCGTGCGGCGGAATGCGGAATGCGAATTGGCCTGGATTCGCCACCGAGACTTTCCGCTTCACCTTCGTGGAATCGGCAAATTTGAGGGCGATGCTGCTTCGATCCTTTTGCTTGGTGCCGTTGGGTGTGTAGTGCATCTGGAAGATGAGTTTGGAGCCGGCGGGAATCAGCTTGCCATACCCCTCCTCGAGCATCATCGGTCGAGCACCTGGCGCGGTCGCGACCAAAAATCTTCCGCCGCCGAAATCCCCCTCCACCTTGAGATCATCCCTGCGGCTTTCCGGCGGGCGAATGAAGACGATGATATGGTGTACGACCGACCGATTGCCCGCTTTGGCTTCCGCGAATTGGATGAACTTATCCTCGGTGAGGCCAGGATCAACCATGATGTGTTTGTAGTCGACCACCCCCTCCGCGGGGACCTCGAACTCGTAGGGCATTTCCAGGACCAGGTCCGGTTCCGGAATGCGCCAACCTTCCGCGAACTTGGGCGGTTCGGGAAGATCCTTCGGATCCCCTTCGGGTGAACCATTGGCGACCCAGGTTTCAATCTGCTTCTTTTCCTCCTCCGTCAATCGCGCGTCGTTGAGGAAGTGGCCATGCTCCGGACTCGCATGCCAAGGGGGCATTCGCTGCTCTTGGACCACCTCGCGAATGGTTTCCGACCAGCCGACCGCCTCTTCATAGGAAGTCAACGCAAAGGGCGCGATCTCGCCGGCGCGGTGGCATTCCTGGCAGCGGTTTTGAAAGATTCGTGAGATCTGCTTCGAATAGGTGACTTCGCTCGATTCCTTCGGCTGGCGAACCCGGCCGATAAAGCATCCCGGGGCCGTCACGACTGGCATGGAGACCGGTTTGCCCTCGAGCAATTCATCGATCGCGACCACAAGATCCCTGCGGGTCGGCTTCTCGCGCGCAAAACCGATTCCGAATTGATCATCCACCCGGCCCCAATAGCGGATCACCCGATCCTGGTCGAGCACGAAGATCTCCGGCGTACGAATGGCGCCGAAAAGATCCGCGACGGTGTTTCCCGGGTCCTTGAGCATGGGAAAATGGAGGTCGAAGCGGCGAACGAAGTGATCGATCTCCGTGATGGAGTCTTGCTGATTGGAGTTAATGCCGATGAAAGTGACCCCCTTGGCGGCAAACTCGTTCGAAAGTTCTTCCAATCGGCCTGCATAGAGCGTCACCAGCGGACACTCGGTCCCCAAAAAGGCGACGACGACCAGCTTGGAATCCTTCAGGTCCTCAAGCGAGTGCCAGGTGCCACGAAAATCTCGGAGTTTAAAATCCGGGATCTTTTTGCCGATCGGGCTTGTCACTTCACTTTTTTCGGGAGCAGCCGGGGCACCAAAGGTGACGCCGACCATGAGGAGGGCACCGACGAATCCAGACATGAAATCAATCCTCCGAGATCCGATTCAATCGTCGCATCGGCCGAGACGCACGGTTGTCAGGGTCGGAACGGGCAAAAAATGCGCAGTGGACGCGATTTTGCGGGTACCGGGCGGCAGGTTTCAAGGCCCCTGTTCGAACGGGCTTCCAACTTTACATCTACTCGCCAGAGCGAGTACCCGAGCTCATGGCTGCTGGTTTCGTCGACCGTTCAGTTCCGAGTCGGCGAACTACGAGATCGGCCAACTCGTCCGGGGTGGGGAGATACCCGAATCCCAACTTTCCCAACAAGCCGCGCGAGTCCCGTTTGTCAAACACAAGTTGGTCGCCGACCCAGATCTTGAAAACCCCAAAAAAGCCGGGGACCAACTCGACCGTTCCCCCCGTGGACTCGCGGATCATTGCCGCCACGGACTCCGCGTGACGAATATAACCGCAAGGCCGACAATATTTTATTGTTACTTGGCTCATAAGCGATTGACCTTAGGGAGAAGGCTCCACCCATCCCAGGGGAGGCTTTTCCGCCTCCGGCGTCGCCGCGGGGGTTGTCCCGGCTCCTGACGCGGGATGAGTGACGGCTTTCATCGTTCCGTGGACCAGGCGTGGGGAGGTGGCGTCCATGACCTCCTTGAGCTGATCGGCGTCCAACACTTCCTTTTCCAGTAAGAGTTGGGCCAGTCGCTCCAAGGCACTGCGGTTTTCGACCAGGATCTCTTTCGCCAAGGTCGCTGCAGCGTCCACGATTCTCCGGACTTCTTGGTCGATGTCGCAGGCTGTCGCTTCACTATAGTCGCTGCCGGTAAGAGCGCCCATTCCACCCAGGAATTGAGAGCGTTCACGATTGTTGTAGTTGATCCGCCCGAGTTTCGGGCTCATGCCGAACTCCCGGACCATGCTCCGCGCGATCTGTGAAACCCGTTCCAGGTCGTTCTGTGCTCCCGTGGACACCTCGGGAAATACCAGTTCCTCCGCCGCGATGCCTCCGAGCAAGGTGCAGATGCGGTTCTCCAATTCGCTTTGGGTCGCAAGGTATCGATCGTCGAGCGGTCGCTGAAGGGTGTAACCCAACGCTCCAATGCCACGAGGGATGATCGAGATCTTGTGAACCGGATCGGCGCCGGGAAGCATGTAAGCAACGATCGCGTGACCGCATTCGTGGTAGGCGATCCGCTGTTTTTCCTCCGGCATCATGACCCGTTGTTTGCGTTCCAGGCCGGCCACCCCTCGTTCGATGGCTTCCTCGAGATCCATTTTGCCGACGTGTGGCTTTCCCTTGCGGGCGGCCAGCAACGCGGCTTCGTTCACCAGATTCGCCAGGTCGGCACCGACGAAGCCTGGCGTCAATGCCGCGATGGAACGCAAATCGAGGTCCTCGGCGACTTTGACGTTGCGGACGTGTACCTTGAGGATCGCCTCTCGGCCATTGACGTCCGGCCGGTCGACCACCACCGTCCGATCGAATCGACCGGGACGAAGCAGGGCAGGGTCAAGCGTTTCCGGCCTATTGGTCGCCGCCATGATGATGACGCCACGATTCGAGTCGAAACCGTCCATTTCAACCAGGAGCTGGTTGAGCGTCTGTTCCCTCTCGTCATGGCCCCCGACCATCCCCGATCCACGCGTTTTCCCCAGCGCGTCGAGTTCGTCAATGAAGATGATGCAAGGGGCTCGCTGTTCCCCTTGAGCAAACAGGTCGCGTACGCGTGCCGCCCCCACCCCGACGAACATTTCCACGAAGTCCGAGCCAGAGAGGCCGAAGAAGGCGACGTCCGCTTCCCCCGCCACCGCCTTGGCGAGCAGGGTTTTGCCCGTTCCCGGTGGGCCGACGAGGAGCACTCCCTTGGGAATGCGCCCGCCGATCGCCTGGTACTTCTGCGGCGTCTTCAAGAAGTCCACCACCTCGCGAAGTTCTTCCACCGCTTCGTCGATGCCGGCGACATCGTCAAAGGAAATGTTCAAATCTTCCTGCGCATAGAGTTTTGCCTTGCTGCGGCCGAAGGTCATTGCCGATCCACCCGCCCCCAGCCGCCGAAACATGAAGAAGTACAGAAAACCCATGACCAGCAGTACGGGCAATAGCCAGAGCAAGGCGAGGGTGAACGCACTCGGCTCCTCTTCGCCGGTATAGTTGATCTTTCGATCCTCGAGCAACGCATACAGGCTGGCGTCGTTCTCTAACCCGACCCGCGCGGTACGGAATCGGCGACTCTGCCGCCCGGAGTCATCCTTGACCTCCTGGTTGGCCTCGCCGACGATCTCGGTCGGGCCGATCTTGACCGATTTGACCTTGTCCTCGGCGAGCAGCCGCTTGAATTTGCTGTACTCGATATTCACCGTCGACGAGTTCAGCAGCATGGTGTGCAGCGCTGCCAGGGAAACCAAGACCAAGAGGAGAGGGACCGCCCAGCCTTGCCAGTTCGGTCGGCCTAGTTTGTCTCTTGAAGCTTTGCGTGATTCCATGAGTGAAGAGTACCAAGGAGTTCGAAGGTCGTTCGCTTTAAGGCATCAGAAAATGAGCGCGCCATAGCCGCAATCAACTCCCTCTCCCACTGGGAGAGGGTCGGGGTGAGGGGCTTCTGTTTTGCCCGACAGGGCTGTTCGCATCCTACACCCTAATGACGTAACCCCACAATGCTCGGCCCGGTCACTGGGAGAATCTGAGCTCAAATCTCGCCACGCCCCGACATTACTTTTCGGAGCGGTAGCTGTACGGGCCAAGGCGCGGGCAAACGTAAGAATCGCCTTGGACCATTGTAGAACAACCGAGGCAAGGACGCACGTGATCTTTCGATTCGCCGCCGAGGATTTTCTTCACCAAACGTCCAGTTTCAACGGCAGTTACGGAAATGCTACGCAACGTCGATGCGCGCCTGCCACCCCCTGGGAAACTTTGCGGCCTACCCTCGGCGTGTTCGGAACCTGCGGAAAGAAAGGCACGAACCCCAGGTCGGAAACCATCCGTTACGGGCCCTGGAGAACGGACCCCCTGGCTGCTACGATACCTGCGGGAGCGAAACGGCCTGCGCGAGCATGAGATTGCAAGTCGCGCACAACGACGAGGGCTCACGATGATCTTGGACCACGAAAGCCGGGAATGTCTCGTAGCGACACCCAGGGGGAGACAATCGACCGAGGGCCGGACGGGCGCGCGGGGATGGACTTTGCGGAATCTCGTAACGACGGGGCTCACATTGTTGGGCCTCTTGGGGATTGGGAACGGACGGGCGGTCGCCGCCGATCCGATTGCTCCCGGCACTCCGGCCCCCGCGTGGAATAGTCTTCCCGGCGTGGATGGCAAACCTCATTCGCTCGCCGATATTTCCACCGACAAGATCGTCGTGGTGGCCTTCACCTGCAACAGTTGCCCGTTTGCCGTCGCGTACGAAGATCGGTTCATCGACTTCGCCAAGGAATACGGGGCCAAGGGGGTCGAGTTCGTCGCCATCAACGTAAACAACGAAGAGGCGGACGGGTTTCCCATGATGCAATCCCGGGCGAAAGAGAAAGGGTTCAATTTCCCCTACCTCCACGATTCTTCGCAGAAGATCGGGCATGCCTATGGAGCGCGCGTGACGCCCCATCTATACGTACTCGATCGAGATCGAAAGATTGCCTATGTCGGCGCCTTCGACAACGCGCGCAAACCGGAAAAGGTCACGAAAAAGTATCTCCATGACGCGGTCGATGCGTTGCTCAAGGGGCAATCGCCGGCGGTTCCCAAGACCAACGCCGCGGGGTGTTCCATCCGTTACGAAGAAGAGGGTTAATGAACATCGGCAAAGTACTGTCGTCGAACCGGGCCGGTCCGCTTGAAATGCCGAAGACTCATGCCGGCCGGTCCACGACATTGCTTTTCTGAGCGGCAAAAAGGCCGCTTTTCCATCAAGCAGGCAACGAACCGATCGCGTGTCCTTTTGCCGTCAATGACTTCACGATTCGCCAACCGCATTCCGTTTCGCCGTTCAGCAACCAGGGAGGAGAAAGACTCGATGAGTTCATCAAGGTTCCGCTTGGCATTTCTCTTGATCAGTCTTGGGATTGTCGGCTGCGGCAAGTCCGCGAACGATTCCAAAGAGGAAGCCAAGCCGATCACCATTGCCCCATCCCCCAGCGAACCGTCCAAGGCAGACGACAGTGGCCCCCCCGTTTCCGTCGTCCCTCCTCCCCCCGCGGCGGCACAGGCCAGCGGCGGCGAATCCAAGGAGGCGAGCACGTCGGCGCAATCGGCGGATCTGGCGCAATCGGCGGAGCTAGCGACCCTCACCGTCGAGGAATACAAGAAGGAAATCGAGGGATACAAAGGGAAGACGGTAGTCGTGGATGCGTGGGCTACCTGGTGCGTTCCTTGCCGGGCGAAGTTCCCCCATTTCGTCGAACTGGCGAACAAACATGGCAAAGAGGACGTCGTCTTTATCTCCCTCAACTTCGACATGGAGGAAGAGGTCGAGGCAGCCAAGACCTTCCTCGCCGATTCAAAAGCCAACATGAGGAATCTACGCATCGCGGAGGAATTGGCCGCGGCCCAGGAGACGCTGCAATTTGAAGGTTTGCCCCGGTATTTCCTCTACGACCCCGAGGGGAAGCTGCTCGTCAATTCCTCGAGCCTGGCCGACGTGGAGAATAAGCTCTCGGAAGCGGGAAAGTAGACGCCGGTCCCGCGAAACGAACGACCCATTCTTCGGAACGGCTCTTCGGAACAGTTAAACGAAACGGCACTACGGAGCCACGGTTCCGTAAGTCACCTTGAGAATCCCTTTCAATGAAGGGGTTGACGGCGAAAATGCACGGCATGAGTTACCATTGGCAGCCGGATGGGGAGCAGGCATGACGGTTGAAGCCCGGTTGGATTCCCGTTGTCGATTGGAAAACGCGGACGAAGTGTTCACCCCCGCGCTCGTGGTGTTTCCCGATCTCATTCGGGAAAACCTGAAAGCCGCCATTCGGATGGCGGGGGATGCCCGTCGCATGCGTCCTCACGTCAAGACGCATAAGACTATCGAGCTGACGAAAATGATGTTCGAAGAAGGGATCACGAAGGTCAAGTGCGCGACATTCGCCGAGGCCGAAGTGGTCGCGGACGCGGGCGCCAAAGACGTGGTCTTTGCCTATTCCCTCGTCGGACCCAACATTCAAAGATTCGTCCAACTGCAAGCCCGGTATCCGAACTGCAGCTTCAAACCCCTCGTCGATCACCCCGAGCCTCTCGCCGCCTTAGCACGCGCGGTGACGGCGGCAGGCCAGACCGCCGAGGTGTTGCTCGATCTCGACGTCGGCATGGGACGGACCGGCGTTCCGATCGGTCCCGAAGCCCGATCACTCTACGAAAAGATCGCGCACGCCGGGGATCGTGCCTGGCGGACTGCATGTCTACGACGGTCAAAGTCATCAGGAGAATCCCGCGGAACGTTCCGCCGCCGTCCGCAAGGTCTGGGACTCGGTGCGCGTGTTCGCCGACTCCCTGGAGGCCGAGGGTCAAAGCATACCTCGACTGGTATGTGGCAATAGTCCCACCTTTCCCGAATGGGGCGCGGATCGCCGCCGAGGATCCGCGCGTCGAGTGTTCTCCAGGAACCTTCTTCCTCAACGACTGGAACTACTACCACCATTTCGAGGACATCCCGCTTCGGCCGGCAGCCGTGCTGTTGTCCCGCGTCATCAGCAAGCCACGTCCCGGCCGACTCACCCTTGACCTGGGCTACAAGGCGGTCTCGCCCGACTCTCCCCCCGCGGGGCGCGTCAAGCTGCTCACCATTCCCGACGCCACGTTCGTGCTTCAGAATGAGGAGCACCTCGTCATCGACACGCCGAGCGCCGACCAATTTGCCCCCGGCGACGTCGTCTATGCCTGGCCTGCCCACATCTGCCCCACGTGTGCCCTCCATCGCGAACTCTTGACGGCGGCGAACGGCCGTGTCACCGGCGCTTGGCAAGTTCTCGCCCGCGATCGCAAGATCCATTGCTGACCGTTATTGCCGCTCGGAAAAGTAATGTCGGGGCCCGGTGCTAAACCCCGGACGCCGCTCCTCCCGGCTAAAGCGCCAAGACTCTCCAAGCCACTACGCCGAGGAATACGACATTACGTTGTTAGGGCGTAAGATGCGCGCAAGTGCATGTTTGCCATGCGAAAAAGAAACCCCTCACCCCGGCCCTCTCCCGGCGGGAGAGGGAGTTCAATGCGGCTTCGCCGCTTTAGTTTTCTGATGCTCCATAACCCCCCAGCAAGCCGGACCCGGGATACGAAGCATTTCGATGGACTGAAGAGGGTTGACTGTTCGCCCTGGGACTTCTTCCCCAGCCGTCGACCAACATTCGTGTTGGCATTCTTTCGGGAACCCCCCGATCGCGCCACCGCCGATTTTGCCAGCTCGACACTTCGGCGGTGACATCCACCCCTCGACCCCCACCTTCTTCCCAAACGAAACCCACGAGCCACGTGGCACACACCGCCATTGCCCCCTTTGCGAGACACCGCCTATCGTGACATATCAATGACACTGGCGGAACCCGTTCCACCCACGCGCGGTGACGAGTTTTGGTTCATCCTTTTTCAGACATCGTTCCATGGCGACGCAACCCCCACCAACAAATCGTCGGTGCTGCTATCGGTCGACGTTTGGGACCAAGGTAGCCATCGAAGAATACGAAAGTTACGAGTCGGCACGCGTAACGTGAATTGGATCATATAATGTGGAATGTCGCGATGTTCTGCATTTAAGAACCATGAATGAGAGCGTTTGATGAGCTTCCGACGAAAAAAATCGACAGCTCTCGATAGGCGTGCGTGGCAGAAATTCTGCCAATCAAACACCCAACTTCTCAAAGCGAGCGGTCTACCATTATCACTGTACGAGTCGCGCGATCTATTCGACGACATGTTGATGCACGGCTACATCGATCACCACGACGACCCCACGCGCTTCGCTGTCGACCAACTTTCGCCAACGCAGAAAGCGGATCTCATTGAGTTGACGGTACGCTACCTCCGGGCAGGTTTTGAGACCCGGGCATTGCGTTTATGGCTCGCCCAGTCATGGACGACATCAAGCGTCGATCAGGCCTGTCAACCTGTACTTGAATTGACCTGCGGTCACAATACGCGAATGACGGGCAGGGAGCTCGGACTGTATCGCTTCCTTCTCCTTTCCTGCCGCCAGTGCCTCTCCTTATTGCGATGTAACTCCGATATAGAGCATCAGAAAAGTATTGTCGTTATGCTAGGGCCGGTTGCTTGGAGAGCCTTGGCGGAAAGCGGACCGGCCCACGACATTATTTTTCTGAGCGGCAATAACACTTTATCGGACCACCACCCGTCGAGGCGTACGTCATCCGCTCGTCTCTACTAAACAACGGGGCGGTCAAAGGCGAGTTTGACGACCATCGACGTTGATTGAATCCTCGGGGTAGGAAAAGGACATTCTACTTTTCGAGAATGTCCCGATTTCGCGTCCCTTGATCTCAGAATCCGCGCCCAACTGCAGCGCCGGTTGAGCGATTGGTCATGAGTCTCCGTCCCACGAGCCATTACCTTGGAATTGGTATTGGCCGGGGCCCGTGAATCCGGCTTCGAGTTCCGAAAGCAGCGAGGTGAAGAAATCCGTACCAGTGCTAACTTCCTCAATTCCTGGTGGATCGTGAGACCACAATTGGACTAGATCGTCGTCTTCGTGGGTAGCGTGAAGAAAGAAGTAATTTCCGCAACCGTCGCCGACACCGAAATCAAGATACTTGGTTTTCCATTTGGGATCGGAGTCAGCAAGGAGCATTCGCAAGTGCCAGTTGCCCTTCAAGACCGATTTCGTGTCGTGGTAAATGCCATACTTCTGGAGATCATAACCCTTTGCGTTCACGGCATCGATAAACATGCGGTAGATATCCGGAACGACTAAGTCGAGCTTTTCTTCAATTTCGTCAAAGTCAATGTCTGCCATGCGATGACCCTTCGATCATGATAATTACAGAAAGTTTTCGCCTATCACCCGTAGGAAGCAAATGTGCGGCCTATCACGCCGGCATATTCCTGACGTAACGCCATGTTTAACCGTCGTTTGCTTCATTTTCATCACAATTCCAGCGAAATAGGTCCCACATGCCCAGCGCTCTTTGGGTCGGCGAAAGGGTTCTTCCTCCGAACCGTGAACGTCGCCCCTGCGCAATGGCCGTGGTTGGACTCGCTCGTGTTTGTCGGTCGGGTGAAAGGCCCGGCCAATGTGAAATCGTGTCTTCCGGGCTCGTCTCCAGTCTCTTCCGTGTAGGCTGCGAAGGGATGTTTCGCCCTAGCTAGGGCTCCCTTGCATGTTTTTGGGTGGTCGGTCCCCAGGGCGTTGCCGCTGGGCTGACATGTCGTGCCCCTGCCGGGGCGAAAGGCGAAACGAATGCAGAAGAATTTTAACGCAAAGACGCAAAGAAGCGATTAGCAACCCGTGCGGGGGACGCGTTGGTGGCCGGGAAATGATGAATGATGAGTTGAGGAAGGAATGAAGAGTCGACGGCCACGGCCGAGTGGCCCGGCCAGTGGAAAATCGTGCGGCTAAAAGAACTCGGTGCGAGAGGGTTGACGCCGGGGGGGCGAATAGAACCCGTTTCTTCTCGTTTACGGTGCCTCCAAACGGATCGGCAAACGGGTCGAGAAACGGGTCGGCAACGGGAGAGTGGTCATTTTTCCTTTTTGAGGTGTTTGTCGAAGAAGGCGAGCATGGCGGCTTGTGCGCGTTCGGCGTCCTCCCCTTTGAAGCCGTGGCCGGCCCCTTCCAGCGTGAAAAGGGAACTCTCGACCTCCATGCCGAGCAGGCGATCGACGAGCCAGACCGACTGTTCGTAGGCGACGTACGGATCCTTGGTGCCGTGAATGGCGAGCGTCGGCGGCGCGTGGGGACTTACCCAGTTGAGCGGGCTGCCGACCACGTGCTCGCGCCGTTTGGTCTTCAAATCGCCGCCGAAGAAAAGAGGAAGCACTTCCGCGGCGTCGACGCTCTTGCCATACGATCTCGTGAGGTCGCTCGGCCCGTAGATGTCGACAACGCATTGAACCTTGCTGGATTGATCGGCATTGCCGCCACCGGCATCATCGAACATTTTGACGTCGCCGGTCATGCCGAGGAAGAGTGCCAGGTGCCCGCCCGCGGAATCCCCCATCGCCCCAATTCGATCCGGATCGACGCCGTATTTGTCGGCATTGGCCCGGAGCCAGCGGACGGCGGCCTTGACGTCGTGGACGGCGGCGGGAAACTGATGCTTGGGCGCCAGCCGATAGGTGACAGTGACCGCGACGTAACCGCGAGCGGCCAATTGTTTGCACAAGCCGTCGTGGTGCTCGCGCGTCCCCGCCCGAAATCCGCCGCCATGGATGCAGACGACCGCCGGCCGGCTTTTTTCATCTCCCTTGGGACGCGCGAGATTCAGAGCCAGCGGTTCGCCTTCCGGATTGGAATAGACGATGCCGGTTTCGAAAACCACGTCGTCCGACCCCTTCTCATCTCCCAAAGAATTTGCCGCGATAGTAAAGAAGGCGAAAGCTACAACCAGAATGGTTCGCATGTGTCGTCCTTGCATGAATGGTCTCCCTTGTCATCAGTCACCTTGCCGGGCCCGAACCTCGTCGACGGCAACGGGCGTAAAATCTGCGCATCTGAAGATAATGTCGTAGTGCTCGCGCGATCGCTTGAAGAAGGTTGGCGAATAACGCGTTGGGAACTACGACATTACTTTCCTCTGGGGCAATAAGGATCCTTCAACGGATTCGCCGCCATTCTAGGTTGGAAAGATTCAATTCAAACTGTCGATCACTGAATTTGAAATGTTCCGTTCCCTCCTTTCCTGGGACTTCAATTTCACCGCCGGTAATCGAGATCACGTTTCGCTCGGGTTCGTAGCGTGCGCGATGATTGTGAATGCAGCCTGGCATCGCGCCGGTCGTGGGCACGGAATCGATTCGCCAAGTTTCAAGCATCAGGCGATAGACGGGGGTGACGCCTACGTTCCTTTGCTCCGCATAGCCCAGTCCGCCGATGATGTAGATGCCCTCAGGACAAAGCGTGGCGGTGTGAAAATCGGTCGGCGGAAATACGTCTTTCGGATATCCGTAGATCTGAAAATCGCCTTTGCCATCGTGTATAACGACGTCGTTGTAGATGAAAAAGTCCGGATCGTAGTAATCTTCATGTTCGCCCGCAATTTGGACGTAACGACCGTCTCCCAGCTCCGTTAATGATGACCCAAAGCGATCGTAGCACCAGACGGCTCCAGGTTTCTCAAAAGGGTTCTCGTCATTGAAATGCTTTCGAGGCACGTACGCATCGACGCCGGTCCGAATCATGTCCATCCAGAAGGGAAAGTCCATTCGTTCGGGGTTGGAGCGTCCGTAACGCGGATTTTTATGTTCTTGGAATTCGCTCGGTGTGCAGCGCAGCTCACCACCGGTTTCCAGCCCCAATAATTTCCGTTTCACTTCGGTCGGCGCCAGACTCAACTCGTCCCCCGCCTCTAAAAACAGCTTCAGAACTTCAATACTCTGAACCTCGCGAATCGCTGGTTCAACCTTGGGATTCTCCCGGAACTCCTTCATCAACTCGGCGGTGTTGGACTGTAATCGGTTCCATTCCGCCTCGGAAAATTCTTGTTTCACTTCCGGCGGCACATCGGCATACGAAATGGAATGGTTGGGAAGCTTCTTTAGCGGATAGCGTGGATGATAGCCGCGGTCGACGCCGAGACTGAGCATGTATCGGACGCCTTCGGCGAACCTGCTTGACGGCATAGTTCAAAGCCGTTCGATTCAAGTCGTCTGTCAGCTCCAGGTCCGCGCTTTCATGCTCGATCAGGATCTTCGCCTTTGGCAGGTCTTTTCGAACCAATAGCGATCATTAACGCCGTTTGCCCGGAATGGCCGGGTCCATCGATCTTGCTTCTTGATCCGAGAAAAGCCTTCAATTCCTCGAGACTGCCTTCACGGACGACTTGATGGAACACTGCCGCGATTTTCTTTGCATCGTCTTTTGCAGGAGGCATGGCTTTTCCCCGTGGCGCATGGTCACCGCATCCGGTAAGGCCGAGGAGAACAGCGAGAACGAGTTTTCTGGTCGCGCTGTTCATCGTTGGAATTGCCCTGTTTCAAGGGTGACGTGTTCCGCTGCTTTCAGTAACCCAGCATGGTTTTCCAGGAGATCGCTCTGGGCTCATCTGTCCGTGCCCAGTTCGGTGTGGGGCTTACATGTCGCCGATCTCAGAGCTAGAGTGCAGAAGCACTTACGGCAGGAGGTAAATCCCGGTCGCGAATTCTATTTTTGCGTTACTTCTGGAACTTTGAATGCGAGATATGCGCCGGAACTGATTCCCATCAATGCCAAAAGATTTGCGTTGAAATCCGGCATCGACTTTTCATGCCAAACCTGAATAACGAAAACTAGTCCAAGCGTAATCGTCCAGACAACGATCTGAAATCTATGGAGGCTTATGCCTCCATCATCGCTCATTATGTCCAGGAAAAATCCCCGAGAGCCAGCGCTTAGTTGCCTCTGAAGCGACGACAATCTCTCTTCTTTCAGTCTGGTTTCCTCCTGAAAGCGAGCCTTGTCGGCCGAGTTGTCTGGCGAATTGGCCGCCTTTACCTTCAGTTCCGCGATATCCTTTTGCAGGCCGTTCAGCCGTGAAGCGGCTCCTGACCCGATAACGCCAGCGCCGAGCGCAGTCCCGGTTGAGATTCCGAGAAGCGCCAACGCAGTAGTAGAAAACACATTGAAATAGTCCCAAGTCACCAAGCCAATGGCAAGGTAGGCGTATAGGATCAACACAATCCACCATGCCCATTGGACCTTTCCAAGGCTGAATGGCGCTTTCATATCTTTATCGATCATCACGGGCGGATTGTCTCGCAGAAGATTCGACTGTGTACCCAAAGCGGCCAATGCCAATAGAACCGCAATTGCCAAAAAAACAGAACAGGCTAACTTCCAATCCTTCGCAATGACGGTTAAATTAAACCCTGACTGCAAGGGCTCAATGGAAGCGTCTATTCCCTCGGTTTCTGTACCTAAGGCGACGGACACGGGTCGGTGCCAGTACCATCCTCGCAAAAGAGTTTTCCAAGCGTTCAACAAGTCTTCGTGAGACTGATGAACAGATCCGTCGCGGCTTAGGTAGAAACGAAATGTGCCATGAGTTACATCGACATTGTCCGGGTAGATGCCTGGCAATGGAACGCCATTGAAAAAGAGAATCCACCTTTTGTTGATTGGGATCGTCTTGTCCGATGACAAACGTTCTACCTTGACCTCGATCTCGTCGCCTAATCCTGCTTGGCAATTCTTATCCGTCCAGCGTATTGCCTGCTTAATGCGGAAATCAGGTCGGTTTTGTTTCGATTCATCACCGTGCGAAAAGTTGTTTCCAGATTTCACGAGGATGAACGCAACAATCAGACAGCGGCTATAGCTGGCAGCAAATTTCGTGAAACATTGATGGAACATGGCGAATGGCTCGAATCATGTGTCTTTTTGGATCAAGTTTCTAATTTTCGATGATTGGTTACGGGAATTTCAAGTGAGAAGGCAAAAAATCTTTGGAACGGCAAGAGGTTTGGTGCTACTTGGAATTGAACTGGCAAGGCAAGACAAGGCACGACATCGCAGTCTGCAATGGAAAACAAGGCGGTTATAGGTTTTGTTTTCCGTGCCGACGTCGATTCCGTCCAAGCATTGGTGGCGGTCAGGGGTTTTAAATGAAAGGAGAGATCTCAGTGGCGTCGGGGGAATAGCGTGCCCGCGGGGCGATTGGGGCGGGTGCCGCGGAGGACGTCGATGGCTTCGGTGAGGCCGTCGATGGTCATTTCGAACATCGGATAGACGCGGCGGATGAGGCGGATGGAGAGTTCGTTCCAGCGGCGTTGCGGCTCGGGATTGAGCCAGACGGAATTCGGGACCCGCAGGCGAATCCGCTCGAGCCATTCTAAGCCGGTGACGGGATTGTCGTGGTAGTAATCAATCGCGCCCCCCGCGAGGGTCAATTCGGTCGGCGCCATCCATGCGTCGCCAACGAAGACGATGGACCAGGTCTGGTCGATGTTCTTCAGCAACTCGTTCGTAGGCTCCCCCTTCCTGTAGTACATGTCGGTGTAGAGGGTCTCATAAACGCAGTTATGAAAGAAGCGGTACTCGAACCGCTTGAAATGATTGGCGGCATTGGCGGCGGTGAAAAGCCGTTCGCATAGATGCGTGTAGGCATCCATGGATCCGCCGACGTCCATCAAGAGGAGAAGCTTGACGCGGTTTCGTCGTGGCGGTCCGAAGACGAATTCAATCTCGCCGCCGTTCTTGGCGCTTCGGTGGATCGTTTCCTCGAGCTGCAATTCCTCGGGCCCATGGTCCTTGTCCAGGCGGCGCAGGCGCCGAAGCGCGATGCTGATTTGCCGGGTGTCGAGAAGTTGGTCCGAACGGAGATTGCGAAACCGCCGATCGCTGGCGATCTGGACGGCCGATCTTTCCCCTCCTTCTCCACCGACGCGAATGCCGGCGGGGTTAACGCCACCATGGCCGAACGGGCTCGTTCCCCCCGTGCCGATCCACCGATTGCCGCCGTCGTGGCGTTCCTTTTGTTCCTCCAGAAGTTCACGGAATCGAGCCGTGAGCTCATCGAGGTCGAAGGCCTTCAACCTCTTGCGGTCCTCTTCGGAAATCTGAGGCAGGATGGGGTTCTTCAGCAAATCGAGGAGTTGGTCGGTCAGGTCGGGCATCGCTTCGATGCCGGAGAAAAAGGATGCGAACGCGCGATCGTAGTTATCGAAATCGGATTCGCGCTTGATCAATAGGCACCGCGCGAGATGGTAAAACGTATCGAGATTCGCCTTGGCATGGCCGTCGTAGAGAGCTTGCATCAGCGTGAGCCACTCGGTAATCGAGACCTTCAGCCCGAAGTCACGCAGGTGATAGAAGAAGTCGATGAACATTTCACACTTTCAAATCCTAGCGACTCAGCGAGAAGTTAACTTCAGCGACCGGAGCGGCGATGGGCGAGGACGGTTTCGATATCGCTTTCCCGCTTGAGCAAGACGCCGAGGAAAGGCAATTCTTTTTCGATCGTGTGCAAGGCAATGCCCCCGCGGCGGATCGCTGCGATCCAGTCGATGAGTTCACTCGTCGAGGGGCGTTTGCGGATCTCGGGCAGATCGCGTAACCAGTAGAAGCGGAGGAGGACCTGGCGCAAGAGTTCCTCCTCGACGTCGGGATGATGGACCTTCACGATGTCGGTCATGGTCCTCTTGTCGGGAAACGCGATGTAGTGGAACACGCAACGGCGCAGGAACGCGTCGGGGAGCTCCTTCTCGTTGTTGGAGGTGATCACCACGATCGGCCGGTGCTCGGCGGCGACCCGGTCACCCGTTTCCAGAACCGTGAAGCTCATGCGGTCGAGTTCGTGCAACAGATCGTTGGGGAATTCCATGTCCGCCTTGTCGATCTCGTCGATCAAGAGCACCACCCGCTCGGGGGAACGAAGCGCAAGGCCGAGGGGCCCGAATTTGATGTACTGGCGAATATCGCTGATGTCGCGGTCGCCGAAACGCGCGTCGTTGAGGCGTTGAACGGTGTCGTAAACGTACAGTCCCTCCTGCGCCTTCGTGGTCGATTTGATGTTCCAGGTCAATAGCGGCTTGCCCAAGCTCGTGGCGATCGCTTCCGCGAGGACCGTTTTGCCCGTTCCCGGCTCGCCTCGAATCAGCAAGGGTTTTTCAAGCGCGCACGCGACGTTCACCGCGTCGCGAAGCTCGGGCGTAACCAGATAAGTGTCCGTTCCCGTGAACGAATGGAACGTCATGCGTTCTCCTCGGTTCTTTGATTGTCCCGTTGTCCCTTACCCCCGCTACCCGTCCGCGCGAACGAATCGCGCCGCGGGCGCGTCGTGCTATTGCCGGTCAGAATAGTAGTGTCTTGGGCGTATCGGTTGATCGCCAATGTAAATCGACGCTAAAAACGACCGGCTCCAAGCTTACGATATTTCCCTGCGGATTCTCAATGAGTGTTCTGGAGACGCCGGCTTTCTCGTCCACTGTCGCTCGGAAGAATAGTGTCGCGGACCGGCGACAATTCATGGACGCCGCGAATCGGGCTTAACGCCAATGCCCGCCAAGCGACCGGCCCGAGAGATACTCCATAGACTGTCTGAAGCTCATTGGCATATACATGAAAGGAGACCACCATGGTTCCGCCAACCGGCATTCCAGCTCGACTTTATCTCGAGGATCTCGAGATTGGGCAGCAATTCACGAGCGATCGGCATCGTATTGATCAGGACCAGATCCTGGCGTTTGCCGATCAGTTCGATCCGCAACCTTTCCACACGGATCCCGAGGCGGCGAAATCGACTTTTTTTCAGGGACTCGCGGCGAGTGGGTGGCACACGGCGGCGATCACCATGCGCCTGCTCGTGCTCCGCGGATTGCCGATCGCCGGCGGCCTGATTGGCGCGGGAGGCGAGATCGCCTGGCCCAGGCCCACTCGGCCCGGGGATGAACTCCACGTCGTTAGCGAGATCGTCGAGATCAAGCCCTCCAGGTCCCGTCCTGATCGCGGCATGGTGACGTTCAAGAGCGAGACACTCAATCAAGATGGTGACGTGGTTCAGAGACTTGTATCCAAGCTCGTCGTTCCGCGCCGGGAAGTGAGGGAGTTGCCGCGCGGCTAAGCGTATTCGTCGCTGCCGCCGATCCATATTGGAACAGCGTTGTACCTGCCGTTAACTTAGGGGGAGCGGCGGAATCGTCGCTCCCTGGGGACCATGAAGTCAACGAAGGAACCTCGAATATGAAATGCAGCGTTTTTTCGCGTCTCGTCGCGAGCTTGGCTTTTGTGATGTTTGTCGGCAATGTATCGGCGGACGCGGATCTGAAAGTTGGGGACAAGGCCCCCGTTTTCGAAGTTCTGGACGACGCCGGGAAAGCGTGGAAGTCCGCGGATCATGTGGGCAAGAAGATCGTGGTCGTGTACTTCTATCCAGCGGACATGACGGGCGGCTGCACCAAGCAGGCCTGCGGATTTCGGGACGATCTCGCGAAGCTCGCTTCCAAGGATGTTGAAGTGGTTGGGGTCAGCGGCGATTCCGTGCGCAACCATCAGCTATTCAAGAAAGCGCACAAGCTGAACTTCACGTTGCTCGCGGATACGGAGGGAAAGGTCGCCGACGCGTTCGGCGTTCCCGTGACGAGAGAGGAGAAATCGGTCAAGGCGACGATTGGTGGACAGGAAGAGATTCTGGTACGCAATGTTACCGCCAAGCGGTGGACATTCGTGATCGGCAAGGATGGGAAGATCGCGGCCAAGAACACCAGCGTGATGGCGGCGGACGACAGCAAGGCCATTTTGAAAGAAGTCGAGAAACTGGCCAAGAATTGACGTCGGATGTCGCGGAACCAGGAACGCCCGCGTCCTCGCCGGGCGCGGGCGCCGTCTAAAGCAAGTTCGGCGGTTGCTGGCGTGGCCGGAGGGGCTGCCGATTTTCAATGAGTGTCTCATTAAACCGGAACTGGTCCACGAAACGAGCCAGTGGGTTTTCCCGCGTCGGCCGCCAATTAAGTTGCCCGCCGAAAGGAATGATCTTCTTGTCGATGGAGGCGGCGTACTCCGCCAACGTTCCGCGCCAGCGGAACGGCGACCCATTATCGAAAATGAGATATTCCCGATCTTGCTCGACGCAAAGCACGGCGACTTGGTGCCAGTCCTTTGCGAACAAATCGCGCCAAGACTTGGGCCAAAGAGAGATGATTCCCATCCGATAACCGTGCGTTGCCGCCACCTCGCAAACGGATTGCGCGAAGTCGTTGCAGTCCCCTTGCCAATGAGTCGCTTGCAGGTCGGCGATGGATCGACGGTACGAAGTCACGAAAGTGACGGCGTTCGAGCTGGTCACATATCGGCCATGAGATTCGAGAAACATCGAGAAATCGAGGGGTGAACGCCACGAGGCGACGAGCATTGCCAGGTTCGTTCGCGGCGATGGCTGGTAGCCAAATGAATAGCTTGTTTGCCCGTCACGAGACTTCCAACTCGCATGAGTCGTGTCCGGCAAGGGGCCCGCGATCCAACAAAACAGGGCCATATGGATCGAAGCAGCAGCGACGATGAGCACCGGAAGGACGTGGACGAAGGAATGATTGTGACGAAACGTGAGGCTCTTCGTCCCTTGGCTTGGACCCCGTGGGCGGGCCGATTGATGCAATCGATGGTTTCGACTTGAGAAAGGTTCACGACCTGGTCTGTTCTGCACCAAGTCCCCGCCAGCGGCCGTTGCTGGACCCGCGAAACTCCTCGGCTGATGTTTCGGAAGGAACATGGCGGTTTTGCCTCATGTTCTGAAACGGCTCGATGAACGACGACTACTTAATCCACTTCTTTCATACTTCCCCAGGAACGGGTTTTCGTTGGCGTCCGCTTTCCGCGACATAGGGTTCCGCGTAGCGAACCGTTGGTTCTCGGCGACCCAGCGCCATACCCGGTTACCGATCGGCGCCAAGCCCAGATTGCACAAATTCCAAAACCTGGGTGCGAGTGCGTCCCTCGTGGGAACCCGTACGCTCTGTTCGCGCACGTTGGGTACGAGGGCTTCACCAGGCCGACGATTCCCATGACCGAATAGTCCGACGATGAACGGAGGGAAAGACTTCCTCAGGTCACGGAGAGGCGCTTGGGCAAGGGAGGGGGAGTATGCTCGCGTGCCACCCGAAGGCCCGCTAATCGAAGGGTAGCACGCGCTACCGTTCCCGGCAACCTCGCCGATCGATCAGCGCCAACGAGATTCGAAGAGGCGCAAACGAGCAAGAATTCCCGGGAAAACGCGTACCTTTGCCTCTCGCCCCACGCGTATCCCAGTCTGCCACGCCGACCACATGCCAAAGACACTTAGGAGGTAAGACTGGCGAACGGCACAGTGTGCCCCCAAGGTACAGTTGATCCCACCGACTTTCCGAACGGCCACGCAGACCCCACGCAGCATTGACGATGACGATCGAGTCAAGGAGGATGAGCAACGGCGGCATCAGCCATTCGCGAATCTCCGGTCGACGTGACGCGGGGGTGTCCGTTCCGGTCGCGCTACGGTGTTGGCGTCGGAGTTCGTAACGTCGACCGCGGCCGAGAGGGATGAACGCAAGAGTTGGCGATTGGCAAAGTCGGCTTTTCGAATCGAGAGAGGTTGGAAATGTCCGAAGGCGCGATCTTCATGCTATTCATCTGCGCGATGTTTCCGGCTTTGATCATCGTCGCGATCGGCGTGAAGCTTTGGGAGATTCGCCAGGCGTCGCAATGGCCCGAGACGACGGGAAAGGTTGTTACGTCGCGGGTTCAAGCGAAGCGAAGCAAGCCGGGCGACGGTGATTATGACTTTGACGACACGGAGGTCGAAAACCTGCCGCTGGTCGAGTACGAGTTCATGGTCGATGGACGAAAGTTCCGGGGCAACCGAGTTACGATTGGCGAAAAGACCAGCGAGTTCGAACTGGAGGAGATCCTGGATCGATACCCGGTCGGAGCGATCGTCACGGTTTATTACGACCCCAAGAATCCCCAGAAAGCCGTTCTCGAGCGGACGCTTCCCATGGGAACTCTCGCCGTCGGCGCGGGATGCCTATTGCTTTTCTTCGTAGGCGTGCCCACCATCGGAGCACTTCTTTACTTCAATGCATTGGATCTTCTTAAGGGCCGATTGGTGGATCCAGGTCGCGCGCCGATAGTGGCGGCGATCGGTATTTTCGGATTGGCGGTTTCGGTTTTCGCGATCGCTTTTCAGCGCATGACGTGGCAGGCGAGCCGATGGCCGGTAACCAAGGGAGTCATTCGCGACGCTTCGGTGGAGGAATTTCGTGACTACCGCTCGGCGAGAGTCGGCTCGTACGGGCGAGCGCCATTGCGATACAAGCCGAGCGTTGTCTACACCTACGAGGTCAACGGTCGCCTCTATGCCGGCGACCGAGTCACGATGGGGGTCAAGATTTCTTCCAATCTTCCTGGGCTGGCGGGCAAAATGGCGTCCCGTTATTCCGTCGGAAGCGAAGTGGACGTTCACTACAACCCCGCGAGCCCGGGCGAATCGGTTCTCCATCCGCGCTCTGCGAGTCATTACTTGCTCTGGGTCATCGCCGGCGGCATGTTTATCCTGAGCTGGGCAATTGCCACGGGGAAGTTGTGACGCACGCCCAAGTCACGGCGCGGCCGTCGGACACTTGAGCGCGTTGACTTCCTCGCACAACGTTTTTAGGATCAAATCGCAGTAGCGTGAACGTGGCCACCCCGACGTCGCAACGTCAAAGCGTGGGGCGGTGGAGTCCGTACCCATGCGCGTCGAGGCGTGCCAGATCCCCCGTTTGTCGGGGGGGGCGAAAAGGATTCCCGAAAACGCAAGGAAACTCTCGTGAAGAATCTAATGCCGATCCTTTCTCTGTGTCTGTTGGCCTCCACGGTCCAGGTTGCACGCGCGGAGGAAAAGCCGAAGTTCGAAGACGCGGCGGTGGCGGAAAAGGAGCTCCAAGTTGAAAAGTCGATGAACGGGAAGTCAATCGCCGAGATGCGCGACAAGGTGCGCGAACTCTGGCCGGAGATCGTTTTCGAAAAAGACGGCAAACCGGTCGAGTATGTCGCGACGCTAGAAACGGATGAAGGGCCGATCGTGATCGAGTTCTATCCCAAGGACGCGCCGAACCACGTCAGGAATTTCATTGCTTTGGCCAAGGCCGGATTCTACGACGGGCTCATTTTTCACCGATGCATCAAGGGGTTCATGATCCAGGGTGGATGTCCGGAGGGACGCGGTTCCGGTGGACCGGGCTACGACCTGAAGGCGGAGTTCAACGGTAAAACGCATAAACGGGGCGTTCTCTCCATGGCGCGGGCTCAGGATCCGGACTCGGCGGGAAGCCAGTTCTTCATCTGCGTCGCCCCGGCGGAGTTCCTGGACCGGCAGTACTCGGCGTTTGGCGAGGTCAAGAGCGGCATGGAGGCGGTGGACAAGATCGTTGCCAGGCCGACCGGTCGCGAGGACCGTCCGCGAACTCCCGTGAAGATCAACTCCGTCAAGATCTCGGTCAAGGGGGAGGAACCGGCGAAGTAAGGGCTCGTTTTCACTTGCCAGGACTGACCATCATTACTCACGCTTTTCTCGTGGAGAAAGGCGTGAGTTTTTTCATGGATTCATATGTCCATAGATCCGTGACGGGCGTTCGTAAAAACCGTTGGCGGGTGGATTCGAGGAACTGGTGACTGCGAAACGTCACTCCTTGGAAAAGAGCACGCCCTGTTTGCTGGTGTTTTCGTTCTTGCGAAGTTGATCGCGAAGGTCGCGAAGGATTTCGGCGGGGCTGGTGAGCGCGCTACGCTCGGCACGGACCCGGCCGGAGAAATCCGCCAGGGCGCGCAGGTATTTCGGCGCGACCTGCTCGAGCAGTCGCGATTCCATGAGACGTCGCAGCTGTGCGCGAAGCGCGATCCAGTGGACGGGCACAACCTTTGAGAGCAGAAAGTGAAGCCCACCAAGAACAAGGCCGAGGAAGAGCAGGGCGCCGAAATAACTCCCAAGGCTCCAGAACTCGACGAAGAGCGAATCGTAGATCCATTTCAACACGATCCCCGCGATGATGACCGGTGGTCCCCATTCGCAGAGCGCCTTGACCGCCAGCCGCGTCGCCCGTTTGGTTCCCGTCGGTTCGGAATACTCCTTTTCCATCTCAAGTAGTTGGGAACTGATGGCTTCGGCGAGGGTGGCGTCGGTGAGGTGGTCGGTCTGGTCCTCGGGTAGAAAGTTTCGCAAGGTCTCGACCGGCCAGTCTCTCCGGTCGGCAAGCGCGAGCAAATGGTCGTGGAGCGACGTTCTTTGGGTGTCGCGTGACAGCGTGGGAATACCGGCAACGGAACGGGCGGCCAATTCCTCCAGTTTCGAATCCTTTTGACCCTCGGTTGGCAAGACGGAAAAGTTCAATCGCGCGACCCGATCCAGCGCGCCGAGGTACATTCCGAAGATTCCTCGAAAATTCGCGCGGCCCAACTGGCCGAAATGCCGTTCGTATGCCGCGGCTTGTTTGTCCGCCGCTTCGATGAGCAGGTCCGCGTATTCCGCCAACCCCTCGCGCAAGGCGCGCTGCCACTCTTGTTCGAGAATGCGCGCCTTGGGGCCCCAGTCCGGGGGGGTGACGCGATCCAGAACATGGAGCAGTTCATCGATTTTACCCGCGATCCCTCGGCTTTTAATGTCACGGATCGCGCGCTCGTCCAAACCCGCTTCGATCCATTTTTCAAGTTCGAGGAAATCGTCGTCAATGGGCTCGTCCGCTCCCTGGCCGGATAGCCGTTGCATCAACCAATGGCTGGCGCACGTGCGAAACACCAAGGGGGACGAGAACCCCGCCTCGCGAAGACTGTCTTTGAAATCATCGTACGGCGACCGACCGGTTTCCTCCCGCCGGGTGGAAAGGCACCGGTCCCACTTGTTAAGGACGAACGCGAAACCACGAGAACCGCGGTGTTGAAGGAGCAACTTCCAGGCCTCGCGGTCGTGGTATTTCTCCTGGGATCCGATGAAAAGGACGGCGTCGGCGACCGGTAGGATCTCGCGCAAGCGATCGTGGTGTTCGCGAACGTTTCCGTCCATGTCTGGCGTGTCCACGAGAATCTTCTGGCGGAGTTCCGGCCGCTCGTGGACCACGGTTTTGCACTTGCGGAAGATCGGATCGAGCCGCTCGAGGTGAATGTCGCGGTGGAGATAAATGGTGGGGATCTGCGTCGTGGGTCGGGCAATGCCCGCATCGGCGATCTTTCCCCCTGCCAAGGCGTTGAGCGTGGTCGATTTACCGACTCCCGTCCCACCGACGAAGACGACCGTCAAGATCGCGGGCTCCGCCTGAAGTTGCCGCACGCGAATCAACAGATCGCTCGCGGTTTGCTCGATCCCTTTTCGATCGTCGTCCGAAATGGGATAGACCCGAGGCGCGTCGAGTCCCTGGACCAGGTTTTCCAACGTGATCGCCAGCGCGTGCGTGCGATGGACAAGTCCTGCTTCGGATACCGTGCTCATGGCCGTCCCTTCGCGCCTAGGTCCGCCATGATGGTCTTTAGTTCGGTTTCGAGTCGCTCGGTCAACGTCGAGAGCCCGTGCAAACGGCGTCCCTTGTGCATCGGCAATTGAACCAGCGAATCGATGTAAGCCACCTGAATCAGCTCGCGGATGTTTTCCTTCTGCTGCCGGATGAGCGAGGCACGGTGGCGGTTGACGTAAAAATGGCAGGCGATGTGGACCAGTTCCTCGACCCCTCCCACGCAGAGCAAGACGAGCAAAATCGTGATCGGATACAATCCGCCGACGTAGACGGCGGCGGCGACCGCGAGCAGATCGAGAAAGACCCGCGCGGTTTGCAGTCCCAAGGTCGCCATCGGGATTCGTTCGATGTCCGAGCGAATGCTTTGCCCGACGTTGAGGAGTTGATCCTCGAGTTGTCGCCTTTGTTTGTCCCGCAGTTTGTGAAAAGCGGGTTCGATCAGGCCGACAGCGTCCTGGTGCAGACTCTGGTGCAAATCGGACCAGAGAGGATGCCGCGCTTTCCGCGTTGCGGACATTACCTGGAGAGATTCCAGCATCCCTCTGCGTACTTTCTCGATCGCGCGTTCCTCGTCAATCTCGCTGGTAAGCTGAATGGGAGAGAATCGTTTCCAGAGATTCTTGAGCATGCGGTATGGCGTGCGCAGCAATTCGAGCCCCTTGCCGACGAACTCGAAGATCCCCTTCGGCATGAAAATGCTCAGAAGTTCCGCATGCGCGTGCTGAAGTTCGCGGTGCTGCACGCGCGCCAGGTATTCCCGTTCATACCGGACGACCGCTTCATTGGCGGCCTGGCGCACCAATTCGATCCACGAGCGCCACTCGGCGAGGTCTTGGCGCAACGGATCGAGCAGCCGCGATTGCTGGGCCAAGAGATAGCGGGCCGCCGATTGCCGCGAATGAAGCTGTAGTTCGGCGAAATCTCCGGTGATTTTTTCGATCGCTTCACGGATCTGGCTGCCGTACGGCATCGATTCTGTCCACAGCGAGCTGAACTTTCCGGGCGGCGGACAGGGAATAGGAACGATCTCGAGTATGCGGTCGCCGTTGCGAAGATTCTTGAGGACCTGCGATTGAAAGAGTCTCATCAGCTCGTCGGCATCGGTGGGGGAGACCTTCGTGAGCACGACGACGACGTACTTGCCGGCATCGAGCATGGCCTGAAGGAAGTTGGTCGGCAGTTCGTCGTTGTAGCGCTCGTCCGAGGCGACATAGACGCAAACGTGCGCCAGGCCAGCGATCTCGATAACGCGGGACTGGTAATGGGTCGCGTCTTTGGCGGTCAAGTCGGGACAATCCCACACGACATGGCGGCGGAGGAAACCGGGATCGACCAGATCGCCGAGCAATCGTCGCCAGCCGTAACGGTGCTCGTCGATGTTGGCGGGCTCGGCCGAATCGTAGCGTTCCAGCATGCCGAGATAGTCGGGCCAGAGTTCGCCGGCACGCTCGACGTCGCTTTTGATAAACGCGATCGGATGGCGGGTATAGCCGGCCTGGGCATTGATTTCCGCGACATCGGCGCCGACGACGATGTTCGTCAACGTGCTCTTGCCAGCCCCAGCGCCGCCGAACGACATGACATGAACCCGTTCGGCGACCATGCGCCCGCCGGGGGGCGAAAATCGATACCGAGCCAGCGCGATGGCGAAGCGCAACTCCGGAATCGTGACTTCGTCTTCGCGAAGTCCGCGATCGACGTAGTAGCCGAGAAGCTCGAGGAGGCCGCTGACGTAGCGCGCCCCCGGGCTCAAGTTCGACGTCGGCGGTGATGCGACCGATACGCTCATGCCTTGTTCCGATGACCCGCGCCACGACGGATCCAGGTTGGATTCTTGTACTCTGGCTCACCTGGAAGCCGTGGGCGTCTATTGGACGTCCCCCGATTCAACGAATTCTATCGAGCTTCAGAAAAGTAAAGGCTCATTTTCCCGCCTGGTCGCTTGGAGGGCCACGACGGAAAACACGCCGGGCCTCGGCATTACTTTTCTGAGCGGCGATCGTCCCATGTCCGCGTGTCATTTCCTTGTCGCGGGGGCATTTGGGCCACTTCCCTGTTCGCCGCTCGACCCCCTCAATTGCCCGTTTGAGCCTCAAGTAAACGCCACTGCCCGTTGGGGCGGAGCGCAGGCTGGAATCCCCGTCGTCCCATTCTGCCATGGGAAGCTCCCGCGGAGTACGGCTCCATTATGGTACGGGAATCAAAAACTTGTAAACGGCGGTTGTTCAGCGTGGCGTAAAGTCCGTTTCTGGGGTTACTTCCAACACGAACTGGGTCATTAGCTCGGCAGCCGTTGCCAGGTCTTCCAGCGCGATTACCTCGACGGGGCTGTGCATGTATCGATTGGGGATGCCCAAAACGCCGGTCGCGACCCCGGCTCGGTTCAACTGCAACACGTTGCCGTCGTTGGCGGTTCCTTGGTTCGCCCCCTTGGGTTGAATCGACAACTCATGACGCTGGGCGAGGTCGCGGAACATTCCATGGACGACCGGGTTGATATTCGGACCACGGAAGAGCACCGGCCCCTTGCCCAACTTGATGTCGCCGTTTGCCTTCTTGTCGATCGTGGGGCAGTCCGTGGCGTGCGTCACGTCGACGGCGATCGCGACTTGCGGATCGATTCCGAAGGCCGCGGTCGTCGCGCCCCGAAGCCCAACTTCCTCTTGCACGGCAGAAACGACATGCAAGGACGCGGAAATCTTTTTCCCCTTGAGTCGCCGCAGCGTTTCGAAGACGACAAAGAGGCCCGCCGTGTCATCCATTTTGGGACCGGCGACCAGGCCATGGCGCAAGCGCCTCATGCCCAAGACCACCGTTACTGGGTCACCAATTTCGATGAGCTCGGCGGCGTCTTTTTGATCCCGAGCACCAATATCGATCCATAGATCGCTTATATCTGGGACTTTCTTCGCCTCGTCGGTGGAGAGAAGATGTTTGGGTTTACGCGCGATGACGCCATCGATCGGGCCGGATTTCGACCAGACGGACACGCGCTGTCCGAGCAGGATTTGCGTGTCCCAGCCGCCGATCGGCAGGAAGTAAAGAAAGCCATCCTTGTCGATATGCTGAATCATCAGGCCAATTTGATCGCAATGGCCGTCGAGCAGGATACGGGGAGAGCCACCCGGATTGAGCACCGCGATCACGTTGCCGTGCAGGTCGGTCTTGATCTCGTCGCTCAAGGGGCTCGCCCAGTCGCGCACGAGTTTTTGAATGGGTTGTTCGTATCCCGAGGGACTTGGGGTCAGGAGAAGCTGTTCAAAGAATCGCTCGGACTCGGCATTCATGGTTCGTTCTCAATCACTCCGAGGCAGGAGACGTTATGGGCCAAAAGCCGCTCGTCGATCCGATCGAGTTCTTCGTCGGTCGTGGTCGCTCGATTGCACACCAGCAACGCGGCGTCAATGCCGGGCAAGAGGGGCAAGGGGTCTCCCTTGCGATAGCGGCAACCGCCGTCGATCACCACGAGATCGTACGATTCGCGCAACGATTGCATCGCGTGCTGCAAGCGTCGACCCCCTGTGGTCATGCTAGGGAACTCGAACGGCTCCATCAAAGGGAGAATCGCGAGACATGGATCGTCGCATTCGACGATCGCGCGTTCGACCGGGACGTCTTCCAGAATTACTTGATCGAGGGAAAGCTTGGGTCGCAGGCCCAAGGACTTCGCGATGCCCGGGTTCGCGAAGTCGCCGTCCATGAGCAACACGCGACTCCCGGCGTGTTCCGCCAGCGCTACCGCGAGCGCGATCGAAACGGTCGTGTAACCTTCTCCAGGATGGGCGCCCGTGACCAGCAAGGTCCTCAGTCCGCTCGTCTCGCTCCGACCATGCAAGGCCAAGGCGAGGTGATGCCAATGTTCTTCGCAGTCGCGAAGGATCGAACGAACGACGCGTGGAATCTCGATCGTGGGGACGCGGGGCTTGGTGGGGACATGCGGATCGACGTCGCCTGACTTTATTATTGGATCGAGAAACGGCATCGGTCGAGAAGTCGCGGAGCTTGCGCTTCTCGGTGTGGAGGATTGCGCAGACCCCAGCGGCGTCGAGTGGATCGATCGACCACTCGGCCGGGGTTCTCCCGATCGATGGAACCGCTCGTCACTCATGGCGGCCGCGGATACCGGCGGAAGCGAACTCGACGAGTCCTGCCAGTCACGTTTTCCAAGACCGCGATCCGAAACGGTCCAATCCATCGGTCCCGCGCCGGCAGGCGTCATGCTGTGCAATTGGTATTCCAGGATCCATGTCCGGACGAAAGCCAGGTACAGGTCCAGGAGCGATCGTTGGTTGGTCCGCACGTTTGATATCCCGCTTCGAAGATCCGTTAGGTCATGATTGTCCGACGGTCACTCCGCGTGGTTCATTCCGGGGTCGACTCGGTCATTTCCTCCCACCTCGGCGTCGACGTCGACCTCGGCGTCGGATGTCGACTCCATTGCCGCGGAATTATCCGTAGCGGCTTCCGGCGTCGTTAGGGGGGATTCAACGTTAGGCGGCGGAGGTACCGGCGATTCGAAACCTTCTTCGCCGGACACTTCGTCCGTGGAGTAGACAGGAGTCACGTTCTCGATTCGAACATTACCCTCCGAACGAGGCCGGCCGCCGCGACTCGCTCCGACGGGAAAAGTTCCATTCCTTGTTCCCTTGCCCCTGGGCAAGGTTCTATTTCTTATTTCCCCTCCCCCAAGGGGGTGGGGGGGCTGCGTTCTCGGCGTCATTCCCCGAGACGTTGCCGGCTCTGTATCTCCGACTTCAAAACCCGCGGCTTGCAGGACTTTCGGTCCACGGCGTTCGATCGGCTTGTGGACGGTGCGAACGGTGGGAGTCCGCGAAGTTTCCGCCACTACGGTCGTGTCCTTGCGGAATGTGGCTTGGAAGGGCTCAACCGCATGGGTAGATTCCTCGGCGTTCTTGGTTGCCAAAGTTGGGTGAAGTGGCGCTGAAGCGGGACCATTCGATGAGAGATCCACCGGCGGGCCGGAGAGCTGCCAGCCGACCCAAATCGCTAGAGTAAGCATGGGAAGCGAACCCGCGAGGATCGCGCCGTGCATGTTGATGGGCAGGCGTTTCCTCGACAGTAGCCGTTTTCGCCGAGATTTCGCGTGACCGATTCGCAGCACCACGGGAATTCCCGCTCCCATCGCGAACGACGGGTCATGCGGCTGGGGAGTTCGGCGGGTCAAGGGTTATGTCTCCAAGGATTTTTCAGAAGAAACCAGAGCGTGATCACGTGTTCATGACCAGCCCGAGCGCAACCGCCCAGGTCACGACAACCGCCAATGATTCGATGAACCTGTGGGCCATCCGCGAGGCTCCTTGTTCTTTACCGGCGCAAAACTGCCGGTTTTGCGCCGAAAAATGCCATGCTCGCAGTAGAATGCTCTGGGAAGGGTCGTCTCTTGAAACGATCGGCCAACTTCGGCGCGAAACTTGAGCAAACCGGAACGATTCTTCCGGTTGTAACGGTTTGTCCAACACGATCGCCCATTGAGCGGGAGTCGAATCGAGACGACCTGGGAGGTGCCGATGCGAACCTCCAATACCGTTGTGGAGATGCAAGATTTTGAAATAAAAGACGTTACGGATGGGCCGGGGAATGCCGGCGCGTGCGGATTCGTCTTGTGGATTTAGGTAGTCGGCGCAAGTGAAGAGGGCGGGTGAACCGAAGCCCAAAGATCACTTCCGCGCGGAGGAAAGAAATGGCGACGACGGCTCGGATCACGACACGCGCGCAATTTGAAGAATTGCTGGCAGAACGCATTTTGGTGCTCGATGGCGCGATGGGAACGATGATCCAGGGCTACAAGCTCGAAGAGAAGGACTTCCGTGGCGAGCGGTACAAGAATCATCCCACGGATCTCAAGGGGTGCAATGACCTACTCGTGCTTACCCGCCCGGACGTTATTGAAGAGATCCATCGCAAGTATCTCGAAGCGGGCGCGGACATCATCGAGACAAACACGTTCAATTCGACCTCCATTTCGATGGCCGATTACGGCCTGGAATCGGAGGTCCGGGAAATCAATCGCGCCGCCGCCGAGGTCGCGCGGCGGGCCTGCGATGATTTCACGGAGAAGAATCCCGGCAAGCCTAGGTTCGTGGCGGGGAGCATCGGGCCCACGAGCAAGACGGCGTCGATTTCACCCAAGGTCAACGATCCTGGGTTTCGAAACGTATCCTACGACGAGCTCGTCGACGCTTACGAAGAACAGATCGCGGGGCTGGTCGAAGGAGGCGTCGACCTCCTTTTCCCGGAGACCACGTTCGACACGCTCAACCTGAAAGCTTGCCTCTTCGCGATCAAGCGATTCTTTCACAAGAACGAGATTGAACTGCCGGTCATGATCTCGGTGACGATCACCGACAAGAGCGGGCGAACGCTTTCCGGTCAGACCATTGAAGCGTTCTGGGCCTCCATCGAGCATTTTCCCATGGTCAGCGTCGGCATCAATTGCGCGCTTGGCGCCGATCAGATGCGACCCTACCTCCAGAATCTGTCGGAAATCTCGACGGCGTTCATCAGTTGTCACCCGAACGCGGGACTTCCCAACGCCTTTGGACAGTACGATGATTCCCCGGAATACATGGCGAGCGTGATTCGGGATTTCGCGGAAAACGGTTGGCTCAACATCGTGGGAGGCTGTTGTGGTTCCACGCCGGCCCATATTCGCGCGATTGCCAAAGCGGTCGAGACGATCAAGCCCCGCCGGCTTCCGACGCGTCCTCAGCTTTCGACCTACAGTGGCTACGAACCCCTTGTGCTCCGCAAGGAAAGCAACTTCATCATGGTCGGTGAGCGGACGAACATCACCGGCTCGAAGAAGTTCGCTCGGCTGATCAAGAGCGGCGATTTCGAGACCGCCGTCGCCGTTGCCCGCGAGCAGGTCGAAGGGGGCGCCAACATCATCGACGTCAACATGGACGAGGGGCTCATCAATAGCGAGGAGGCGATGACGCGCTTTCTCCGTTTGCTCGCCGTCGAGCCGGACGTCGCCAAAGTCCCGATCATGATCGACAGTTCCAAATGGTCGGTGATCGAGGCGGGCCTCAAGTGCGTTCAGGGCAAGGCCATTGTCAACTCCATCAGTCTCAAGGAAGGGGAGGAGAAATTCCTCGAGCAGGCGCAGCGCGTGCGAGACTACGGAGCCGCGGTCGTCGTGATGGCGTTCGACGAAGAGGGACAGGCGACCGATTGTAAACGGAAGGTCGAGATCTGCGAGCGCGCGTACAAGCTACTTACGGAAAAGGTCGGTTTTCCCCCGACCGACATCATCTTCGACACCAACATCCTCACCGTGGGAACGGGGATGGAAGAGCACTCCAACTACGCCGTCGAGTTCATCGAATCGGTACGCGAGATCAGCCGCCGATTTCCCCTGGCGAAAACTAGTGGCGGCGTGAGCAACGTTTCCTTCTCTTTCCGCGGGAACGACACCGTCCGGGAGGCGATGAACGCCGCGTTCCTCTACCATGCGATCCACGCGGGGCTGTCGATGGGCATCGTGAATGCCGGCCAGCTCGAAGTGTACGAGGAGATTCCCAAGGATCTGCTGGAAAAGGTCGAGGACGTTCTGCTCAACCGCCGGCCGGACGCGACGGAACGGCTCGTCGAGTTCTCCGAAACCGTCAAAAAGAAAGCGAAAGTCGACACTCGAGAACTCGCCTGGCGCGACGCGCCCGTGGAAGAAAGACTCAAGCACGCGCTCGTCAAGGGGCTCGTCGAGTTCATTGACCAGGACGTCGAGGAAGCGCGTCAGAAGTTTTCTCGGCCCCTCGAGATCATCGAAGGGCCGCTGATGGACGGCATGAACGTCGTCGGCGACCTCTTCGGCGCGGGCAAGATGTTTCTGCCCCAGGTGGTGAAGAGCGCGCGGGTCATGAAGAAGGCGGTTGCCTATCTCATTCCCTTCATGGAAGAGGAAAAGGCGAAGGCTGGCGGCGCCCATCAATCGCGCGGCAAGATACTCTTGGCCACCGTCAAGGGGGACGTGCACGACATCGGCAAGAACATCGTCGGCGTCGTGCTCGGCTGCAACGACTACGAGATCATCGACCTAGGCGTCATGATCCCCTGCGAGCAGATTCTCAAGACGGCGAAAGAGAAGAACGTCGACATCATCGGGCTTTCCGGTCTAATCACTCCTTCGCTGGAAGAAATGGTCCACGTCGCGCGCGAGATGCAGCGGGAAGGATTTACCATTCCCTTGCTCATCGGCGGCGCGACCACGAGTTCCAAGCATACCGCCGTCAAGATCGCGCCCGCCTACTCGAAATCCGTGGTGCACGTTCTCGACGCGTCCCGGAGCGTGGGGGTGATCGATCGGCTTCGCCGCGAGGAATTGCGCGACGCGTTCGATGCCGAGAACCGCGCCGAGCAAGAGAAAGACCGTCAGGCTTTCGCACAGCGGCAACAGAAAAGTCTGGTTTCGTTCGCTGATGCCGTCGCGTCACGATTTCAGATCGATTGGAAGTCGGCGACGCTCCCCAAGCCCTCGTCGCTTGGAGACCGAGTCGATCTGGACATTCCTCTCGACAAGATCGCGGAGTACATCGATTGGTCTCCCTTCTTCCAGACCTGGGAGCTTCGTGGGAAATACCCCAAGATCTTCGAGGATCCCAATATCGGCGGCGAAGCTAAGAAGCTGTTCGCCGATGCCCAAAAGCTGCTCCAGGAGATCATCGACAAGAAGTTGCTGACGGCGCGCGCGGTCCATGGGTTCTATCCGGCCAACGCCGACGGCGAGGATATCGTCCTCTACGCCGACGAGTCCCGGAAGCGGGAATTGGCGCGCTTGCACATGCTCCGGCAGCAGTGGGAGCGCAAGGGGCAGGATACGTATCGAAGTCTGGCGGACTATGTCGCGCCGGTGGCTAGTGGTCGCGCCGACTACCTTGGTGCGTTTGCCGTTACCGCGGGTATTGGACTTGAAGACCTGGTGAAGCGATTTCAGGCGGACCATGACGATTACAACTCCATCATGGCCAAGGCGCTCGCCGATCGCTTGGCGGAGGCACTCGCCGAGATGCTCCACGAACAGGCGAGGAAAGAATGGGGCTTCGGCTCCGCCGAAAAGTTCACCAAGGAAGACCTGATCGACGAACGTTACCAAGGGATCCGTCCGGCCCCGGGGTATCCCGCGTGTCCGGATCACACGGAAAAAGGAACGTTATGGCGGCTCCTCGACGTCGAGACGAAGACCGGCATCAAGCTCACGGAAAGTTTTGCCATGTACCCCGCGGCTTCAGTCAGCGGATGGTACTTCGGTAACCCCGAGGCGCGTTATTTCGCCGTGGATCGAATCACTCGCGACCAGGTGGAGAGCTACGCCGAGCGGAAGGGGATGTCGATCCAAGAGGTGGAACGATGGCTCGCTCCCAACCTTGGTTACGACCCTTGAGGCCCGCGAAACATCGACCCTTTGAATAACGGCCAACCTCATCCCGAGACCCCGATCGAAGGAGACTCGGCAGAGATTGCGCGGGACAACGAACGGATGCAAACCGGGAAGATGCCACTCCACCGGCAGGTTGTCCCGCGTCGTTGGCCAATGCTCCCGACGATGCTCGTCTTCGAAGGGGGCCTTGCCGTGGTTGCGTTGATGCTTGGTTGGATCTTCGGGGTATCCCCCGTCGCGACCTGGACGTGGAGTCTCTCGGCAATCGGTTGGGGCGTTCTCGCCAGCGTGCCGCTTCTCGTATTCTTCGTTTGCTTTGAACGGTGGCCCATCGGGCCGCTGCAAGAGATTCGTGATTTCCTGTCGGAACACTTTCTACCCCTGCTCCTGCCAATGTCGACTCTTGATCTTTTCCTTATTTCGCTGAGCGCGGGGATGGGAGAAGAAATCTTGTTTCGCGGCTTCGTGCAGTCCTGGGCCGGCGATTGGTTCGGCACGACTTGGGGTCTTTTGCTGGCGAGCGTCCTCTTTGGTTTGGCCCACATGGTCACTCCGACCTACGCAGTGGTCGCGACCGTGATCGGACTGCTATTGGGAGGTCTGTGGTTATGGACGGGCAATTTGTTGGCGCCCGTCGTGACGCATACGGTCTATGACTTCGTGGCCTTGGTTTATATGGTGACTTTGACCCGCCAAGAGCTGCGAACTCGGGAAGTCCAGTGACTTTCATTGGCAAGGAGAGAGGCATGAAAGCGGCATATATCGAGGCTCCGGGACCTGCTGAAACCATTACCTTTGGAGACCTTCCCAAGCCCGAGCCCAAGGCAGCCGAGGTGCTCGTCAAGGTAAAGGCGGTCGCGGTGAACCCCATCGACACCTATATTCGCGGCGGTGCCGTCGCTATGCCCATTCCCAAACCGTTCATCGTCGGTTGCGATCTGGCGGGCGTGGTGGAGGCGGTCGGTCCCGAGGCGACTCGTTTCAAGGTGGGGGACCGGGTTTGGGGATCCAATCAGGGGCTCATGGGTCGGCAAGGATCGTTCGCGGAATACGCGGCAGTCGACGAATGCTGGCTTTACCCCACGCCGAAAGAGGTCGAAGATCCATCCGCCGCCGCCATCGCGCTGGTGGGAATCACGGCTCATCTTGGTCTCTTTCAGCGAGCGCGACTTCGCGCGGGTGAAACCGTGTTCGTGAATGGAGGTTCCGGGGGCGTCGGATCGACCGTCGTGCAAATGGCGAAGGCGGCAGGCGCCAAAGTGATCGCGACCGCCGGCTCGGAAGCCAAGGTCGAGGCATGCAAAGCACTCGGTGCCGACGTCACCGTCAATTACAAGACGGACGACGTCGACGCGGCGATTCGCGTGTTTGCGCCAAACGGAGTCGATCTTTGGTGGGAGACTTTGCGCGAACCGAACTTCGATCGAACCGTGAGTCTATTGGCCAAGCGGGGTCGAATGATCTTGATGGCGGGTCGAGATGCCCGACCGGTTTTTCCCGTCGGACCGTTCTACGTCAAGGATTGCTCGCTCCTCGGCTTTGCCATGTTCAACGCCACGCCCGACGAGCAGCGAGCCTGTTCCGAGGACATCAATCGGTGGCTGTCGGAGAAAAAACTTCGGCCGAGAATCGATCGAATACTCCCTCTTGGTGAAACCGCGTCCGCGCACAAGTTGCAGGAAGAGAACACCATCGGGAAGGCAGGAACGCTCGCGGGCAAAATCGTCCTCGTCCCGTGACATTACTTCTCCGAAGTCCAACATCACCAGCCGGCGGCATCCTCGCCGTCCAGGCGTAGCGTCAGGCATTTCGCGGAGCCACCGGACTTCACGAACTCTCCCAGTGGCGTGGTGTGAACCAGGAAGCCGAGCTTGGACAGATCCTTGACGATCTTGCCCACCCCTTCATTGACCACGACGTGCTTTCCAAGCACGACCGCGTTGCAGCCGAACCGAAGCGCGTCCTGTTCCTCGACGGGGATCAACTGTTCGATGTTTTCCGACAGCACGCGTATTCCATATTCATCGAACGCGCCCGGATAGTACATCGCGACGCCGGGCGCAAGCGGACAAAAGCAGGTGTCCAGGTGATAGAACCTTGGATCGACCAATTCGAGACCAAGGACCTGGCAGCACAACAAACGGGAAAGTTTATGATGGGCTTTGAGTTCGCTCCGGTGGAGATAGCCGGCGAACAGGGTATCGCCACAATAGAGCGCGTCCCCCGCTCCTTCGAAATCGGCGCAGATGGGAAGGCTCGTGACCCGAAACCCTCGCTTGGCGAACCATTGTTCGAAATAACCCGACTCTCCCTGCCGTTCCGCATGGCGGAAGTGGGACGTGACGAACATCCGCCGATGGATGACGCCTGCATTCGCGGTAAAGACCATGTCCGGCAGCCCGGGCACGGGATCGATGAATTCGATGCCTGCTCCCAACGTATGAAAGAGATCGACCAACCGTTCCCATTGCTCCGTCGCCAAGGAGGCGACTGCGGCTTGGTTCCGACTCATCCACGGATTGATCTCGTACTCGATCCCGTAGTAGGTCGGCGGACACATGAGCAGGATCGGTGAGGCGCGCTTGCTCGCTCGATTCATGACGATGCTCCCAATAACTCGTGGACCAGGGCGCGTAGAAATGGCTCGACGTCCGTCACGACCCCGACCGAGTTCGTTCCTCGATCGGAGAGTTTGGTCACCGTGGCGGGGTTGATGTCGACACAAGCGACCGGGACGGCTGCTGGCAAGATGTTTCCGGTTGCGATCGAATGAAGCATGGTCGCGATCATGAGGCAAAACGCCACCCCATCCCGCATGCGGCGCATCTGATCGATGGCTTCCACGGTGTCGGTAATGACGTCGGGCAACGGACCGTCGTCTCGAATGCTCCCCGCCAGCAGGAACTCGACGTTATTCTTGACGCACTCATACATGATTCCGCTTCGGAGCACCCCCTGTTCGACCGCCTGGCGAATGCCTCCCACGCGCCGTATGCGATTGATGCCGCGCAGGTGATGCTCGTGACCTTCATGCATCGGGATTCCTTTCCCCAGATGCACGCCGAGGCTCGTTTGAAACAGTGCTTGCTCGATGTCATGCGTCGCCAAGGCATTGCCTGCGAAAAGGACCTGAACATAGCCCGCGCGAATGAGTCGGCAAAGATGACCCGCGGCGCCGGTGTGCACGATGGCGGGGCCTCCCACCACAAGGATCTTTTGTTTCCGGTCCCGCGTTCGCCGGAGCAGGGTGGCGATGTCCCGAACGGTGACGTCCTTGGGCTTTTCGCTACTGACCGCGCTGGTCATGAATTGGAAGGATTCTGGGTCACTAAGCTCCCGAATCGGATGCCGAACGCGGACGCCTCGGCGGCCGACGACCACCAAGTCCCCCTTTTGAATCTGGTGCATCGGGACGCAGCGGGCACCTTTCAACGTCGGGTGAACCACCAATCCGCAATCCATTTCCAGATTGGTGACGGGAATCCAATGGCCTTGGATGCGAATCTCGGTGGCCATGTTGGTGGTGCTGTAGAAGCCTTCGGGAAAAGCGCCATCGAGGTCCGCGGGGAGGAATTGACAATCGCCAGGCTCAATGGGCGTGGCGCCCGGGGATTAACGGTGGCGAGGATTTCTTCGAGCTGAGCTTCATTGCGAGCCTGGACCTCGATCTCGGCCCAGCTTTGATCGCGGCGGGTTTGTCCCTATCTCAATGCCGACAACGCGGAAATTGCCCCTTGGAGGAGGGATCGGGTCGAGTACCTTGGGCAGGATGAGGGCATCAAGGATATGCCCTTCCACCCGCACTCGTTCCCGCACCGGAAACTCGGCTTCGCCCAATACCATGCTCGATTCCCCGCTGCTGGCAGCATCGCGTACCGATCCCCCTTCCACTTGGGTGCCTAGACTTGCTTCCCCGCCCTGTACGCTCCGTTCGTGCGATCCACCAGTGAATTTCTGAAATCGTCAACCACTCCATTTTGGATGATTTCACAAATTAAATCCAGATCAATCCTAGATCGAATTCAAAAGTGGTCAAGTGTGAACCGATGGCCACACAGAAAAGGATTGCCGTCGCGGGGCGTTGATTTATGGTCACCGCGAATCGCGGCTTGTGCCAAGGCCCTTCAATGAAACAAGCCAAGCTCAATTGGTGCGAAAGGTTGACCGCAGAGCCAGGAAGGGGTTATCGACCTGCGCATGGAGGATATTGTCATTGCCCGGCGTGCTCGCTCGTGGTGATTGTCCCTGCGAAGACCGATTTCAGCGAGAAAGGAACTGGGAGTCCGGGTGTCGCGGCTTGATCGCCACATGTTGACGGTTTTATCGTTGGCGCGGGTAATACCGTGTCATCCCGATAGCCACAGAGTGAGATTCACTAACCTACGACCGTTGAGTCAGCCGATAGAAAAGACGATTCGCCAAGTCCCCTTTTTCAAGGAGTCGTGGGATGAACAAGCCGGACCTGCGCATTTACCGGGATGCTAAGACCAACCAGCCGGCGACCGCGGATGCCTCCGTGAAGATGAAGCTACGCGACATTTTCCCCTCTTGGTCCATGCCCACCGCCACAATTACACCTGGCTGAAGGACATGGAGATGGACGAAATCCTGGTAACCCAGGACCTCGCGGAGATCTTGCAGAACTTTTCCGAGATCATCTCGCAGAAGAAGGGTGCGTAATCCTTCTTCGACGGCGTGCCGGACCGGCGGAACTAAGTCTCCGCCGGCCCTTCCTTACTCCTCTGCCTTGTTGATCCCGCAAGTTCAGTTGCGTCCCGTCGAGAATCCTTCCGTTGGAACTCATTGGCTGGAAAGTGGCGTGTCATAAAGAGAGGCACAATCGAGAAGTCTGGCGCCTTGAATGTCGGCTAGGGCATATTGGTTGCCGGCGTAGAGTGAAGCGGAGCCATGGCGGCCTTGTTTATCCAGAGCATAAAACTTCACGTCAAATCGTGGACGGCCCTTTTCGTCCAATAGTCGCCGTGCCTTGGTCGTGGTGGAGATCCTGCGGCATGCGGCTAGACAGGCATCCGTTGGCGACTGTCCACGGCGCATTTCTTCGACAATCAGAAAAGACGCGCACGTGAGCAGGTTCGCTTCGCCTCTTCCCGTGGAACCGGCGCTGCCTACGTCATTGTCCGTGTAGAGTCCGGCTCCGAGTATGGGACTATCCCCGACCCGTCCGGGAATCTTGAACGCCAGGCCACTGGTGGTGGTGCAAGAAGAGAGGTTCCCCTTGCCGTCGAACGCGGACAGGTGAATGGTCCCTGTGGGGCGCGTCCATCGCCAGACGGATGCATTCCCCGCCGGATTCTGGTCGTCTGGGGGGAGCCAGTCGTCTTGATCGCTCAAAGTCTCTTTCCAACGCAACCAGATCTTGCGCGCTTTTTCCGTGAGCAAGTTCTCCTCTTTGAAGCCGTGGGCTCTCGCGAAACGGAGTGCTCCTTCGCCGACGAGCAGCACGTGATCAGTCCGCTCCATGACAAGTTTCGCGACGCGCGACGGATTGCGGATGTTGCGCAAGGAGGCGACCGCCCCACCCCCCGCCGTCGGGCCATGCATGACGGCGGAATCGAGCTCGACGACCCCTTCTTCGTTCGGCAAGCCACCGAGCCCGACCGTGTTTTCGTCCGGATCGTCTTCGACGAGGTTCACGCCGGCGATGGCGGCATCGAGCGTGTCGATGCCATCGATCATTTGCTTTACCGCTTTCTCCACGGCGGCGAGTCCGTTATTACTGGCAATCGCCTTCGGGCCGCCGGGACTCGGCAGATTCTGCGCTCTGACAATGGCTGCTCCCGCGAGCAGGCCGCCCGCGACAAAAACTCGCCGTGATCGATCCATGGCCGTTCCTCCTCGTCAAGCCGTGACATTTCCCGAATTTGGAGTGAAAAAGAGAAATTGGAACCGGGATTCGAACCCGTCCAGGGTCCACGTGGCGAGCCGACGCCCGTCATATAGTCTGGCTCCAGTCTCACCTCCTGGACCAATTCAAGGTTCTCAAGCTTCGCATGTTCGGGTTCGCAGGAGCAAAGGATTTTAGACTCGGCACTTTTCTCCTCCGGAAAGTCGTCGTTGCGCTAGGGCCGGTCGAGCGGAGTAACGTGGCGAAAAGTGGGCCGAGACATTACTTTTCGGAGCGGCAATAATGGTTCACGGTTGATCCTGTTATCTGCTTGAAAGCCGTGGAATCATGACGGGAATAGTGGGTGGCCGATGAGGTCGGACTTACTGATGGTGTTCGCCTTGGTCGTCGTGGCTTCAGTTCGGAGTTCCGCGCGCGAGTTTAGGGTTCAAGTCGAAGTGAAATCGCCACTGCCGGCGGGTTTCGTGCCGGTGGATCCCAAATTGAATCTAGGCAAAGTCGTGCGTGACGCTGGGGGAATAGCGCTCGACCCCAATTCAATGGAGGTATTCGACCTTTCGACCGGAGAGTCCGTATCCTTCGCGCGAACGGAAGATTTCGCCTATGGAGACGAGGGAAGGCTCGAGTGGGTGGTGAAAGACGCCCGTCACCTCCGCTACGAAATTCGATTTCGCGATTTACCGACGCGGCCGGCCCTCGATCCGCGAGCCATTACTCCGAGGATCGGAACAGGCGATTTGTTGCGCTACAACGCGGGTCAGACACGTCCGATCGAACTGAATTGCCCTGCAAGATTGATCGACCTGACGGGGGATGGAAAGGCCGACCTGGTGGGAACATGGAACTATGCCTATCGGCCGGGCGAACCTTGGAACGGCATCGTTTGTTTCCCACGGGTTGGCGGGTCAAGGGATTTCGAGTTCGGAGACCGGGTTCGGGTTCGTTACGTCACGGACCGCGTTTCGAAAGAATTTCTTCATTTCAGTCATACCTATATGTCAGCCGACTTCGCGGACTATAGCGGCGACGGACTGGTTGATCTGATCTACTGTCCCTCGAAGGATGACCAACTTCACTTTTACACCAACAGCGGAACTCGGGACGAAGGGGGAATGCCCGTCTTCGTAGCTTCCGGGAAAACGCCACGGCAGACCACGAATTGGGAGCACTTCCGAGCCGTCGACCTGGACACGGACGGGACGATCGACATCACTCTCGGAAACCTCTTGCTCCGTGGAACCGGAATGGCAGAGGGTGTTCCTCGGTTCGCACCTATCACCTCATTGAATGTGGGGGATGCGCGCTGTTTTCTGGACGTGGATGCCGATGGTCAGTTGGACGCGATCGTCTTGAAGGAGGTGGCCGGCTCCGGTCTTTCGAATTACTCGGTGGGTTGGCAAAAAAATCAGGGTGGGAATCCGCCGGCATTTTCTGCCGCGCGCCCGCTTGAAGAGATCAACTCTCAATCGAAGCACCCGGTGGACGTTGTCGCCGTTCACGATGGAGCGCACTCGGGTCTTCTCGTGACGCAGCAGCATTGGGAAACCATGCAGTTGTTCACGCGCGATCCGAGTGGTCGCTTCAAATCCGTTGATGTCGCCAAGTCACGATCCGCCGTGCTCGGACTGGGAGACCAGGCGTGGCCTTGCTTTTGCGACTGGGATGACGATGGAGATTTGGATCTCTTGGTGGGAGGTGGCTACGGCTGGCCGAGAATCGTCGTCAACGACGGAACTCAAGATCGGCCCGCCTATCGCGCTCCCCAGTTTTTGTACTCGGAAGGCAATCCAATTCGTCTGACCCGCAACGAGATTCTCGAGTCCGACAACTGGCACGACATGGGGTATTCGTACCCGGCATTTGTCGACTGGGACGGCGACGGATTGTCCGATCTGGTCCTGGCGAACGAAACCAATCGAATCTATTGGTACAGAAACATCGGAACCAGAAGCGAGCCGGGGTTCGGCGGCAGACAGCCAGTGCTTTGCGACGGCTTTCCCGATTCCCCCGAGAGTCGCAAACGATCGGCGGCGTTGGCCGACAATCCGAAAACGCCGAACGCTCCCTATCCTCAGGAAGAAGGTCAGCCGTTCTATTGGCGCACTGGCCCAGCGTTCGCGGATTTCGACGACGATGGTCTATTGGACATCGTTACCGCGGACGGCCAGACACGCCGAGCGACATTGTTCACTCGATATTTCGATGACAAAGGTTCGGTTCGACTTCGCAAAAAAGGAACGCTAAAACTCGTCGACGGTCGGCCGATCGACCACTCGATGATTGTCGGTAGTCGGGGTTGGACGGAGTCTTACCGCGCCGTCGATTGGGATGGCGATGGTTTACAGGACCTTGTTTACAGTCTTGCCGGCCAACCAAGTTCGGGGAGTATTCAACTCTTTAAAAACGTTGGCAGCAAGAAAGAGCCGCTCTTTCAAGTCCCCAAGCCCCTGCGAGCGTTCGGCGAGCCTATCAATATCACGGCCCATGGACCGCACCCTTGGGTCGGAGACCTCGATGGCGATGGTTTGCCGGACCTCGTCGCATGCGTGGAATGGAGTGTTTATCCATTCTACGCGCATAACGCGATCGAGATGACTGAGCGTCCGAAATGGGAAATTCAGTACCCAAAGTGAAATCCCTGGAGGGGTTTTGCGCCCCCTCGAAGGGAAAACGTCTACCGTTTCCCACCGGCCGAGGGGAAGCCGCCGCAACGAATAAAGTTCACGAAGTTGGCTTCAATAAATACCCAGCGAATGTCGATACTTTTTCAGAAGTGCCCGTCAGAATCGGCAAAGTCGATTTCCAAACCGCGACGCAGTCAACCATAAAGAAACCACTTAGCGCAAATGCCCAGGCTGCCCATTTTCGGGATTGGAGAACAGCCGTGCCGAGTTGTTTTGGTTTGCGTCCATGTCTGATGGCACTTTTTCTGGTCACAGCGCAGCTTCGAGCGCAAGGGGAAGACGCCAAGTCTGAGTTACCGATTCCGCCAGCGGAAAATCGCACGTCCCCTCCCACTTCGAATGTTGACGGCGAGAATAATGACTTACTGGAGCCCACGCAGGATGAGGCAATCCCTGTCGGATTGCCAGCGGACCGAAAACTGCGTCTCGAGGCAAGTTGGGAAGACGGCCTACATTTTCGGACGCCGGACGAACGGTTTCATTTGCATGTCGGCGGTAATGCCCAACTAGATTCCACCTGGCTTATCGGACCCAATGGAGTTTTCGCTATTCCCGGCGGCGGCGAAAATGGGGTTGGAAACTCGTCGGCCACATTTCTTCGCCGCGCCCGTTTACGCCTCGATGGCGATCTTTTCGACCAGTTCGACTATATTTTCGAATACGACTTCGCCCATGCTGAGAACGAGAACAGCGGACTGCAGCCCAACTCTTATCAGAACATTGCCAACTCACCCGTGCCTTGCAACGTTTGGATGCAGGTGCGCGAAGTCCCCTACCTCAACAATGTCCGATTCGGAAACCAGGTTAAGCCGATTGGCATGACCAACAATACCTATCAAGGATTCCTGCCATTCATGGAACGGGCGGACAATCAAGACGGGTTCTATGGCCCGTTCGACAGTGGCTTCGCCCTTGGTCTCACGTCGCGAAACTGGTCGGATTCGGAACTGTCGACTTGGCAATACGGCGTTTACCGTCCCTCCATTGACACCTTCGCGACCAGCTTGAACAAATTCGCTTACGGGGGGCGAATCACGTCGTTAATCGTCTACCAAGAGGAGGGTACGAGACTCGTCCACCTCGGCTTGGGAACGTGGAACGGTAATTGGTGCAAGGATGAGTCGCGAGTGCGCGCTCGGCCATTGCTTCGCAACGCGCCGGGATATGCCGTCCCCATTCTTGTGGATACCGGCGAGATACCTGCCAATTCACAGCACACGATCGCGCCCGAGTTCGCCATGGTGATCGGATCATGGACCATTCAAGCCGAGTGGGCTTGTCAATTCATCGCCGACGCCATCGCGCCCGATGGAATCAACCAAGGGACGGTTTTCTATCACGGTGGATACGTCGAACTCCTCTACTTCCTCACCGGCGAGCATCAAGAATACATCAAACGCGAGGGGGTGTTCGGAAGAGTCGTTCCGCGAAACGACTATCACTGGAAAAGGGACGATGAGTATCGGTCGCTTGGTGCATGGCAAATCGGATCTCGATTCAGCTACCTCGATCTGAACAACAAGGGGATACAAGGTGGCCAGATCCAGGATTGGACGCTCGGGCTCAATTGGTTTCTGAATCCGAACATGAAAGTTCAATTCAACTACATCCTCGAATATCGGGAAGCACCGCAGGATGTCGTCGCAGGTTGGATCAACGGTGTGGGCGTGCGAGCGGCGTATGACTTCTAGTTTTCTTCCATTTCCCGATTCATGCTCTAAGAAAATGGTTCGCGTGGATGGCGGCGCGTCATGACCGTCTTGAATATGGGGAGCCGTACCTGCGCCGTTCGTCGCGGCTGACGCTTTTCCAACGTTCAAGTAGGTCAGGCAAGTCCATTGCCGCTCAGATATTTAAAGCGGCGAAGCCGCATGGAACTCCCTTTCCCCTTGGGGAGGGTCGGGGTGAGGGATTTCTTTTTCGCATGGCAAACATGCGCGCATCACACGCCCTAACAACCTAAAGCCGTGGTTCGGCTCCCATTCATGGTCGCCGCGAAACGCGGCTAGCGCCTGGGCCCTCCAAGCGAACCGGGCCGGGAAATGTTCCAGGACCTTACTGAAGCACGCAAGGCCTGCCTCGGCTTGGATGGAAAAGTTGGAGGTCGAATCTTCCCTAGTGGCGTCGACCCATATGCGGAGTCCTGCGTACAAATTTTTGCTATTCAGAAAGTAAAACGGGAGCCGATTCTGGCACGTCCCCCATGCAATCCGAGTTATTATGTGTCACAATAAATGCGTACTGGAGAGAGGGACCCGTGACGCGACCTGGAGCGTAAAGAGCCTCCGGTCAAGCAGGGAAACAGCAGAGGGAGGGAACGTCATGATCGAGCAGATTCCCACAAATTCTCCGAAGGTGCTGGGTTTCAAAATGTCCGGCAAGCTACACGACGAGGACTATAAAACCTTCGTGCCGCTCGTGGAAAGCGCCATCGCGAAAGAGGGAAAGGTTCGCCTGTTGGCGCAGTTTCATGATTTCCATGGCTGGGATTTGCACGCCGTCTGGGATGACATCAAGTTTTCCACGAAGCATTGCCTCGACGTGGAACGGATTGCCCTGGTTGGCGAAAAGACCTGGGAAAAGTGGATGGCGACGGTGTGCAAGCCGTTCACCATGGCGAAGATCAAGTACTTCGACGTTTCCGAACTGCCTCAAGCAGAGGCCTGGATCAGCGAAGGATAAGGGATTCGCATTGCGGTTTGGCGAGCGCTCCTTGACGAAGAGTTGTCGTCGGGAAGCTGACGATGAGAAGGGGCTGATGCGCCGCCTTGATTTGCCCGTTTGATCGCAAGAGATGAGCGTTTGACGCCCTTGGCCGAGGAAAGGAGACCGTCGTTGGCCTTGTCCCCCCTTGCCGGTAAGCCGGCTCCGAAAGAGCTTTGCATCGATCCCGTTCAACTGGAGAAGGACTACCTCGATCGGCAGCCGGATTTCGCGGATGTCAACCAGAGGGTGAGTTTCGGGACCAGTGGCCATCGAGGAACGCCCGGCAAGGGGACGTTCACCGAAGCGCACATCCTGGCCGTGACGCAAGCGATTTGCGAATACCGCAAGGCCCACGGGACCGACGGTCCACTTCTCATGGGGAAGGACACCCACGCGCTGTCCCGGGCGGCAGAGCGGACCGCCTTGGAAGTGCTCGCGGCGAATGGCGTCGATACGATCGTGCAAAAGAATGACGGCGTCACTCCCACGCCCGCCATCTCGCGGGCAATCCTCGTCCATAATCGGGGGCGAAAAGAACATTTCGCCGACGGCATCGTCATTACCCCTTCCCATAACCCTCCGGAAGATGGGGGCTTCAAATACAATCCGACCAACGGTGGGCCCG
>JAXMAQ010000010.1:0-142631 GCA_046350335.1 Planctomycetota bacterium
TGAATCCCTGTCAGGTGGCGGCTCCCTTGCCTGGCGCTCTAACGGCTGGAGACACCCCCACGTTGGCTAGTCAGCCGACCGGTGTTGCCCTCGCGCCTCCCCCGATACCCCCCGCCGCGAACGTGAAGGCGCCCGCGCCGGTCAAGGATGGCATCGATCGATCCATCCAGCCCTGTGACGCAAATCTACCGGTCGCCATGGATGGATTTTGTCCCGTGAGCATGATCGTCCGCGCGGAACTCACGCACGGATCCGACAATGCGTGCTTGGCGTACAAAGGTCGCCGCTACCTGTTCCGAAGCGAAGCCGAGCGTTCGATGTTCTTGAACAACCCCGAGAAATACATGCCCGCCGAGAACGGACAATGTGTCGTGACGTGGGCGGAAGAGCACCGCTGGATCCCCGGTCAGATTCGATATCCCGCGATATTCGGCGACCACGTCTTCTTCTTCAATTCCGAATCAGTCCGACAAAAGTTTCTTGACGATCCAGAACGGTACGTTGATCCCGCGGGGCGAGCGTATCGTTCATCGTTGGGAAATCTGGACCGCGATTCGCCGTTGCGGTAGACAACGTTTCACGCGGCGGCGGCCGATGTTGATCCGCCTGGTTTTAATCCTTCCCTGATGCCGAAGAGGGGTTCCCCTTTTCATGAGAGAGGAGCCAAACGATGGCGCTTTGCAATTGGTCGCCGACCATGAGCGTGTGGCCAAAATCCTTGAGCAGTCGAAACTCAACGGGTAAGCCGGCAGCATGAGATTTTTCCGCGCCTGGTTGCAGCATGGCGATCGGCACGATTCCATCCAGTTCCGCGGCAATGACGAGAGTCGGGGCGTAACTCCCCGAGGTCGGAAAACCGCGCCCTCCGGCCAGGCAGCATGCCGCCGCTAGCACATCCGCTTTCGCCTTCGCCTGGTACGCCGCCGCGCCGCCACCCATGGAGTGGCCGATCACATAGATTCGATTCTTGTCGATGGGATAGTTGTAGCCGACGGCTTCGATCAGCCGGTCGAGGTACTTGCCGTGCGTCGCAAAGTAAAAGGTGGCGGGGGATACCGCCAGGAAGCCTTTCTCCTCGGCCAATCGCTTGAGCTTGCCCGCGCCATAAGCATCCATGAACATGTTCTCGTCCCCACCGGCGCCGTGAAAAGCGATGACCAGGGGTACCTCTTTTTTCCCTTGAAGAGAGGCCGGGGCGAAGACGCGTGCGGGAATCGTGATGTCGCCTTCCTTGATCACGCGCCAGTAGTCTCCTTGACGACCGGCGTAGGGATCGTTTCCTTTCTCCAAGGCCGCGATCTCTTTTTCCAACGAAGCAGACAATTCATTGGGGTCGGCGAGGAATTCCGCGGAGTTCGACTCCGAGGGATGGTTGGTCAGAAGTGCGTTCCGAGCCTTACACGTGGCGAACGCTTGCTCCAAGGCGGCGCTCGAAGGTGAGATGGCGGCCAATCGGGCTTCGTTGGATGCCCGAGTCGCATCGAGATCGAAAGGTACGATGAAGTAGTTACCCGCCGTAACCTCGCGGCCCTTTGCCCGTCAATTCGAGAGAATACTTGCCGATGGGCAGTTTGGTGGCAGCGGCGGGGAGCTCGACGCGAAGTGGGTTCTCCGCGGGAAGCACGGGGGGGACGAGAATTGCCGTCTCCGCGATGGTCTTCCCTTTCTGGTCTTTGACCAGCAACTTGAGCGGGACGTCGGAGGTGGGCATTGGATCCACCTTGTAGACGGAACGAATCCAGACCACGATTGGATTATTCGACTCCTTGACGTGGGCGCGCGGCTCGACCAAAACCTTGAGCGAATTGACGAACGCCTGATTGGGAAAGGATTTCCCGGGATATAGGACCTGTTCCGCCAGGGCATTGACGCCGCGAGCCACCTGCGCGAGGTTGCCGCCGAAGAAAGCCTTGGTCTCCGTGTCGAATTGACGATTGATGTCCGCGACCTGTTCTCTCGGGGGAGGGGAGTTGGTGAACGCGTGATCGAAACGGAGATACGCGTTGGCCAGATCGGCGCGGCTTAGCACCAGTTTGGGTGATCCATCGGCGGCGGTCGCGGGACCACTACCGGTGAAGTAGCCGACTACCAAAACCAACAGCGGCCAATTCGCGTTACGCATCGCTTTCCCTTCTACGAATGGTTAATCTTGCTGCAGGATCGGCCGGTGCCAGCTCATTTTGGGATTATAGTTTCCCTTTTCCCGGCCGCACGCATTCTCGGTCCACCGAGGGAGGATGCGTCAATTCCTTTAGCGCCTCCCGCCGCGCAAAAATGTCATTCCCTGCCGCCGTTGAGTATCCGCCTTGCTTTCGCTTTATTTCACCGCGGCATTCTTCCGTGTCAAGAAAGCGATCAAGTCGCGGAACTCTTGGATCGTCATCATCGATGGCAGATTATCGGGCATGATCGAGAGCTTGGCGGGTGCCCGCTCTTGCACCTCTTCCCGTTTCAAAACAAAAGTTTCACCTTTGGAATTGATGTAGGTTTGCCTTCCTTCCGCGTCCTCGCTGACCAGAAGACCGTCACGAATGGAACCGTCCCGGAGCACGATTTTCCAAGGAACGAAACGAGGCGCCACTTCCAGGCTTGGCTTTAATATGGATTCCACGAGCCGCCTGCGGTCCATGCCGGTAGCTAGGGTCGAAAGATCCGGGCCAACGTTTCCCCCTCGGCCTTCGAACGCGTGGCAGCGGTAACAGCCGGGGCCCTTGGGATGGTGAAAGAGGCGCTCTCCCGCTTCGCTGTTCGCGGGACCATCGAGCCTTTTCAGCCAGGTGTCGATGGTATCCGTCGAGACCGACCGATCGTCGGAACTGACGTTTTCTCGTTGCAAGAGTTCCCGCGTTCGATCGGAAAGACTTTTTGTAAGTTCCGCGCGTTCTCGATCCGACAGTTGATATCCACGAAGTGAACGAAGCGCTTCCTCTCTTAGGTCTGGCGCGTCATCCCGCGCGAGGTTCATGAGCAGGTCACGCGTTTCGCGGTCCCAATCCGGATCAAGTCCGACGACCGCCTCCACCCGGAGATTCGTGGGTAAGCTTTCGTTCTTGGCGAGTTGTCTCAAGAGTTGCCGACGTTCGGCATGCGGCGAATCGCGTAGCGTGAGAACGGCTTCCCGGACGAGATCCTTATCCTCGGACTGAAGCATGGTCTGGAGCCGTTCGAGGGTCAATGTGGGATGATCCGGGCGCAACATGCGAAGCACGTTGGCTTGTCCGCTCGAGGAAAGGTTCTTGTCGAGCAACCGCTCGGCCACGTATTCTTCGCCAGGAACGTCGGAAGCCAGTCCCGCGGGATGTCGGTCGAGTCTTGAAAGAGCGGCAAGGCCTGCCGCGAATAGTGCCCTTGAAGTTGTCCGCTCTTGCAACATCTTCTCGATTTTTCCCCGATGAGCCACGAGGTGGGAATTGGAGACCCATTCGACGGCGGCGAACCGGATATCCAAATCAGGGTCCGCAAGAAAGGCTGGGAGGAGTCCGCGGGCTGGTTCGTCATCCTGATACCGCTGGACCAGAAGAATCGCCAGCCGAACGGCTGGATCCTTGGATTTCGCGAGTTCAAATTGTCTGGCTTTGGGAAGTGATTGTTGGATGCCTTCCCGCGCTGCCTGGCGAAGAAACGGATCGGCGTCGTGAATCGCCGTTAGCAGCAAGTCCTCGTCGGCGGGCGTGCCGAGTCGGCGGAGCAACGCGGCCTGGAGCAGGGGAGAGTCGGGGTTTCGTGTTCTTGCCGCCGACTCGATCCATCGTTGATCGAGCCATTCTGCGGCAAGGGAGGCGACCTCCACGGACGAGTCGGCGAGAAGCTTTTCCGCCACTCCGGCGGGAACCGCGTTTCGAAGGCAAAGAAAGGTCAATGCTTGAGCGCGGGCGCGCGGGTTCTCGTGCGTCGTCGCGATCGACACGAGCGTTTCGATTCCCTCCGGTCCCTGATCGAAAATGGCTAGGGCAGCTTCTCTGCGTACTCGTTCGTCGGCATGGCCAATCGATTCGGTGGGATCCGCGGGGAGTAACCGGGGAATTGAATTCTTGGATCGCAGTCGCCAAAGTCTTCCCAGGCCGTGAAGCGTGTAGGATTTATCGACCCAGTCGCTGATGAAGAGGCTGCCGTCCGGAGCCTGAACAATTCCCACAGGGCGGAAGTTTTCGCCCCCTTGGACGAGTGGCTTGGCAATGGATTCGAACGACGCGCCGCGTGGCTGTAAATGGAATACCTCGATGCGGTGATCCCCCCATGACGTGCCAAAGAGCGCGCCGCGATATTCGCTGGGGAGATTGTCGGACTCGTATGCGAGTACCCCCGAGGGAGCTTCGCCGGTACCGGCAACCATAGGAAGGGTGCCGGGCAGCTCTCCGTTCCAGGCGGTAAATGGATGAAGCCCCTTGCGTCCATTGCGGAAGCGGTAGCCATAATCGCCGCCAGGCGCGATGTGCAACAGTCGGCAGGGAGGGCGAGAATCGGGGTCATTATCGACGGCGAACAGTCGCCCGAAGGAATCGAAGCAAAGATGGAACGGGTTCCAAAATCCGGTCGCGATTCGCGTCAAGCCCGTGCCGTCGGGACGGCAGCGATAGATGCTTCCTCCCTCGCCGCCACCTTTGAGCGTGGTTCCATCTCTACCTTCGAGCGAGTAGTCCGCGCCCAGGTTCTCGCCCAGTCCGAAGTAAACATCCCCGTTGGCCGCGAACGCGAAACCGGAAAGGCCGTTGTGGGGATAGTCGCCCGGCGATTTCAGGGTCGCGATCGGCTCTCGTTGATCGGCTTTGCCGTCCTTGTCCGCGTCGCGAAGCGCGAAGACTTCACGCCGGGTGGCGACGTAGACGGTTCCATTGGGATGAACGCCGAGGTTCATGGTATGTCGCGTTCCCTCGAAGTACACGTTGACATTCCACGTATCGACGTTTCCCGGAGGGGGCGAGAATCGGAGGACTCGATCGGCGGCGGGGCCCGTGTAGTCATCGGGGCGAAAGTGCGTATGACTTTCAATCACCAAGACGTTGCCCATGGAATCGACGGCGATACCCGTGGGCGTCACGATCCGCGGTTGTTCCGCAATCTTTTCCAGGATCAAGCGATCGTCCAGAACCTTCGGTTCCGGCGTGGATTCAGGCACGGTGAATCCAATGAACACGATGGAGAACAGCCAAGAGTTCGTCAGGAGCATCGGCCGATTTTCCAGGAGTGGGACGGAACGTTAGGATCCCGCACGGTGGGGAACATCTTCGCGACTAAGGAAGCGGAATTCAAGGAGGGAATAGCTTGAAGAAAATCGCCTTCGTGACGTACGCGGGGTTGAAGCGACTCTCCGAGGACGATCGGCTGGCAATCCCTGCCCTGCAAGCGCGCGGCGTCGAAGTGGAAGCCACGGTCTGGAACGACCCACTCGTCGAGTGGTCGCGATACGCCGCAATCGTACTCCGCTCGACCTGGGATTATTCCGATCATTTCGAGGAGTTCTCGAACTGGCTCGACTGCATGGAAGCGGCACGGGTACCTTTGTGGAACCCCGTCGGTGTCGTTCGTTCGAACCTCCGGAAGGACTACCTCAAGGATTTGTCCGCGGGTGGGATCGCGATTCCAGAAACGGTCTGGCTGGGGGACCGTTGGCCATCGGACTTAACGGCGACGCTGTGGCACCTGGGATGGAAACAAGCGGTCGCCAAGCCCCGGATCGGTCATTCCGCCAAGGGAGTTTTTCTGGTCAGAGAGGACGGCTCCTTGCGAACGCCGGACGGACGTGCCATGACCGGTCCCCTCCCACCCGCGAAGGACTATTTCCTACAGGAGTACCTCGCCGAGATCGGGTCCAGTGGGGAATGGTCGCTGGTGTTTCTAGAAGGAGAGTTCAGTCACGCAGTGCTTAAGCGGCCTCATGTGCGGGATTTTCGCGTGCAAGAGGAGCACGGCGGTTCTCAGGAAGCCGCCGTGCCACCTCAATGGCTACTCGATCAGGCCTGCGTCGTTGATCTCATTCCTAATCCCTGGCTTTACGCACGGGTGGATGGCGTCATTCGAGATGGGCAATTCATGGTAATGGAATTGGAGTTGGTCGAACCCGCGTTATTTTTCAAATACGATGCCGGTGCCCCCATGCGGTTCGCCGATGCCGTGCTGCAAAGAATCTGAAGGTTCCATGGAACGGTGCAGATGTTGTTTTCCGGAGACCGATTAGACGTTACAATCGTAGAGACTTGGGGTGATCGATCCGCGGGATGCGTGGCTTCCTTGGGGCAATCCATCGTCGGATTCGCCCGCGGTGGGTGGACTATTGTTTTTCCAAAGTTTCCGCATCGAACGAACTTCACGCCAGGTCGGCACTCGCCCAAGTTGGCGCGACTTAATTCTTCTGATCGCGCTTCTGTCGACGAGTTTGGGAACGTTACCCTCTCTCGCTTTCGTCGACGATTCGCCGACGGCCAATCTGCCGCTGGATCCTGTCGAAGATTTCGTGCTGCCTGACGCCGAAGGAAAAGAATTCACTCTTTCTGGATTTGGCCAACGTGTCGTCGTCCTTGCGTTCCTCGGCACGGAATGCCCTCTTGCAAAGCTCTACGCGCCGAAGTTGAACGCGCTCGCCAATCGGTATCGATCGCGCGGTGTCGAGTTCGTGGGAATTGACTCGAACAGTCAAGATTCTCTCGCCGAGATCGCGCATTACGTTCGACTTCATCAAATCCATTTTCCCGTGCTCAAGGATACGGGAAACGTCGTCGCGGATCGTCTTGCCGCCGAACGCACGCCGGAGATTTTTGTCTTGGACGCGGCGCGACGAGTCCGTTACCGGGGTCGCATTGACGATCAGTACGGCATCGGTGTATTTCGCAATGCGGCAACGAAACAAGAGTTGTCGGACGCCATCGAAGACCTTCTCGCCGATCGGCCGGTGAGACAACCGCGGACGACGGCGGTCGGCTGTATCATCGGTCGGACCAAGCAACCGAAGGGGGATGCGACCGTCACCTGGTCCGGAGAGATCGCGAAGATCTTTCAAACCCATTGTCAATCCTGCCATCGACCCGGCGAGATCGGTCCGTTTTCGCTCGTGAACCACGAAGACACGGTAGGCTGGGGAGACATGATCCGCGAAGTGGTGGAACAAGAGCGCATGCCCCCATGGCACGCCGATCCGCGGTACGGGGAATTCGCGAACAACACCAGGCTCACCGATGAAGAAAAACAGTTGATCATTCAGTGGGTCAAAGAAGGGGGGCCGGAAGGAGACAAAGCCCAGTTGCTGCCGCCTCGCGCATTTCCCTCGGGTTGGCAGATCCCCGAGCCGGATCAAGTTTTTCCCATGAGTGACAAGCCATTCTTGGTACCGGCGGAAGGAGTCATCGAGTACGTCTACTACACGGTTGACCCCAAATTCACGGAAGGGAAATGGATTCAGGCGGTCGAGTGCAGGCCTGGAAATCCGTCGGTGGTGCACCACATTAACGTCTTCGTGCTGATGCCGGAGATGGCGGACACCTACGATCGAGACGACTTGACGAACCACCTGATTCAAGGGTACGCGCCAGGATTTCGAACGGTTCCCTTTCCGCCGGGAATGGCCTATTACGTTCCGGCGGGCGCGAAGTTCGTTTTCCAAATGCACTACACCGCCAACGGCCGTGAACAAGAGGATCTGAGCTACATGGGAGTCACCTTCGCCAAGCCGGACGAGGTACGGACGAAGATCGTGACGACGCTCTGTTTGAACGTGACGTTCCAGATTCCCCCCAAGGTGCCCGACTATCGCGTGGACGCCATTTACGAATTCACGGACAATGCGATGCTTCACTCGCTCATCCCGCACATGCATCTGCGGGGCAAGACGTTCAAGTACGAGTTGTTCTACCCGGACGGTTCTCACGAGATACTGCTCGATGTGCCTCGGTTCGACTTTTACTTGCAGAACAGTTACGTTCTCTCGCGCCCCAAGCCGGTCCCCAAGGGGGCGATGCTCCGTTGCGTCGCTCATTTCGACAATTCCGAGGACAATCTGGGCAATCCCGATCCGAACGCGACCGTTGTTTGGGGAGACCAGACGAACAACGAAATGATGATCGGCTATGTCCTGATGGGGGTGGACAAGGATTGGAAGATTCCCCCCGTCCCTCGAGCAAGGAAGGATTCCACGACGACTCGGGAAGAGAGTCCGGCTTGGCTTCCGATTGCTTGGATTGGCGGTCTAAGCTTGGCTATGGCTTCCATTGGGATTTGGATTCGTCGGGCGCGACGAAATGGTCCGGATGCCAAGGCTCGACGGGAAACGGAACGGGCCCGCGGCGAATCCAGTATTTCATGAGGTCGCGCATCGTCGCCAAGATCACGCTGAACTTACTCCCCGAGGCCATGCCGAACTGGCGCTGGCGATGGTCGATCCGCACTTCGGCGAACGAGGCGCCATGCCGCAGGGATTCGAGCAGTAGCTCGGCGTGAATGAACGCGCTGTTCGCGCGAAATTTTACATGAGCGATGACCTTGCGGTTGATCAACGCGGAACTGTTCACGTCGTGAATCATTCGTCCGGCAAGCATCCGGACCAGGCGATTGTAAACCCAGGAATTGACGCTTCTATACCACGGATCTTGGCGAAGTTGCCGGTACCCGAGAATGTATTGGTGATCCTTGGTCAACGGATACAGTTTCAGCAGTTCCCGCGGTGGAACCTGCCCGTCGCCGGGAAGCAGGAGTACCCATTCACTGTTGGGATGGATGCACGCGTCGCGCAGCGTGGGGCCAAAACCCAGGTTCACGGGATGCGGCAGCACCTCGATTCGCGAGTCCGCTTTCGCGAGTTTTCTGGCGATGGCGAGCGTTTCATCCTTGCTCCCGTCATCGATGATCAGAATGCCAAAATCATCCGTGACCTGAGTGGCGGCGTCGACGATCTCTCGGACCAGGGGCTCCAGGGACTCGGCATCGTTGTACGCGAAAATGCTGATCGTCAAGTGTCGCATTGCATCACTTTAAGCGAGTGAAGAGTCACGATCCGAGTTTACCACCAGTCGAACGCACGAATCCGGAGGCGCGACCAAGACGAAGCGGCCTCGCCTGCCTTCCGATAGGCGTTCGAAACTCGGGCCTCGCCGCGGTTTTGGAATGACCTTTTTCGGATCATCGAGGCCGGACTTAACCTCGTTCGGGCGACGCGGATCAAGAACTTTCCTTTGCCGGTGCGCAGCAAAACCTTCGGAACTGTACATTTTCTTAACAAGCCATGTCAAGGACGAATGAGGAGCATTCCCGTTTCACCCGATCCTCTCCTAGCCGCGCGGCAATTGGAGACTCGCGATCGGCCAAGAGAATTCAATCACGTGACCTTTGGAGAATCTCCAGGTTTCGCCGGGCCGCGTCCATGCGAGGATTAAGCCGAAGGGTCTCTTGAAAATGAGCCATCGCGTTCGGCCGGTCACCGAGTCGAACCAGTGTGTTTGCGAGGTTGAAATGGATGATGGCGTTCCGTGGATCGTGAAGTAAAGCATCGCGAAAAAACTTGGCGGCGTCGGGATAATCGGCGGCGCGGTACTTCCGATTCCCCATCGCGATCAGGCTCGGCGCGTGGTCGGGTCGCAGGGCGAGGGATACTTCCAGTTCCCTTGACGACTCTTCCGGCTTGCCCATCGCGTCCAAGGTCAAGGCCAGGTTGTAATGCCCTTCGACGAGTTTGGGTTCGATTCTCAGGGCCGCTTCGAACTCTGCTTTTGCAAGTTCCGCCTTGCCCAAGCCAAGGAGCGCGCTTCCCTTGGCCAATCGAGCGGGGTAAAAGTCCGGCGCCGATCGAATGGCTTCATCGTATTTTTCGATCGCCTGGTCCCGCTGATTGGACTGCGTCAACGCGTGTCCCATGCCCACGAGCGCTTCTGCTTGAATCCGGGGGTTGTTCGCCAGTTCGAAAACGGCCTGATAATGTTCGATCGCTAACCCACCTTGGTTTCGCGCGAGCAAGGCGGCGGCAAGATTATTGTGAGCGGCCCGGCTGCGCGGGTTCACGGCAATTCCTTGCTGGTTCAGCGAAATGTCGTCTCGCCAAACCTTCGCCTGCCGGTGGCTCAAGACGGAAAAGACCAAGAACACCGCCGCCAGCGCCAAGGCCCCCGTTTTCGTGCCTCGTTTCGTCCACCAATACCCCACTGCTAGGGACGGTCCCAGCATAGCGAGGTAAACGTATCGATCCGCGACCGTGGAAAAGGTCTGAAAAGTGAAGGGAATCAAGCCGAGCGATGGCAATAGCCCCGCCACGAAAATGGCAAAGGGGAACAGCCAGACGCGCCACGCCTTCGCGTTTGCCAGCAAAACAGCCAAGAACAAGGGGACTAACCACGCGACGTATGCGAACCATCCCGTCAGCACGACGCTCGGCGTTTTGCCATAGTCGAATGTCAAGGGGAATGGGGCGACGAGCTTCCAGAGATAAAAGGTCAAGGCGTCCCCGGCGATCAAGGGACGGGACCAGATCGGCAGGGTGGCAGTCGCCGGCGTTGCTTGCATGGACGACGTGAAGGCAACTAACGCGGCCGCGATCCCCAGCCATGGAACAAGCATCCAACAAATGCGACGCCAATGAAGAGCGTTTACCCAACCCGCGCAAATGCCGGCAATGATCGGAACGGAAACAGCCGTTGGCTTGGCAAGAAGCGCAAGGACAAAGAGTACGCTTGCAAGTACGTATCGGACCACCGCGCGGGCGCTCGGGGAGTTCTCGGATTCACTTTGGGAATCCACCAAGGGTAGAAACAGCAGAATCGCCGTCAGAGAGAAGAATCCACTGAGCAAGGCTTTAGTTTCCGTGACCCACGCCACCGGTTCACACTGAAGAGGGTGTAGGCCAAACCACAGACCGGCGACCAGGCCACCCGACCATCGGCCCGCGATGCGCCGGCTAAGTCCGTAGACCAAGGTGACGTTGAGCAGATGAAGAACGAGATTGCCGAGATGGTAAATGAACGCCGTCTGGCCGGGAGCCGCCGTCGACGTGGATACCTCGTTGGCGACGTAGGTTTCAAACATCAAAAAGGAGTAGGTGACCGGCACGTAGAGGCCGGCGTACGGCTCGCGCCACAAGGCAACGAAGTGCTCCCAGGAGGGGGGGTGGAGAAAGGGATTGGCGGTGACGTTGATGCTATCGTCCCAAAGCAACAGGTCCCCGAGCAAAACCGGCGCATGCACGACGGCGACCACGAGTAGAAGACTCAGATAGGCGAGAAGGGGACCGAGGAACGAAGGCAATGGAGGGGGGGCGAACGTCGGCGATGAGGCTCGCGGCGTGGAGGAAGCGTTTCGGCGTTTCGTCATCGATCCCTTTTTCATCCTTCCGCCTGGTCCTGGAATGACCGCGAGATCCGCAGCCGTAGGTTACCAGCCGACGGTCGTAATACAAAGCGTGGTTCCAACGCCTTTCTTTGCTCGGCCATGGGTCGCTTCACTGTCGCCTCAGGCCATTGTGCCGAGTTTGATATTTTCGAGGACCAAGGTTAGTATCGTTCTTCGTCGATTGAGCTTCGAAAGAGTAACGCCTTATTCTCCAGCCCGGTCGCCTGGTGGGCCTTGGTGCTAGCCGACATGCCCGTCATCCGTGAATTGGCACCGAGCCACGGCATTGATTTTCCGAGCGGCAAGAGGAACCCTGGTCGGGACACTGACACATGCCACGATGGAATTCCCACTTCCCATTGCCGTTCTTCTTCTTTGTTTTATGTGCGTTCGTGCTTTGCATTCCCTGCCTTGCGGGGGACCCATCGGCGGTCGAGCGATTTGATGGCCAAGTAGCCCCGTTGCTCGCGCGTCGATGTCTCGGCTGCCACAACGCTTCCGATCTCAAGGGTGAACTGGATCTCACGCGGAAGGAGAAGGTCCTCGCGGAGGGTGGCCCCGTCGTTCCAGGTAAACCGGATGAGAGCCTCCTCTGGCAAATGGTGGAGGGGGATCAGATGCCCCCTAAAAAGCCGCTCACGGAATCCGAGAAGAAGATCCTCGTCGATTGGATTCAGAATGGCGCCGTCTGGGGGACTTCTCCGATCGATGTTTTCGCTTTCTCCAGTGACGTTCGGCGGGAAAAGATTGGTGGTCGTTGCAGCCGATCCGCTCCGTGGAACCTCCCAGAGTTCGCGACGAGGCCTGGCCTTCAGCCGATCGATCGGTTTATTCTCGCGACGTTGGAAGCAAACGGACTATCTCCTTCTCCTCCCGCGGACCGCCGGACGCTCCTACGGCGAATTACCTTGGATTTAACCGGTTTGCCGCCCACGCCGGAAGAGGTCGAACAGTTTTGCAATAACAATGATCCCCGCGCGTACGCGAAGCTGGTGGATCGGTTACTGGCTTCGCCGGCGTATGGGGAACGGTGGGCTCGGCATTGGCTGGATCTTGCCCGATTCGGCGAGAGTAACGGCTTTGAATACGACGAGCCCCGGGCGAATGCTTGGCCTTATCGCGATTGGGTCATTGACGCGTTCCATCAAGACATGCCCTATGACGAATTCGTCCGCAGGCAGGTTGCCGGAGACGTGTTGTTTCCCGAGGATCCGAAGGGGGTCGTGGCAACCGGATTTCTTACGGCGGGCGCGTACGACACGGCCGGCCAAAAGCAGCAAAGTGACGCCATGAAGGCGGTGGTTCGACAAGACGAATTGGAAGACATCGTCGCGACCGTGGGGCAGACGTTCCTTGGCTTGACCGTGAACTGTGCTCGGTGCCACGATCACAAGTTCGATCCGATCCTGCAGGAAGAATATTACCGACTGACGGCCGCCTTGGGAGGGGTGAGACATGGAGAGAAGGAGATCACCTCCACGCAAGAGAAAGTGGACTACGCGAAAGCCGTGACCTTGGCGCAGGTTCGAAAAGGGGGATTACGGGCAGCCTTGGAGGCGATCGACGCGCCGGTTCGAAAACAGTTACTGGCCGAGCAGGGCACCAAAGACAAGGATCCTCCGTCTCCCGCCCCGCCGGCCCCCATTGCCGAATGGAGTTTTGACAAGGACTATCGGGATGGTATTGGCGAGCTCCATGGAACTCCCCAAGGGAATGCGGCACTCAAGGATGGCAAGTTGGTCCTCGACGGTCGTGACTCCTACGTGTTGACTCAACCCCTGGCCACCAACTTGTACGCGAAGACACTCGAAGTGTTCGTCTCGCTGGCGCGATTGCAGCAGTCCGGTGGCGGAGCCATGAGCATTCAAACGATGGGGGGTGGAGTTTTCGATGGGATCGTTTTCGCCGAACGGGAACCCGGCCAGTGGATGGCGGGAAGCGATAACTTCCATCGGACGCAAAGTTGCTCCGGGCCCATGGAACGCGAAGCCGACGGCAAGACCGTGCACGTCGCCATCGTCTACGGGGAGGATGGCGTCGTCACCGCGTACCGGGACGGACAGCCCTATGGCAAGAGCTACCGGACGGGTGGTCCCGCGTTGTTCAAGGCGGGGGATACACAGGTGGTGTTCGGCATGCGGCATGGCCCGCCGGGCGGAAACAAGATGCTGGCTGGCGCGATTGAACTGGCCCGGTTGTACGACCGCGCGCTCACCGCGGAAGAGATCGCGGCGTCGGCGCGAACCGTTGCACCTTCCATCCGTGAGGCGCGGATCATCGCCCGCCTGTCCAAGGAGTCTGCTCTGGAGCGGTCGCGCATTCAGGAGGAAATTCGCCGCTTGGACGACCTGCAAAAGTCCCCGCCTAGGCGCCTTTGTTACGGCGTGCTTCCGCAACAGCCCGGTCCGACGCACGTGCTCCTCCGGGGAGACACCCGCAGCCCTGCCGCGTTGGTCGTCGCGGGAGGCATTTCATCACTTCGTGGCGTACGATCGGACTTCGGCCTGGCCGACAACGCGCCGGAAGGAGAACGGCGACGGGCCCTCGCGGAATGGATCAGCAGTGAGAACAATCCGCTGTTTGCCCGCGTCATCGTCAATCGGTTATGGCATTACCATTTTGGCGTGGGAATCGTGGATACTCCCAATGACTTCGGCTTCAACGGTGGCCGACCCTCGCACCCCGAGCTATTGGATTGGCTCGCGAAAAGGCTGATCGAAAAAAACTGGAGCCTAAAGCAACTGCATCGCGAGATTGTCTTGTCGGCGACCTATCAGCAGGCTTCCACCTTGAACGAATCGGCGAGGAAAAAAGACGCGGACAATCGACTGTTGTGGCGGAAGAGTCCGCAGCGGTTGGAGGCGGAAACGCTACGGGACTCGATCCTTTTCGTCGCGGGAGAGTTGAACTTCCAAAGAGGCGGCCCGAGTTTTCGCGATTGTCAGGAGATCCTCCGATCGGGTACCCATACCTATGTCCCCGCGGACCCCGTCGGCCCAGAGTTTCAAAGGCGCAGTATTTACCGCGCCTGGATCCGGGGCGGCAGGAGCAACCTTCTGGACGCGTTTGATTGCCCCGATCCCTCGACCACGACGCCGCGGCGCGCCGTGACCACCACGCCGCAGCAGGCGCTCTCGCTGCAAAACAGCTCTTTCGTGCTACGAATGTCGGATCTTTTTGCGAGTCGCGTTCGAAAAGACGTCGGGGAACACGTTGATGCCCAGGTCGAACGCGCGTATCTCGTGGCCTATGGTCGCTTGCCCACCGAGCACGAGCACCACATCGCGATGGCGGTGGTTCGCGATCACGGTCTTGCGGTCCTCACGCGGGCCATCTTCAACAGCAACGAGTTCCTTTACGTCGACTAGGTGTTCCAATGAAACCTCCACCGTCCACCGAGGCCGCAATGGACCGAAGAGACTTTTTTTCCTGGGTGAAAACGGGTCTGGGAGGTGCTGCTCTCACGAGTCTCATGCTCCAGTCCGGCGATCTCTTGGCGTCCTCGGTTCCCGGCGAGGCGAGCGATCTCCCACCGCATCTTCCCCCGAAGGCAAAACGGGTGATTCACATTTGCCTTTGCGGCGCGCTCAGCCACATCGATTCGTTCGACTACAAGCCTGCGTTGGCCAAATTCCACGGCAAGCCGATGCCCGTATCCGAAAAGCCGGACGTTTTCTTCGGTCAAATCGGTCTCCTGAGGAAGAATGATTGGGAGTTCAAACAGCGCGGGCAAAGTGGGCTTTGGGTTTCGGAACTCTTTCCTTCGATCGCGGAGATTGCCGACGAGTTGACCGTGATTCGGTCGATGTTCGCCGAGACCTCCAATCACACGCCCGCGACGTTCCAAGAGAACACGGGTTTTCGTTTGAACGGTTTTCCGGTTCTCGGGTCGTGGCTGTCTTACGGCTTGGGCGCGGAGACGGACGAATTGCCGGCATTCGTCGTGATACCTGATGCCCGTGGATTTCCCGCGGGGGGAACCATCAATTGGACGAACGGATTTCTCCCCGCGAGACATCAGGGGGTGGTGTTCCGCACGAAAGGACCGGCCATCGATGATCTGACCCCCGCGGTACCGATGGACGAATCCAAGGAGGCGGCGACGCGAGATTTGATCGCGAGTCTCAATCGTGGGCACCTGGAATCGCACGGGGACGACGTCTTTTCGGCACGCATCAAGAGTTATGAGATGGCCGCGAAGATGCAGTTGACCGTTCCCGAGGTGACCTCCTTGGGGGGCGAAACCCCCTCGACCTTGAACCTCTATGGAATGGATCGGCCGGAATCGGCGGATTTTGGTCGAAGTTGCCTGCTCGCGCGCCGACTTCTCGAAAGGGGGGTTCGTTTCGTCCAATTGTATTCAGGCGGTTCTTTTGGGAATCCCCGGATCAATTGGGATGGGCACGAAAACATGATCGCCAATCATGGCCAAGAGGCGGTGCGAATTGACCGTCCGGTCGCCGGTCTGATTCGCGACCTTAAGCAACGGGGAATGTTGAAGGATACGCTCGTCCTCTTTACGACCGAGTTCGGCAGAACGCCGTTTACTCAATCCGCCGCCGATGTCGTCGGTTTGGGCCGCGACCATAACCAATACGGCTTTTCGGTGTGGATGGCGGGGGCGGGGTTGCGTCCTGGATTGGCCTATGGCCAAACCGATGAGTTCGGATATCGGGCCATGGAAAACCGCGTCCCCTGGCATGATTTTCACGCGACCGTTCTACATTTGTTGGGCATCGACCACGAGCGGCTCACCTTTTATCACAACGGCATCCGACGGCGTCTGACCAACGTGCATGGCTCGGTGATACGGGAAATCCTGGCATGACGACGCCGTCCGACTTGGAACTGCTACAACCTGGGGGTTCCACCGGATTCCCGTTAGCTGCCTGTTGAGAAATCGCGTTACTGCCGATCGGTCCACTAGCCATTGGGTGCTATCAAGCTCGCGGCCACTGTATACAGTGAACCGAACGCACGCGATTGGATTGTTCAACAGGCTCATAGGGAAGGAGTAAAGTCGAAACATGCCATGGTTCTCCGGGGCCCTCGATTTTTTGCTCGGCCTGATCGCGCTGTGGATCGCTTGGAAAAGCGCGCGTCTGCAAAATGACTTCCTATTCACCGGTTTTTTGTGGGTGGGGGTGGCGGCGTTGGTGGGAGGTTTCAATCTCGCCGGCTATTCGCAGGTAGCGCCCACGCATGAGTTTCTGAGCCGGGTGGGACGCGGACCAGGCACCTTCGCAATGGGTTTGGGGGTCTTTGCCGCGGTGTTCGGAGGTATTCCCGGTTCCCGTTGGTCCGCGCCGGCCGTCGCGATTTTAGGCGTCTCCTTGGTCCATCTCTTTTTCGACGCCAAAAGCTTCGACGTCGTGAGCCTTGTTTTAGGCACGACGCTTCTCCTTAGTCTGGCAACCATGACTGTCGAAGGATTTCGGCGCGGACGCGCGCGAGCCGCTGTCGCATCACTGGTTTCTTTGATTCTCTTGCTCTGTGTCGCGTTTGTACTGCCACAACTTTCTCTGCCGACGGAAGGGTTGATTCGGCGGGTCGACGTCTTTCACGTCGTGCTTATGGCGAGTTATTCGTTTCTCTGGATCGGCGTTCGAGAAATGCAGATCGAGAATTCAGATGACGTTTGACGCAGTGCCTGCAAGGCTGGATTCCGAGATTCGTAGTGGCTAATTGCCTCGACGTTTCGTTTATCCCAAGTGATCGTAATGTCGTGACCCGGCGCGCTTTGTTCGAAGGCACATCCAGCGGCCGGGCCGGGAATATGACATTGCTTTTCTGCTGCTCGATAGCAAGGGGAATCAACGCTTGGACGCCGCGATTCCTCGTTACCCCATATAACGGTTAATGATATTCTCGAGCAGTTCCTGCCGGCCGGAGACATTCGGATCGGCGTCCCCCTTCGCGAGAATGTACCGCTCCAGGTCTTCGAACGTAGCCTTTCCGGACTCGACTTGGGCGCCGATTCCGGAATCCCAGGAGGCGTAGCGTTTACCGATAAAGTTCTTCAGCACGCCGTCCGCGCGGATCTTAGCGGCGATTTTCAATCCCTGAGCAAACGCGTCCATGCCGCCGATATGGGCGTAAAAAAGATCGATGGGCTCGAAGCTTTCCCTGCGAACCTTGGCATCGAAGTTAACGCCCCCGGGCGCCAACCCCCCTTGCGCGAGAATCACCAGCATGCATTGCGTGGTAAGGTAGATGTCCGTCGGGAATTGATCGGTATCCCAGCCGAGTAGAAGATCGCCGGTGTTTGCGTCGATCGAGCCAAGCATGTTTTGCGACGTGGCGTAGGCCAACTCGTGCATCATGGTGTGGCCGGCGAGCGTCGCATGGTTGGTTTCGATGTTTAACTTAAACTCTTTTTCCAAGCCGTACGTCCGCAGGAAGGCGACGACGGCGGCGGCGTCATAGTCGTATTGATGCTTCGTCGGTTCCTTGGGCTTCGGTTCGACCAGAAATGTCCCCGTGAAGCCGATCTTCTTCTTGTACTCGACGGCAAGGTGAAAGAACTTGGCCAGGTGGTCGAGTTCGCGATTGAGGTCGGTGTTGTAAAGAGTGGAGTAACCTTCGCGACCGCCCCAGAAGACGTAGTTTTCTCCGCCGAGTTCCTTGGTGACTTCGAGTGCTTTCTTCACCTGCGCGCCGGCATAGGCAAAGACGTCGGCGTTCGGGCTGGTGGAAGCGCCGTGCATGAATCGGCGGTTACTAAACAGATTCGCCGTTCCCCACAGTAGCTTGATGCCGGTCCGTTTTTGTTCTTCCTTGAGGACCGCGACGACGGCATCGAGATTGGCGTTGGTTTCTTTCAATGTCGCGCCTTCGGGCGCTACGTCCCGGTCGTGAAAGCAATAATAGGGCGCGCCGAGTTTCTCGATGAACTCGAAGGCAACCCGAACCCGCTTCTTCGCCATCTCGACCGAGTCGGTTCCGTCCTCCCAGGGCCGCAACGCGCAGCCTGGACCGAAGGGATCGCCTCCCGTGCCGCGTAGGGTGTGCCAATAGGCAACGGAGAAGCGAAGATGCTCCTTCATCGTCTTCCCTTCGACGATCTCGGCGGGGTTGTAATGGCGAAACGCCAACGGATTGTTCGATGCCGGCCCTTCGTATTCGATCTTGCTCACTTCCGGGAAGTACGCCATGCCTTTCGCTCCCTATCCCCTGACCAGATTTCAACGTTTCAAGCGAAAGTACGATATCAGTCTGGCCCCCTCGACTCAAAGGAAATCGCGGCTTTGAGGTCCTCTTGAGCATCGGAAAAGCAATGGCGTATTTCCCGACCCGGTCGCTTGGCGGGCCTTGGCGTAAAGCGATCCGGGCTCCGACATTGCTATTCTGAGCGGTAGTGGACCTGACCTTGGTCGTCGGAAGCAACGTCGGCGATCCGCCTTGCGTGAATCCTTCCCGACATTACACTAAGTAGCGGTGGCCACACTCGACGGTAGAGCCTGGCGCGGTGCTCGACTCGTTGACTGAGCCATTCCGAAGCAGCCAGGCAAGGAAGCCGCCATTGAGAACGAAAAACACCTGGATCGGAGGGAGGGTCTGTCCTCCAAGCAAGGGTCGGAAAGTTTACCGAAAAATAGCCGACCGATTGCCCGGGAGTTCAGTCCCTTCGCGTGTTCAAAAAGTACCGAATTCCAGCGAGGCACCGTCGCCGACTCGACGGGCGGATGTTTTCCTGCCAGCGAGTCATGGCGGTCGGTACTTCCCTTGGGCATGCTCTTTCTCCTCGCGCTGACCATTCGCGGCATGGCGTTCTACCTCCTTTCGTCGACCAATACCGGTGTCGAGAGCGCCCATCATGAACACGCAAGCATCGCCAAAAGCTTGGCGCAGGGGCGGGGGTTTCGGTTCAATTTCTTTGGTCAGATCGATGCGCCCTCTCTGACGAGCATCGAGGCTCCTCTGGTTCCGGGTCTGCTCGCGGGATGTTATTACCTGTTCGGCATCGAGTCACCGCGGGCGACGCGGGCCATGCTTTTTGTTCAGATTGCCGTTTCCGCCTGGACGGTTGTTCTTTTGTGGTGGCTCGCGGAAAGTGTCACGGGTTCCAAACGCGCGGCATGGGTCACTGGTCTGTTGGCGACTTTTTATCCTCCGTTGATTGTCAGTGGCCTGCACATCCAGGCAGTCGGCTGGAATCTTTTTTGGCTTTCGCTGGTTCTTCTTTCGGCGGTTAAGTTCACACAAACGCGATCTTCAATTCACGCTGGGTTCTTCGCGTTGGCGGGCGTGGGTGGTCTTCTCACCGATCCCATTCTTGGCTTGGTGCTCGTGCTCTTGCTCGCTTACTTACGGTTCTGGAGTTCTTCGAACCGCATCGGTTGGCGAATGACGGCGTGTATCGCGGGTCTGATCCTTCTGGGCATTTCCCCCTGGCTCGCGCGGAATGCCTTGGTTCACGGCCGGTTTGTCTTCATCAAGGACAGTTTCTACTACGTGCTTTGGCAGGGGAATAACGAGGTTTCTCAAGGCACCGACAAGCTGCTGGTCGTCGAGGAAGCCGCGAGTCAGCTGCGCTCGGCTTGGAATCCTCTGGCCGCCAATAACACGGCCGCCGCGATTCGACGGCAAGCGGTGAGCGTGAACTCGTGCATGTCCCCTGCGTTTATTGCCGAGTTGCAGGGACTTCCCGGTGAAATCGAACGGATGGATCGCTTTAAGCCCCTTGCCCTCCAAGCCGTGTTTGGCCACCCAGGGCGGTATCTCGGGCTTTGTATCCAACGCTTGGGATACTGGCTCTGGTTCGACGAAACCAACCCCCGTTCGCACCTTTGGCACTATCGCTTGAGTTACATCGCGCTCCTGGGGCTCGTGACCATGACCGGATTGCTGGCACGGCGGCTGCAAGTTAAGATGTCTGCCATCGTCCTGGCGGTCTTAGGATTAAGTCGTGCACGTGCTGGTTATCACCTCCGCCCGTTTTTCGCATACCGCTTGAAATGCTCATGCTTTTGCCGCCCGCCGGCGTCGGCGCGCTTTACTCATTGAATCTTTAGCCGCATGGCCGACCGTCCCCTCGATCGCAGGCCTTCAAGGCCCCTGCGGGTGGAACGCTCCAAGAACTCGGCGTGGTTCGCAAAACTGATATTGTCTAAACTACCCCGTTTTCCGTTCTTTTGGATAGTCTCGGCAGAACCGGTAAATTCACTATTCCAGCTACCCTGGCGCGGTCGATAGTACGTTCAGGCGGTGCGCTTGGTTGCTCCTTGCGCATGGTTCCGCACGTTTTCACTGGTGGAGTTGAGGTCGAACGATGACGTCACCGAGTTCTTCGAAACGTCGACGGAAGTTCGACCCTGTCCTTCCCGCATGCACAATTCGTCGGATGGTCACGGTTCTGCTGGCTTTACTCTTGGGTTTTTACAGTGCGGAACTCATGGCGGAACCAGTTTCGGGGGAAGACGGGAAAGGAGCCGTCCGTCCGCCGCGGGAACTTCGAGAGCTTGCCCAGTATTTCGTCCGAGGAGCCGGTTCAGAGCGTTCCAGCCGAGCCGCCGTTGGCTGATCCCGGTCCCAAATCGAGTCTCGCCGGAATTTTATTCGCCAGTATCGCGGAATCACCAAGAAATCCTGACTCCTATTACCCCCAATGAACCGATCGGCGATCGTCTCGCGAAACCCTTTGGTCCGGAAGAAGTTCCGGAACCGGTGATGGTTGGTGAGGAAGTGGTGCTTTTGCCCGTCGAGTATTTCTCGGATGCCGAAGCCTGCAGCTTGTTTTGGAGCGATCGACTGGTATACACGCCGCTTCCCAGCAGTCTTTTGTGGTTACCTCCGCTCGCCAACCAGCGCGAGCCGCGGATGTACGGCAAATTCACGAATCTCAACAATCAATCCGTGATCGACACGGCGATTGGTGGGGAGTTCGGATTGGGGCGGATTGGGCCGGTCAAAAACGACTGCGAAGGCATTCAGCTCGACGTATTCGCCGCCGTTTTCACGCGATTTAACGACCAGCGTCTCCTGACCGCCGCCGATTATCGCGTGGGCGTGCCGTTGACCTACGCCAAAGGGCCTTGGTCCGCAAAACTCTCGTATGAGCACACGAGCACGCATCTTGGCGATGAATACATTGAGCGAACCGGGCGACGACAGGCGGCCCACGTTCGCGACGAGATCGTTCTCGGTCTCAGCCGATATTTCTGGAATCAACTCCGCCTCTACGGCCAGTTCGGTTACTCGTTCGCGACCAGCATGGTGGTTGGCGAGAATCGCGACCGCTATGATTGCGGCTTCGAATGGAGCAAGCTGCAAGACACTGGAATCAAGGGGCAACCCTTCGCGGCCCTGGACATCGACATACGTTCCGACCAGGAATATTACGCCAACACGACGCTCCAGGTCGGCTGGCAGTGGAAGACTATGAGGACGCGGAATTCCGCCCGCCTGGCCTTCGAGTACTACAACGGCTACTCTCCCTACGGCCAGTTCTTCCAGGATCGCGAAGATTGGGTGGGGGTCGGGGCGTTCTACGACTGGTAAGACCAGACCCCATCAAATTCGGCGTTTGCCGTATCTCTTCAAAGCCGCCATTCCTTGTCGTGACATCATCCCCTCCTCCAGCTAGACTCAGCACTCAGCTGCGCGAATGGCGGGAATCTCCCGTCCCGTGCCGATTCTTCATCCGCCTTGGTCCAGAGACCGTTCGTGGTATGGGGGAAAGGTTCGAGGACGCCCTTTATGCGTGCCAGGGTGGTCAAGCCCCGGGCGTCGCCACGAGCGGAGCATTTGCGGAAAACTTAAAAAGCGAGGAAGTATGGGGCGAGTGGTTGTTCTGGGCAGTAGCAATACCGACTTGATCCTGCGAGCGTCCACGCTTCCGAATGCGGGGGAAACGATCCTTGGTTCCTCGTTCCATCAGGCTGCGGGAGGCAAGGGGGCCAACCAAGCGGTCGCTGCCGTTCGCGCGGGGGCCAGTGTTTCATTCATCGCGGCGGTGGGGGACGATGATTACGGCAGGGCAGCGAGGGAACGGCTTGCCGCCGAGAGAATCGAGGTCGATCACGTCCGAGTGGTGGCAGGAGAAGCCAGCGGCATCGCCCTTATTTTCGTGGATGACCAAGGACGGAATCTCATCGGCGTCGCCCCGGGTGCCAATGCCAGTATTACGCCCCAATACATCGAGCAGTTGCCGGAATCCCTTTTCAGACAAAAGGATGTCTTCGTCACGCAGCTGGAAACGCCGATCGATACCGTCCATGCTGGCCTCCGCCGCGCGCATCGAGCCGGCATGTTCACCCTGTTTAATCCTGCCCCTTTTGACGCGCGCGTTGCATCTCCCGATTGGCTTCGGCTCATTGATGTGCTGGTGGTCAACGAACACGAGGCGACGCTCCTTGCGCAATCGATCGAAGGTGACCATCCTTCCGTTACCGACGCGTCTTCCGCGGCCCAGTTCCTACGGACGATGCAGAAGCAGGGCTCGAAAAACGTCATCGTTACGTTGGGATCGCAAGGCTATGTCGCGCTCTCTTCCTCTTCCCTAGAAGCCGTCGCGGGCTTACCCGTCTCGGCCGTGGACACGGTAGCGGCAGGGGATACGTTCGTGGGAGTCTTAGCGTGTGGTTTAGCGGATGGCTGGACGGTTTCCGAGTCCGCCCAGATCGCCAATGTTGCCGCGGCTATTGCCGTCACGCGTCATGGTGCTCAGCCTTCGATTCCTCGGCGCGGGGAAATAGAGTCTTTGGCGAAAAGTGTGCGGAATAGCGGGACTTGAATGAATACGGGGAACGGGCGTGAAAGTTTTCTCCGCCGTTATCCTCGGAATAACAAGGAGTAAATCTTCGTTATTTTCTCACTCCGGGCAGCGGAAAAAATCGCCGAAAAAGTGACCTTTTTTCGCCGCGGCATCGGTTTATCCGAAGATCGCACGCGGTGGGCGGTTGGAAGCTGGACCGCAGGTCGGAGTGACTCATGATGAGGAAGCTCGCACGCTCGGGCATGGATGTTGGCTATGTCTGTGGGCAGGCTTGGTGCCACGTCTCGCCGCGCATCGGGGTGTCAAGCCGGTTATGACCGCTATGGAATACAGTGGTCACGATGCTTCCCACATGCAGCAGGCTCCCGAAGAAGGCGTGCCCCAGCCCAAGTCCGGCAAATGCCAGCTCCGTAGACTTCCCGAAGCGACGATCACGATCCTGGCGTCGAGGAAGTCGCTCCGGAATATGGAGGTCTTCATCTCGGTAATCAGCCGACTTGGGATCCCTGGGATATCGCGTTTATCCCCAACATGTAAGGGACAAGTAGGTGGTTTCATTTTTGGGCCACCGCCGGCGCTGGACCGATCCACGTGCCTTTGCCCGCACGCTTAATCGCTGAGTCGCCGACGGCAACAGTCCGTTTCCGCGAACCCGCTTCCTTTACAGCTACAACTATTTCAGGATGCGTTCAACACGGACGGCAACGTGCACCCGCAATGGCTTGCCGAATATGCCTTCGGGAAGATCGCATGTCGTTCAGTTCGGACAGGCGTGAACTATTTCCAGGGCTTTCAGAATCTGAACAATGAAACCGATTTTGGACGCTTTTGACGACCTTCGAGAGCTTGATCCGACGGACCGATTCCATGGGATTATCCGCCGGCATGGCGATCGGATTTGGCGCCGATTCGCGGCCAACCCCTGGAGCACTGCCGGACGCCAACTATTACTTCATGCCGTTCGTCGCCGGCCTTATCGCGCTGCCAGATCGAACTGGTATTTGCAGGGCTTTCAACAGCTCGATATTCCCACGGAAAATAAAGACCAGATGGTGCTGCACACCGACCTGGGCTTTGGCCTTCTTTCGCTAATGGAAGAACGATCGGGCGTCATTGCGTCTCCTGGCGCCCGACGGCGGGCCATCTCTATACACCCATGGGAGGAGCGGCGGGCAGCATATTCCAAGTCGCCTACAACGACATCCTCAATGCCACCGTAGGCATGACCGCGGTCATCGCGGAACAAATGACGGCGGCCTTCGGCTTCGGCTTCCCGCCAGGTAACGAAAAGGATTACGACTTCGAGGTCCTGGCGCACCTCAACTGGTACTTTGGCGGCACCCGCCGGAAATCGACCGATTGATGAGGGGAATTGTCCCGAGTCGCCGTCGCCCAGTGACCTCGATGCCAAACCATGCGATCCTCGTCCGTGAATTTCGTAACGAACACCCCTTTCTTCGCCTTACCTGTCGCTTTTGACGACGTCATGCCTTCAATCGCTCTCCCTCAGGGAGAGGGTGGCGAGCGCTGTGAACCGGGGGCTTCCCATCCCCACGCCTTCAGCCCCATTCGATGAGGCTTCGCCGAGTCGCGGTCTTGGCCGCGGCATTCATGCCAGGGAACGTGGACGCCAACTTTCCGTCTCTGAGTAAACGCCCGTTATTCAGTCGTATTGCTCAGGATAAAGCACCTGCCGAATGGGGTGGTCTTTCCGATCCTGGTCGGACAATACGAAAACTCGATTATGCTCCGGAACCGCTTCGTAGGCTAGTCGAAGTGCGTCCTTCGTTATTTCCGATGGGGAGGCTTCATACGCAGTCCACGCGGCGAAGCACTTTTCCCTTGTGGTCAGCCTCCCGTTGAGTCCTTCGATCTCGTCGGCAATCTCTTTAATAAACTCTTCTGGTTTAATCCAATAGCATGCGTCCGTGGCGGTGAATTGAGCCAAAAAGGAGACGCTCACCTTGGCATTCGGCGGTGGCTGGGTCACGACCCTGCCTGAACGAACCTGCTGTTTGAACTCCTCGAACGTCATGAGCCCCCAACAATCCACCATTCCGTCCCGATAAATCCCGATGGGGGTCAGAAAATAGGTCCAGTTGTGGATGAACGCCATTCGGAACACCCCGTCGATGCGTTCGCCATCCCGTTTAACGCGGTAAATCTGGTCAAATGAAGCCATCTTGCTCGGCCTTTAACCCTGGGAAACGAAGGGAATCACGGAACGATGCGGAGTGGGTGGCGTCGTTGATTCCGCGGAAAATCCGCTGATTGGCTGTACGCTTTTCCCATTTCAGGGGCTTGCATGGTACGAGACTCCTGGCCGCGGGCGTCGATTTTTCAAGGCCGGAGCGCGGGGAGGCTGGTTCTCGCGGCTTCGTATTCCTCCACGATCCGGTCGACGAGTTCTTTGACGGACGGAACGTCGTCGATGAGGCCGACCCCTTGGCCGGCACTCCAAATCTGCGTCCAGCGTCCCTCGGCGCGGGCGCCCGCTTGCAGGTCTTGCGGAAGCGTTTTTCGAATGTAGTTTCCGAGAATCCCGCTTACCCGGTCAGTGTATTCGATGTCCTCGGGTTGGGACTCCACGATCGCCTGTTTGTAATCTTCCATGGCGGGTGCCTCGCGGGTCGCGATGAAACGTGTACCCATGTAGGCGGCGTCGAGACCCAGGGCGAGCGCGGCAGCGAGTCCGCGACCGTCGGCAATGCCGCCCGCGGCGAGCACGGGCAAGCCAAATTCCTTTTTCAGCCAAGGGCCAAGCACGAACGGGCTGATCTGGCCGGCATGCCCGCCGGCGCCGTAGGCGACCGCCACCAGGCCGTCGACTCCCGCTTGGCAGACCTTGGTCGCATGCCGTTGATTGATCACGTCGCTAAAGACGCGGGTGGGAGTGCCACGCGTTGCCTGAATGATGCCCGTGGGATCGCCGAGACTCGTGATGATGAGGGCGACTTGCTCTTTGAGCACCAGTTCCATGTCGGCGGCCAGCCGATCGTTCCATTTGAGGACGAGATTGACGCCGAACGGCTTGTCGGTGCGCGCCTTGATTTCTCGAACGGCGTTGGCGAACTCTTCGTGTGTTCGATAGTTGACGGCGGGGAACGCCGCCATCACGCCCGCCTGGCACGCCGCCGCCACCAGGTCCACGTTCGAGACCAGGAACATCGGGGCGCAGACGACGGGGTAGTCGATTCCGAACATCGACGTGAAGGGAGTGATTAGTCGGGGTTGGGTCATGTGTTCCTCAAAGAATCGACGGATTGCCTGTGTTCGTCGCGGAAAGGGCGGGTCTCCGCGGCTATTGATCTTTGAAACGGTCAGGTGACTTTGCGAAGTTTGGTGACTCGCCCAGCATCGACCCATTCGACGACGAAGATATTGCCATCCGCGTCGAAGCAGGCATCGTGAGGGTGGACGAACTTTCCCGCCACCCATCGCTTGGGATCGCGGCGAATCTCGAACTTCTTGACCTCCTCCGTCCAGGTGGGATCGTAGCCCAGATGAGCGATCGGCTGATTCTTCAGGTCGAACAAGGAAACCCGGGCGTGCAGATCGGGAACCAACAGAACGTCCCCTTGAATATCAAAATGGGCGGGGAACGAGACGCCGTCGACGATCTCCTGGAAACTTCCGTCGAGGGTGAAGTACTGCAGCCGGGCATTGGCGCGGTCGGCGACGACAAGAGCGGGTTCTCGCCCTGGCCGATTGTCGAGCCAGAGACCGTGGGGCGTTTTCATTTTTCCCGGTTCCTCCCCGGTTCCTCCCCAGGTGCGGACCCACTTGGCGTCCTTGTCGTACTGATGGATGTAGTTGGAGCCGTAACCGTCGCCGATATAGAAACCGCCGTCTGGGGAAAACGCCACGTTGGTCGGACGGTATTGTTCGAGCCTCTGGTAAACGCCCGACTCTTTCGGATAGCTCTTCTTCCAGACCACGTCCCCCTTGAGACTGGTTTTCACCACCTGCCGATGGTGGACGTCGGACAGGTAAAGGAACTCCTCTCCTCCTTCTTTCCGCACGTCGATGCCGTGGCCACCTTGATGGTATTCCTTGCCGAAAGAACGGACGAACTTCCCCTCGGGATCGAAGACCACGATGGTGTCCATCGGCGTGGGGCCGGCGGACTGATGCTTGATATAGATCAATCCCGCTTCATCGACCGTGACGCCATGGGTGTTGAACCAGCGAACATGCTCGGGAACTTCTCCCCAACCATGAAGGCATTCGTAGGTGTAGGCGCCCTCGCCGATGACGGCGTTCTTCGAGCCCGCTTTATCGCTCGCGTGGACATGGGGCGCGCTTCCCGCGACCACGGCGGCGGCGACCGCCTTTACCGCCGTTCGCCTCGAAATCCCCTCACGCTTGCTGTCTATTGGTTCCATGTTGTTCCCTTTGTCGTGACCCTTGGAATTTCTGCCGTCGATGACCCCCGCGGGCCCGTACTCCTTTGGCGATAATCTTTCGCCAGGCGGATTCTCATGCTCGTAGACGAGCGCTCGTGGCCGAGGGCAATAGGTCGATGGCGGGACCATGAACGGACCCTTCGGCTTGACGCGCAACCACAACCGGTAACGCTCCAGCCAAGTCGACGCTTCGAATCGAAGGTTTCCACGGGCCGACTCAGTGTAACCGGCTCGGTCGCCGACGTGCAATCCCCCTCCTTGGTGGGCGAGACTCACGTCCAGGGGGTTGGTCGAGATTCAGGTTTTTGAAGCTCGCTCGAATTCTCGCATGGGCTGACGGAAAGAGCTAAGAAACGGGGTGGCCGCTAGGAAATCCAGCTTAGGTGGAACACCGGGAATTCCCACGAATGGCCGAGGCATGGGAACTGTGCCAGATTTCGACCAAAAATCAGCTTCGTTTGTCTCAAGATGATTGTTCCTTGTCAATTTGATCCAGCCCGGCTCTCGATTCGATGGCGTTTTATCGCTTGGCATGACTTGTGCGTAATGAATGGCGGGTTGTTGGCCGGCGAACGGCCGAGAGGACGACCTGCCGTGTCAAGATTCCAATCGTGCTTGAATGTAAGGGGGGAAGTGGGGATATGCTTGACGAAGGATGTATGTATCGCATGCCGACGGGGCAGTTGTTTCGCGCGGAAAAGGAAATGAATGGCTATCAGTTGCTGTCGGATGTTTCCGAGAAGGTCCAGGGATGCGAAATCAGCAAGCTGGACCGTCTGAAAGCGGTGATTCAGGGAACCTGTTGGGTCACGCCAGATGGCCGCATTTTCCACATCTCGCTCGAAGACGATTGCATACGCCCTTTTCTTCCAATCGGAACGCCTGCTGTCACGATGGTGGCAAAAAAGAAGGACACGGGTTGGACCACTTGGGATCTGGAACTCGTGCCGCCGACCATTCCGGTGGATGACGATGCTGCGTCTTGTGGTCCCCGATTTTCCTCCCCCTAATCCACGATTCGGCGATTATCGCCTCTCCCCCCGTTTCTTTACCCGCCGCCAGCCAGTGGGGCTTTTTCCAGTAGAGGCCCGGAACTTTACGTCTTGTCGTGCGCAGTGCGCCACCCGGCTCGAAGCGATCGCCAACCTTTTTGGTCGAGAGAAGTTTGGAAGCTCGTTTTGATCTGCGACCGCTATCGGATCAGATGGTTTCGGCTTGTCCCGAACCATGGCGATGTGGCATCGAGCGCTATCGAAAGGGCATGTCCCGTTTGCCATCAGGCCTAGAGGAATGATTCTGGATACGGCCTGTCAGCCAATCGAAGTTCCGTTCCGTCCACTTCCACGTGCCCCAAAGCGTCATCCAGGCGGCCAGTAAATTGGTTATGTAGCAGAGAACATCTTGAAGAGGATTCAGTCCCCCGGCACTCCTCACGTGGTCGAGCCAGAATAGTATCGAAAGTCCGTTCCAATCATGCAACGCGAGGGGCGTCGGCAAAGCTCCGATCGTTGGTACGAGCGCACGGTTGACCAAGGCGCATATGCCAACCACCAGCAAATGTGCCGAGATGAAGATGGTGAACGAATAGAGCAGGACGACGTTTGCCGAAGGCTTCGTCCACGGACGATCCAAAGTTTGCCAGGCCGCCAAGAGGAACAGTATCAGAACTAAGCCGACGCAGACGGGCAATGCGTAGTCTTTTGAGATCCATGACGGCAGGAAAAGAAGCATTAACAGCGACAGGTACGCCGGCCAAAGTCGACGCTGGTTTCCACCTTCGACGAGCGCGCATAAGTAGCCCGTCAGCAGAATGTACGCGGCGTAAATCAAGGTGAGGACAAACCAGCCTAGGATCGGCAATGGATTCGCGGAGACGAGAAACGAGGTCAGGACGAATGCGAGGGACGCGATGCTGGTCACCCAGGAAAAGGAAGCCCGAAGAAGAAGCAGAAAGAAATCGCGCGTCGAGATGGGCGTCGCCAGGATGAGATCGATCATTCCCGTCCGCTTTAAGAACAAGGGATTGGAGGAAGCCGCCAGCAGGCAACCCAAAAACGTTCCCAGCATGATGAAATAGAGAACCGTGGGCATGGTGAATGGGTTCGTGGAGAAGACGGCGCGACCGAACGCGCAAGAAATCGTGCCGATCCCGAGAACAAGGGTCGCGCGGTAAACGAGCGCCTTCTGGTTCGGCGGTGTTAAAAAATCTCCCCACCAGAGGAAAAGCTCGATATCCGCGTCGGGACCACGTGGGATTGGGCCCGCGAGAGGGTCTTTCGCTTGAACGTCCTCGTTCGTTGAACGCAAGCGTTCAATCGCCGTGCCAATCGCATTCGTCGCGGAGAAGAGAAGCACGCCGATCGCTACCCAGAGGGCGGTGGCGGTAACCTCCGCCAGGGTATCGCTTGAGGCGGCCAGGTAGGTCAAAAGCGGCAACGTCCAGACCAGAACAAACAAGGTTCGCAGCAAACTCCGCGCGAGGGCCATCGCCGAGGTGTTTTCATGGACCGCGCTTTCGATGCTCTTGGCGCCGACGTATATCGCCCACAAAAGGCTAAGAAAGGCAACAAGAATCACGGCGAGGGGATTGATGCCACCAAAGAAGAGAATGATTGCCAGCGCGGGAAAGCCCGCGATGAGGATCGACAACACTGCCAGGATTCGGCTTCCCAGTTTCCCAAGAATGATTTCCCGGTCCGACAGTGGAGAAACGAGAAGTAGATCTAATGTCCCGTGATCGCGCTCGTCGTTGATGACGCGGTGGACGGCGAGAGGCATTCCGAAATAAATCGCGAAGAACTGCAAAAGGGTCAGGAGCGTGAAGACATTGCCACCAAACTGCGCGAGCAGCTTTCGATCGGGCGGGGGGCCGCCGGGGTAGAAATGGATGTTCCAAACGGCGTAGAGCGAAGCGAGTAGAAGCCCGCCGTAGAACACGCGGGAACCGTGTAGCCATTTGCGGCGCGCGACCAGAAGTAGTTCTCGTTGGAAAATGGGGCCGAACAAAGGATCGAACCTCGCCGAGGGCATAATGTCCGGCCAAGCCGCGGACATCACAAGCTTAACCCGAGTGTGCGGCTTTGCGCCACTCCTTCGCGCTCCATTTGAAACAACCGTCGAATCCATGTCGAAGGGAATTTCGCATCGTTGACCAGGAGCGGATGGGCGAAACGGACGTTCTTGGCGGCTGGCAATGCCAGCCTATTCGGGGCCCATCTGAGTTGGGTAGGAGGTTGTTTTAAGCCGATTTCAGCTTGGTAGCAGGGAGGGGACAAGAAGTTCTTTTCGCGTTAAAGTGCTTGATTGCAGTGGTTTGCGTCTTTTGGTGCTGCGGATGCAAAAAGTTTTGTATCAAAATGAAAAAATACGCGTCCGGTTGGCCATGGAAATGTGCCTAGGGGCTTAGGCACGATTCGGAGTTGGCTTCGGATTTCTCCTCCCCCCGCAACGGAGCCGAAGCCAAGAATAACGGGGCCAAGTGTCCTCCATCGCGGAGATCGGCACTTGGCCCCGCCTCCATTTCTTGAACTCATTTCTTTGCGTACCGAGGCTACGCCGGATGGAGCTTGGGATGCCGTCAAACCAATCGATCGGTGGTGTTCTGGTTGCTTCGTCGGCGGTTTTAGACGAGCAGGTTCTCGTCCGCGAACACGGCGTCCACGTCGGACCCGTCACTGGAAGCAACGTTCAGGTCCACGGAGGTATCGTCCGTGACGGTTGTGTCCGTGGCTCCGTCCGTCGTCGGTACCCGAATCAAATCCTGCAGCAAAGTCTTCTCGGATGAAGAGGTGGTGCGAGGATTGTGCGAAGTGGAAGGGGTGGAGTCGAAGCTTTGCTCGAGTTCCTTCTCGGATTCCGCGAGCGAGGAGAGCTGGAAGTTCTTCTGGGTAGCCGGGCTGTAGGAAGCGGAGGTCGGATTGACCGTGTTGTACTGGAAGAGCGGGATGAATACCCGTTGAATCTGGTCGACCGACAACCTGTAGTCCACCTTGCCCACGTCCAGGTTGACGTTTACCGGTTCGGGGCTGCGCGAGACGTCGAGCGTATTGGTTCCCCGTCCGCCGCTCAGTTTTCCGTCTTGGCCAGGATCCGAGCCGATCACGAACGTATCATTGCCGGAGCCGGTGGCGATGTTCTCGATGCTAGTGAAAAGGGCGGCGGAATCCGGGATGCGGAGCCCGGGACCAATGTAGGTAGTGATCGTCGATTGGATGGCGGTAAAGTCCAAGGTGTCGATCCCGCCCCCGCCATCGATGCTTGTCGCGATACGGATTTCGTTGGTGTAGGCGATACGGTCGTCGCCTCCCTTGGCGTCGATGACGATCTTGGTGACGCCGGCGAAGTCGCCGTAGACGATCCCGTTGACTTGGACGCTGAGGTTATTGAATCCTTGGTAGAGCGTTTGCGTGAGAATGAAGGCGTCCGCGCCGTTGGATCCTTCGATGAAGAGGACGCCGTTGCTGAATTTGGGGGCAGGCGCGTTGTCGATCGCGGTCAAGACGACGTCGTTGCCGTCGCCGCCGACATAGGAGATCTGGTATCGATTGTTGCCGACGTTGACGACGCTACCTTCGGAGAGCCCCGCGAAGGTTCCAACGACCACGTCGTTGCCGTCGTTTCTGATGATCTGGAACTCGGCGCCAACGGCTGCGACGAATCCCGCGGCTCCGGTGACGCCGAGATTCGCGTTGTTGAGAACGACGGCCCCGTTAACCTGCAAGCGGTCGTAGCCGGTTCCAACCGTGTTGCCGCCGATGTTGATGGCGAAATTGGCGCCGGCAACGAACGTGGTGTTGCCTGTGGTTAGAATGCCCGCGGAAGTCGCGGGGGATCCGGGAGAAAGCGTGGTGCCGCCGGTAACGTTGACGGCTCCGAGAATGGTCCCGGTTCCGCTCAGACTCCCACCGTTGACGGCGACGTCCGAGGTCAATTGCCCGTTAACGATCAAGGAACCCAAGGTAATGGTGGTCAGTCCCGTGTAAAGGTTGTTTCCCGTCATGATGAGGGCGTTGGCTCCCTCTTTGTCCACGGTCCCCGTACCGCTGATCACGCCCGCATAGGTACCTCCTGCCGGGTCGAGTTGGCGAAATACCAGTCGAGCATTGTTGAGAATATTCCCCTGTAGGCTCGCCGAACTACCTCGAAGCGTTCCTGCGGAGACCGTAGTCCCCCCGGTATAGCTGTTGGTGCCCGTGAGATCGAATTGTCCGGTCCCGACTTTCACGAGCGAGCCTCCGGTCCCGGAAATATTGCCCGCGAAGGTGGTGTTCGAGTCGTTGCCACCCGTAGTGAGCGTATTGCCGTTCAGATTCACGCTACTCCCCGCGACGCCCGCGAGGGACCCGATGGATTCACTGGCATTAAGTTGCAAGGTCGCGCCGGCGGCGACGGTGACGGCTCCGGAATCCGCGAGGGCGCTGCCGTTCGATAGAGCGAGGGTACCCGCGCTCACGGTCGTGTCGCCCGTATAGGTGTTCGTTCCCGAGAAGGTGATTGTCGACGTTCCTTGCTTGGTCACGGTTCCGCTGCCGCTAATGGCTCCAGAATAGGTTCCATTCGCGGACTGATTGAAAATCACGGACGCGTTGTTGGTGATGCTGCCTTGGATGCCAAGCGTCGTTCCCGCGAGCACGCCAGCAGTTACCGTCGTGCCGCCGGAATAGTTATTGTTTCCGGAGATGGTGAAGGTTCCCGTGCCCCGTTTTTCGACCGAGCCCGTTCCCGTGATGACTCCGCCGAAGGAGGTACTCGAGTCGTTTCCCGTCGTGAGTTGGTTGCCGCCGAGTTGGACGGTGCTACCCGAGGAACCTGCGAGTGAGCCGATTTCCTCGTTGTTGCTGAGCGTCAAGGTCGCGCCACTGGAGACGGAAACCGCGCCCGCGTTATTGATCGCGGTTCCACCTTGAAGCGTGAGAGTGCCCGCGGAAACCGTTGTCTGGCCGGTATAGGTGTTGGTTCCGGACAGCGTCATGTTGCCCGAACCCTGCTTGGTGAGCGCCCCGGAATCGGAAAGCACGCCCGCGAATGTGGTGGAGGTGTTGTTTCCTCCGGCGGACAGCGTGAAGGTGTTGAGGTCGACGATGCTTCCCGCGACGCCGGCGAGCGAACCGATCGTCTCATTGGCGTTAAGCACCAAAGTCGCGCCGTTGGCGATCGAAACCGCGGAATTGTCGCCGATGCCCGAACCTTGAGTGGCGATTGTCCCCCCGCTTAAGGTCGTGGCGCCGGAATAGGTATTGTTCCCTGAAAGCGTGAGAGTGGAAGTTCCTGACTTCGTGATCCCTCCGGTTCCGGTCACCGCGCCCGTCAAGTTGGTATTCCCCGTGCCACTGACGGTGAGGACCTGTCCGTTCGTGTCGATCGGAGCCGATAGGGTCAGGATCGACGTGCCGTTGTTCGTCAAAGCGACTCCCGCGGCGAGCGTAACGCTGTTGAAGCCGAGGTTGTCCGTTCCGCTTCCCGATCCCGACCTGGTGATGGAGGTCGAGATCGTAATAGCTTCGCCGGAGATGCTAAAGGACGAACTGCCATCATTGACGATCTGGATGGTGACCAAATCGAGACCTGCGATGTCGTTGATGCTCTGAAAGGACGTGGGAGGGGTGTTCGAGTTGAACACCAGGGTATCGCCGTCTTGGGGGATGGCGTTTTCGACCCAGTTGGCAGCGACGCTCCAGTTGTTGCCGGAAACCCCTTGCCAAGTCAGGGTGGCGAGCACCAGGCGATCTTCAAGACACTCGAGGTTTGGGGTCCGAGTGCCCGATTCCTTTTCTCGGCTCTTGGAACTGCCGAGCATTTTGCCCAACCACGCCATCTTCGGAGTACGCGGGTCATTCATCGCCGAAGCGTCCTTTCTTCCTATGGACCTCGGTCGATGTGCGTTGGGGTGAGCGGTCCCAGAGCGCTAATACGCCGAAATCCTCGATCAATTTATCGGCGTGGATTTGTGCGATTCTGAAGGGTGAAAGGCCGCGAATACGGAAAAATACCGACAACCGGCAAGGTCGGCAAAATCGATACTACGAGATGGATTTGCCTAGGCTTCCTAGCTTTTCTGGGCGGGCGTCTTGATGCGCGCCCGGGCTGACAGTGGGTTTCGCAAGATCTCAGACGCTCAGGTGCTCTTTGTTGCGTCCGTAGAACCTGCAGGGGGATCTTGCTTGGGCTGCGGCTTGTTCTCTTCCGCAGGGAGGCCCCCTTTGAGGGCCTCTTCACTCAGCGCGCGATTGGGGTCGGGCATTTTCAACGTCGGGTCCGTTTTCGTCGTGGGCGAAGGGGCCGAGCCACGGCTTTCCGGCGGCAAGTAATAGTATTCGCGGAGGATAGTTCCGCCGTTGGCACCTGCTGCCGTCGGCGATCCGGGCAGGTTTTTCGGGGCCGCCTCACTCCCGTAGAAGTAGTATCGTTCGATTTGTTGTGGTGCGGCACTGCCCGCGGGGACATAGAACTGAACGGCTGGGACGGAGGCTGTCGCGGGAGTCGCGGGGACGGCTGTCGGAGCCGCGGCGGGAACATAGTAACTCACGGCTGCGGGAGCCGTCGCGGGAACGTAGAAACTTGTAGCGGGCACGACAGTGCTCGTCGCAGGAACGTAATAGCTGGTGGATGGCACGTAATATGCCGTCGCGGTCGACGATGGAACGTAATATCGGACGGCAGGCGCGACGACTGTTGGTGTGACAACCGTTGGCGTAAAGTAAAAAACCTGTGCCTCCGCGGACGCAGCACAGATTCCCAAGAGTCCTAGAGCAACCGTTCGTTTCATGGTGCGTTCCTCCCAGCTCATGTTTTCCGCACCGCCCCTCTCTTTCAGGGGCGATGCCGCGTTCTCTTTTCGGTTCCCGCGCCATCCGTTTGCCGGATCCGTCGCGGGGTGAGTGCGGGTGAATTGCCGCTCTCGGTTTTTTCGTGGGCAAGTACCTCTCCCGGTATTTGCCTTGAGCCGCCCGTTCTCCTTGTGGCTAGAACGTGTAAAAGAACGATGTCGCCGGAACGTAATAACTCGTCGGCACGGTGGCGGCAGGGACATAGAAACTCGTAGCCGGCACCATGGGAGCAGTGAACGTGGAAACCGTTGGTGCCACGTAGAACGAGGTCGCGACGGGAGCCGTGTAAAAGGATACGCTCGGCGCGACTTCAACACCGGTTGCCACGGGTGCGTAGTAGCTTACCGCAGGCGTGTAGAAGGACGTAACCGGGACCACGACTTGTGCGTCGGATCGGTTGGACCAGCCGAGCAACCCCAATGCCGTCAATGCGAACATCGATTTGCGGATCTGCATGCTGTTCCTCCTGCTTCTTCATCCATGGTCGCGAATGCGGACGATACAATCGGAGCGACCTGCATTATTGAAGTTAGCGGCTGACTAGGGGTTGTCAAGTCGATCGGTGCGCACGCACTTTTCGGTTTCTTCGACGTAGCCCGCATAACCGGCACGACTCCACCTTGCCGACCAGCGTTTCCCCATCAGTGGTGAATTCCCATCCTGCTTAACCGTCCGGAATGTGGATCAAAAATGCCACCAAACGGGAAGACACGGGGGATTGGGAGGTTTTGCGGGCATGTTCTTCTCGCGTTTGAAGTGTCCCGTATCTTGTCCTTGGCTGGAAAGCGTGGAGAAAACGCTGGAAAAGGAAATGCGGGGCGCAGAAACGCCACTTGCGCGCTGAGTGGGCTTTTCACTTCGCCCGAGACGGGTGCAGTTGTTATCCCTGGATCCGATGGTTGGTTCGAGGGGGCTATAGGATCCATTACAATACCCGGGAGAGATCTGGAATCTTGTAGTGAAGTCGAATTAGGAAGTTCGTCGCGAGGCGCTCGAGAAATGTTTGGATTCAGGATGGAAAGCGGCGGTGCCGGGAAATCCTCGCGGCCACGGTCGTTTGCCAATTGTCGTGTCGCCGGGGGGCCGCATCCAATGGTCGCTGAAGTCAAGGCATGGAAGAGTCGAAGTATGTCCGCATTTCCACGGCTACCGCTGGTTCGTCATGTCCTGATGATTGCCGTCGCATCGTTGCTGCCGCTCGTAATTGCAAGCAACGTGGAGGCGGCCCCACCTCCAAACGTCGTGCTGATCATGATCGACGACATGGGTTATGGCGATTTGAGTTGTCACGGCAGCCCGTTTGTCGAGACGCCGAATATCGATGGTTTACACGATTCGTCGGTGCGGTTGACCAACTTTCACGTAGCGCCGATGTGTTCGCCGACGCGCGGGCAGTTAATGACGGGCATGGACGCCATGCGCAATGGCAGCACCATTGTCGCCGGCTCGCGGATGATGGTCCGACGGGATGTTCCCATGCTGCCGGCCCATCTCGCGGCTGCGGGTTATGCGACTGGATTGTTCGGCAAGTGGCACCTGGGCGAGAATTATCCTCATCGCCCCGAGGACCGGGGTTTTGAGCACGTCCTATGGTTTCCCTTGCAGGAGATTGGTTCGTTCTCTGATCATTGGTGCAACGACTATTTCGACCCGGTATTCCGACTCGGCCGGGGACGCACGCAGAGGTTCATTGGCTATTGCACCGATATTTTCTTCGATGAGGCAATCCGCTGGATGACCGAGCAAAAAGAGGCGAAGAAGCCGTTTTTTTGCTACCTGCCGCTGAACGTCGTGCATGGACCGCAGTGGGCGAACGCGGATTTGCGGGGATCCATCGGCAAGCGATTCCCCAATCTGTCGCCGGGACAGATCGGCTACCTGGCGATGCTTGCCAACGCAGACGCCAACATGGGCAAACTGGAAGCTTTTCTGCGGGAACATGGGCTCAGCGAAAATACGATCGTTATCTTTCTCAGTGATAACGGCGGATACGCGCTCATCGGCCATTACAATGCCGGCATGCGCGACGGCAAGTCGCGGCTGGCCGAAGGGGGACACCGCGTTCCATGCTTTGTCCGCTGGCCCGGCGGGCGAATCGGTTTACCCGGCGGTGCGAGGAACGTCGATGGTTTGACGCAGGTTCAAGATCTGTTACCCACCTTGCTCGATCTCTGCGGAGTTGCGCCGCTCAAGGGCCCTCCATGCGACGGAATAAGCCTTGCTTCCGCGCTTCGTGGCGAAGTTCCGGTTCCCGATCGTACTTTGATCGTGCAATACGGTCCGCCACAGCCCTTTCACATGACCTGTGTCATGCAGGGGCCCTGGCGATTATTGACCGACCGCAAGGGCAAAGCGTTTGGCGCTCCCGAACTCTATCATCTCACGGATGATCCAAGGCAAGAGCACAATCTGATTGAACGGCACCCGGAAAGAGCAGCGAAAATGCGGGCTGTCTACGATGCGTGGTGGTCCGCCGTGGAACCGCAAACCAGGCAACGCGCCAGGATAATCGTCGGTCATCCCGCGCAAAAGACGACGACACTCAATGCGGCGGAATGGCGCGAAAATGCGCTGGGAAGCATCGATCGGCTTCGCGAAGGCGTTCGCAGACGCGGCGTGTGGGATATTGAAGTGTCCGAGTCCGGCGTTTACGAGATTGCGTTGCGGCGCTGGCCCGCCGAGTCGCAACTTCCCCTCCGTTCTGCCGCGCCTCCCTGGACTCCTCGCGACGCCAGTACTCCCGATCACCAGGGATATGCAGCGGGCCTTGCCCTGCCTATTCGCAGCGCCCAATTGCGCGTTGGCCAAAAGACGGAATCGATGGCCGTTGCGGACGAGGATCAGGCCGCGATTTTTCGAATGGAACTGGAGCGTGGCAAAACGGAGTTGGAAGGGCTATTCCTCAAGAGCGATGCTAAGCCGATTTGCGCTGCATTTTTCGTCTCTGTCCAACGAATAAAATGACCAATTCCGAGCTCGTTTAATCCAACATGGCCGAGAGTCCATGGGACGATCCACGGCTTCGTCCGAAGCTGTTTTGGAACGAACTGCCGTGGTAAATGGTCTTATCCAGGTCTGCATCAACTTTCGCGTGAGAAGGGGAGTACTTGTACCGGCGTGCCCTTGGATAAGCCATGGTCAAGCGGAGGGATGACAAGTAGCGAGTTGGCGGCGACCAGAGCCCGAAGATCCGGCGATCCATGCCAGTCCACCGGCACCACGCTCGGGCCGCGAGATGCGAATGTCAGTTGAGCCGGGTGGTAGGTAAGACGTTGGCTCCGGTATTTGAAATCCACGGCCAGGGTCGCCGGGATTTCCGGTGGGAAGGGGGCCTGTCGTTGTTGTCTGGCACGGAGCGCGGTCCGAACGAACAGTTCGAAGCAGACAAGCACGCTTACGGGATTGCCGGGCAAGCCAAACACCAGTCCTCGTTCATGTTTTCCGAACCATACGGGCTTACCGGGCTTGAATTCGACCTTATGGAAGACCTGATCAACGCCATGTCTTGCCAGCGCTCCAGGGACGAGATCCCGTTTTCCCGCGGACACGCCACCGCTCAGCAGCAATATGTCACCGGCCAGACCTTGACCGATTTTCTCCGTGATCTCTTCCAGGTTATCGCGCGCGATGCCCAGGGAGACGACGTTTGCGCCGGAACGTTTCGCCAAAGCGAGGAGCGTGGATTCGTTGGAATTGCGGATCTGGCTTTCCCCGGGCTTGACGTTTGGCGGCACCAATTCATCTCCCGTCGAAAGGACGGCAATGGTGGGGCGGCGGTAAACCTTCGGGCGACTGCACCCCACCGTGGCAAGCAGACCCAACTCTGGGGCGCCGAGAAGGTGCCCGGGATCCAGTACGGTTTCCCCTTTCTTCATTTCCAGGGCGCGCGGCATGACGTTCTGACCGGGTTGGAATTGGTCGTCAACGAGTTCCACCCATTGCGGATCCACGATCCGGCTTCGCTCGACCATGACGACCGCGTCGGCTCCTTCAGGCAAGGGAGCGCCCGTCATGATCTGATAGGTTCCACCTGGTTCGGTCGGTCGATCGGCACGGGCACCGGCCGGGATTTCCCCCTGGATCCTCAAACGCGCCTGGCCATTCCGCAGATCAGCGTTTCGAACGGCGAAACCGTCCATCAACGCTTTGGCGAAAGGCGGGCTGTCCAGATCGGCGACAACCGCTTGAGCCAATACCAGCCCCGCAGCCTCTTCCAGGGAAGATTCCACCACCGGCTGGCGGCCGGCATGTTGAACAATGAGGTCCAATGCCTCTGGAACCTGGAGCATGGGTTTACCCTCATGGGCCTTAGCGGTCGAGAAAGTTGCGAAGGATCTTCGGGCCATAATCCGTCAAGAAACTTTCGGGATGGTACTGCACCCCTTCGAGCGGAAAACGCTTGTGCCGGACCCCCATGATTTCGTCTTCATCAGTCCAAGCGGATACGACAAAGTCGTTCGGCAAGGTCCCATTTTTGATGATCAGACTGTGATATCTGGTTGCTTCAAAGGGGCTGGGGATACCGCGATAAACACCCTTTTCGTCGTGGTGAATCATCGAAGTCTTGCCGTGCATGATGCGATCGGCCCGCACGACCTGTCCACCAAAGACTTCTCCAATGCATTGGTGCCCGAGGCAGACGCCGAGCAAGGGGATTCGTTCGCTGAACTTTTGGATGACCTCTTTGGAAATCCCAGCTTCGGCGGGCGTGCAGGGACCGGGCGAGATAATGATGTGGCTGGGGCGGAGTGCGTCGAGCTGCTCCAGGGTGATCTGGTCGTTGCGGAAGACGCGCATGTCCAAGGAGGGATCGATCTCTCCCAGCCGCTGCACGAGGTTGTAGGTGAACGAATCGTAGTTATCGATCAATACGATCATGGCCGCGTCCGATGGTTTGGTGAATCCACGCGTTCCCTTTTTACTTTACCGATCCCAGACTGGGAAAACGCGCGTTCGCTTGGGCACGTTTCCAAGGCCGAGTTCGCGATTCCCGCCGGAATACTTTGAGTCTTCCAGAGGCAAAGGGACTCGAGGAGGAAGCAACGGGTCGTGGAAATTCTTATCAGAATCGGGACTTTCCGGCCAAACGTGCAACTCGCTCCTCCGCGGGGAGGATCGAAGTGACCTTCAAGCCGAAATGATCGCCGATCTTGACCGCCTCTCCCTGACCAATGGGTAGATTGTTGACCGATAGCTGAAGTGGTTCGTCGCAGGGGCGTTCGAATTCGATGATCGAACCCGGGCCAATTTCAATGAGCTTGTCGGTCGACAAACGCTTTTCCGCCAAGGTCACGATGATGGGGACCGGGGTTCGCAAAAGTCGGCGAATATTTTCCTGGGCGAACGAGACGGTGGTCGCGGGTCGGGTGACGGGAACTGCCTCGTCCTGCCTCTGCATCGGTTTCTCCGTGGTCGCGGACACCGGCGTTTCCGGTACCGCCGGCTGAGTGAAATACGTGCTTCCCGGAAAAATTCCCTGGTTGGGGCCGAACATTCGCTCGACGACGCAGAGCGGATGAGCCAGCCAGAGATTGGCTGGACCGTCGGGAATTCCCGAGACCTGAAAATGCAGCCAAAGTATCTTCGGCGGGAGGTTCCCCGCCAGATAGTCGTGGAAGAGATCTTCCGACGGCAGGCCGCTCGATTGTTGGATATTGAACTTGTCGGTCGCAAGCACGTCCGCCAATTCCTGCGCGAGGGCATCGATTTTCTCCGCGAGCATGGACTCGCCCGCGGTATCGCTCACGAGCTTTTCCAGCTTGTCGTCGAAAAGCCAGCCGAGCGCGAAGGGGTCGTTTCGCGGAGCCGTCAATACTCCTTCGTGCGTTAGCAATAGGCCATGCGTCGGCAGGCCCTGGGGTACTTTTCCTGGATCCGTCATCGGAGCGCCAGCGACCGCCACTTGGAGATCATCCGTGCCGAGATATTCGCCAAGCGTGAATCCCATGCCGATGGCGAGGGCCTCTCCCCGGCCGCGAAGCGAGTCGACAAACTGTGCGTGAAGCTCTGCGCTCATGTTTGAACCTACATTTGCCCAAGAGTCCAGTCGTTCGCTAACCGTTCGCGACACTTGAACTCTGACGCTTTTGCTACCGCTTACTCATTCGCGCACTGACTCCGTTCCAGCCGCCGACCGGCGGCCATGGGAAATCGCCCGTGCAACCGTAACTCCTTGCGGACTTGCCCACCTCTTCATCGGTCCGTCGAAGACCCAAGTGAACTTTAGTTCGGAGATTCCGCGCGAGAGCCGGCCTAACCCGCCATCGACGCCGTCGCATTCGCGAAGTCTATCCTCAACCATCAATCTTAACAGCTGATCGGCCAGAGGTGGTCACTTTCCATTTTCACGCAGTTTGAACGCCCTTTTGGGACGTTGAAGAACGAAAAGGCAACGGGGGATTACCGACCAGGCGGAAAGGATCCGTCAAGAGGTTTCTTTTCTGATCGGCAAAGGGAGGGTTAACCAGGTTTTGCGAGTCGTTCGCCATGGCCTTCGACCGGAAATTGGGGCTACACTTGGTCAGAAGGTACACTCTCCATCCGTGCCCCACGGATGAAGCGGTATCTTTGAGGGCCACGCGATCATCGGGTTAGGGGGAAGGAACGATGGGTGACGAACAGGATAATTCACCGAACACAAGCTCCAGTCCTTGGGTGAGTTCATCGGGTCGCGTGGCGAACCCCAATGCCCCTTTGGGGTGTGGCGGACCAGGGCGATTTCGTTCCCCCTCGAGCCTGGGCTCGGACGAGAACGGTCTCGATCCGATTCATCATCCGGATTCCCCGGTCGGCAGGAAGCTGATTCCCGGCACCGACGAAAAGCAAAGGCTCATCGAAGACGGCGTTCCCTTTGACCAGAGTAAGGAATTGGACGTCAAAACCATCGAGGAGACGCCGGCAAACGCTCCCCCGGCGACGCAACCCACCAGCTTTAAGATCACCAAAAAGGCGGGCAACGTCGATATCGACGTGGAAGTCAAGCTGGTGGCGGACGGCAAGGACAACAAGGCCGGCCGGGAATGGAACGCCAAGTGCCAGATGGACCCGTCAAAGATCAAGCACAGCTATCCGCAGGTCATGCTCGACGACAACAATATCGTCACGGACATCGTCGGAAGTGCTTTTATTAAAGGGACGGTAACGATCCAGGTTCTCTACGGAGCCAACGCGAAGCCGACGGCGCGCGCCGCCTACGGCCGGGGGACCACGCCCGACGATATCAAGAATGGCGACGTGACCGTCGGTTTCCATGAATCAAAACACGTTGCGGACTTCATCAATTGGTTCAAGACCAAGGACTTTCCCGCGTTCACGGGGAAAAAGGGGATGACCGAAACGAAGTTCAACGAGGTCGGCGATGCCTGGGAGGCCGCAGTCCTCAAGTATTTCGAAGACGCCGAGACGGACACCAAGAAGAAAACCGATGAAGTGGGATCCACCACGCTCAGCGATTATCAAAAGAAACATCCGGGCTTCGAACACTGATTTTTCGCGGACCATTGCAAACGCAGCGAGGGATTCTCGCCCGCTGGTGAAGTTTTGCCCTCGATTCTGCTCTGTGTCCGCGTTCACCCGAGACCTACGCCAGGATGTCCGTGATCACATTGCCGTGAACGTCGGTCAGGCGGAAATCGCGACCTTGGAACCGATAAGTCAACTGCGTGTGGTCCACGCCGAGGCAGTGCAAGATGGTGGCGTTAATGTCATGGATGTGGACGGGCTTTTCGATGACGTTGTAGCTAAAGTCGTCGGTCTCCCCGTAAACCAATCCCCTCTTGATGCCGCCCCCCGCCATCCACATTGTGAAGCAACGAGGATGATGGTCCCGGCCATAGTCGTCCCGTTTGAGCGTCCCTTGGCAATAGATAGTTCTGCCAAACTCGCCCCCCCAGATGACTAGCGTGTCGTCGAGAAGACCCCGATTCTTCAGGTCCGTGAGCAAGGCCGCGCATCCCTGGTCGACGTCGTGGCATTGATTTCGCAGGTCATGCGGCAGGCTGCCGTGCTGATCCCAACCGCGGTGATAGATCTGGACGAACCTCGTGCCACGCTCGATCAATCGCCGCGCCATCAGGCAGCAAGAGGAAAACGTGCCCGGCGTGGTTACCTCGGGTCCATACATGTCGAGCACGTGTTTTGGCTCGCCTCCCACGTTGGTGAGTTCCGGCACCGAGCTTTGCATGCGGTAGGCCATCTCGTATTGGGCAATGCGATCCTGGATTTCGGGATCGCCGACGCTTTCGTACCGCTTTTGGTTGAGGCGGGCGAGACCGTCAAGCATTTGTCTACGGGTCTTGTCGTCGACGCCGGGGGGGTTGGACAAATAGAGCACCGGATCGCCGCTGGACCGGAGACTGACTCCCTGGTGCTTGGAGGGCAGAAATCCCGCGCCCCAAAGACGGGTGTAGAGGGCCTGAGCTTCTTTTCGTCCCGTCCAGGTCGCCTGCATGACGACGAACGAGGGAAGGTCCTTGTTCTCGCTTCCCAGACCGTAGGAAAGCCAGGCACCCAGGCTCGGCCGCCCGGGAAGTTGTGATCCGGTTTGCAGATACGTGATGGCCGGATCGTGGTTGATCGCTTCCGTATAGCAGCTCTTGATGATCGTCATGTCGTCGACGACGGAGGCGGTGTACGGGAGCAGTTCACTTACCCACGCGCCCGCTTGGCCGTACTGCTTGAACTTGAACATGGAAGGGGCGATGGGAAGCCGAGCCTGGCCGGAGGTCATGGTGGTGATCCGTTGGCCGTTGCGGATCGAGTCCGGCAGATCCTTGTCGAACATTTCGGTCATCTTCGGCTTGTAGTCGAAGATATCCATCTGTGAGGGCCCCTCGTTCATGACGAGGTAAATGGCCCGTTTGGCCCTCGGTAGATGATGAAGTTTGGCGAGGATGCCGGGCGTCCCTTCGTCGCTCGGAGCCGCTTGTCCAACCTTCGGATTCAAGAGCGAGCCTAGGGCAACGGTCCCCAAGCCCAAGGCGGATCGGCCGAAGAATAGCCTGCGGGTCTCGAGCTCACGATGTTCTGCAATCGGGTTCATGTGTCCGTCCTGATTCTCGGGATTGGCCAGTCGAGCCAGATCACCCCTTTTTAAGCCACCGAACGCGCCACGTTTCGAAACAAAAACCGGAACCGAAACCATTAACGGAACCGAAACGGGTCTCATCTAACCTTTGGTCACGGTCTCGTCGAGATTGAGCAACAAGTTCGCGATCATCGTCCAGGCCGCCAGTTCGCTCACGTCCAGCGATTCATTTCGTTTGGATTCGCCAACGCTTAGAAGTTTCTTCGCGGCGTCGGGATCGGATCGATATTGTTCGATGTATTTGAGGTAGAGGTTTTCAAGAACGGAGAGCTCCTCCGCGTCCGGCCGGCGGGCGGTGAGCATGCGGAACGCGAAAGTCGCCCGATCGGCGAAGCTCGCGCCTCCTTGCGAGATGGCTCGTTCCGCCAGATGACGCGCCGTCTCGACGAATTGTTCGTCATTGAGCAAGGCGAGCGCCTGAAGCGGGGTGTTGGTCCTCGCACGCCGCACGGTGCATGATTCCCTGGAGGGGGCGTCAAAGATGAGCATGGTCGGAGGAGGCGCCGTCCGTTTCCAAAAGGTATACATCGATCGCCGGTAGAGAGCCTCTCCGGAATCCCGCTTAAAGTTCGCGGTGTTGCTCGACACGTATCCGACCGCCTCCCAGATGCCGGAGGGCTGGTAGGGCTTGACGCTGTAGCTTCCGATTTTGCCGACCAAAAGTCCGCTGGTGAACAAGGCATTGTCACGAATCATTTCGGCATCGAGGCGGAAACGGGGGCCCCGGGCCAACAGCCGGTTTTCGGCGTCCCGCTGAAATATTTCCGGAGTAACTTTCGAGGATTGCCGATAGGTCGCCGACGTGGCGATCAGGCGTTGCATGGCCTTGACGTCCCAACCACTTCTAATGAACTCCGTCGCGAGCCAGTCCAAGAGTTCCGGATGCGACGGCCATTCTCCTTGTGCGCCGAAATCCTCGGTGGTTTTGACGATGCCCGTGCCGAAGAACTGTTGCCAATAACGATTCACCGCGACTCTCGCCGTCAGCGGATGTGCCGGATTGACGAGCCATTTCGCAAGGGCCAGGCGATTGGGCGTCATGCCGTCGGGAAGAGGAGGGAAGACGGCTGGAACCTTAGGCTCGACTTTCTCCCCCTTCTTCGCGTATTCCCCTCGAATGAGGACGAAGGCGTCCCTTCGCTGAGGCGCGTCCTCCATGACGAGGGTGGTTGGGATCTGGTCGCTGATCTGCTTCTCTTCTCCCCGGAGTCGTTGAATTTCCGCTTGAAGCGCGGACCATTCCGGCGCGTGAAGTTGGCGAAAATAGGTCCGCAATCGAGCGGTTTGTTCCGGCTTTCGTTGCTCGGGAGAAGCCGTCAACGCATCCGCCAATTCCAGCCATTCCGCGCCCGACTCCTCCTTGAGAACACTAAACCAAAAGGCGTAAGCGCCGGCGTAATTGACCGCCTTTACCAGAAGGTCATTGACGCCCGCGTTCAATTGCAGGTGAACGGTGTCTTTCTCCGTTTCCACTCCGCGTTGCACGTTTCGATCGACGATCACTTTGCCGTTCAGCCAAACTTTGATCGCGTCATCACTGCCAAACTGCAAGGTTATCTGCCTCGGCGAAGCGGTTTCGATCGTTCGGTGGAGATACGTTGCCGCATTCTCACCGCGCAGATTGTTGGGTTTGGCGTCCGCGAAATCCTTCCTCTCGACCCATTTAAGGCTGCCGTTATCGAAGGTTCGCATCGGATCGAAGGGCATTCTGATCGATGATCCCCGGGTTCAAAAGCCGTTTTGTAAGCTTCGTCTCCACTCGCTGCCTTAAATGGCCCGGCGACGAGCCCGATCCGAAAAGCTTCTGGCCGCCGCGAGAACCCTATCCGTGGGAAACGCCGAAAACGGCCGATCGCGTGCCTTTCGAACCGCGATTCATGCCTCAACTTGATGCGAAGGAGTGTACCGTCGGCGGAGCCGAAGGGGTGGGTGGCAACGTGAAGTAGGCCGTGCGGTTTTCGTAAGCTTGGCGTTACCATCGACGGCCCAGCCATTGGTTCCATCGATGTTGCCGCCGTCAATCGCCTTTTCGACGAGGTAGCCGCCGGTGGTTTGAGAATAGGCCGGCGCGGGCGAGGCTGAATTCTTCACGGCTCGAATTTGTCCGGGTTGGTTGGCGCGGCTTCGACCTCGAATTCGCTAAGCACGAAATTCGGAATCGGTCCGGGCGCGGCCTGGTCCCTTGGCCGGCAAGGCGTCGTCGACCAGCCGCTTGAGCCGAAACGCCACGGATGTTGCCGGCGTTCTCGTTCGCGCGGGCAATCTCGTAGACGTCCTTGTTCGGGTTGGTGCCTTCGGCGAGGATGGAACCATCGTCGAGCTTTTCTTAGCGATGACCCGCCCGTGGAATGAAACTCCTGGGGATCCACGACCTGCCAGAGCTTCGCCAGCCGTCCGGACCACTTCCTGTTCCTACGCCGTTTGTGCGGCATCGACCGTCGGCATCGGTGCGCCTGTTCTGGCCTGCGTCTCCCCGATCTCGAGCGTGAAGTTTCGCCAATGCTCGTTTGTTCCGGCGTGGGACACGTACGACGGGAGGAGGATCCTTGGCGTTTCCATCCATCGCCTTTTCCGTCAGACTGTTGAAGAAGGCGAAGAGCTGGTAGAACTCCTTGGGAAATGGGATCATATTTGTGGTCATGGCACACCGCGCACCCGAGCGTCAAACCCATGAAGACGGTTGACGTCGTCTCGACCCGGTCCACGGCGTAGCGAACGTAGTACTTTTCGTCGATCGAGCCCTCTTCGCTGGTCGACGTTGCAGCGATTGAAGCCGGTCGCGACCCGTTGGGAAAGTGTGGGATTGGGCAACAAGTCCCCGGCCAATTGCTCGATCGTGAATTGGTCAAACGGCATGTTTTGATTGAAGGCGTTGATAACCCAGTCGCGGTACGGCCAGATTACCCGTTCGTTGTCCAGATGGAGGCCGTGCGTGTCGCCGTAACGTGCCGCGTCCAGCCAGAAACGGGCCAGATGCTCGCCGTATCGGGGAGAAGCGAGCAGGCGATCGACGACTTTCTCATAGGCGTCCGGCGAGTTGTCCTTGAGGAATTGATCGATCTCTTCAATCGTTGGTGGTAGCCCCGTCAGATCGAGCGTCACCCGCCGAATTAACGTCTCCTTGTCCGCCTCGGGCGAAGGAAGCATTCCTTCCCGTTCCAGCCGCTCGAGGATGAAATGGTCGATCGGATTGCGCGGCCAAGGCCACGTGTTCACGGCTGGGGTCGCGGGCCTTTCTGCTTGATAAAACGACCAATGGCCCTTCCATTCCGCTCCCTGTTCGATCCATCGCTTGAGCAACTCGATTTGATGGGCCGATAGCTTTTTTCCGGTCGAAGGGGGAGGCATGACCGTCTCGGGATCGCTGGAGGTCAGTCGCTCGAGGAGCTTGCTCTCCGAGGGTTTGCCGACGACGACCGCCGCATGACCCGACTCCAGGGGTGAGGTTGCCCCCTCTCGAGTGTCGAGCCGAAGTCCCGCTTCGCGAGTCTTTTCGTCCGGTCCATGACACTTAAAGCAGTTGTCCGAAAGGATGGGCCGAATGTCGCGAGCGAACTCGATCTTTGGCGATTTTTGTTCCCCGATCGCGTCGTGGGCCAAAAGAAGCATGCCGAGGCAAGCGAAGGACAAGGGATTCCAGTGCATGGACACGAGCCTCTTCAAGTCTACAGTTCGTCCGTCGGGTCAAACAGCAGTACGCCCGCACCAAGGGGCATTTGGGTCAATGCCAACGCGCGGGGGCGGCAGGTCGTTTACTCGCAAGCGGCTCCAAAGGTTGGCCCGGAGGGGCATTCCGGAACTTGGAGCGTGACTCCATTATAGCCGCGGCGAGTCTCGGCAGAAACCAAAAAACCGCCCTCCAAAGTCGATCAGCGTTTGGTGGTCCCGGCGCGAGCGGATCAGATAGAGGAACGTTCAAGGCTCGTGCAATCTTTCGGCGGGTCGCCTCTCGTTGGTTGGCCTGCAACTTCAAACAGAAAAGAGCGGCGGACATGTCATAAAGGATGGACGAAATCGATCGGCAACTGGGAACCGTGAGTCGTTGGCAATCGATCGACGATGTCGATAATGCGAGCCGGGCGAGCGAAGGATGAGTTCACCCGCCCGGTGTTTTGATCGGGTCGCGGCTTGGCGGGAGACGATTTTGGGTCAACGGTTCATGGACTCGTCTTCGTCGTCGGAATCCGTATCGTCGTCCTCGGATGAATCGGTGTCCTCGGAATCCGAATCGTCGCCCTCGGACGGGGCTTCCATTTCCGCTTCGTCATCGCTATCGTCGTCAACGTCGGCCAAGGAGAGCCATTCGAATTTCTCCTTGTTCTGAAAGGCGATGGGCAGAACGCCTTCTTTGCGCATCTCGCCGATGTCGACGATCAATCGCTCGGCCGGTGTTCCCGCCCCGTCCGTTTCCGTTTTTTTCGCCAAACGCCCGGTTCCCAATTCCAGGGATGCGACAAAGCTCGCGAAGGAGTCCTCGTCGCGAAGATCCTCGGGGATCGCGGCGTCCAAGAATTCCGGGATTTCCAGTTCGTCGCCATCGACCGCTTCGCCGAGCAGCGTCGTCTCGATGGCGAAACAGAGTTTCCGGTCGCGGTCCGCAAAAAAACCGGCGTAACAGTGATCTGGCGTCACGACAAGGAATGCATTGATGCCGATCTTTCGCATGAGTGATACCCAAAGCGTCGAGCCATCGACGCAATTAGCTTGCGAGTTGTTGATCGATTCCTCGATCAGGCGGACGTGTTGGCTATAAACGGTGTCGGAGACTGCCGCCGTCGTGGTGATGCTGCTGTAGCGCACGTCGCGCGCCACGAGTAGGTCCCAGAGCGCGTAAGCCTGCAGCAGCACGTCTTCCGGTTTTCCCGTTTGATAACCCGTGAATCGGTTCACGACGCCGATGTCGAGCGCTTCGCGGAGCAATTTGTCCACGAATGGGTGTTGCTCGTTGACGTAGGCGGCGAACGCAAAGCTCGCGTCGACGACTTCGTCTCCTTTGCGGAAGGCGAAGGGGCAATCGTTGATCGACCGCATGGTGCAAGTAACGACCTGTTCTTCTTCCGGCCCGTTCCCCAGTTGCACGCGAAACGTCACGGTCGTGGGAGCCGCTTGATTGCAACGGGCCAGCCGATCGTAGCGAAACTTGATCTTTGGCGTGATGCGATAGGTCGCGTTCGCTTCGGCCAACTTCCCGGCAAACGTGCTTTTCTCGCAAAAATCATCGCATTCAATGGCGACTTTCACTTCGACGTCCTTTGCCGGCGCCTTCACTTCCACCCCCAGGAGGCTCAAACTGTCCCCTAGCCGATAGGCGTCGGGCGTCGGATTGGGCCGCATTGCCGCGGTGGCAATCAGGTAGGAAGGGAAGAGTTGCTGGTCAAATCCTGCGATGGGCTGAAAGTCGGCATGGACGGGTGCCGTCAGCAGACAGAGGGACGCCACGACGCCCAGAAGAAATCGTTGTTTCCCAGCGAAATTCAATTTTCGGTTCTGTTCCATCTCGAGAACGCAAACATCGACCGACTTTCCGATCAAGGATCGACGATTCAAGCATTCATTCGGCACGGAGAATCTCCTTGGAAGGATTCTGAGCGGTAATTGGCACGACCATTCGGTTCCAAAGTTGTCCGTTCGAGCCCGTGGGCGAGAGTTCGTTGATTGCGGGAAGAATGTACGGGAGAGCCGCGAACGGATGTGCCGCCTTTGCTAATGAGAGGGTATGCAAATTTAGCTCAGGAATCGGGGCGACGAATCGTTAATGGCAACATTCCGAACGAAAACGCTATTCGGTCCCACTGAATCGCCGGGAAACGGCATGACCCATGCTGGTTTCCGAGCGGCGATCGGAGCGTCATCGGAGGATGATTTTCATTTTCTTGGATTGGGTTGCAGGAAGCTGAGGTGGTGCGCGGCGTGCACCAAAACGAGTTGTTCCCAAGTCTCACGGGGCAACGGTCCGAAAAAGGGATGCTGCTTGGGCGTGCCTCGGAAGGCTTTGAAATCCTCCACCTGCTTGCGAAATCGCTCGACCGATTGACGTTCGTCATGCGCGGGACCGGGAAGCCACCATTTGGGCACTTTGATGCCGTCGTCCATGTGGCGTTTCTTGAGGATCGATTTAAGAATGATGGGTCCAATCAGGCGGCGAATGAACCAAGAACCTTGGTGGGGAAAGCCATGAAGACACGCCTCGATTCCCTGGCCGACATGTTCGAGGATCTGGGAAAGATCCCATTGGCCGAGTCGGCGGTATCCTCGCTTTTGGAGCTCGGCGATGTCGTTGAGCAGGGCATCGAAATCGCGAAAATCCAGGGCGCGCCGCTGCATGGTCGCCGTCGACATTTCGTTCTTCCTTTCGTTTCCAGCCATGGAGCTTCCTCAGCTTCTTTGTCCTAGGAACTGGTGGAGAAGGGAAGGGGGGATTAAGATTTTTTTCAGGACTTTCGGGCTTGTCTCGAAGGAGGCAAGTCCCACGGCAATGGGGCATCGCACTTGTCGCGTGTGGTCCTTTTCGAAATCGAGAAGAATTGTCCCCCACGCACGTTCCAGGCGCAAAAGAGAGGCGTGAAGTTTCCGTCTCGTGGCGCAATACGGTCTCAAGAGACCTGCGGAAATGGTTTTGAAACCGACGCGGGCCCGAGGTAGTAATTGTAATGGGAATACAATTACCGATGTCGCGAGGGATTCCGTTGAAACGGAAGTTGCCGGCCCAGTCCCGATGGACCCATCAAGCGGTCCAGGCACGCAGCCAGAAAACCATGGAGCGGATTCTCGACGCGACCGAGAAACTCATGCGAAAACGTCCGTTTCGCGAGATCGCCGTTGCGGAAATCGCCCAGGAAGCGCGCGCGGCACCAACTTCCTTGTACGCCCGCTTCGAGAACAAGCAGGCGATCTTGGGAGCGCTTTTCGAGAGGCACGCGCACTCGCATCAACAGCTTTTCGATCAATTGGCGGAACCGGGCCAATGGAACGGGGTGCCGCTGGCGATCGTGTTGCGCAAGACTTTTCCCGCGATCGTCGACAGCTATCGCGCAAGACAGGGCTTGCTCCGCGCGTTTCTCGAACAGGCCGCCGAGGATCGGCGTTTTCGCGAGGACTGGTCCAGGGTGGGACAATTCATCGAAAAAACGGTGCTTGGGCTCGTGCTCGCGCGACCCGACGAAGTGGGACATCCAGACCCGGTTCAAGGCGTTCGAGTCTGCATGGAAGCCGTTTTCGCCACTCTCTCGGTCCGGGTTCTCATGCACGCCATCGATGGGCCGGAAGTTCGAGTGCTTACGGAAGAGATGATCGGCATGATGCTGCGCTACATGGGAATCCGTGATCCGCAAGCGGATGTACCATTGCGTAGGTGAATGGGAACGTTTTTCGATAGGAAACGCGCGATCCATCCGACGTTACGCGAATGCCATCAACACCGTTTGGCCGCCGAAAGGGAGGAATGAGAATGGGGTCTCATGCCGTGGTGAACCTGGGGAATGACCGTGCTCGCTCGCGCGGCAACATTAATGATGGTATTCTGCGGCGCGTTCCCGTTTGCCTCCGGTATCCAGGACGGCAAGTCCCCGTTCTCCCGGTGTTCCTTGGCATAGTCTTGGCGGCGGGATGCTTGCTGGCGACGGGGCCGGCATTGGCTACGGAACCGTTGACTTACCTGGGCTTCGACGCGAACTCTTATTCCCCAGAGGCCAACGAGGGGATGGCGGAGATATTCTCCGGCCGGTGTTTTCATGCGGGCGCGCCGCTTCGCGTCGCCATGATCGCGATGGCGGCTCGATCCGTGGCCAAGCCGGACCTCGGCTACAACCCCAGCTCGGCCGAGGGGCGGTTCTACGCAAATGGGTCCGTTCCTTCCCCTCCCGGTCGTACCGCGGGCATGCGGCCCGGCTTGCCATTGGAGGCGAGCGTGTTTACGCGCAATGGCATCTTGCTGGCGAATACGAATTGTTTTGCCTGCCATGCGGGGGTCGTCCATGGCCAGGTGGTCGCGGGTTTGGGGAACCCCCACATTGATCAAGCGGCTGGTCATGAAGGGGCCAAGGAGATTCTGCCCAGACTCGAGTCCTTGGTGGATTCGATTAAAAACGATGGGGAACGCAAGGAAGTTCGAGAGCTGATCGGGAACATTCGGGGATCGAATACGGCCACGCAGTTCGCGCGGACGCGGGGAGATAACTTTGGACCCTATGCCGTTTGGCGCTTGGGAGCGAAGCTTGCCGATCCAGAGAACCAGGGGCTCGCGGTAAGTGAACAAGAGACGGATCTCGACAGGCTGATGAATGCCGTCGAGTTGCCGACCGTCGATCCGATGGCGTGGTGGTTGATGAAGTACAAAAAGACCGACTATTGGTATTCCGATGGCGGGATCGACGACGCTGCCCATTTCTCGGTGAACTTCACGACGGCGCATGCGGAAGCGAACGAATCTCGGAAGGAACACATTCAATCCGTGGCCAAGGCACTCGCCTTCGCGCGCGAGACGCAATCTCCGCTGTATCCAAAATCCTTGAATGCGGCGATGGCGCAAATGGGGGCCAATCTTTTTCATGGTCGAATTCGGCCGGCGAACGCGGATGGTTTCGTGGCTTGCAAGACCTGTCACGGCAATTACACGAAATTGGAGTCCCAGGCAGATTGGAGTAAGCCGGGTGGCTGGGGGGTGAAATACGGCTACTCGGAGGTGTTGCGCGACGTTAAGACGGATCGAGCGTACAACGAGACGCTCAAGAAGTTCAAGCCGATCGTTGACAACATCAATCGGCTGGCGCTCTTTTTTGATCGCCGGAGTCAGCCGGAGTTATCCCCGCGCGCCACCGTACCCGAGAAACCGGGATACGTGGCCCCGCCCCTGGTAGGAGTTTGGGCGTCCGCGCCCTATTTCCACAACGGCTCGGTCCCCACCGTCGAAGCCGTACTCAATTCCAAGGAACGGCCGTCGATTTGGGCGCGGAATAACCAAGACCCGCACGCGTATGATTTGGACCGTTTAGGGCTCGTGTACAAGTCGCTTACGGACGACGAGTATCGGGAAAGTGCGTCCGCCGCCTCGGAGGCCGATGTCCGGAGCAAGAAGGCGATCGATCATCGCGCGATTTATGACACGCGCGGCTTCGGCAGGAGCAATCAAGGGCACACTTTTGGAGACCAATTATCGACGGAGGAACGCCAGGCGGTGATCGAATTTCTCAAGAGTCTCTCCGGTCCGGATATGCCCGCCGAGAAGCGATGAGAAGTGCGAAAGGTCGATTTTAGCCAAGCCGTTACTTGAGGTTTTTTCCAGGGGTTTCGGCGGCGGGGAGCCAAGGTGTCTGATCCAGGTGTTCCAGCAAGATCCGGTGGATCTCGCGGATCGTTTCCGGATGGCTCTCGCAGGAATGGCTGGCGCGAATTACGCATTCGGTTTCCGCGTTGGGAAGATGCGCGCTAGCGTACGGCACGATGCCGTCGGTCCACTTTTCGGGCGGTCCCCGACGAAGATTTCCAATGATCGAATGAATGGGCACCGATGGCTCCAGGGGAAGTTGATTAAGCACCTCGAGGATCTGGCTGTGAGGCGCGAGTTCCTCGATGCTGGTGGGGGGGCGCTTTGCCTTGTAAAACTCGGGATCGAAAAAGCCGTTGGCGTTTTGCGTGACGAGATCCTGTCGGAGTTGCGTCAACTCGCCCGAAAGTTTCGCCATTCGCGAGCCGATTTTTCCCACCGCGTTGCCAGCAAGCTTGCTGCCCCGGTGTGGCGTCGCGACGAAAACGACTCGCCGGACGGAATGTTGCGGTTCGAAGAAAAAGATTTCACGCAATAGCTCCTTCTCTTTGGGCTCCGCCTGCAACTCCTCGAAGGGGCGTTCGCTGAACATGTTCCAAAAGTGTTCGCCGCTCCGTTGGATCTGCATTTTCGAGAGAATCCCACCCATGCTGTGACCGACCAGGATCAAGCGATCGAAAGCTGGATCGGAGTGGTCTGGATCGAGATCCTCGCGAGCGGTCTCCAAGGAGTCTCTGAGTCGGTACGTCGAGTAAAGGAACGGGTTGCCGGTCGGGTACTGAAAAAACCAGAACTGATAATGTTCGCGAAGAAACGGGTGGGCGCGAAGGATGTTGTACGTATCGCCGAAAGATCCCGCGCTCGAATAGAGGCCGTGGATGAACACGACCGGAATCTTGCCTCGTTGGTAGGGCTCGAACATGAAGAGGAGTGCGGTATCCGGCGTTTCTCCCGCGTTGAGTAAACCGATCTTCAACTTGTGAATAGGATTAGTTTCCACGAGAAAGGCAAGCGGGGTCGTGAGATCCTTGGCCATGCGCCGCGAATATCCACCTAGTTCAACCTCCTTCAAACGCAGGGGATCGATGAGATCCAAAGTCCAGCAGAATTCTTGTTTCGACTGCTCGTCCCGGAGGAGCACGGCCGTCAGGGGCGCGGTGCTGCGGGGTGGCATGTATTTCCGGATACCTTCCGGGTTTTCGGGACGAATCAAGGTCGCGACCAATGGAACTCCCACGCCGGACTCAAACTCCCGCTGTAAGCCCTCGGATTTGTAGTCGGCGGCGACTTCGATGTTGGACCAGTCCAGTTCCGTGAGCACTCGTGGGTCGAACTGAACGCGGACGGCTACCTCGGTCTCTGGGAGGGTCCAGTACCCAGAGTCCGCCATCACCATCTGCGAACGACCTTGGCGAATAACGGCAGCGAGGGATTCGTTGTAAAGGGTGACTGGCTCCGGGGCATTTCCGCCGGTGGAAGGTTGGGAATCTGGTTGCAAACAGAGAAGGTCATGGCCGATGGTGGCGGCCTTGAAGAAGGCACGGGTTGAGCCGACCGGATCCGACTTGCGATTCTCGAAACCGTACGTTCCCCAAAGTTCCGCGACGCAGGCCCCCAAATCCGCGTTGCCAGTCCCCAGCCATTCTCGCTCCAGATGGTTGAGGACGGTCAAGGGGGCTTGTTTCCACGCCCTTTCCGACTGACGCTGTCGAAGCACCTTCTCGGTCGCGGGCGTAAGATTGGGACCTGGACGCCTCGGCTGAAAGGAATAACGGGTGGGGTGAGGAACCCTTTTCGCTCGCACGATCTGTAAAAACCCAGACGCTTGGGCGGAGAGGGGCAGGGTCGCGAGCAGAAGAATTACGACGGACGGTCTTGCCATTCGGTTCGATCCTGGTGCCAATAGAGCCGCTACGCGAATCCACGAAGTCCGATACCCGTTCGAACGATTTGTGTCAAATCGGACTGCGGAAATTGTGGAGCAAATCGCTGTCGTTCCAAGGTTTGAATACCAGGTGGAGCGATAGGGGGATCGCTTGGAGCAAGTCCGATCGTAGCTTGGACGTAAGTCGATATTCTTCGGTGAGCGAAGCAATGCGATGCAGAGAAACAGGCCTACGCGAGGGTAGGGGGCGCTCGGTTCGTGACTTACCACTCGTCCTGGAGGTTCTGTTAGGGATCCGAACGGCCATTTACTGAGCGGCAGTAGGGGAGCATCGAGAAAGGGAGAGCGTGATCGGAACGGAAATGTCCGGTTTTCCTGTTCTATAACCATAGTCCTGCTTGGAGCGCGAGTGGCAGTTGCCGCCGCGGCCCGACGCGGTCAGTTCAAACAGGTTTTCGCGGGCCCATATTCTTTGCGTCGTCGTGGCGTTATCGTCAAGTAAGAAAAACGACCCGCGGATGCCGTTTCGCCATCCCATGATCCCGACATGGTTCGGCTTGCCCATTGCGGCGTGGCGATGGGGGAGTCTGCGTAGAGGTAGTCATATGGTCGATTTTTTGGACAGGATCTTTCGGCGAACCCCGGGGCCGAGCGGCAAGAACGATTCCTCGGATCCCACGGACCCGAAGAAGATACCGGCGACGCCAGGTTCGGTCGGTTCTGCGACGGAATCGCGAGCGAGTCTGCAACAATCGCTCGCCAAGGTTGACGCCATGATTGCCAAGGGGCGGAGCATGGGGCTGGTCCACGCACCGAACAACCTGCAGCATTGGCGCGATGGATCTGGAACGCTTCTCACCATGCCTACTAGCGCGTTTGAGAACGAAGCTTTCATTAAGAATTGGCTAAAGACGACGGTAAGGCAGAAATTCGTCGACGGCACCGAACGGCGTTTGCGAGCCGGGCAGGCGAAGCCGACGGATCGCATCGACATGCATTACGAATCGGCTCGAGATCTTTATGCCCCCTTTGGAACCGACCTCTTTTTTGCCCTCGGAGGGTTCACCATCCGCTCCGAAGTTGTGGTGCAAGGGGAGCAAAACGCGGGGTTCACCATCTTTCAGTTCCAATCGTGGACCTGTATGGTTAAGGACGATTACAACTGGGATCCGGGAAAGACGACTTGGGTTCCCGGATTCGGCGTGGTGACCGATGACGAACTCCGAACGCTCGAGAAAGCGGGTTACGGCAAGGAATACCCGATTGTCTCCAAGCCGTGGAACGTCGCCGACCCTACGGTCTTGCAGGAGTTTTCCATTTCGGGTTTCTGATGGTCCGTCCGCGTTACATCGGGACCGGTTCACTCTGCATTGTCGCTAAGCGGGAAACCGGCAGGCCCTCCATGTTCTTCGAGGGTAAGCGAGTGGCGAGTTTCCTGGCGTTGAGTTAGAATGAGAAGTCGCAGTGGGCCGGACGGTCGCTGGTTCGCGATGTCTCCTCTCGGAGGCACCACCTTTGGGGTGGAGGAATCAGAGGAAAGTCCGGGCTCCCTAGGACACGGTGGTGGGTAACGCCCACCGTCCGCGAGGACCGGGATAGTGCCACAGAAAAGATACCGCCCCGCGTTCTCGAGTTTGCCAATGGTCCGATGCCCAACGGCTTCGCCGAGGGATTATCCAGGCCGAAGCCGGTACCTCAATCCGGCCAAGGCTCAGTGGTTCCAGCGGTGGAGTGGAAATCGGTGGCGGGAACTTCCATGGGCAAACTCGGGGACGCGAGGTAAGGGTGAAATGGTGCGGTAAGAGCGCACCGCGGTTCGGGTGACCGAACTGGCAGGGTAAACCCCACCGGGAGCAAGGCCAAATATGAGAGCAGGGCTGGTCCGGCCCGTCATCGACTCTCGGGTAGGCTGCTCACGACGCTGCCGGCGACGGCGGCGCTAGAGAAATGATCGTCATCGGCCCAGGCCGATACAGAACCCGGCTTACAGGCCCACTGCGATTTTTGATTCTCTCTTGTTGTCGCTTCAAGGGAATCGAAGTGACGTTTGAGAGATCTTGTTTTTTCAAGAGTGACCGAAAGACATTCGTGATTTGCGCCGCGAGCATGACAATGCGCATGAGAGAGTAACGGCCTATTGCCCGTCCCGGTCGATGGGAGAGTATTCGCGTTAGCCGGGAGTCGCGGCGTTCCTGAATTTGCACCGGTCTCCGACATTGCTTTTCTGAGCGGCAACTATGTTTTCAGGGCATTGGGCGGAACAGGAGCAGCTGCCGGAAATCTGCATTAGAGCTTTCCCTGGGTTGAAGAGACGATCCTATTCCCTTGAGGATGTCGCCATTCCATGAATCCTCCCTTGCTTACCCCGGAATTCGTCGCGAAGCTGGAGCAGTTGGAGTTGATCTCTCGCAAGATCTTCACCGGCCGCATGAAGGGGGAGAGGCGTTCGAAGCGAAAGGGGACGAGTGTCGAGTTCGCGGATCACCGCAATTACGTCGTTGGCGACGACTTGCGGTTCATCGATTGGAATATTCTCATCCGTTTGGATCGGCTGTTCATCAAGTTGTACGAAGAGGAAGAGGACCTTCACTTTCACCTCTTGCTGGACACGAGTCTGTCGATGGATTTCGGCGATCCAAAGAAACTGCTCTTTGCCAAACGAGTGGCGGCGGCACTCGCTTACATCGGACTTTTCAATCTCGATCGGGTCATGGTGTGGCCCTTCAGCGACGACCTGTTGCCAGGCATGCCGGCGGCGCGCGGCCGAAAATCCCTGTGGCGAGTGGTTGAGTTCCTCGAAAGCGTGCCGATCGCGGGTGGGAGTGACTTCGGCCAGAGTTGTAAGAATTTCTCCATCAAGCATGGCGGCAAGGGAGTCGTCGTCGTCCTCAGCGATCTACTCGACAAAAGGGGATTCGAAGCGGGACTTCGATACTTGCTCGCCAGGCAGATGGACATCTACGTGATTCATATTCTCGCGGAAGAGGAGGTGCGTCCGGAGTTGGCGGGAGACCTGCGGCTGGTTGACGTCGAGGACCGCGACGTTGCCGAGATCACGGTAAGCGCCCCCTTGCTCGCTCGGTACAAGGCGAACGTGAACGCCTACTGCGCCGCGGTGAAGGAATTCTGCGTTCGGCGGGGCATCACGTATCTTTTCACGACCAACCAGGTTTCTTTCGAACGCTTGGTCCTCACCTATCTACGCGAACGAGGCCTCGTTCGGTAAGCCTCCGTTGCTCCTCCTTTCGCTAGCGAAGGGGGCCCGCTCGACGTCCAGCATCCTTTAAAGTTGATGGCTCGTGGCGGCGAGTTTCGCGGGTTGTCCGATGAGACCCAGTCGTTCGAGTTCATGGAGAACTTTCTGCTCACTGGCGGGCTTCATGAGGTAGGCTTCGCAGCCATCGCGGAAAGTACCAAAAACGCTATCGGCGTCTCGGTGGCTCGTGAGCATGATCACTTTCGAGCCTTGCCCCGGGTGGATGCCTTGTTCCGCTTCCCGAGACCGCAGGAACTGAAGAACCTCGCGTCCTGATTTTTTCGGCATGTCGATATCCAGCACGATGAAATCGTAATTCTGGTGATTGGACCAAGAAAGCTCGAGCGCGTACATCGCCTCTCTGCCGTCACACGCGACGTCGTAATCCGCGATGGGGCGGAGGATGTCGGTGATGAATTGGCGGCTGAGGAAACTATCGTCCGCGATCAAGCACTTCATCGGGTTCTCCTTCTTCATTTATGGTTTCCTGTTTCAGCCCAACTGCTTCTCGGCGAGGTTGGATGAAACTTGGGTAAGGCCCCATGAGAGAGGAAACTCGGAAACATCCATTGCATCCGAAAAGACATTTAAAGGTTTTCATTCGCTTACCGCGCGAGCCAGGCGAGCTATTTCGGCGTGTGCGGGTTCAAGCCTCGGAAATCGACGTATTACTGCCGAAAGCTCGATGACCGCGAGCAATTCCTAAGCGTCCTCGCGTCGCATGCATCCGCGCACGTACGGGCGACCGCGGGTTGGGTTGGTGCACGGTCGGTGAATGCCAATCCGGGAATCGGGGAGACGGGATCTTGCGGTCCACCTAGAAAAGCTAGCATGCAATCGTTCGGTGGTAAAACGAAATCAAATAGGTTATGAGCGAGATTCCTTGAGGTCGATGAATTACCCTTTCACTTTGTATCCCATCGACATCAAAGTATCCCGAACGCGATCGAGTTGCTTTCCCTGGATTTCGATGGCGTCTTCCTTGAGCGTGCCGCCGGCACCGCACGCGGTCTTGAGTTTTGAAAGAAGTGCGCTGAGGTCGCTGCCCTCGGGAGCGAGTCCTCGAACCACGGTAACCATTTTGCCTTTTTGGCGCTTTTCCAATGCAAGTCGCGCGGTTTGCTTTTCCGGCGAGATTCGCGCGGCAAGCTCCGGCGGACATTGGCACTCCGTTTCCAACGCCCCGCACTTTTCGCATCGGGGGGGACGATCCCAAGGCGTTCCTTCCAAAAGCCGCATGTCAATCTCTCCCGAGCCAACAAAAGTCCCATCTCCAAGGCGGCCTGACGAGCGAGACCCGTTGACAGGCGATGCCGCAGTCAGCTTACGTTCCTAAACGAGCCGTGCAAGTCGCGATCTGTTCGGACAAAGATTTCCTACGCGAGCAAGATGCCATTCGTTCCAGTCGACCGGACGATTAATGGGTGATGGGAAGCGAGTCAACATGCGCGGAAGATCGGTTCTCCTGGCACTCCGCGAACCGTAGGAGAAAGAGTCGACGGATGGCGTCATGGCCGCGAGGGTTCGGATCCTCCAGTATCGTGTCGAACCAATGGTGGGGATCACTGGAACCATAGTGCGGATTCCAGGGAACCCTGCAGTAGAGTCCGTGGCCTAAAAATGCCGCGTGCAAATCGACGACGTGGACGTTTTCGTGTCGCTTGGCGACGTTGTCGATCACCGCGTTGTAGCGAGAGAGAATGGTGAGGCCGTCCGGCCATTCGGGCAGTTGGACCGGCCAGGCGGAACCCACGCCGTCCGTCGGGTCATAGATATTTCCCAGGTAGATCTCGCAACCGCCAGGAAACTTCGACGTCAGGACAGCGATGAGCGAATCCAGCCTTTGGGAAAAACGCTCGATCCAGGGCTCTGCCTGAGCGAGGGACGCGCCATACATTGCCCCTTCCCGAGGCGGATGCCGCCCGTACCAATGGATGAGATCATTTCCGCCGGTAGTGACGAAAACAAAACCGAAAACATCCACTGGTTGGGATTCGATCGTCGGAAGTTGTTGATCGTGATGTTGAAGCGAATTCGTGCCCGAGACCGCGATATTCACGGCCTCGTGTTTGGGGAAAAGTCGAGACAGCGATACGTTTTGAACGTCCGTCGCATCGTCGGCGTGTCCCTGGACGAGTAGATCGAAATAGCCTCGTCCCGGTGGCGCTCCGAATCCTGCGGTGATACTGTCCCCCAAAGCCAGGAATAGAGTTCGGCGATCGGATCCGATTTTTCGGAACCGGTCCGCATCGATCGTGGGCCCTGCCGGTCCATGGCCCATCGGCCTGTGAAGGTAGAGTTCACGAACCGTCCAACCAACGCTGACGACCAACAGGAAAAGGATAACAATCCAAGTCCAGCGTCGTCTAAATGTCTTTGGCGTCGACGATTGCGTCATTGGATTGGCGGGCTCTTGGGCCTGATTCATCTTTTGCATGGACGATTAGGGGTTATCGGGGGACCATGGGCGAGGCCCTTGGCCGTCATACCGTTTCGCCAGCCCCTCCGCGACGAGCGTCTTGGCCACGGACGTATCACCGACGCGAACGTCGGCGATGAGACGAAAGAACTTATCGCGTTTGACGTAATGAAGAGAGACCCGGCCGGTTGCCAGTTGATGCAATCGATCCCTGGCTCGAATGGACAAAGACTGGATCTCGGGCCTGAGGTCACTGAGTTCTGGCGCATCGATACCTGCGATACGAACGGCTATGGGAGACCAGGGCTGCGACATTCCGTCGATCGCCACGATCAAGGTATCGCCGTCATAAACGTGGTTTACGGTTCCTTCAAGCATGAGGTCCGTCGATTCGGGAGAACTGATCCCTGCTCGCGGCCAGTCTTCTAGTTCATGAACCGTTGTTTCGGAGAAGGGCGTGCGGATGACTTCCCGGAGCCAGATGCCGAGCAGGATCCCGACGGATACCATCAGGAGCCACATTCCCCATGATTGACGAGTTCGCCGCATAACTCATATCGTACGGATCACCAAGGCTCGACGTCGATAGAAGAATGACACGGAGTCGGCCGTCCGACGCGTATCAAACCAAGATTCGAGGAAAATGGTGGTCTTTCAGGATGGGAACGCCTTAGTCCGAATGGACTTAGGTGAAACGAACGCTCGCCGATGAAGGCGAGGATGACGGGACTCGAACCCGCAACCGGTGCAGACGTAACCGATGAGATTGGTAGTGATTGCGTCAAGTGCCAAGTGTGCGGCGCTGCACATGCGCTGCAAAAAGAGAGCTTCAAGGGACACCTGTCGGCATCAAATGACGCGGATTTGCGTCCAGGCGATTGCCCATCGGCGATACGCAGAATTGCCACAGCATGGCCTCACTTGCCGCCTCATATTCGGGATGCGATCACATTTTGATCGAGGCTGCGTTGTCCAATTCTCACAACTCACTTGAATGGACACCAATCTCAACCTGACGGGGCCGTAGAGCGAGAAGTATCCGTATTACACGTCGAATAGTTTCCTGCCTCGGGCAGAAAACGCATGCACGCAAAATGCGTCTTCGCTTTTTGAAGCCCATAAAATCTACAGGTAAACCTGGGTAGATGGCACTGCAGGTCGGACCCAGACAAACCTCTTGCCCTGATCAAAACGGTACGCCTTGCAGCTTCACTGTCACCCAGCGTCGAAACGGAAACAGCCGAAGCCGGTAAGGCTTCGGCTCTGAAGAATTGTTCGATGGCGATCAACACCCTGAGCCTGCGTCCGTGGGCTCTGCGTGCAGGGCCGTGAGAATCTCCTTGAGTTTGGAGTTCATGGCGTCCTTCAATTCGCCGATGCACTTCTCGATGAAGCTGCCGCTGGTTTGGATGGTGCGGGCTTTGGTGGCCATCTCTTCAATGCGGCTGGTCCATTCAAGAAGGGCGTCGACGTTCGCCTCGATCTTGGCGATGTCGAGAGCACCGGCACTCTCGCGTCGTTTGGCGGTGATGGCGAGAACTCGGCCGGCCTTGTAGGCAACGTCAAGGAAGAGCGGCGGTATTCCGGCCTGGAGATGGTCGCGGTCGACGGTGCAGTAAAAGTCATCGCCGATCCGGCGAAAGTCGCCGATCTCGTCGGGTTCGCAACCCTTGGCGAAAACGAAGATGCCGACACAGGCACCTCGATTCTTCTTCGCTTCTTGCAGCTCCGCAACGGCGTCTTTGCACTTCATGGGAGAGCTTTTTACCTCCACGACCAGTTTGAGCCCGGGAGCACCGGACGAGTCGCCGAGGGTGGCGACAAAGTCACCCTTTTTGCACCGGCTCGTGACGCCAGCAGTTCCACGGACGAGCTCGGTGTCATCGTCGACTTCCCGTCCCGCCTTGGCGAAAGCTGCATAGAGCTCTTCTTCGAACTCCATTCCCTTCACGTGCCCGCGGGCGGCTTCGACGGCAGCTCCTTCTTGGACGCCGAGCGTTTTACTGATCTCGCTAAACTGCTTGGAGAGCATGGCCTGGAGACGGGACATAGCGGAGTTGTCGTTGTCGAGCGACAGTTCGCCGAGAACCATCTTCAACCTCTGATCGACCAGACACTCCACCTTCTTTTCGACCTGGGCGATGATCCCCTCCTTGTTCATCGGGTCGAGGGACTTGGCGAACGGACTCGCGGGCCCGATCTGGTCCAGCATCATCTGTGCAAGCCGGCCGGCCTGCGGATGGAAATAGTTCTCGAACACCTTGCCTAGCTTGCCGTTTTCGCCAAAAACTTTCTGGAGCGACTTCGGCACAACGCCGTCCTCGTCTCGGAAATAGTTGGCAATGCCGTCTTTGACATCCGTTGCGAAGGCATCCAAGCAGTCCTTCATGGAGGTATTGAGATCCGAGAACTTCTCCTGGACCACGGCCGTATCGAGCGTCGGGCTCGCGGACTGGATCGCGATCACGCCCACCTTGAGCGCCTCGTTCGCTTTCTCCGCCCGCAGTTCCGCGTCTTCGAATTCCGCCAAATATCCGATGACGTTCGGGTCGCTGATTTCCAAGGTCAAGGCCATCGCCGTGACAGGTTCTTGGTGTGTTCCATTGTTGCCGTTGTTCGTTGCGATCGTGGCCATCTGGGTCCCTTTCCTCGATAACAAACTACGTTGTTCTTCGGGACGTCCCATTGCACGAACCGTGCCAAGGACACGTTTTCGCCTATTTCCGAGGTTTGTACGCGAATCGGCAAACAGATGTCGACGAGTATTCCTCCCTATGAACAAATAGATTTGTGGCAGGAGACATATTTTTGGACTTTTCCATGAGTGAGACTGAACCCCGGGTTTTCCGCCGACCGGCCGATTCCTAATCGTCCTGCTCCTCCGTCTCCTCAACCTTCAGAATGGTGATCTCCTGGCCGTTCGAAAAATCTAGGTCCGTGGCGAAGAGGTAAAGGAAGTCGTCGCCCCGGACGCATTGGATGACGAACGATGGCAGTTCTTCCTCGTCGATTTCGGTGATCTCCTCGTAATTAAAACAGTTCGCGGCCTCGCTCACGGGAAGGGCATCGGATACGACGACGACCTGTGGATTATCCCTGCCCAGCGATGCACGATAGGCCGCGATCGCCTGAACGACCTCTTTGGCCGACGAAGGGATATTCAACGAGTACGCATCAAAGGATCGGGGGCCAACGACGAGCCATTCGCGGTCGTAGGATTGAAGGAACCCTTCCAGGGTCTCGTCCGTCACTTTGCCGATTGACCGGCTCTTTGGTGATTGGTTCACGATTCTCTCCTTTCATCGCTTTGGCCCAGGGAAGGACCAATTGCGCCACTCCGGTTTCGTGGAGGAAACTCCTTCGGACCGGTCCATTTCACGGGCAACGGTTGGAATTCGCCGTCTTCCCAGCCTCCTTGGTAAACGTGCGTGATCCAGCGGATGGGAAGATGATGTACGTGTCGCCGATTCTGGCTCTCGCAGATGCGAGGAATCACCGTGCACGTTTCTCCGAATCTCCGGGGTCCGATTAGCGTGAGCCGCGCAGGGAAAGAACGCGAAAGGTTTGAGGAGCGACCCATTCTCACGAGTATCTGGGCCTTTCAGGTCGAGGTTGCGCGCTCCCGACTATCGGAATTTCATCCAACAACTTGCCAGGTGATGCTCCTTCGACGTACAATCTCCATGTCTCTTCACGAAACGATTCACTCAAAATATGCACGTCCGTTGACTCGCCTTCGGCGCCAGTGTCAAGGCCGTGATCAAATTTGATACCTACCAGGTTTGTTAGCACAAAACGGGCGTGCCAAGTAGGGCCAACCTGTCCTTTTCGCCACCGCTTAACCAAAAGCTTGCTTCCTAAGGGTACCATTGACGGCAAATGCTGCTGACATTGTCTTACAAAATCACGCTGTCCTTCCTCGAGGCAATGATATTCCAGCACGTTTTTGTCATAGTCACACGAACGACTAACCTGCAGAAATTGCCGCAAAGTCCTCCGAAATCGTCTCAAATCTGGATCGAAATACCGATCAATAAACGCAATTTGGCTCGCATGTGCCAATGCCATTGACACGCATTTTGCCATTGCCGTTTCTGTACGCTCGATCCTTTGGTCTCTCGGGGTTCTCCAGCACCGGCCGCTCTCGTCTCCGTTATTGAGATCGTCAAACGCTACGACATCCGAGCATCGATCGCAACGGTTCAACGAAACGATCCCTTTAAACGGTAAGCGTTGATGCTCCGTTAATGCGGCTGTAAGCCAATCGCCGGTCTTTGGAAAAGGCCGGCTGTTCCGTAATAGGTGTTTGCCGGCCTTTTCAATTTGAGACAAACGGGCTTCAACTCGCTTCTTGTGCATATCCGGAAGATTCTTGGCTGCACAATAAACCAATGTGCTCCAATGCCGTGGAAAAGCCGCAATGAGTCTTCCATGCTCCCAGCCAGACGTCGCCAAGATTAGCTGGAGCCTGTCAAGTTCGCCACGGATGCAGGATCTACTGCAAACTCGTGAAACATCAGAACAACTCCTTGACCCTCTCTTCAAAGAATCCTTGTGGCCACCGATCGATGAATTCGCCTTCTTCATTAACTCGGAGCCGGCAAACCGTTGCTCCGTTTTCACCGCGAGTCACATAAATAACGGAGAGTTCTTCCGGCCTCAGTGGTAATCGATCTGGAGGCAGTGTGCCTTCACTTGTTTCACGAATCCGACGCAAAAGCCGTAGAATCAAGTGCTCACTGTGGGTTTCGACAATAAAGCGATGCAGACGAGGCTTTTGGATGCCCGCAATAAGCAAGTCCCCAAGGTCAGCCTGTAATTTCGGGTGGACGTGCACCTCGGGTTGTTCAATCGAAAGTAATTGTCGTTGGCCTGCGAGAGTCTGGACAATAAATGGCAGAAGCTGGCTTATCCCGAATCTACGTCGGATAGCGCAACGTTCAATGCGTCATGTTTGTCGTCGGAAGGAATCCGATAGACTTTCGCCGTTTTTCATCGATGAGGCGAACCTCAAAAGATCACGGGCTTTCTTGCCAATGCTTGTACGCTGAGGCTATATCCAATTCCCAACTCTTGAAGCCAATGATTTGCGTCCTCAATCAGATCTTGGCGACGGTAAAGCAAGCTTGGAAGTAGATCACCCCGGTAACCCACGTCCTGCGGGCTAGTACCTGAGAACAGATACCATCGCTCGGGTGGACGGCGGAATGGCCCCAAAGGGTAGAGCGCGTCAAGGACTGAGTCTAGTTTGCGGCTGATATCAATTGCCTGGAATGACACGTCGAGCCAGGGTTGTCCAATGCTCGAACGGATTGCACGTGTCAACTGTCGAGGAAACAAAAACTCTGGTAACCTTGAATGGCTTCGTCCTCTCAATGGTATGGGCGAGAACCCATCCAATCCGAGTATGCTGTCCTTGGCACCCTGTGAACCTCGCGATATGAACTGTTCCAAAGAAAACTCGACCGAATAGAACTCCAGTGCTTTTCGGAACTCGTCGGATTGTCGAGTATCATCAAGGGGCGATTCCTCGAACAGTGCAGTTTCCCGACGTTGTCCGATGGCGGCAAACATTTCCGTAAACACTTCAGCGATCACGTGCCGGTTATCTTTCGCGACTTCGTAGGATTGATTCCAGAAGTCAGGGCGCTCGGTTATCCATTCACATTTTGCTGCTCGAATATTGCGACGCATTAAACCTCTGCGATCACGCGTAAAGGGTAGTATGTCGCGAAGTATCTGCTGTTGCTCGTCTTTCGTCAAAACAAACGGAGTATATCGAAAAGCAGGACCTTCTGAAAATGGCGAATAATAAGTCAAACTCTTTAGCGAGATCTCTTCTTCTTCGCTACGGCGGTCGAAGGCGAGCTCGATACCGAATGCTTGAATGGGCGTAATTTGATCGGCGCCGACCGACGCGTCAAATTCCAATTTTATGTGCATTGTCCGACTGACATCGTGGTCAAATAGGAGTTCTTGAAAGCTGCCTAGATCAACAATCCCGTTTTCGGCACGAGGTAGCAGAACGGCACCTCCCGATCGGCTTTCACGAGTTTGCTTGAGAAGGTTCAACGCCTGAAGAATTGAAGTCTTTCCGGCGCTGTTTTCGCCGAAGATCAAAGTAATTGGAGCAAACTCGATCCGGGCGCGCTGCCCAAATGCTTTAAAGTTTTCAAGTTCCAATGCGCTCAGCATCAGTGTCACTCCTAACACGACGTTTGGTCGTAGCCAGCATAACGATGCACCATAAGCAATGCCAGCGCCTCGGCCGCGAATATCGCAGTCGGGCGATTGACCGTTCTAGAACGGAAATCCACGTCAATCATTTAGATCCACTCCCAAAGCGCGGCAATCGCCGCCGATGTTTCTTTTGCTCGCTTGATGGTCGTGGTTCGCGCTTTTTTGCGGATTACGGACCGGTCTTCTTGCAGGAAGACGTATTCGATCGACGAAATCGGAATTCCAAGACCGTTTTTGTCGAGCACGTAGTGGAAAAGCTCGATCGTCGTGTGGACGATCTCGTCTTCAGGACACTTCTCGCGGCAATCGTAGAGAAGAATTCGCTTATCCGTCTTGCCGTTCTCGGCGACGATGAAGTCTGGGGTGGCCTTCACGCGGACCTTGCCGAAAATGCCACGTTTGAGCCTTGTGAACGACCAACCGTCGACGACTGTTCGCTCGCCAGGAACGTGGATACTACGCGGCCGTTGTGACTGATCTTCGCCGGTGCCACGCCAACACCGCGATCGATCACTGGTCTGCTGGAATAACATTGGGGTCGTTACCAGAATTGAAGTAGGCGCATCGCAGGTTCGGGGCGGGTCGATAGTACGGTATCTTGAATGCGGCTGACCCTTGCCTGGGATACTTTTGCTCTTCGAGTATGCGAAGTTGTCCATAAAGCGGCGTATGAATAAGTTCTGCGTAAGCACCGCCGACAAGGAAGGTTGTTCGGACATGGACGAAACTGCCTTTCTTTGTTGGAACCATTCGGGGATTAGATCAAATACTTGAGGAACATCTTGCCTAGCGAGTGATCTCGATGCGGCTGACCTTCAGGGTGCCGGTGTTTGGATCGAGCTCTGGGGCCTTTTTGGAGTTCGGTTTCTGATACACGTTTCGAAGAAGGCCGAGATCGAGCAGATGTTGCTTGTAGCTGGCTTTGATTGCTTCTTCTTCCAACTCGTCTTCCGTGGAACTCAAATTAATCATGTTGGGGGTGAGAATATTGCCGTGCTTTTTCAAAGACTCGCGGTCCTTCTCGCGACTTTCGTTTGTATTGGAGAGCCTTCCTCGGAGGATGATGATTTCCGCGTCGACAAGCTGACCCAAGAGCCAGAGCATGCGTTTGGTTTCGGCAGTCTTGAACTCTTCGGCGGAAAGGCCTGTAGCGACGACGTTCGCGATCCGCTCGATCCGCTCGTCGGTGAGGGCTTTGGTAACTTAGGCAGGAGTCTTCGAAGATGTCGATGACTTCCGGATCTTCAAAGAGAGAATGCAATCGGTTCTTTTCGATAAGGTCGAGTCGCTTTCCGAGTTCACGAATATATCCAACTCGATCCGATCAATCCGCTGATTCAGGATGACATGGCCAACAATCTCGGCGAGCAGTGGGCCCGCGAAAGGCACGGGACCGAGGAAGCTTTTGGCGACACTTACGACTGCGTCAACTTTATTGGCGCGGAGATCCGGATTTTGTAGGTCGCTCATTGTCTACGCCCCTCTTGAGCTTTCATCACCCAGCCGGACTTCTTCAGGTCGCCGCCGTGTCTAAAGGAATACGACGTATGAGGCATGTCATTTACCTTTGGCCGAAACGGGGACGACATTAGTTCATGTAGCTTGACCATTGCTCTCCTTAAGAATCTTGCGAACATCCCGCTGGTTGTATTCGGCCTCAGAGCCGCCGGGGAGTTTGAGCTTCAGGTGGGCGGCGCCGAGGAGCGCGTGAACGAGCGAATCGGCAGGTTCAACGGAGTCCCGCCTGGATTCATTTGCGAACAGGCCTCGGGTTAGGCGGTCGATGAGCTCAAGGGGAATTGGTTCCCCTTTCTCTTCCCTCCATTCGAACGCCATCTCGACGAACCAACTTGCTCGGTCGATATCGAGTTCCATCCGCTTGAGGCGAAATTCCTCGTCCGCGTGTTGTTCGAACCATTGCCTATTGAAGCGAATGAGAAAGTATACGGTGGAAACGAATAGCGCCGTGAACGTGACCTGTTTGACGGAGACAACAATGAATTGTGCATTGTCCGCGACTGAGGTTGTCTGAAATAGGAAGTAGCCAGCAAGTGCAGCGAATGCAGCGGCAAGGATTCCGGTCACCCATGAGACTCCGCGGCGTAAACCCTGTGTTCCCTTCGTTACGCCGAAGGACTCACTCCATGATTTGAACTTCTCCTTGATTTCTTTGTAGTGCTGACGTCGTGCGTGCTTGGCAGCTCTATCATCGAGCTCCTTTTTTTGTTCCTCGATCGCGTCCCATTGTTCTTTGATTGCAGCCTGCCGATTCTGTTCCTTTGTTTCGAGTTCGGCTTCCTTGTCCCGATACTTTGCCTCCAACTCGATATCTTTTTGCCGGAATTGCTCTTCTCGGACCTTTCGCGATTCGTCCATGTCTTGGACAACGCGGGCCGTCATGGTTTCAAGTCTTGCGAGGGCGGCCTCCCGCGCTTCAAAATGCACTTTACCGGCTGATCCAAACAAAATGCCGAGGTCGGCGATCTTGTTTGATTCGAAGTGACTCTGAATGACTGCGATGTACTTCGCGAATACAATGCCCGTCGCGGGGCTGTTCACCGTCACACGATCAAAAACGCTTGGATTATCGGAATCCCTATTGATGGTGACATGGCATTGGCTTTCCAACTTAAATGTAATGCGATCAAACGATCGAACCTCAAGTTTAAGTATTTCGTTAAACTCTCCATCGTTTTTCAGCTCGTCGATGAGGCGTTCTCCGAGAACTCCGAAATTGGCTAGGTCGAACGGGAGGCCAGATTCTCGCATCCCTTGTAGAGCATCAAAATAATCCCGGTCCGTTCCGGACAACACCTTGAATGTGATATCAGCCATGGTGCGATTCCTTTGGCGATAAAAGAGCCTCGATGCGGGAGTTCATGCGATGGTGTCGCCACCGAGAATGAAAGCGAGTGTCTGAAGGTCCATTGGAGCTCTCCTTGGACAGTGTTTCGTCATTTCTCTCTTATGGGATTCCGCTGGTGCTTGGCGTGGCGGTGAAGCCGGAGGCAATCCACTCTTGCAACGTCTTGCTTTGCTCTTCAATCGAAAACCGTAAAACGAGTTCGCGTTCAAAGGGCCGTGAGAGGTTATCGGCATAGAGCCGACACTTCAAGATAACGCTCGGTGCGTTGCTGCCGAGGTAACAACTCGTCGTCCAAGCGGTACGCTTTGGTTGAATGTCATCGAGATCGGCAGTGACGATAATGCGATCGTCGCGTCTCACAACCGAGGCCGCGTTGGCTCGGTGATACTTGTTAATGATTGAGGGTACCCGGATACTGCCAATAAAAGACTTGCTCGGTTCGTCAGGAAACAAGTTCTCATCGTATGCTGTAATTGCGAAATCGTGCACCTCGATCAATGCTTCGAGTCTTGGCGATTTCAGCGATTTATCAGAATTATTTACGATCGCGAAAGCGAACTGGCGAGTGAGATTTAGTGCTCGCGTGTAATCGGCGACCTCGCGATAATAATTCTCGTTGAGATGTGATGATATTAAGCCTAATGCACGATATTTAGGGAAGCTGTCGTTCGGATAATCGCTGAAAATACAGGCGTACAAATTGCAATCGATTTCGTGACCGAGGAGCTCCTCATTATCGGGTTTGGCAAGCTGAATATCGATGATGTCTTGCCGTTTCAGCTTGAGGATATCTTTCAGGCGGCTCTTGAAAGTTGCGGTGAGCTTTTCCTTGGCCACTCTCGCTTCATCTGAGGTGGGAGTTTCTGAGAGTGTGTATGCGATGACTCGGCGGTCGGGTATATCGAACGGTAGTCGGTCAATCGTGCCGTAGTACTCGTTGCAGACGGGTAAGATGCGGTCCCAGCCACATGTTTTGACGGCGTAGCCAAGCTCGATGAGAACGTTTGGGTTTGGTGCTGGGCGAGCAGGATTATCTCGTTTCGTGTCGCCGGAGTTAATGATGGAGACATCGGCGACGAAGGCGGCGCAGTTGTCGATCTTTTCGAGGATCGCGTCGAGAATGTTGGGCGATCCGGGGAGTTCTTTTGTATCCCGTTCAAGGCTTGGGACGACGTCGAGGTCGTCTTCTCGGCCTAACTGGCGAATAGCATTATTGAGGCACCCCTCCATCAGATTGCGCGTCGTCTTGGCGTGGAGGTCAGACTGCCAAGAGTAGAAAACGGTCGCGTGCATGAGATCGGTGGACACTTATAGTTCCCCTTGAAAGCGAGGTGGACAAGGATTCCGAATTGTGCATCAGCTTCTCGCGCGTGAATTCAAGTGCGTTTCGATTTTGCACAATTGATTTGCAAAGCGTTCAAACTTTCGCTGAAGTTCAGGTCAGGTACTGGAATCTTGCCTTACGAATCGAGGCTAAGCTCAAAAACTTAAGGCGCGCCTCGAGATGACGACAAGAGCATACTGTGTAAAAATTGTTCGTCATTTGCCAAAAACTCCAGATAGCGCGGTGCAATCCGCTCGTGATCGGTTTCAATAGCGCCACGTTTTTCATGCTAAACTCAAATTCGAACGGATTCATTACAGCCGTTCCGACATTGACACCAATATTCGTGTACAGGATGTCACCGTATTCAGGATTGCAACGCCGATAGATTTCGTGATGTACGTCTAGAGACACGTATTCCGCTTGGCTCAAATCCACTTTGAACGGACGAACATTCTTTCCCGTGAGTAACAAAATTCCCTCGTTTTGACGTGGCGGTGTATCATGAGTCCCATCGGTCACCTTTATGCATACCTTCGCTATCTCGGCCGTCTGCCATCCTTTTGTGTTTAGGGCTGGTGTGCCGAAATAATTCAAGAATGCGGAGATTCGTTGATTTTGAATTAGTCGTTGAGATTCCTGGCGTTTTCGCCGGATGGCGTCGGCCTTGTCGAGGATGTCGGCGATCCGCTTCTGCTCCGCCAGCGGCGGCAGGGGGATTTGGGATTCTTTTATGATTCGGTCCGATACGGCGGGATAGCTTGCCCCAGTTGCCTGCTTTACTATTTCGCCAATAAACGTTGGTGTTCTCACCCAATGAAACAGATACCTTGCATCGAGTCGATTTTGGTCACAACGAAGTACACAGAATCCCGTTGATGCAATTGCACCATCAAGCTCTTTTCCGATCTTTGCCACGGCGTTCAAATTCGGGCGAACAGTCGATATCAAGACGTCGTTTTCTATTATGATTTGTCGAGCACGACTAGGAGAGTGCTAGCATTGATTGTCGTCGTTGTGAGCAGTCTTTGTCTCGCGATCGATCGATGCGATGTCGATGTATTCGAATGTTTCGACCGGTGATACCGACGTTGGGGTCCAGTTGTCTATCGGGACTATGGCGTCCCTGATCGGCCGTATGGTCCATTTTCCCGAGATCATCCCCGCGTCGCCTCCTTTTCAGCGAGACGATTCGTGAATTTGCAATCGAGGCAGTCGAAGGTCTGCGGCCTGGCGCGATTTGCTTTAGACGGAGTGAAGGAAGAAGGCCCCTCGCCCCTGACTTTCCCGCCGGGGAGAGGGAATGCTGCCCCTCACCTGACCCTCTCCCGGGGAGGGAGGATAGTCGTGACAGTGTGGTAGTTGGTATTTCTTCATCCCAGCATGGCCTCCAGGTCGGCGAGGTCCTTGGCGATCTCGGCTTCGAGCTTTTGAGGCGGGCGATGATGACCTTGGGGGCTCGTATTCGACTTCCTCGTGGACGATTTCCTTGTAGCGGTTGAGGGGAGGTCGTAGTTGTTGTCGGCAATCTCCTGCTTGGGGACGAAGAAGGCCTTGCCGGTTCGGTCGGTGAATTTGTTTTTTCCTTGCCATGGTTCCACTTGGGCCAGACCTTGCGGAGTTCGTCGAGATCTTGCCAATCGTCCTCGGCGCCGATTTTGTCCCGTTTGTCGTCAAGAGTGCGGCCGTCGGCCTGCACGTCAAAGTAAAAGACGTTTTCGGTCTTGCCTCCCTTGGTGAAGAGGAGGATGGCGGTACTAACACCGGCATAGGGTTTGAAGACGCCAGCGGGAAGTTTGATCACACGCTTCGAGCTGATGGTCTTCGACGAGGAGTTTGCGGACGGCGATATGGGCCTTGGAGGAGCCGAAGAGGACGCTGTCGGGGACGATTACGGCGCAGCGGCCGCCGAGCTTGAGCATGCGGAGCATGAGGACGAGGAAGAGAAGCTCGGTCTTCTTGGTTTTGACCTTTCCGGTGAGTGTTTTGTGGACGTCTTCCTCGTCGAGGGAGCCCTTGAACGGCGGATGGCGAGGATCAGGTCGAAGGCGTCGGATGCCCAGCGGCTGGTCTCCTTGCGATCGGTGAAGTTGGTGCTGAGGGTGTCCTGGTAGTTGATGTCGGGGTTATCGACCTCGTGGAGCATCATGTTCATGGCGGCGATGCGGAGCATGGTGACATCGAAGTCGAAACCATGGAACATGTCGGACTTGATATGCTTCCACTGATGCGGACTGATGAGGTCGGCGGTATACGTTTTCTCGCCGGTCTCGGGATCGACGTGGACGCCGTCCTTGGAAGTAAAGTGTTCGCGGAGGGCTTCCATGAAGCCGACGAGGAAGCCGCCGGTACCGCAGGCGGGATCGCCGACGGTCCAGGTGAGGGCTTCGTCATGGCAGCCATGCAGGACGACGTCGACCATGGCCCGGATGATATGCCGGGGGGTACGGAATTGGCCGTTGATGCCTGCGGTGGTCAGCCGGCTGAGGAGATATTCGTAGAGGTCCCCCTTGATGTCCCTTGCGTGAGCGGGAGTTTGTCGATCTTGGTGATCGCCGAGAGGAGGAGGCTGGGCTTATTAATCATGAGGGCGGCGTCCTTCATGTACTGACTGAAGGTGTTTTTGACGCCGTCGCCGTTGAGATCCTGACGCTGGCCGAGGGTGCGAAAATAGGGGAAGAGCTTATCGCGGACGATTTGCAGGATCTTTTCGGAGTCCCCTTCCTGTTTGAGGTAGCTCCAGCGGAGCTTTGCGTGTCGGGGGTGAAATAGACGCCGGGAACTTCTTGTTCGGGTGCTTGCGGGACCACTTCTTTTCCTCGGCACTTTCGCGGATGTCGAGCAGGCGCGCGAACATGAGGAAGGAGATCTGTTCGATGACGGTCAGGGGTTGGTGATCCCGCCCGTCAGAACTCGTCCCAGAGGCTGTTGATGTCACTTTTTATTGAACCGATCATCATGGCGTGCCGCCCTCACTTCCTTGCGACTGAAACGTTCCAATGATTCTAAAAGTTCGTCCGCGAGGGGCGGATCGAACAGGCCGTCGAAGACTCTCTTATGCAGCGAGGTGAACGGGGGCTGGTACAACTCGTCCATCTTGATGGAGCCGTATCGGGCGATGTGCTTTTGCAGCAGGTCGAGGAACTTGATCTGATGCGCGGCGAGGTTCGAATGCGTTCGGACGAAGGCGGAGAAGCGTTGGTAGACCGCCTCCGCGTCCATGCCGATGATCTCGCGGATCGCCTGGTCCAGGGACTTGGCGTGCCTGAAATACTCCGTGAGATCATGCAGGTCGAGCCCGGGCTCCTGGGTCAGGACGAGGGAACATAGGTCCTCGATATCGGCGTCGGTGACGGGTTGGCCGGTCTTGATCTTTTGGAGAGTCTCGCTCCGGTCGAAGATGCTCTGCAGCACCTGATGAACGCGGTTGCGGTAGGCGAACATATCCATGTTCTTGAGCGTGTCGAGTTGGACGGTGTGCTGCCGACGCTCGATCTTGGATTCGTCTTCACCTACATCGACCACGACGGGCTCGGAAGGGGACAAAGCATCGAATTGTCGATACCGAACGACGTCGCGTAGTTCGACGCGGATCTCTTCGAGGTTGGCGACGGTGACTTCGTCCCAGAACTCCTTCGATTTGACCCGCTCGATGATGGGGAGTTTGACTTTGACCTGCGAAAGGTTGATGCGGAGGGCGCTGACGAGGTTAACGACCTCGCCCCGCATGTCGTCGAACTTGTTGCCGCCACGGATGAGTTCGGCCTGCAGTTGGGCGATGAGCCGATCGAATTTGTAGGCTTCCTCGTACTTGGCGATGTCGATCCACTGCATGAGGGGAGCGATCTCGGCCTGGAGGGTTGCCTTGGTGCCGGCGTCGAAGCGGCGTAAGGCCTCGGCGGATCCCGCCGACTGGATCACCTTCCGTTTTTCCATCACGGGAATGCTCCCCATCGGCAGATCGGCGACTTGCTTTTGCAGCAGTTGAGTAGCCAATTCGAAGCCGGCGGCATTCTGGCGATCAAGAGCGGTTTGGGCGAGTTGGAGGCGAGCTTCGAAGACCCGTTCAGCGAGCGACTTGGGCCGAGAGGGTTCCGCGGACTCGTAGCCTTGTTCAAATCGCTCGAAGTTCGCCCAATGGTCGAAGATCTGGAAGTGAGTCTTGTGTTGGCCGGGACCAAAGAGATTGGGGCAAAGGCGGGTTCCTCGGCCGATCATCTGCCAGAATTTGACGATGGAGTAAACCGGTTTAGCGAACACGAGATTGACGCATTCCGGAACATCGACGCCGGTGTCGAGCATGTCGACGGAGATTGCGATCGTGAGGTCGGGATTGGTCCCTTCCCCTTTGAAGTCGGCGATGAGGGACTCGGCGCGTGGATCGTCACTGACGATGACCTCGCAGAACTTGCCGCCATACTGTGGGTACATCTGATCGAAGAGTTCGCGAAGCAGTCGGGCATGTTTCATGCTGCGGGCGAAGATGATGGTCTTGCCGAGCCGGCTGCCGTTGGCGACGCGGATGCCATGCTCCATGAGGTTGCGAAGGATCTGGCGGTTCGTGTCCTTGTTGTAAACGATTTTGTCGACGTGGGCCTGTTCGTATTCGATCGCCTCGGGGAGCTCTTCGTCCTCTTCCAACTGCCGGCGTTGTTCCTCGGACATCTTGGAGTATTTGATTCCCTCGCGCAGGAACTCGGTGGTATGCGTTTCCACCTTAAAGGGAACGAGGTACGCAGGCCGGTGCTCGATCGCCTCTTTGTAGGTGAAGTTGACGGTCGGGTCGCCCGGCTCGCATTGGAAGATTTCAAATGTGTTACGGGCTACAAAGTCAACGGGAGTTGCGGTCAATCCAACTTGGAAGCAATCAAAGTACCCGAAAATCTGCCGATAACGGTTGTAGAGACTGCGGTGCGATTCGTCGGCAATAATCAGGTCGAAGAAACCGACATCGAAGGACTGATAGATCTTCATCATTGCCGGGTAGGTGCCGAGAAAGATGCGGTCGTTGGTATTGCCTGCTGACGCCCCGGTGACAATGGTGAGAGGCAGCGACGGGAGATATTCGGTAAAGGCGTTTTTGGCCTGGGTTCGTAATGCCCGGCGGTCGCAGAGAAAGAGAATGCGTTTCGCCCAATTGGTTTTGACCATGGCGTCGCAGAGGGAAATGGCGACGCGGGTTTTGCCGGTTCCCGTCGCCAGAACGAGGAGAGCCTTGCGTTTTTTCTCCGCGAACCGTTCGACGACCCGGCGGACCGCCTCGATTTGGTACATACGGCCGGCGATATTGGGATTCGGGCGGATTTCGGAAAGTGGCTGCCTTTCGGTCCGCTGGAAAACGATGTGTTGCAGGCTGTCTTTGGAGTAGAAGCCAAAAGCTTGCGGCGGCTCGTTGGCCTCGTCGTTCCAGATCCAAGGTCGTAACCATTGGTGAAAAAGATCGCGGCCGCTGGCCGAGCATTTTCTCGAGGCCGTCGCGTAGAGCCGGGCCTGGGTCTTGCCATCTTCGCTGTTGCGGGAAGTCTTTTTCGCTTCAAGGACCGCGAGCGGCTTACCGTTGTCGTCAAAGAGGACATAGTCGGCGAATCCGATCGTCGTCGCGGTCGGTTGGAACTGGACCTCGAACTCTTTCGACTTCTTCGGTGCTCTGGAGCCCTGGCGCGACGCCAGCCTTCGTCGGCGAGCATCTGATCGATGAGAAACCGGCGGGTTTCCTCTTCGTTGTAGGAGAGGATCAATGGCCTGGAGTGCTTGCGTCGCCTGTAAAGCGGCTTGAAGTGCCTGGTGCCGCTCGGCGGCAGTGGCTTCGGCCTGGTTCGGCCCGCGTTCGCTCCGCTTCCAACTCGTCGAGAAGTTGTTGCAAACGAGCTTCATCGGCCGCAATGCGTTCGAGATATGCTCCGTTTCTCGCGACGCTGCTTGGTACCCTCAATGCCACCTTCGGAGGGTCTAGAAAACCCTGGAACTCCTTGGCATTCCTGCCGTCAAAGTTCACCGAAAGCCAACGGGCAACGTCGTAGGACTCGTGCAGGAGACGGAGTGCAGTCCTGGTATCTCCCTTGTTGCCGTGAAGGGCATTGTTCCCCTCCATGCGAAGGCTGTAGGCTTCGTAAGTACGACGGTTGGAACAACGTCCTTAAAGGCTGGTTGTTGAGAAGGTCGATAAGGTTCGCTTTAGGAGGTGTGTGGAGGCGAAGATGATGATGAATCCACTCAACCGCTTGTTCGCAAAACAGGCGCAGCTTCGAAATCGAACCGATCGGGTCGGAATGGGCATAGGCTTCCGCGAATCCCCCGAGACCGGCGAGTTGAGGCCAGGTCTTGCGGAGGAACTCAAAGTTGATCGATTTCATGAGTTCGTCGTGCTTCGCTCCAAGCATGGCCGGGCAATAAGCGAATCGCGCGCCAAAGTCCCCGACGAGTTCTTGATTCTTCTGTTCTAGCCCCTCGAGACGGTCTTTACCTTAAGACGTTTGAGTTGAGCGTCCAATGTTTGGTAATTTTCCATTCCAAGCAGTCGAGCCGCCTTGGTCTTGACTCCACCGGCCTCATCCATGGCGCAAGTCGCAAATAGTGTGCTTGGATGGTTTTCAGATGTTCCTCCAAATTAAACCCATCTCCGAGCGGAAGTTCCAGAGCATTTTGCGAACGCGAGGGCATTTCCGCAACGGCTTCGACGATATCTTGCCTCCAATCGACTACTGGAAGCCATGATGGCGGCTCGGATCAGCGTGTTGCGTAACTGACGGACGTTGCCGGGCCAATCATGCTTACGCACAAATTCCATTGCGGAAGTAGAAAGGATTTGTCCCCGTAGCCTGGTTCGCCGGGCCGCAGTTCCTCATTGATCTCGTCGAGGAGCCGTTTGACGAGCTCTGGAATGTCGCTGCGGCGGTCGCGCAAGGCGGCAACTGAACCGTGATGACAGCCAGGCGATGATACAGATCGTCGCGAAAAGAATAGTTCTGAACGGCAGCAAACAGATCGCGATTGGTGGCGGCAATGATGCGGACGTCTGAATGAAGAACCTTTTCGCCACCATCATGCCGGAACTCACGGTAGCAAGGTCCTTTCCCTTTCCGGTGGCTGGAGTACGCGGAGCAACTTCGCCTGCATCGCGGGATCGCATTCGCCGATCTCATCCAAAAAGAGGGTGCCTCCGCTCGCCTGTTCGAAAAGGCCTGCCTTTGTTTTGCTCCGGTAAACGCATTCTTCTCATATCCAAATAGTTCGATTCGAGCAATTCCCGTGGGAAGGCAGCGCAGTTGACTGCACAAGGGCTTGTCGCGGCGACTGCTGGCGGCATGAATCGCCTTGGCAAAAGCTCTTTGCCGGTGCCACTCTCGCCGAGGAGAAGGACGGAGATGTCGCGACGAGCCGCCCGCAGTGCGATGCCGGCGGCGAGACGGATGGACTTGCTGTCCCCGACGATGTCTTCAAAACCTTTGATGGATGAAGGCATTGATGCCAGTAGGTGTTGAATATGTGAGTCGGCGCTTTAAGAACTGCGGAACGAAATCAACCGCGAGATTGAAGGGAATGTCCACCCGGAAGGCATTGCCCTTATAGGTTTCGAAGAAGGTGGCGGGATATCGACTTTTCCCGAGAAGCACCCAGGCGGCAGTCATTGTCGGCGTGCCAGGGCTCAAATGCAGGCAAAGCTCCGTTTCGGGCGGGTTCACCTCTCTAAGTTTCCTCAGGTAACCGTCCGCGACGCCAAAGATTTCCCCGTAGCTTGTAACTGCTTTGACGTCGACCTTTTCGATATGAACCCTCTTGCCGAGCCATTTTCTAAAATGTTGGTTGCGGAACTCGTCGTAATTGCTCAGCAAGTGGATTTCGTCGAAAGTTTCCGCCTCAACCAACGTCCGAATTGGTCCTACGCCATCCGTTTCGAGTTTTGGCAATCCTTCGAGCACGCTCTTCTTTTCGGCGGGAGGCAGGGACTCCGCCATTGCCCGAAGGTCATGGTGGCCGATCCAACACACAAGGACGCGGCGGCAAGACAATCTCCTTTGTTGTAAGACAAATTAGTTTGTATATGAAGAGTCGAGTCAAGACCACGAAATAAAACGGGGAATAGCGCGAACGCCCAATTGGCGTCGACAGAACAAACGCGGCTATAGTGACCGCAATGCCTACACCCTCCCCACAGCGGCATTTCGCCCGAGCGGCGTACGCGGGGCTGGACTTCATCAAGGCGGCGTTTTGTCCGCTGGAGTTCAAGGCGACGTTGCTAAAGGAGCACCCCAAGTACGAGGAGATGAGACGCGATCCGGCGGCGCCGGTGAACTCGAAGTGGGGGAGCCGCTTCATTACCCACGGAAGTTCGCGTATACGGATGGCCAAGGGCACCGTAAGACGGGCATCCAAGTGGTGACGGCGCCCGTTTGGGCTAGCGCTACGGATGTGGATCTTTTCCTCGGGCTGTACAGCTACCTTAAGCGCTTCCGGAACCGCCGGCCGACGGCAGGCTCTACCTGACGCTCGATTTTCTGGCGAAACAGGTGCGTTTGCCGGTCACTAGCGCCAAGGATTATCAGCGCCTGCGCAGCCGCATCTTCCGGTTCAGCTATGCCAAATACACGAGCTCGGCGTTCTGGAATCCGGAGACAAGGACGCACGATATCACTAACTTCGGGTTCTTCAACCTCGCGGCACTGTCGCGGATGACGGAGTCCCGCCGGCCGGTCGTCTTCGACTTTGACCCGACGTTCCTCAGGCTGGTCGGCAGGTCGGCATTTCTAGCGTTTGATTATGACCTCTATCGATCGCTTTCGCCGGCACTGCGGCGTTTTTACCTCATCGCCAATCGGGATGGATGGAATCAGCAGCACTCCCCCCTCTTTCTGGCCGATGACTTTGCCATTCACCAAATCGGCTACGCGGAGGCACCCCACTTGGCACGCCTGCGCCTGCAAAAACTCAAGCGATTGCTTTCCCAGGCCGAGGACCTTGATTTGATCCGGCCGGTTGCGGATGGGAACGGCTATCTGCAGCCGGGCAACCGGGGCTTGCACGCGGGGAAGCTCCTCCTTCGCTGGAGCCGGGGACCACGGCTCCGGAAGAAGGAAGCGGCGGCTTCGCCCATTGGCCCCAGCGATCTGGAAAACGACGCACTTTATGCCCAGGTGCGCGAACTCAAGGACGAAGAAGGTAAGTCCCTCGCGCCGGTGGTTTACCGCAAGCTTCACTCCGCCCACGGCGCCAAGAAGCTGCAAAAGCACATTGCGGTCGTCCTCGCCCAGCGCGAGCATCATCCGGGTAGCTTCAAGCGAAGCGAGGTGGCGGCGTTCGTCGATCGCGTCCAGCAGGATCACCCGGAGCCCGACTGGTATCAGATCCTCAAACGGACAGAACGGCTTTCGGTCTTTGCCGAAAATCAGCCTAATCAACTTTCCTTGGAGCTGTACGAGGACCTCTCGCGCTGAAGGCAGCTAGTGGGTGTGGCGATACGGGGCGAGCGGACTTTGTGGTGGGTGCGGCGATACAGGCCCTGGTGGGTGTTACGATACGCATACCTGGGGAAAAGTGGTGGGCATGGCGATACGATCCAGGCGTCTCGGGTGGTGGGTGTGGCGATACGCCAGCGGAGAACAAAATGGCTTGAGGCAGCCAATCCATGGGAGGAACGGCCCGCGGCGCGAGGTTGGTCAATGAGCTCTGTGAATGGCGACCGTTCGTCACCCATGGAAGTGCGACCAGAGTTCTGTCTATTCCTTCGGGTAACCTATCGTTCGTTCTTATCGTACCGTCGTTGGGAGAAAGAGTATTCTGTAAAAGGCAGAGGGCCGATTGCCATTTTCATTCGAGGAGAAACGGCACTTGGCGCGGGCCGGCCGACGGTGCTAATGTCGCCGCGATGAAATCCCCCCACTCCCCCGCCGCCCCCTTTCGCATCGCCTTTTGGTACGGCAAAGGAGGCGTCGGTAAATCGACGACGACCCTCGTCCTTTCGCTTTTGGCCGCCCGCGCTGGCGAAACGGTCCTCGCGGTCGATCTCGATCCCGAATGCGGCACGTCGCGTGACTTTCTTGGCGACGAGGCGCGGCGGCTGCCCGAGAATATCCAATCGTTTCTCGAAGCGCCCGTGACGACGTCCTTGCCGATCATTTCCTCGGGAATCGACGGGCTCGACCTCGTGCCGATGCCGCCGGACGAGCAACGCTTCTTTCGGCTCTATCCGGAACATTCGACCCGGCTTCGCGAGGGGTTGGCGTTGCTCCCCGAGAGGTACCGGTGGATTTTGATGGATGTTCCCAACCAGTTCGACAATATCGCCGAACTTGGCCTTATCGCCGCCGACTATGTGATTCTGCCGGTGGAACTAACCGCGGATTGCCTGGAGCGGATTCCGACCGCACTGCGCATCTTGGACGAAGCAAGAGCGCTCAATCCCCAGTTGCACGTTCTCGGCACGCTGGTACTCGCCTCGGCGCTTTCGTGCCCGGCAGGACGTAGGACTGTCGGCCAAGGAGCGACTTGTCCTCGGCGAATACGAGCGGATGCTTGCCAGTTCCCACATATCGCCCTTTAAGACGATCATGTTCCGCACCGCGACGACGGTCGAGGAGGCGCAACTCAATGCCGATGACCGCGCCTCTTGCACTGTGGACCACTTGCTTGACGATTCAAAACGCCTGTTTGCCGAAATCCATGCGCGCATTCGAAGTCATTCCCGTAGTCCTTCCCTTCTCGCCATGCCCAAGGAGCCCATCGTCGGCAAAGCCGAAGTCAGGCGGCAACGTACGCTTGAACGCCGCCGAACGGTGGCGGCCACCGCCGTGGAGACGACGGATGTCGTTCCACGCGCCGCTTCCCATCGTGCCCAGGTCCAAAGCCGGGCGCTTGCCCCTCGACCTCGTCCGCCAGGGCATCGCCGTCGACCCCCATGGACGGCCGCTCGGCGCGTTGTACGTCCAGTACTCCTGGCGCTGAACCCGCAGCGGCGAACGCATCGTCGACGAGCGGCTGGACGAGCTGGCGGCAAGCCTCGACGCCCATGGCCGGCAAGGCCGTTGTGGCGGCTGATCACGGATACCGACCGCCAACGCTGGCCGGATAAATTCCGCGAAAGGCAGATCATTCTCATCCTCAAGGGACACCGCATCTATTTCGCGCACAACCGAAAAGTAAACTGACGCAGCTCAAGGTGGAGGTCATGCTCCCGCTGGAGGAGAGAACGACGTCGCCTACAGCCGCCGCGCGCTTCGCCGGGCCAGCATCAAAATGATGCACAGTCAAGGGTACACGCTCTTCGACAAGGTCAACCTGTTCGATATCTGGTCACAGGAGTTTGCGATTAGCCAGCCGAAGAAGTCCGAAATCGCCGCGTATTTTGAGATCAGCGAGACGGAGGCGCGGCGACTCAAGGTTGTCGCGCGCTCGACGAAAAGGTCGCTCAGGAGATCATCCAAACAGGAAAAAGGCGGCGATGAAGTGAACCCCGCCATCGCCAATCAGCCGCCGGAACAGCACCGCGATGCCTACGAACGATTTGGCGACCTCACCGTGGCCGCGGCGGCGGCTCCTCAAGCAAGAAAGACACGCCGTCCCCCCAGATCACGGAGTTCCGGACGTCCACGGAGCTATGTTCTCGGCATCCGCAATGAAGAATCCGGCATTGCCTATATCTCGACCACCATGACGGCCAAGGAATGGAGCCGTCGCGGAGCGTAACGCCTTCTGGGACGAATCCGCCGCCTGGTGAACGATCGCTCCCTGCAGGAGCGCAAAGATCTTAAGTAACGGTCCGACGTCGGACTCTCCGCCTTCATCAGCACCGAAGCCAAGCTTGACATCTTCCCTGACAATTGCGTAGCCTTTCCGTCCCGCAAAGCGAATCGGCCAGTGTGCCGTCCTTGGATCGCTGCTGTGCGACCCGGAGCGGATGATCGATGTAACACCGCTCTTAAAACCGAACGACTTCCATTCCTTTCTCAACAAGGCGGTCTATGCCGCCGTGCTTCGGGCCATGAAAAGCACAAGACCATCGATATCGTCACGCTCCACGACGAGCTCAAGGATGATCCTGCGTACCAGTCGTCATGGGGTTCGAATACGCGGTACAGCTCGACCTGATGGACTGGCGGCAGGCGAAATCCTTAAATACGCGGCAATGGTCAGGACAAGTCGGTGCATCGCCAGCTCATGACCATCGCGCAAGGCTTGGCGTCGGATGAAACCGTTCCGACAAGCGAAATGATCGATCAGGCGGAGCAGCAACTGCTGGCACTTTCCAGCAATCCGGAAAGCAAGCCGCAGCACATCGCGGACGTGGCCGCCGAAAGCTACGAGCGCTATGCCCGGCTGCATGCGGCGGACGACAAGGCGAGCCTCTTTGGACTTCGTACCGGTTTTCCGAAGCTCGATGAAATCCTGACGGGACTCGTGCCGGGACAACTGGTCATCCTCGCCGCCCGGCCGAGCATGGGCAAAACGGCCTTGGCGCTGGACGTCGCCCGCCATGTGGCCGCCGATCAGCAAAAGAACGTCGCCATTTTCTCGCTCGAAATGACCAAGCAGGAATTGATGGACCGGGTGATCGCCGGTTTACTGGGCGTGGAGACGTGGAAACTCAAAAAGGGGGAGCTCACGGAGGCGGACTATGAACGGATGGGACACCTCTTCGACGGACTGAAGCGCCATCCGCTCTACATCGACGACGATCCCGACACCACCATCGCCAATCTCCGCTCCAAGGCCCGCCGCCATCAAATGGAGCACGGGCTCGATTTGCTCATTATCGACTATTTGCAGCTGATTGAAGTGACCGACCGCGCCTCGGGAGAAAACCGGACGCAGCAGGTGAGCCACATCTCGCGCAGCCTCAAAAACCTGGCCCGCGAGTTGGGCTGTCCGATTCTCGCCCTCTCGCAGCTTTCGCGCTCGGTGGAACAACGGACGCCCGCCATTCCCATTCTTTCGGATCTTCGCGACTCGGGTACGATCGAACAGGACGCCGACATCGTTCTCATGCTCTACCGCGAAAGCGTCTATAACGAGGAGTGCGACGATCCGGGCCTCACCGATCTTTACATTCGCAAGAATCGTTCGGGGCCTCCCGGACGAGTGGAGCTGCATTTTGCCAAGGAAAGAATGAGCTTTCTGGAAATGCGGCCAGCCGCGAGCGTGCGGCCGCTGGCGAAGAGGGAACTTTGACCAAAGGCTTGCAGATTCTCTGGCTCTGTTCCAAAATCGAAAGGTTGTCGCCAAAGCCCGTCGGCTTTCGTTGAGGTGTTCGTCCCATGTCCGATCTCTTCAACCTGCTTTGGAATACCGACCTTGCCGTTCTTATGGTGATCGGTGCCTCGATGTACCATGCCGGCAAATGGGCCGTCCCAAGGGATTCGCGGCGTCAAGCGGCGTCGATGTGGGTGGCTGGTGGGTTATTCGTCGCCTTCGCGTACAACGTTCTTCACTCAAAGAAATGACGGGAGCAGGCTCTTTGAGCTGGAGCCTTCATTTTCCATCGGTCGCTGGAATTGCCTTCGGACTGGCCATGATGACGGTTCCCTTCCATTATCGCGGAATCTGGGATGCTATTCAGCGCCCGCGCGGCAGAACTGGACGCAAGCTCAGCTTGCCGCCGAGGAACGGCGACGCAACAGCGAGCGGGAGCGTCAGCGCGAAGAGGAAGAGCGACTCCGTCCCGCCCGCGAGGCCGCGGAGGCAAAACGGCGCGAGGAAGAGGCGCGGCGGGATGCGGAGAGAAGGCGCGCCAACCGCGAGCGCGAAGACGCCCGCATTCAGTGCGAGCTTCTCTACGACCGCTACAGATCGGAGCTGGAAACTCGTTTTCCCCGGTCGATGCTCGACGGTTACATCACCCGATATCTGGGGGACGACCGTCCCCTCGAAGATGTCCGCCAGCGTGCGTCGCAACTCCAAGAGCTTCTGCAATCGCACGTCGATCGGGTCGAGCCTCCAAGGCGGTTTAGCACGATCGAAGACCTTACGATGTGGTTCATTGGCGAGAAGAAGCGCATCGAGCATTTGGACGTCGATGAAATCTTTAAGCAAACCTATCTCACCCGTCTCTCCGAACGGTATGCGGAAATCGCGGACGCGCTTCTTTCGGAGCCGCAGCCATGAGAACCGTCCTTTTGGGCACCGATTCGTTTGGCCACCCGGTCCGCATTCCCAAGTCGGCCTTCTCGACCCATTTCCATCTGATCGGCGGCACCGGCAAGGGAAAGACGACCGCGCTTCATACGATGCTCCAATCCCTGCTCAATGATCCGCTGGCGAAAGACTGTTTCATCATCGTCGACCGGCTCGGCAATTTCTCCCAGGAGCTATTGCTCTGGTTTGCTTCGAAGCAATTTTGCCCGCAGTTCGTGCGCGACCGACTGCTCTACATTTGCCCGGCCCGGGAAGATCGGGTGCTGACGTTCAATCCGCTTCTGTATGACACCGAAGCACATGGCTACTACAAGGTGGAAAGGGCCACCGAGATCATTCTTCGCGCCTGGGAAAGCGTCAACATCGAAGCCATGCCGCGCCTGGCGCGCTGGACCTTCAATTCCTTTTGGGCGGCGGCGCAGTTGGGGCTCACCATCTCGGACTGCAACCATTTTCTCATGCCCGGTAGCGATTATCACAAAGCATTGCTTGCCTGCCTGCCGCCTCGTCTTGCCGCCGGTGGTCGGAGATGCTGTCCGCCCGATCGGGGAAGCGACCCGCATCCTCGACTCGTCGCGCAGCTCGCCTCAAGCCCTGTTCGAGCGCGTTCTCCGACGGATGTTCGGCGACCCATAGTCGACTCGACGTCCGGCGGCTGGATGCGCGAGGGCGCATCGTCCTGTTGGACCTCTCTCCACGCGGGCGATTGGGCGCGCAGCTCGCCAACACGATCGGCAGCTTGCTGATCAACGAGATTCTCGCGACGGCGCGAAGCTTGCCGCTCGGGGAACGCTATCCCACCTACCTGGTTCTGGATGAATTTCAGAACTTCGTCGGCCCCGATCTCGAATCCGCATGCCCAGTTCGCCAGCTCGGCATTCGCCTTTGCTGTCGCATCAGTCCTTCGCGCAGCTCCAGCGCGGAGACTACGATCTCACCGGCATGATCTGGCAGGCACAGTCCCGCTTCGTCTTCGGCGTCCAGGGCGAGGATGCCGATCTGATCGCCCACGAAGTCGGGACCATCGAATTCGACCCGATGAAAATCAAGGACGAGCGGTACGCGCGGCGTCAACTTGTGGCTGGCCATGAGATTGTCGAGCTATCGAGTTGGAACACGGCGGAGTCTCGTTCCAAGGACTGGAGCGAATCTATGGGAAGGATTGGTCCATTCGCACGGGCACCACGCGCCGGTCCCAACATGGACGACAGACGACCTCGAAGGAGAAAGCCGGGCGATAAGTCGGCACGTCGGAAGGCAACTCCGTCTCGGAATTCTACTCCACCGGCAAGCACCAGACGCTCGTTCCCATCCACGAGGATTTCCTGGAGCTTGCAAGCCGAGTACTACGGCTTTGAAGAGCAGCGCACGCTGTGGGCGCGGAAGCCATTCGTCGCCTGGAACGAGGTCAATGCCTCCTGCGGCTGGTCGATGACCCGCATTCGGCGTCAATGTCAAGCGATCGGCGCTGGTTACCTCGCCTTCGATCTCGACACCATTGCAAGACAAATGCCACGAGTGATGGACGACATGCAGCGACTCGTCGAGGAGAATTCGCGCGCGAGGACTTCGTTTCCGCCGAGGACGTCGATCGCGAAGCAAGTGCCCGTCTCGAGAAGCTGCTGGGCATCGACCGCCCCGATCGAGGTTCGGACGCTCGCGTCGAGCGATGACGCGGCCAACAATAAATCTCAGGATGAGCCGGGAGTAGTCGCACCGTTCACTTGATCGAGGGAACGAACGTCGGCGAGGATCTGGTCGACGGAGCCATGTCCGGCGCGCCAGTCGCTCTAATTCTTCGCGGAATCGCTCGCGCAGTGGGGACGGACACCGATGGATTTCTCAAGCGTCGCCGCCAAACGGTGGATGACCAGCTGATGCGCTTGCCAGCGTGTCCCGGACTGCCTCTTGCTTTTCCCAGAAGGCGGCCGTGGCTCTTGCAGCAGCATCGCGAGCGTCTTCTTGGCGCACGGCTATTCCGTGCAGTTCCCGGAACGAGGAGGGATGGTTTTTCACGGTGGGTAAAGCAGATTAGCTCGGGCGACGGAAAAGCGCAGGAGGAAGCGGCATGGAATTTCGCGCGAATTCCCGCAAGATTCCACTTGACCTCGGCGCTAATCGTGCCTTTGATAGAGATGTTGATCGTCGCGATCGGCGCCGTGAGTCGTGCGAGGGACGCCGTATTTCGGTGGCGCTTGTTCTGCTTGGCGACTTATCCCGGCCTTCGGGATCTTTTCTTTGCCGAGTGCTCCAACTTTCTGGAACGCTCGAGGCGGCTCTCGAAAAGATCACAATCCTTCATCCCAATCGAGGTCGGGGATGCTCACCGAAAGAGATATCGAAATTCTTCGCGTGCTCGCTCGCTATTACGTGCTCAGTCGGGCACAGATCCAATCCCTTTGTTTTCAAGGCGAATCGACGGACGGCGCGGGGGCGCGCGTGACGAGACGGCGATTGCAGTCGCTCGTCAGCGACGGCTACATCAACCGGATGCGCACATACATTTTCAATCCCGCCATGGGAACTCCGGCTCCGGTTTACTTTCCGGCCAAGAAGGGATGCGAGTTCCTCGCCGTCCATTTCGGCGATGATCGCTATTACGCGGTGCCGTTCCGCCCCCCGCAAGCGGAATTGGCGCTCCACTGGCTCGCGATTAGCGATACGCACCTGCTGATGGACGCAGCCATTGCCTTGCAACAGGACGTCGAACTTGCCGGATGGCTGAATGAATACGACCAGGTCAATGCCGACGCGGAATCGCCCGAAGATCGCTACCGGATTTACACGCTGATTCGTCGGCAACCACGTCTCGTCTGCGCGCCCGACGCCGCCTTCCTGCTCGCGGCCTACGGACATAAGAAGGTGTATTACCTCGAACAGGACCGCGCGACCTCGGGCGTTCGACAGATTGCCGCCAGCAAGACGCTCGGCTATGCCGCGATGGCCGAAATGTCCCTGCACAAGAAACATTTTCCCGATGCGACCATTCCCGGGTTCGCGGTCCTCATGATCACCACCGATCCACGACGCCGCGATGCCCTGCGCAAGGAGATCGGCAAGAAGCCTGGCGCGGGCCTTTGGAAATTTGCGTCGGTCACCGACCTGAGGCCCGACACCTTCCTATTCGAGCCGGTTTTCCATGGCTGCGACGATACGTCGCCGATGCCGCTCGTGCGACCCCGTTCCACCCCCAACCCGATGGCGTCCGAGGAAACGTCATGACAACTTTAGCAATAGCCGGGCAAAGAGGTGCCAGCCAGTGCCAACTGGTTGTCCGTAGGGTGTACCGTCACCTATTCCGTTACCTGTCCGGAGGGTGTCCGCCCCGTCCTGAAGTAGGTTCTTCGGAACCTGTTTTGTATGTTGTTTCCCCCGGCCAGCTTGGGGTTGCAAGGAGCTCTCGGCGCTTCGCTTCTCAGCTCCTTGCATTTGGGCCGTCCGGGGTCTGTCCGCTCCTGGTCGTCGCGGGACCCCGACGCTCGCTTCGTTCGCTACGTCCCAAATGCAAGGGGCACGCCCCTTGCAACCCCCGCGGACTCGCCGCCAGGCACATTCCAACCGTCTTTTTGGCCGATGGGCGAGTCGCGGCCGCCGCTTTGGACCACGCGCCTGGGACCGGAAGCGCGGCGGCAAGCTGGCCCCCCTTTTTTGTTGTTTGTTTTTGGTTGTGTGTGTTTGCCAACAAGCCACGCCATCGGGTGTCGAATCGTCTTGCAACTGCGTTCAGGGACGCATGCATGCCTCGAATCGACCACGGTGTGGACTGCCCACGACGAGCCCATGGCTTCTCGTGGGCTTTTTATTTTTTTCCCCTTTTTTCGTTATGGAAAACAAGCGTTCGACCGCCAGGAAGGCGGATAGTAACAAGCCCGTGAAGGTTCTGAGACTGCACGGCGTACACTGCTCGATCTTCGCCAACGAAGCGGAGCGCGACGGTGAGCCGATTACTTACCACAAGGTCTCGCTCGCGCGAGTCTACCGGGATGGTAAGGAGTTCAAGTCCACGAGCAGTCTGAGTCGCGATGATCTGCCGACCGCCGCGTTCCTCTTGGAACAGGCTTATGCGTTCATCGCCGATACCGAGCTTGTCGATCGGGAGTCCGACGACGAGTGAAACACACGATGAAAACCGGCTGCCCTGACGGCACGGATATCATCGAAATGAGGCCGAGTGATGTGTGCGGAGAACGAGCGAACTCGATTCCGTCATGCAGTCCCGGCCGTGGGCCTGTATGGGCCCAGAACTTTCAAGCGGATCTGGCGCCCTGTGCTCTCGGTCCGCTTGCCTTTTACTTTCTTCACCTTCTTTTCCATGAAGAATTTCAGAGAAGACGCGATTCTGGGTTGCTCCACCGATCACTGGGGGATAGCCGTGCGTCATTCGCTTCGCGAGGGAAGCCGGAGATTGGTCATTACCGTCCTGATGGATGACGACGACGGCCAAAGGGATGTCCTGGTCATGTCGCCGGACGTGTTCGTTCGCTTGACGGCGGATCTGCTTTCCGCCGTGCGGATCCTCCAGCACCATCTACGAGGGGTGCCCCGTTTCGGTGGCGCGCGTCTGGAGATGACCATCGAAGATTCCCACGATGAGTATCGCTTGCACGTCGACCATCCGGTCGATAGTGACGAGGCGAAGAATTGTCGGGTCCGACTCTTCGAGTTTGCCGACGATCCTGCAAAGGATGCGCCCGCGCTCGTTCTGGCCGACGAAGATATTTGCTCCTTCGGCATGGCAGCCGAGCGAATCATCGGGAACCTTTTAGGCTATCTCGAAGCCCATGCCGAATCGCGTGAAGCCGAGGCTCGTTCCTGATCCGGCTTGTCCGTGAGGGAACCAGAACGGCTTTGGAAACTTTTCCGAGCGGAACGTCCTTTCCGGGCGTTCCGCTTATCCTCACTCGTTTAAAAGGTCTATTCCATGTGCCCGTCATCCATTCCGCGATCCGTCGAAATCCATTCTGATTGGTGGGCAAACTCGCGGCCACCCAATCGTGCCGGGCATAACTCGCCGAATCTTCATGACATTTATTTCATTTCCTTTCTCTCTATGCAAACCATTCATCAAGGTGCCCTAATCGTCCGACTTGCGGATCGATGGACGCTGACCTATCGGCGCCTGCAACACGGTAAGAGGACGACCTACGTTCTTTCGCTCTATACGATGGAACAGGGAGTCCCGGTCCTCCGATGGCGGTTCCAGCCGGGATATCTGTTGCCGTTGTTCGGCGACCTGGTTGCGGCCCATCATCTCCTCGCGGAACGGCGCCATCCGCTTCCTGAAGTGGACGTCCCCTCGATCGGCCAGATCGTCGATCCCTATGGCCAGTACTTGATTGAGTTCGAACAAGTGGCGCGAGCGGACGGAACGCTCCACGATGTGGTGCGCCTCATGGACTTACCGGAGTTTCGTCGGAACGGAAGCGTTCTGCTCGAGCTAGACGCCAAGGAGCTTGGGAAATTCATCAAGCACTGCCGTGGCATGCTCGATGCGGTCCTTGAGTATCATCAGACGCCGAAGGGTTCCGCGCTCCAACGATTTTGGCAGGCGCTAACGGGTGGCAAAGGAGCTGGCCCAACATGACCGGCTACTCGTTCGCACGGAGGTCACCCCTGGTGGTCGTGACCCTTCGACCAGACCATGTGACGCGGCGGCCCACAGACTTTGGGCTCATGCGTCACGGGAAATGCCCGTCACGGACGACCGGCGTTTTTTATTCCTTTCCCTTCTCCGCATGGATGCCACAACGAAGTGGCGCAAGGCTCGGCGATATCTTCGCATGGCGTATGCGCTGCCGGACCGGCCACGGCATCGTCGCGACGATCCCTTCCGTCCCCCCGGAAAGGTCTTCGACGCGATCCTGGTGGTCCTCTTTCTTTTGTTAGGTGTCGCGAGCCTCGTTTGAGCACAACCACCTGGTCCGATGTCGCCGACGGCGATCTGTTTAACAGATCCAGTGGTGGGCGACGAGGTGCTTCGCTCGGTGCGGGATTCTTTCATCCACGAGCGGGAAGAGGTTTTCCCGCTCGCTTGCGTTCAATTCATGTCAACCTGTAAGGAGTCCAATCATGCGAGCGACGATTGAGGGCTATCTGGTGGAAGCGCAGTGCGAACTCTCCGGCAAGACGACCGAGTGTTTACTCGTTTCTTTTGCCGATGGTTTCCACGCGGGCCAACCTCCGGTCCGTGAGTTCATGAAACTGATTCGCTCCCCGGCGAAGGCGCAGCAAGAAAAACGATTGCCTGGCCGCGACGAAGAGGCCTAGGCGTTCGGCCGCTATCCCCATGCGATGCCGGCGGCGCGCCCGCGCCGTCGGCGTTTAGAGAAGATTAACGCGTGGTCGCTTCAAGACGTTTCTCGGGCGGACGATGCGCGGAATCGCATGCCGGGATCTCACCCTTTCGATGTTCCCTGTCGATCGGCGCGAAGCCGCCGCAGTTTCTGCTCCATGTGGACGAGTTCCTCTTCGATGAACGACGAAAGAAAGACAAACGTGTTGCAGATCAGTTCCAACGCGTCATCGACTTCGCCCTCATCAGGACATTCATCCCCGGCATCGGCATTGGTCGACTCGTCGAGCAACCATCGCACTTGCCTTGCGAGCTCGTTCGTGAGGGGAGTTTGCGGAAGATCCCGTAGCAGTCGCGCGATTCTCTTGAGGCGCCGTCGACGTTCGGTTTGTTGGATCCGTTTAGCCATGCGAGCGAAGTGACAGAAGGGAGAATACTCTGGTTGGGAATCAAACGGGACGACATCCGATCGGTTGCGAGAGTGAAACAATGAACGCGGCTACGCGGTCTCTGTCTCTCAAGGTCTGCTACGTTACCACGAAAGGCGACGATTGTAACGCGACCATCGACCCTTCCTGATCTTCCTCACGCTTCCCACCACCTGCATTCGCTTTCCGGACACGCGAGCAGGAGGGGCCGAGGAGCGTTCGGCGTTCCCGAGGACTGATCGTTGTGATAGAATAGTGGCATGAGAGACTTTGGCACCGGGCCGACGCTTCGCGAGTTCAATCCCTACCTTCGTGACGAACGCGAATGCCACGAGCGGATTCTCGACGTGGTGGAACGCAATAGTGTCATTGAAGGACTTCCGCCCCTTGCGAGCGAGACCCGTCAGCGCATCCTTGCGCAGCTTAAACAGTCCGCCCTTCCGCCACTGCCAACGCCTGACGAATGACTTCCGCCATCGGTCCGTACTCTTTCTGAATAGCCGACCGCGCGGCGTCGATGTAGCGGGCGACACCTGACTCCGTCTGATCGTAAGCAAGAGGCGGACGGCCTGTCTGCAACGAGAGCAGGTCGGTCAGCAGCTTGATCGTTCGCGCGTTCCCTTCGCGAAATGGATGGATGGCCAAGAACTCTCCCTGGATTTGGCCCAAGGCCTGACAGAATGAATGCTCCTCCGTGAGGGAATCAGAGGGATATGCGGAAAGGATGTCACGTCCAATGGCCGCCATGGCCTGATCAAGATAATTCGGAGGCGGCCAGATCACGCCTGGCTTGCTGATGGTCACTGTTCGCCATCGTCCCGCCCATTCGTACAAATCCCCAAAATTGAGACGGTGCGCGTGGAGGAGAAGCTCACACGTCATCGGGGTATAAGCGCGAACCTCTCCCACGAGTCGGCCATAGGCATTGGCAAGCGCTTCTTCCTCCGCTATTTCGAGGGTATGAAGGTCGGTGATGCCCCGTTTGTTGACCAGGACACTTTGGGCTTCATCGACATAACGTGCTTCCACGTTGCCGGCCACGCTGTAGCGGTTAGAGGATTCCTTTGGCATGTCCCGAGTATACCCTGGCTTCTATTCTTCCGCTCCCATGACATGTCTGCGCCGGTTGGGGACCCTACGAAGGGGGCGTGCGGACTCCAGGAACGTAGCAAGTGCTCGGGCCTTGGCGTCAAGGTCGCTTCACCTGTCGGCGGCAAGAGGTTTGCGGCGTTCTTTGCATGCAAGGCCTGCATGAAATCCAAGCTCAAACTTTCCCATCCGCGTGGAACTGGCAAACCTGCACGCCGACCACGGCACGCTCCCTCTGACGCGCCCCTGCGCCTTGCCGCAGTGAAGGCGTCCTTTTCCCCGGCCTGACAAGCCACATGATGGTTAACGCGGTCTCCGTATTGGCGGAGACAAAGGAAACTCCGTACTTTCTTCCCCATGCATCCATGACGAACGGTACAACATCATCGGCACACACTCCCGGACCTTGGTTCCTCGAACCGGTCGATCTCATCATCTACGACGGCGACCACAAGGGAGCCGAAGCTGTCGCCTTCGCGGAGGACCGGCACAATGCCGACGAAAGGGAGGCCAACGCACGTCTGATTGCCGCCTGCCCTGAACTCCTCGAACTTGCGCGAGGCTTTTCCATTGCCTGTGACATTCGCGTCTCGATTCTTCAGGAAGAGGACGCACTGTATTGCGAATGCGACGACAAGGAGAAGCACGAGAACCCCCATTGCGACGTCGGACAGCAAGTGGACCATTGGCGAGCGTACAAGCAGCAAATCGATGCCGTTATCGCCAAAGCGACGGGCCAATGAAGAGCCATTCCATCTTTTTCTACTGATTTCCCTTCTTCCTCATGACCACCCTCTCAACACCACCACGGAAATTCGTCGAGCTGCCGCTCGCTCCCAAGACGACGAGCCCCGTTCCGTCGCTCACAAGCATTTATTCCACGACGAAACGAGGCCCCTATGGCGACGCCAAATATCCCGGAAATTGCAGCGGCTATCTGATTCGCGATCTCCTCACGTTCTTCGGCTCAAAAAAGATCCTGGACCCCATGACGGGAAGTGGTACCTGCCAGGACGTTTGCGAGGAACTCGGTATTCCTTGCCACAGTTTCGATGTCCGCTCGGGCGTCGACGCCGCGGATCCAAAGTGCTACGCGGATCTTGAGCCCGTGGATTTCGTATGGCTCCATCCGCCCTATTGGAGAATGAAGCGTTACAGCGATGACCCAAGGTGCCTTTCCAACGCGCCAACCTTCGAGGACTTCTGCGAACGGCTGCGGCAGGTCGTCGCGAATTGCCAGAGCGTCCTGACGCCGCGCGGCAAGATCGCCATCTTGATGGGTGACTATTGGGACGTCTCGGAACGGCGGTTCATCCCGTGCACGCACGCGACGCGCTCGATTTGTTTCGAGCTCGGCCTTTGGCCGGCATGCACGGAGATCATCCGCTTTCAGCATGGCAACTCTTCGTCCACGAAGAGCTACGATCGTGCCTTCATCCCTGGACTGCACGACACCTGCATCGTGATGTCACGGCCCGTCGACAGACGCCGATGTTAAGTCGCTTCAAAGCTCCCCTTGCCGTTGGTTCGGCAAGGGGAGTCGTCGTTCCTTCGACCACTGCGGATTCCTAAAGCGCAAAGAGACGATTGAGCTGAATCGCTTGCAACGCTGCTCGTTGCGGCGAGGTCCTCTGCCGGGCCTTGAGGACGTGCGTGAACGCATTGTGCAAGCTCCACGCGGTGCGAGGTTCGAATTCGGCATAGCTCGGCTTCTGCCATTCGTCGATCACCGGCTGGAGCGTCCGGGTCGAGACGATGTCGGCCAGGAACGCCTTCAGAATAACGGAATGCGCCGCCTCCTCCGTGAGTTCGCGCTGCTGCAGCTGCCGGATGCGCTGGTTCTCGTTGAGTTGGAACTGATGCAATCCCTGGACGGCGAGCGTCAGTGCCTCCTGGTAGCGATCGACGCCGAACTTGGTGTGACGCCGGGCAATGATCACCTCCGAGTGAAAGCTCAGGTTCGAGCAGACGAAGACGCGCGAACCACAGCAGAAACCGATCGGAAAGCTCTGGTCGTTGGAGTTGCGAATGCCGATCGACAGGCTGACGCCATCCGCGACGTCCGACTGGAGGTCAAGGACGCCGAAGAATCGTTGGTCGTGATTGCTGACGAGTAACTGCGACTTCGCGACCCGAAAACCCGCGCCGTCGAGCGTTTCGGAAACGCGATCCAAGACCGCGTGATGCGGAATCGGAAACCACGTCGCCGTCGGAGACGGCGCCTCGATGGCAACAAGCTCCGCCTTGGTGACTTCACGAGCACCGCGCGCGCCGTGATCCATCAACGTTGACTGACTCATGCGTGACTCCTTAACAAGGAACCGGATGGGAAGGAACGATCGTCCGGAAATAACACATTTCCGGCACCACGAAGCGTAGCGCCGAAGGAAACGCGGGCGCAAGCGGATGGGGCGATTGGCCCATCGGCCCAGGAGTCGGCCCTGACGAGATTTCGTGACGAGGATACCGGTCGAACGCGTACGAAACCCTGTACGAATCATGCGTACTGGAATTCGACGTCCCGAGGCGCCCGAGCGCCATCGTGGACTTGGCCTATTGCCGCGAAGAAGGAACAGCACTAGGAGGGACGGACTCGCGGGCTAGGCGCCCGCGCCGCGGGGGCCTCGGACGGTTCCTCACGACCGTACCGGATCGTCGGGCCTCGGCCCCCGCGGCGTGGGCGAGGTTTCTTCGAAACGTAGAAAGGAGAATTGGGGTTGCCCGCGAGCCGTCCGCATGGCTCGCTTACGGCGTCGGCGCGGAGCGTTTAGCTCGTCCGGGCGATATCGCACCGGTACAACCCGCCACGTCCACGCGGCCGTCTCGCGGCCCCCGGTTCGGTTCTATCGCGGGATCCGTGGCCTTGCCGATGGGATGCCGTCAACGGTCATCGAGTGCCTCCGCCAGTACCGCCGCCGCGGCTCCGGCCGCCGCCCCCGGTGGTATCGCTCCCGTGTCCCGTCCCCAGACGGCTCCTTGGTATTTCCCGTCGGAATCGACCGTCACTATGAGTTCGAGATAACAGATCGCCTTGAGAAAAGCCGTTCGGTAGACAAGGTCAAACACGAGTTCCTGCTCGCCGTTCGCTTTCGTCCGTTTGAACTTGTACTCAACGTTCTGCAGCGATGACGTGGGATGCGCGACGAGAAGGATGCCTTTCGCCTTTGACGTTACTTGCCGAATCGCCTCATCCAAGGCGATTGCTTCTGCTCTTTCACGTTCCAATCGCTCGCGTTCCGCTTGCGCGGCGGCCTGTCGGCGAAGCTCTTCGTCGCGTTGGCGCTGTAATTCAATTTCTCGCGAAGAAGCCAAAGATGCCGCCGCGACCTCGGCAGCCCCTTCGGAACGCGTCCCCTGGTCGCCAATCCGGGGTGAATACAAATAAGGAAAGGCAAGAAAACCAATGAGTCCGACGACGCCGAATTGAACGTGCGATTTCTTGGGCAACCACGTGGCCAAGGATTTTAACCTCAGTGGCTCGGCCGCCGCGCGGACAGGTGCTGGAGACGCCGGCTCCGTCGGCACAATGGTGGCCGCGTAAGCCGCCCGTTCGAGAGGCGGAGACGGCGGCGGTGTCCGCCGAGCTTTTCTTCGCGCCGTGAACTCGCGTCCACAGTGGGGACATTGACCGCTGATTTCGTTGAAGTGCGCTTCAATGGGAATCTTGAAGCCACAACGGCAGGTGACGTGTTTGGCCATCGCTGTAGACCCTTGAGCAATAAGGAATCGACGCTTCCGGAAGACAAATACGCATTAGATTAGCTTTAACGTTTCTCGATCCCCCTTACAAACGAATTGTTTCGGTACTTCGTTCCGTAGCGACATTCGCCGATCGTGACTAGGTCGTTCCATTTTCCGACGCAATTCTCGGCGCGGTCATGATCCGACTCAGCTCTTCATCGCACAACTGCTCGGGTTGTCGCCCGCGGTACCCGCCCCCCTCCGTTTCACTCGTCCATGCGACACGAACGTATGCGCGCGGCGCAAGTCCCTGCAGCAGCTTCCACATTCCCCGGCGGCCTTCCTCGTCGAGGTCGAGCATGAGCTGCACGCGTCCCTCCGCGTGGCTCCAAGCCAGCAAGGAGATTTTTTCGACCTGTTCGCGCGTCGGCAGATTGCTCATGAGGCCGACGGCTAGAATGCCGGCCTGGGAAAGCCGAATCACGTCGCCGGGTCCTTCGACGATGAAGAGTCCTCCTTGTGCCTTGAGTTTTTTCTTCGTTCCGTGGATCGGAATTTTCTCCTGTCCCCAAAGCTCCAGGCCGCGATGGAAGTGTTTCGGAAAACGCCATTTCATGGGCCCCGGTGCGTCCGCCCGTCTTGCCTCGGGAAGTGCTTGCCATGCCCCCAACTTTTCTTCAAAGGCGGGGTCGCGGCCGCAAAAGGCCAGCAGTTTGCCGTCGAGCGCGTGAATCGGATAGACGATCTTGCCGCGCATGGTTCCACCGCTCCGGTCCCCCCCGGCATCCATGGGAAGATAGCCGACGCCCCAATCGTTGCGAATCTTCTCTGGGTTGGCAAACCATTGCGGACGGGAGCGAATGTAGGACGCGGCCGCCGGGGGCATTTGGGCCAGCTCCGTGACGAACTTAGTCGGTAAATCGACGAGTGTTCGGGCTCTCTCGTTTTCGCTTTCCTCCAGCGGCACGTTGACTGGCCCATCGTTGGCTACTTCAGCACCCGCCGTTCGCTCCATCGATGGCGTCGAATCCATCACGCGCCGAACGCCGCCATTTGCCATGTCGATGTAGTCCTGCAAGACCTGGCGGAACCTCTCTCCCCGGGGCCTGCCATCGCCGCACGTGTCGCGCAAGAGGTCGGCGAAGCTGACGTCGTTGCCACCCTTGTCGCAGCCGTAATGAAAACAGCGCCAAATGAATCCGCGCGCGTCTTGCTGAATGGAGATCGCCTTTTGCCCGGTGGGACCCTTCTTGCCGCAGTGGGGAAAGGGACAGGACATCCGCTGCTCGCGACTATTCGATAGAATTGGTGGCGGGGGAACGGAGTAATACGCAAAGAGGCTTTCGACCGTCACCGGCTTCTCCGCTCGAAGCTCGTTGATGTCGACGAAGGCCGGTTGGCCAGACGGAGTTTCCGTGGGCATCGCAATCGAAAGGAAAAGACAATACCTGGAGCAGAGCGTACGCTGCCGGTTTGAGAATGACAACTTCTCCGTTCTCGTCGGCGGGCTCGGAAGAGAGGCTGCGCGACGTGCTGCTCGCCCTTTACCGTCACCCAATGACGAGTGATCAGTTACTTCGGCTCAATCCCACGTATCGCCATCCGTTTCCCGTGCATGAGGTCACGCGCACTTCGCCGGCCGGGACCGGCATTACCAGGAGCGCGAACGCTCACGCGACTTTTGCAGCGGCGTCGGCCGATGGATTCATCGAACAAGCCGCAATACGCCGTCGCGGACGAACCATCGACCCTACTATCTGCTGACGGAGGCGGGATACGCCAAACTCTTTCCCGGTCAGCCGGTGCCGAAGAAGTCCTACATTTCTTCACGGCGATCGCGAAAACGATCGCGAAAGAGCCCGTTCTTTCGGCCGATTCCCCTCAACACGCAGGAACATGATTATGCCGTCAGCCAGTCGGTCGTCCACACGCTGATTCAGGCAAAGCGAGATCGGATCGCGGTGGACGCCTATCACACGCGACATCGAGTGGAGCTGAAGATCCCAACAGATCATGCACTGCAGACCGCGCTCAAGTCCGCCGTGCGGCTGGACCGTGAAACGGGTGAGCCGGTTCGCGAGCATCTCTCGCTCTACCCGGATGCCACGGTGGAATTCGTGACGCTGGAAGGGTCGCGGTTTCTCCGCTTCGACGAGATCGACGGCGGCAGTGAATCGGTCCTCAGCCGCGACGATATCGACGCGATCGAGCGCAAGGTCCGTTTCTACGATCACTACGCCGACCTCTGCCCTCGGCGGTTTCGCGTTCGCCTCATGACCTATCGACCCAACAGCTTTGGACGACTCCGTTCGGTGATTGAATGCGTGCGCGCCGTGCTCCGCGATCCCCGTCGGCCACTGTTTTTGTTCGCGACGCTCGACCGGTATCTCGAAACGAACGGCGCGCTCACCCGGTCCTGTTTCCTGGATCATTTCGGAATGTCCGTTCCTTGTGTACGCTCGGCGGCTCTGTACGTTTCCCGACTGCCCGCCAGAGCACGCGGCATGGTTCCCGTCCCCAGGCCCCCACCTCGGGACCGCGCTAACGGCGTTGCTGATCCCAATCTCTCCACTCTCGCGGCGGCCGCGTCGTAGGCTCCTGCTGCATGGTCGAGCCGAAACGGTGGAGATAACCGGCGATGCATCAGTTCGCAGCACGCGGCCAAAGGGTGAAGGGACGGCGATTTCGAACCCGTTGCTCCGCAGCGAGCCGACGGGCGCGCAGCGGAACCCGGGCCCTCTATGGAATCGGCAACTTCCAAGGGGCGGTCCTTCCAAATGCCTCCCTCATTCACGCGTTGCTGCCGGTCATGTGCTCGGGCAATCGCGGTGTGCGATCCGTCCTCCTGGAGATCCAGCCTGGCCGCGAAACAGTCGAACGTGGGCTACTCGGCATCGAACACGTTCTGGAGCGCGCTGCATCCACTGGGTGGTTGCCGGGGGCTGACGCTGATCCTCTCGGCCATCGACGGCCAGATCCACTTTCGGCTGAAAGTGCCTGAACATGCCATTCGGCTCGTGACCTCCTTTCTTATGCAGTTTCCCAATGCTCCGATGCCACGCTGTGGAAGATGCCGAGATGGTTAACCGTGAGGACTCGTCCGGCTCGCTTCTTGCGACTCCGGCGGCCGGGTCCGTCGATCAAGCGTCATCCGCAGTTGGTGGACGCGGCGACGAAGACGTCGTTCGATCCGCTGAGCGTGCTCCTGACGGCACCTTCGCCCATGGTGGCTCACCCGGTCGTTCTTCGGTGGAAATCGCGCTCGAAACACTGACGATACCTATCGCAAAAGAGCAACCAGCGCGCTCCACGCGCTTTCGACGCGCGAGTTTCCCCAGCACGAACATTGGACCGATCGTTACCTGCGATTGTGACCCGCGACGGCGTGATCGGCGGCTCCTCGCCCCCATCGCTCCGTTCCGCCTCCGCCGGATTTCACTTCCCGAAGAAACGCCGGCACGGCCTCTGGGAACCGAAGCGACTTCAAACGCATGATCGGGAATCCGATCTTCAAGCCTGCCTGTCGAAGCGTACGCCATCATCTCTTTCAGTCATCGATTCGCCTGCGAGTGGTCGGCATGGCGACTGAAACGGAAAGGAGAGTGGCCCTGGACGGCATCGTTGCCGCTTTCGCGCAATTCGATCTCCCGGGCCTCAATGGATTTCACTCGTGCCAACAAGCCCAACCATCCATTCTCGGCACCGAAGAGCTGGCAACCCTTTGGCATCTGCCGTTCGATGACTCCGATCAGCCGCACCTGTGCCGCCATTCGCCAGCGTCATGGTTTCCGCGCGCCGCGAGATCAAGACCGACCGGGATTCGGGCGACGTCGTTCTCCTGGGCGAAACCCTGTACCGCGACGATCGTCACTTGGTGGCCTCGGCCGACGGCGGCGCCGACACGTCTGGATCGTGGGCAAGACCGGCACGGGAAAGTCCACGCTGTTGGAGAACATGATCTTGGCGGACATCGAGCCGCGGCAATGGCGTCGGCGTCTTTGATCCGCAATGGTGATCTCGCCACGTCCTTGCTCAAACGAATGCCGAGCACGCGCACCAACGACGATTTGGATCGATCCGGCCGAAAGCGATTTTCCGATCGGCTTTAACCGCTCGACGTGCCGCGTGAACGGTCGGCCCTGGCCGCGGACGGCATCCTCATGACGTTCATGAAGCTGTTCGCCAGCGGTGAGTTCGCGAGTTGGGGCCGCGGGCGCTGGAGGATATCCTTCGCAACACGCTCCCAAGCGCTGATCGAAGCCGGAGGCACGACCTTGCTCGATGTCTTGCGGATGCTTGACGACGACGAGACGTTCCGCTGCCGGACCGTCTCCGCGTGCGCGATCCGGTTGTTCGCCACTGGTGGACCATCGAGTTTCCCAGTTGAAGGCCAATCGCCGGGAAGACCCGTTTGCACGAATCAATAACCGACAGCTATTGACCGTGCCGGCGATCCGCAACATCCTCGCCCAACGCAAGAACAAGCTCGATCTCCGCATGGCGATCGATTCCCGCAAGATCGTTCTCGGCAATTTGGCGAAAGGAAGGCTGGGCGAACGGACGTCCATGTTCCTGGGTTCACTCCTCATGACGCGCCTGCAACTTGACGCCATGAGTCGTTCGGACCGTCCCGAGAATCGGCGTCCCGATTTCTTCTTGTATGTCGATGAGTTCCAGAACTTCGCCACGCCAAGCTTTGCCGAAGTCTTGTCCGAAGCACGAAAGTATCGCCTCAATTTGACGCTCGCGAATCAGTTTCTTGGGCAGATGCCGGAGTCTTTGACGCAGGCCATCCTTGGCAACGTCGGCACGATCGTGAGCTTCCAGGTCGGCGCCGAAGACGCGACCATTCTCTCCGAACAGCTGGGAGAGAACCCGCGCCGCGGATCTGCGCTGCCGAGGTTCCACCGTTATGTACGCACCGATCTCGAAGGCGTCTCCAGCCGACCGTTCTCCTGCGAACGCTCCCTCCCACGGGCCAGGGAACCGACCGAGCGCGCGCGGACCGCATCGTCTGAATCTGCACGCGTTATGACGCACCGGACGGTGGTCGAGTCCGCGATCGCCCAGCGTTTTGAAAGGGGACAGCGGGCCACGAAGGCTCGCTGTCCCGTGCGACTGTCTTACGGTCGCTACGACGTTGTCTCGGCTTCCATGCTTTCGACGTACGCTGCGCTAGCTGGAGTACTCGAAGGGCACAAGGGATATCGGCGAGCCCGAAGCTGTTGGACCCGTCCCAGTTCCCCTCCTTGTCCTGGTAACGTCGCGTGAGGGCGACGTTGCGGATAACCCGCTTGGGTCCCTCCTTCGGCTCTGATCGTGTTCTTGAACACGGAAGCCTGACAATAGCCGATGCGGAACGACTTTTCCGGAGCCTGTTTGACTCCCATGGACGTGTCTCCTTGAATCAAGGAACAAGTGTATTCGCAGTCGCGAATCTTTTCGGCGAAGGTGCCAAAAAGGCTTCCAGCATGGCAGAGCTTTGCTCCACTGGCAAATCGCCGTGGATTGTTCGGTGACGATGCGCAACCGGAACGGCTTGCTTGACGAGACAGTAACGCCGCCGTTAGCATGCCGCCGTCATGCCCAAACGCAATCCACCGGCCACCCTTGAGGATATTCGTCGCCTTGCCGAGCAAATCGCCAGCTATCGGAATATCACCGAGCGACGGATTGCGGAGTCCGAAGCGAGGTTGACGCAGCACTTCGACCTTGCCGTCGAACAGATCCGCAATGATCTTGCGGGCGCCAATTCCGACGAGATTCTCGTGCTCGAAGATCGTGTGTCGAAAATCGAACGGCGGCTTGGACCGATTTATCCCTGATGCCGCGGCAAAGGCATGTCGAGCGTGGCACGTTGCCGAATCCTTATGGCGTCGTGCGTCCCTGGTCGTAAGAACTGCCTCGCCTGGCGGCTCCCTCGAAGCGTGCCACGCGTTGCCGTGAGGCATCCTGACTCCGGTCTGGATCATTCATAGATCGGAGATTTTCATGACAACCGTCAGTGGTTGCATCATCTTGACCTGTTCGGCATCGAGCCTCTCACCGGCGAAGCCTGCGGCCTCATGATGCGCGTCCTTTGCGACGTGACATCAAAAGGCAAGCAGATCCTGGAAAGTGTCTTATGTACGGCATCGAGCTACAGCCCCCGTGGAACTCCGGCCGGCCGGACGATCCATGTCGGATCCATTGCCGCGCCACAATTCTTCGGCCCCATCGCCGTCTTTTGTCTCGGCGGCCATCATACAGCCCATGTGCTCGCAAATGGCGTCGTTGCCGGGATCGGTAAAGAAGATCCGCCCGAACTCGTCGAACAGTGGCGACTTCTCCATACTGGCGACATCGAACGCCGCTTCACCTATGCCGGCACCGCAGGCGATCGCAACATCCACCAAATGAGCGGCCGGGTCGTGTAGCCCGGCCAATGCAACTACCTCCAGACCCATCCCTTGCCACCGGCAGGGGATTTTGTTCTCTCGCTCGGATAAGTAAGTTCGCAGACGAATGCCAGATTTACGGACCGCCGTTCGCTTCCCCGGTGCGGGCGACCGATACATGAAGGTGAGATTTCAATGATTGAAAATCCAAGAATCTCATTGATTCTTCAGCAATGGCGTCAAAAACTGGGAAAAACCTTGAATGAGTTATTGTCTCAGATTAACTCTTGGGGAGAAGCGGGAACGTCAACTTGCAAAGCGAAATGACGCGATTTACGCTAAAAAAGGACGCTGACATCGGCCGAAGGCTCGATGCTCTGAAACTGGTCTTTGACGCATGTGTTTCAAAAGTGATGCATTGTGACAAGTTTCGACAGCAGAACATGAACTACGCGCTGGCGTTGTTCGCCGGTCTCATGGCGTTTCGCACCAAATTGGATGCCCCATGGGTTATATCTCTCACACTTTTCGTGCTCATGATCATATTCTGCGTGTGGGACCGGCGTTGGCACCGCACCAAACATGGTTGGGATAGCGCTGCCAACAAATGCTATACCGCACTCGTCGAATTGACGAACAATCCGGACCAGGACGTAACCTATTGTCGCTACGATACGGCGGCGGAAGCGGATGCTGAGTGGACGAGTTGGCAGCCAATCGTGTTCTACTTATTAGTCGCTGCCTCTGCCGCGTCGTTCTTTGTGCACTGAACTAAGACGTCATTTGCAATCATGACGCAGGTGTCAGCCTTTCCACCATTACCTGCAACCGCCAAGATTGAGAAGAGGACTAAACGGATGCTGTGCTGAAGTGCGCACTGCTCAGGGACCTACGGCAGATCCGGCGGAAGGTTCGCGATCGCAGATCTCCTGCGCAAGCTGCGCCCTCTCTTGGTCGCCCTTTGTCCGCCAGTAGCCTGCCTCCATCTCGTAGGCTTCCCGCCGGTTCACCGGCCGGAACTCAAAAATGATCGGGCGATCGCAGTAGAACGGACGGTCGCGTCTCCGCAGTAATCGAACTGTCATTACGCTACGGGTCACAGGCTCGGCCGTGCCGCCGCTCTGGATCCGGAGTGGAAACTCGCCGTCGGGGTTGGCGCACCAGGTGCAGAGCTCCTTAGCCAACTCGTAAATGTCGGCGTAAAAAAAGCAGACGAGTTGAAAATCGTTCTCGCCCTCGTTCCATTGCCGCTTCACATCGTCCGAGATGTCAGTGCGGAAGGTCGGTGCTGGGAAAAAATCGAAGGGGAGGAATCGGAGAAATCGCTCCTCGAACGGGTGGCCGTTTGCCGTGGTCAGCCGGAGGTAGATCGAGCTGACCCGCCTCCTGGGGTCTGAATCATAGTTGCGTTCAGCTTTCCAGCGGGCGCATCGATCAACCTGCGACATGTTGGCGATTTCAGCGACAATAGCTGGTGACGTGCGGACCGGTGCCGGCAGCTCTCCGTCGAGCCCGCGAAGCGCGCGCTGTATGACTTCGGGCCCCGGCCATAGTTTAAACAGCAAGCTGCCTTGCGGGTTCTCCATAACTGCCAGTTGCCGGTTGCCCTCCTCCATTATGAGCTCAATCCGGGCACCACCTTTCCGGATTATCTGGTTGGCCGATTCCAGCGCCCGCCAGTCTCGAACCGTAAGCTCGGGCCAATGCGTGCTGCTTTCAAGGGTGATCCGGGACCGCTGCCCTGACGCAGATGGGGCCGGGAGTGTCACCACCACTGGATAGGCAGTCGGGGCGTTGTCGCTGAAACGGCCCAAACGAAGTCGGATTGTAGACGTAGGCCGACTGATTTCGATGCGCGCGGGCAGACGGATAGTCGCGGGTGGATGAACCACCGAAGGGCCGATTTCGACCAGGACTCCAGCGGTGTCGCGATTCGCCAGCTCGTCGTTGCCCTCTACTTGTAAGGTGAGTTCGTGACCCTCGGCTGCCGTCAAGAGGATGGGCGTCCCCGCCCGCTGGCTCGCCAACAGGAGCCGGGACAGATGAGTCGCTCTACCCGCGCCTGCCGGGATGGTTTGGGAAATATGGATTTGCAAGCTATTTCCAGTACCGAACTTCTGGTCTTCGATCGCCGCTTGCGCTGCCTCGGACGGACAGGCGGCCGTCGAAAGTTGCTCGTGCGTGAATCCCCCAACGAGAGCCAATTCCTCCAGCAATCTCACTGTTGGTGCGACGGTACCGTTCTCCGTGGTCAGCGCGCGGACCGCCGCTCGCACCGGGCCGTCTAGTAGACGCTCAGGATCAGAGTGAAGGTCGAGCAACGCCCCGGTCATCACAACCTGAGCCAGGAGTGACTCTTTAACCAGATTGTCGGCTAAAGGCGAATTATCGCTCACCAGCCGCGCGGCCGTGGGGCATGATTCAAGTAGCAGGCGGACGGGGTCGGTTGGCGGTCGTTGTGTCAGCCGCACGGAGTAAGACCGCTCAACTGCTGGAAAAACCGAGCTGCGAACATATCCGCGACCAAACTCGCTTGCGAATAGTTCCTGCTCCCAGCTGTCCCGGTAACGGCCTACGAACAGTAGGTCAAGATTGTCGGCCTGCCGCGCGCGGGCAAAATAAACATCCGCGACTGTGGTCAGCAATGAGAGGACGAAACCCGCGGCCGGCTGTGGCGCAGTGACAAGATGCCGTTTCGTAACTGCATCATCCACGGCGCGGCCGATGCTGGCCTCCAGTTCCGCTTCTGCGTTGCCGGACTCGGTGCAGACGGAATCGAGGGCAATCCGTTCTGCTGCGTGTTGTCGGAAGCGACCGAGCACCGCTTGAATGATCTCGCTTCGGCTTCTTGGGGCCATGTCGGAACAGACGACCGGGAATAGTAACTCCCACATCCGCTCTCTCTGCCACTGGATGGTGATGGAGGGTAGCGCTGCCGTAATGCCCTCCAGTTCCGCTTGTCTGCGCAAGTCTCTCATCGCGGAGAATGCCTTACGGAACACTTGCGAGCGCAGATTTTCCTCGAACTCTGGGGTGTCTGCGGTGACTTGAAAGAGCAGGGCCGAAGGAGTTTGTGTGACCGGCCCGTTCACGGCCTGATGACGCCTCCAGTGGCGGCGGGACTCGTCGTCCTGGATGTTCCGCCAGTTTTGCACCCGCTCCGGCGCCCGGTCCGCCCCGAGATGCAGTTCGTCAATGGCGTAAATGAGGGCCGACAGAAGGCGGACCCGCACGGCAACTCCCGGGCCAAGCACTTCAATCTCGCGCAGTTCATCCCAATTCGCTTCCCCGTCCGCGTTCTTCCTTGGGCGGTGTCCCCTGCAAACTTCACCCAGAACCTCGGCCGAGCGGGAGTTCTCAAAGCCAAGTTCCGCCCATCGGTGGCGGACGATTTCGCCGATGCGAACGGCGTGGTCCCTCCGCACCTGCTCGCGGTCCTCGGCAGTCCTGTCGTCAGCCTCGGTGCCGGCCATGGCCAGATCGTGGTAGTGGCAAGCGACGGCTAGAAGGAACAGCTCGTGTGACGTGAGAGTCGCAAGGAACTCATCGGATAACACCATGCGGGCGATTTTTTCCACCGTCTGGGTGTGTCGCTGTGTGTGGTCCGTCCCCCCGAGAAAGTCGATAAGGTATACTCCAGAAAGCGTGCGGACTGTTGAATCAGTGCGTGCGGCCTGGTCCGCGAGGCCGCCACCACGCGACCGAAGCGCATAGACGAGGATGCGCATCTTGCTCCTTGGGGGGGGGGGGGGGAGCTGTTTGATCCGGTTCGGAAGAAACGTCACTCTTGCAGCTCCTTTGCCGCAAAGCACATATGAATCTTTATAGGACTGACGTGTAAGTGGGCTACCCATGCAGCGGGGTGCCGGCCAGCCGAAGGAGCCTTCTTCGGCGTTAGCTCGCGTCGAGCGAGTACAGTTGCCGCTGTCGCTGTCCAAATTCCGTCAAAGACGACGGTGCTTAAATTTGTACTTGGAACATTCTGCTGCACCCGCCTCTGGCCGACACACCGACGCAAGTTTTCCATTCCTACAAATTCTCCATCGGCTGCGCACGTTGATGTCACTTCTTGTTTCTGCGAAACGCGGTTACGCGAGTGATGGAGGGGGGCGTTCGGGCCATGGGGAGGGGCGGCTTTACAAATGGACGATTGCTCTATCGCCGTTTCGGAAGTAGGATGAGGCGGCTCTGTTCTCGTCCATGCGATCTCTGCCGTCCCTGAAAGCACAGGAGATTCCGCTCGACCATCCGGACTCCAACAACATGTTTCAGCCTGGTCCGGAGAAGCCGCTCGTCGCGACCAGGTCCGCCATCGAAAAGTATTCATTCGAAGTGATTCTTGCGTGTTGGGAAGTGCTTCGTCAAAAGGCCGATGAGCACCATGGCCTCGACTACCTCCAGGTATTCGAATCGGAGGAGGTCGATGAAGAATTGTGGTTCATTGAGGACGGACCGGGAGGCGCCATCACGGCACTTCTGCCTTCGGACTACTGGAACTGCATGCATAGCTCACGGAAGAATCGCCAAGGTATCCATCCCTTGGAATCGAGACATGGGATGCACGATCTTTCGCAAACGGATAGAATGCTTGTGCCATCGGTAGAAAGGCCGATCAGACAATTTGAAATGACGCGGAGCGTCAAGACTCTGCTTCCGAGAAAACTGCGACATTTTCGATTGGAGAAGCAGTGCCTTGCAGCCGCGCCTGGATACGGGCGTCGGTCAGGGCACGTTCTCCGCCGCACCCTGTCGCAGGGGTTCTCGAGCGTTCCTGGCTTGACGCCCGCTTTGGGGGTGCGGCACGACTTCCTGGACGCAGATTGAGGATGAAGCCAAGGTCGCGGAGATCCTCGGCTTTGGAACAATCGGAACGCTTCGACGCTTTATCGGCATCCCGAGCTCTACGAACTGCCTATCCCGGATATACGGGGGACGCGGCGTTTTATTTGTCGCGGACGAGATGTGGCCGCGTTCTCTATCTCGGCGTCGGCACGGCCGCATTTTTCTGCCGATGGCCACCGGGCGTACAAACCGAATGTTTTCGGTGTCGAGCAATCCTCCGAAATGTGCGAGCTTCTCGCCCGGCGGGATCCCGACGGGCGAAACGCATTCGCTTTGCAAAGGTCGCGGAAGTCACGCCAGCCAGTTCACCGACGTTGTTGCTGCTCCGTATTCATTCCTTCAAGTCATCGGACGCGACCTCCGACTAGAACCGCTCTTGTCGCCCGCCGTCCACGATTGCCTCAAACCGCAGGGCGTCTTTCTCACGGACATCGTTTTCAAATCATTCGATTCCTTTCAGCCTTTCCGGTCTGGAAGCGAACGTCCGCCACTTCCATGGCGAAACCAAAATTGCGATCTACGTCACCTATAACCATCTCGAACAGAAGATGTTGAATTGGCGGACTATCGAACAGTCCGGCTGCTCGGCCACGTGCTCGAAATGCACCTGGACTACTATTTTCCCCAGAGCTCACGGCCGCCATGCTTGCCGCCGGATTTGCCAAGGTAAGGGTCACGGGGGATTACCGCGACGCTCCGTTCGACGCGGGCGCGAACAGGGTATTGGTTTACGAAGCCGCGAGATTCTGACCCGTTTCCCGAGCCGGCGGAACACGTGCTACACTGACCGCGTCCATGTTTTCTCTTGACGTTTCCGCCAAGCATCGTCGCGGCACCATCGTTTTCGCGCTCGAGATTTCCCTGCAATGGCTCGCATGCCTCCTTGCGACCACGCTGACGATTCATCTTCTCTATTCGACAACCCAGGAGCAGTTTCGCTGGGGAATCGATGAGCGACTCTTGGATCTCGCGTCGGTCGCCGCCTTGGAGTTCGATGCCGCCCGGCTCGACCAGATTGGTGGGCCAGAGAGTATCGGCACCGAAGAATACGAAACTACGGTCCTACGGCTGCGGGCCATTCGCCACGCGATTCCGAGCGTCCGGTATGCCTACATCCTTCGCCCCACGAGGGACCCACTCACGTTCGAGTTCGTGGCCGACGCCGACAGTCTCGATCCAGCCGTGCCCGTCGATCTCAACGGGGATGGCAACATCGACGACGGCGATGCCCTGGTCTGGCCGGGCGATCCGTACGACGTCGAACCTTTTCCGGAATTTCGAGAAGCGGCGTTCGTGGAACCATTCGTCGACCCGGAACTGACGCACGACCAGTGGGGCACGTTTCTCTCCGGCACCGCCCCCATTCGAGACAAGACTCGTCCGTTCGAGCCGGCGCGCTACGTCCTTGGCCTCGACATGGAAGTCACGGAATTCGAAACACGGACGCAACGGGCCTTCCTTCCATTTCTGCTTTTCGCCGCTTTCGTCATTCTCAACGTCACCGGGTTGACGATCGGGCTTACGGCGATTTGGCGCCGGCAGTTTCTTCAACTGGTGGAACTCGATCGTCAAAAGGACGAGCTGATCGGCGTCGTCGGTCACCAGCTCCATGGCCCGGTAAGCACATTGCGACTGTGCCTGGAGGAATTGCTCAACGGCGCCTATGGACCGGTTAAAGACTCCTTGCGTGAGCCGCTCACGCAACTGCTGCATTTCGCCGAAAACCTATCCGAACTAACGACGCTACTTCTCGATGTCTCGCGGATCGAACTGGGCAAGCTCGGCGTCGGCCTTAAAGAGACCGATTTGGAGCCGTTCCTCGCGGGTATCGTCGAGCGAAAGCGACCACGCAGGCAAAACAGAAGGAGTGCGATTCCGTGCCGATTCGCCACCCCGTCGATCGCATGCCGTCCTCGATCGAAGGTTGACGCGTGCCCTCGATAACCTGCTCTCCAACGCCATCAAATACACGCCCCCAGGGGGCGAAGTCACGTTCTCCGCACGGATCCAAGGGAATCGGCTCCACCCAAATCACCGACAGCGGCATCAGCATGCCACCGAAGAGCAAGGGCTCCTCTTCACCAAGCTCTACAGGGCGAGCAACGCACGGGCGACTCCCGGCTTGGCAGCTTTGAGCTCTACGTCACCAAAGGAGCCATCGAACAGCAGGGAGGCCGCTTGTCCTTTACAAGTCAGGAGGAAAAGGGACCACCTTCATGATCGATCTACCCACCGGTGGCGCATCCGAGTAATGCTGGCTGAACAGGAAGAGCACTTCGTGCGCTGCAGTGTTGAGGAGTCACTTTGCCCGGGCGATGATCCCGCATCCTGTGGGACTCTAATCCGTTCCACGTTGCTTGGAAAAGTTCGACGCCGATCGCGGCCCTTCATGCGGTAGCTCGGCTCACGCCGTTTGAAGACGTGCGTCCGTCGTTACCGCTGACCGAGTGCTGCGGAGCGAGTTCGCGGCCGATTGCGCACGCTGATGCGTGAAAGCTACGCGCTCGTTCAAGCAGGCTCGCTCTCCATGACGCAAATACCATCCCCTGCTCGAATCGAGACGCCGGTCATTACCGAGAACGTGGCGGCCAATCAGCTCCTGTTCCTCCTGTTGGAACAGCGGAGCAATTTGAAGGGAATCGTCTGCACTTCACCATTGCCCACCCCGACAAGTTCGACATCGGCGCGGATTTTGGCATCGACATCGCGGCGTTTCTCAACAAGGTGTCGATCGACGGTATCCAGCAGATCGTACCGCCCTTTTTCCGGCCAATCTCGATCCCACGGACGACGAGCAATTCCGACGCTTCGTCGACGGCACGATTCACGACATTCATTCACGGAAATTGCTCGGCAGGCATCGCTTTCTCTCGCAGGCAGCCGTTGAACATGGAAACGTCGCGGAGTACCGGAATGCCTGCCGAAGCTATGTGCGGGCAGCTTTCAAACGGTATCACGACACCAGGACCGAGGCCGGTCCGTCGACGCCCGCCGCGGAGATTCGCGGATGCTCGCGCAGCTCCTCAGCGCATGCCGGATCAATGAGCTGTCGACGGAAGGAATCGACCGACTCGACTACGAGGAAGTACTCGCCACGTACGGTGATGAACTCGCGGAAGCGCTGAGCCTACCCACCGATCCGGTGGAAGGGGTGCGGGATCTCGATTTCCGCTACGCTGCTCGTACTTTCGAGTACGTCGATCTTGGAACCCGGTACGGGGATTGCACGTCGCGGAACCGGGAGAAGCAGGTCCACCAGGTACCGAACATCTTTTGGACCATCGCCAGTCACGTCCTCGACGTCTTTTACCAGGTCCAGGAGCTACGTTTTCGCGAACAACCTCTTTTGAAAATGCATCTGGTTCCCTGCTTTCTGCGCGACGAACCGACACTGAACGTCGATGCAATTGAAACGACGGCCCGGATGCGGCGGGAGGATGCCGAAGAGGACCTGCCACTGTCGCGAGCGGAATTGCTAACGCTCTCGCTCCAGCGAGCCCTGAGACTCGCGGACGCGATGGGAATTGAGCACGTGACGTGCGAGCCTTACTCCAACACGATCTGGGTACGCGAACTTCTTGGAAAACTGCCGTCCCGCACCTATCACGTGAGCGAATACCGGAGTCTTTACGACGATGCGTTCGTCGCGGATTTGGCGGAGAGTCTCCTCGGCACGCGGATCGAGGTCCGTTCGGAGATTCAGGCGCTCAACCTACGACTGATGGATCAGGGGCTTCGCGAAGGCTATCGGGAACAGAAGGTGCTGAGGGGAAGCATTCAGGGCAACGCCGGCGCGATGCGCGGCATCTGATCATCGGCTGAAAAACGACTTGAAGGTTCGCTCACCAAGGAAGTGCGAGGGATCGCTCGCGACATCGCGCATGGCTTCAACAAGAATCGTCGCGCCGTCGATAGCCGTCTGGGTATCGATGTTGAGGTGGGGATGGACGCGCAGCACGTTGTTCTGCTGGCCGTAATAACCAAGGTAGAGGCCTCGTTCCAAACAACGCAACCCGATGACGGGACCGATCGAGTGGTTCGAGCGGAGGGAAACGCCAAGCAAGAGGCCCCGGCCGCGCACTTCCGCAAAGAGGGGATTATTCGTTAGGCCCGCTTGCAGGGTGGACCGAAGGAGTTCACTTTGGCTTCGAACGTTGGCAAGAATGTTCTCACGATTAAAAGCATCGAGCAGTGCCAATCCCACCGCGCAGCTTGCCGCATGTCCGGCGAACGTGAACGCTCCCTGCGCCTCCTTTAGGCTGTCGATGATTTCGGGTTTGCCGATACACGCACTCAGGGGAACATAACCGCCGCCGAGCGCCTTGCCGGCACAGAAGAGATCGGGTGTTATCCCGTAGCGTTCGTACGCCCAGAACGTTCCGGTTCGTCCGATGCCGGTTTGAATCTCATCCAGCACGAGGATCGCGCCATGCTGATGCAGGAGTGGAAGGACGGCCGCGAAAAACTCGTCCGTAGTCTCGACGACGCCCCCATCCCCAAGGATCGTTTCCATTAGGAGGCAGGCGACGTCTCCCGAGCGCAGCTCGGCTTCCAACGACGAGAGTTCCCGGTCCCAACGGCTTCGATCGGGATAGGGGAGATGTGTAAAACTATCGGAGAGGGAAAGCCCCTCTTTCATGTTTGGGAACCCGCTGGCCGCGAGCGAAAGAAAACCGCCTCCGTGATACGACCGTTCGAAGGCCAGAAAACGCCGTTTGCCGGTGTAGGCGCGGGCGCACTTGAGAGCCGCATCGATGGCGTCGGACCCGAAGGCGCCATAGAGGAGTTTGGCTCTCTCGATGCCACTCGTGGCCGTGAGCCGTCGTGCATACTCGTGAACGATCTCGGTATCCGTGTAGACCGTACAGGTGTGCGGCACTTTGTGACATTGGGCCACGTAAGCATCGATCAGGTCCTGGCGGCCGTAGCCGAGTGGCATTGAGGAGGCGGCCGACAGAAAGTCGATGTAAGTCCGCCCCTCGGTGTCCGTCATCCGATGTCCGGTCCCGTGATCGATGGTGATCCCGTAGAGATCGAGATTCTGTGCCCGACCGATGCATTGACGGCGATCAGTGGCCATGGGATTCGGAGGTGGTTAGAGGGGCTGCCTGTGCGCGAAAGAAACGCCCCAGTTCCGCTTCAATGTCCGCTTCGGTAATATCCGTCGGCGTCATTCCACGTTCCTTGGCGAGTTGGCGGCGAACGATTCCCATCAACCCGGCCCGGTCCGCCTGCAGGCTATTCCGCGCGGCCTTGTCCACAAGGCCGTTTCCGTCGGGCAGGACGCGAGAATTCTCCAGCGATCGATAGTCAACGTCGATTCCCGGAAGGTGGTAATACGGGGGATGCTGCCCTTGCTTTTGCAGCGTGCGGATGGAGAGTGGGAAGTAGTTGTCGATGTCCGCTTGATCGTAAAGGAGTTCGCGGAACCGGCCGCGGAAGTGATTGAAGAACGCCTCTCCTTTCCCCCCAACGCTCCAGACGATATCCGGCAGCCGGCGCGCTTCGTGCATCGCACCGTGCCAGCGGGGAGTGACGACGTCCATGAATAGCGCGACGTGGGCCGCAACGTATTGCTGAACCTTGGCCACGGCGTCGCCCTGGCTCGCCAGCCGGTCCTTTCGCATCATCCGCTCCGCTTGCTGCAGAATGCGCCCCAGTGCGGGATCATCGCTCCGGAGGGAGGAGAAGTAATCCGCGACTTCGCATGGCGCTGGGTAGGCGAGGTGATGATCGGTCTCGACCGTCAGCACGCCGGCCGCTTCGGGAGCGAACCGATGAACGAACGCCGACAGCAATCGGGCGGCGTCCGCCGCCGATTCGTCCAGTTGATGTTGATCCATCGCGTTGATCTGACCGGCGAGTTTTGGCGCAAGCAGAATCCGTAGTCGCGGGAGCTGCGCGATGACACCCTCATCTCGCGAACGTTGGAAGAGATCGAACCATTCGAGCGCTCCGGTGAGGTAGCTCGGAAGTCGTGCCGATGGCATTTCCTGGCTTCCGCCGAATCCGGTGGTTAGAACCAGTTCCGGCCGCTGGCCGTTTGTCAGCCGAAAGCAGACCTCCAAGATCCCGTACAGGTCCGATTGATCAAGGCCCGACAGGCTGGGCGTTTGCAGGATCTCTTTATAGAGAGCAAAGGCATGCTTGCGTTCCCCGGCCAATCGCTGGAAACGTTCGTGGCCTTGCGTACCCCCATCACCTTCCGGCACCGACGTCAGATAGAGATGAGTGGCCCGATCGGCATCGATCGTGTCGGGAACGAATACATTGAGGTTCTCGCCGTTTCCGTTGCTGACCCCCGGACGATGGATCTGCACGGATCGGATGCCTCGCTCGATCTGCCTTCGTAATGTCGCGAGAAACGCCAACGTCTCTTGCGCCGGTGCCTCTTGCTCGGCGAGCAGTATCGCCGTCCGCGCATCGACCGGGATCGAAGGAAGAGAACCCGCCAGCCCCAACTCGTCCAACTGCCGGCGGAGATAGTTGCGGGCCCGGAAAATGTTGCCGCCGCATATGGATGATTGAGGGAATAGCGAGTGCCGAACCAGGCTTGCCAATTCCTCGCCATGCGAATCGGCAATCCATGTGAGTTCGTCCGCCGCGCGCGCGTGCGCGATGCGGAATCGTTCGGATGGGGTGAAGGGAAATAAACCCAGTATTTCCGATCGCCCCGCGTGACCATCGTCCACGCTTCCAATGGCGTGGAATGTGCTGGTGCCGATGGTGTCGGGAATGGCGGGCATGAAGTCGAACGTGGTACGAAAGAAACCTTCTCCACCGTTGCGAGGGGGGAGAGGCCACGTGTCGGAAGGGATGAAGCTCAGCCTACCGAACGCTCTCCGCCGAGAGGAGAGCGAGAGGGAAGTGCCGAGAAGGGAGGAGGACTGCCGCATGTTTGACGCGCTTTAGAGCGGTGCGCGACGTAGGTTACATGGGCCGACGGTAATGTCAAATGCCAAAGGGCTTGCGCATGGGAGGGGACTCGGTTACGATTCGTCCCTTACCTTTTTCCCCACCGCTTCATGAAAGGGCCGTACAACTTCCAGGAGCGCGAGTCCTACTGGACCGAAAAATGGGTCGCGGACAAGCTCTACGCCACTCCCGACAACACCGAGCATCCCGAGGACAACGAGTACGTACTGGACATGTTCCCGTATCCTTCGGGCTCCGGGCTGCACGTCGGACATCCGATGGGCTATGTCGGGACGGACATTTTGTCGCGGATGCGGCGGATGCAAGGCAAGAACGTGCTTCATCCGATGGGCTATGACGCCTTCGGCCTTCCGGCCGAGCAGTACGCGATCGACACCAACAACCACCCCAGCAGCACCATCAACGCGGCCATCGAAAGCTTCCGTGGCGTGATGCAGCGTCTGGGACTTTCCTACGACTGGGATCGCGAACTGAGCACGGCCGATCCAGAGTACTACAAGTGGACGCAAGTCATCTTCACCAAGCTCCAGGAGCGCGGCCTGGCGAGTTACGAGGAAACCGAGGTCAACTGGTGCGCCGGCTGCGGCACCGTGCTCGCCAATGAAGAGGTTCGCGACGGACTTTGCGATCGCGGCAGCCATCCCGTCGAGCGCAAGAGGATGAAGCAATGGGTCCTCAAGATGACGGAATATGCCGAACGGCTCCTCAAGGATCTCGATCTTGTCGATTGGCCCGAGCACATCAAGGAAGAGCAGCGAAACTGGATCGGCAGATCCGAAGGACTGGAGATCACCTTCACGGTCGAGGGTCGGCCGCTAGAGGTTTATACGACTCGACCGGAAACCCTGTATGGCGTCACGTGCCTGGTCCTGGCCCCCGAGCATCCACTCGTCGATTCCATCGTGAGGGACGATCGGAAAGCCGAGGTTGCGGAATACGTGAAAAACGCCCGCAACGTCTCGGAACGCGACCGACAGCGAAAACAGAAGACCGGCGTTTTCACCGGCACTTATGCATCACATCCCATCACTGGGGAAGCGGTTCAAGTCTGGATCGGCGACTACGTGCTGGCCCGACACGGCAAAGGGGCCGTCATGGGCGTTCCTTCGGCCGACGACCGGGACCGCGAGTTTGCCGAGGAATACGGCATCCCGTTGAAGGAAATCTTTCCGACGCGCGACGCGAGTCAGCCAACGGGAGACGTGGAGAAGATCCTCGCGAACTCCGGCATTCTCGATGGACTCACCGAATCGGAAGCGCGACGGAAGATCATGGATTTCGCGGAGGCTCAAGGGTTCGGCAAGCGAGAGGTTCACTATCGCATGACCGACTGGGTTTTCAGCCGCCAGCGCTATTGGGGCGAGCCTTTCCCGCTGATTCATCGGCCGGATGGAACCATCGCGCTCCTCGATCTCAAGGAGTTGCCGTTGACGCTTCCGGAGATGTCCGACTTCCGCCCGTTGCCCAGCAAAGATCCGACGGCCGTGCTGGAACGAGCGACCGACTGGGTGAACACGCCGGACGGAAAACGCGAGACCAACACCATGCCGGGCTGGGCGGGAAGTTGCTGGTATTACCTCCGCTTCATCGATCCCAAGAATGGGGATGCTTTGGCGGACTATGACAAACTCAAGGCGTGGCTTCCGGTCGATCTCTATGTCGGAGGTTCCGAGCACAACACGCGGCATGTCCTCTACGCCCGGTTCTGGCACAAGGTCCTCTACGACGCGGGCCTCGTCCCGACCTCCGAACCCTTTAGGCAACTCGTCAATCAAGGACTGATTTGCGGCGAGGATGGGGAGAAGATGTCGAAATCCAAGGGGAATGCAGTCGCGGTCAAGGACGTGATCGACCAGCATGGGGCCGACGCGCTGCGCGTCTACGAGATGTTCCTCGGTCCCTTCGATCGAGCGAAACGGTGGGACACCGACGGCATCAAAGGGGTGAAACGCTGGCTGGAGAATATCGTCTCGATATTCGAGCGCGTTTCCAACGATGCCGAGATGGACCTCGCCCAAAAGCAGGAACTGAACTCGGCCATCAAGAAAGTGACCGACGACACTGCCACGATGAAGTTCAATACGGCCATCGCAAGTCTCATGGATCTCGTCAACAACAAGCTCCGTCCGCTGCAGAAGATCTCGCCTGAGCTGGCACGCATCCTGTGTAAGCTCATTGCCCCTTACGCGCCGATGCTTGCCGAGGAGATGTGGTGTAACGTCCTGGAGCAGGACTACAGCGTGCATCGATCGTCCTGGCCGGAGTATGACCAGACGCTAGCGGAGATCCAACTCGTTACGATGGTCATTCAAGTGAATGGCAAAGTCCGCGCGACCGTGCGGCTCGATCGGCAGGAATCCGGGGACGAATCCGCAGTCGCCATTCGCGCGCAGACGATCGACAAGGTACAGCGTGCACTTGCGGGCAAAGCCGTTACGTCGAAGCACTTCGTTCCCGGGAAAGTCATCAACTTCGTCGCAAGTGACACGGGTAACCGTCCGCCGCGAGAATCACCGACTACCTAAGAGTTGTCACTCGCCAGCATCGGTAAACTATGGTAGGATTGAATCATGGCTACAAACGTAAAGCACCTCAACAGCGATGCCGCAATCCTGAGCCGCCTTCTGGAAGCGGAACAGCCAGCACTGACTCCGGACGCAGCAAAGTCGATTCTCGCTCTACAGTTTCAGGAATCAGACAGGCAGCGGATGAATCTGCTTGCAGAGAAAGCAAGAGAGGGTGCCCTATCGGAGGAGGAGCGGGATGAGCTCGATAACTACGAACGGGTTGGGCACCTTCTCTCCCTCATGAAATCCAAGGCGCGGCGATCGCTCGATTCCTCGATTGAATCCTGATTCATGGATGCGGCAACCGAACGACTGGTCCGGCAGCGATCGAAGGAGACGTGTGAATACTGCCGGATTCCTCAGGAATACGACGACCTGCCGTTTCAGATTGACCATATCATCGCGCGAAAGCATGGCGGTTCCTCTAAGTCCGACAACTTGGCTCTTGCGTGCTTTCCTTGCAACAATTCGAAGGGACCGAACATCGCAGGTCTGGACCCCGATGACGGACAGATTACCCGACTATTCCATCCCAGAACGGACGAGTGGAACGAGCATTTCGCGTGGAACGGCCCCGAACTTGTCGGGCGTACTTCTGTCGGACGAGCGACGATTGCAGTCCTGGGTATCAATCGCCAATTCCGCGTCGTCCTCCGTCAGGCTCTGATCAACGAGGGCGTCTTCCCGCCAATGTAGTCGGTACCATCAATTCGATGCTCCCACGATTCTCGCAAGTGCATCTTCTGATTGCAGATCATCACACGACATCGCTCCCACCTTCCTTGCGCCTGACGGTTTCGCTGCGCTAATCTTGTGCCCCTGGCGCGGCGTTCGCGTCGGTAACGGCCTTCCGGTCGGCTACTTTCACAACACCGTCAATCTTGTGACGAAGGAGTCCGCGATGGACCCGAATCAAACCTGGATCGAAATGATCCGCGCATACCATCAAAAGGATTGGGATCAATCCGACGAGTTGGCACTCGCATTGATCGAGTGGCTCCAGCGTGGCGGTTTTCCCCCGCAGATCAGTCCACACATTATGGTCGGAGACGAACGGGCGGTCCGACAATTCGTTCAATCCATCTGCCAAATGGTTGTCACGCGCTTCACGCCCACCAGTGCCTGGTTGCGACCGACAACCGAGTCGTGGCGCGCCCGCAAACACCTTCGCGGCGGTCCGTAAGGAAGCCGAACAGAGGCCCACGGCCCCTTGCGATAAGCAGGGGGCTTCATTCTGTGAGCGTGCCCATAAGCTGTGGTATAGTGCCGTCGCCATGAAAACATCCCTCTGGTGGCTGCTGGCTCTCGGCGCCGTGGCTTTGGCCGCTCTCGCCGATTCCGTCAGCACGATCTGGGCGCGCGCGGACAACAAGCTCACCCTGCCGCTCGCCTTTCTTCTCCTCCTCGGTCCGCTCGTATTCATGACCTTTGGCTTGGTAACGACGCGCGTCGGCCTGGCGATCACTTCCGGCGTCGTCAACACTCTCCTTGTCGTGACTTCGATGGGGATTGGGCTTTTCCTCTTCGGCGAATGGAGCAAGCTGTCGAGCCTCCAGTATCTCGGGATGGCGTTTGCCGTCGTCGGGATCGCCCTGATGCTGCTCTTTCCGAAGGCAGGTTCCTGATACTTTTCCCATGGCCATGCCTCCTCGTCCACGTTCCTCCTCCAAAGCGACGCGATCGCGAGCCGATGCTCCATGGACGCCGATTGATTTTGCGAACGCCAACGCGATGGCGTGTTCTTTCGCGGACCACGTCGAAGCGCGTTTTGAAGAGATCGCCGAGGTACTGCTGCAATACGAGAGTTTTGAAGTGGTTCAGGATGAAACCGCGCGGACGCTCGACCTCTTGCGGAACCTTCCTGAGAACAAAGAGTATTTCAAATGCGCATTGGCGCGGTGACATCCTTTCTGCCGAAGAACCAACCCCTTTATGCGCTGAGCTGTTTCGTTCTCGTGCCGTCGCTGATGGCCAGCGAGGTCCACTTCCGGATCCCGCATGCGATGAAGCACTTCTTTCCGCGCCTTCTGCGGACGCTGGAGGTGACGCGATTCTTTCCCAACGTCGTCGTCTCACGAAAGGAGCGGGGAGCGTTCCTCCGCGAGCGCTCCGCGCTAAGGATCGATCCCAAAACCGACGAGAGTCTCCCGGTCACCGATGCCGTCATCTTCACCGGCCAGCCGCGTCATGCCGAACGACTCCGGCTCCTCTTCGATCGCCGAACCCTCTTCATCGCCAACGGAGCCGGACATAATCCGATCGTCGTCGCGGCCGATGCGGACGTGGACAAGGCGGTCGACGCGACGCTGAAGTTACAACTCTATAACCAGGGACAGGACTGCGCCGCACCGAACGCGATCCTCGTTCATAAGCGAATCTTTCCAATGTTCCTTCGCGCCTTGCGCCAGAAGACCAAGGAGGTTTGCGTCGGCCAGTATCGCGACCGGTCATGCACGGTGGGGCCGATTAGCGAACCGTCGGATCTCGTCCGCATTCAGGGGCTTCTGGTCGAACATCGCCAATGGCTCGATCCTTCGACACCGGGAATCATCAGGACGCGCGAGTCCATCGTCGAGCCGACGATCATCACGAAGCCACTCAAAGAGGGGGGAAATTTCACCGAGGTCTTTGCGCCCCTCTTGTTCGTGCAACATTACGAAGACGATGCCGAGCTGGCGCTCTATTTCGAAAGTCCTCACTACACCCGGCATGCGATGTACGTCACGCTCTATGGAACGAGTCCTTACGTCCGCCGACTGATTGGTCGCTCCCTGCGCGGAAGGGTGCTGCACGAGCCAAACTCGCTGCTTCACAACACGCATCTGCATGCTCCCGGCATGGAGCGGGGGACGCAGCCCTACGGCGGCAACGGCGACGGAGCTTCGAATCTGAGCCTCGACGGCCAGATTCATCACAAGGCAACGCTGCCGCAACGGGACATCCACCAATGGCTCGTAAAGCCGCTTGTGGATGGAGAGAAGCTCCGGCAAAGGAAGACGCTCATGCGGCGGGCGACGCGTCTCGTCTACCGCGACATTGAGAAAGTCCTCGGGCAACGGCAGGCGACGGCCGTTTCGCAGTCGCCGCCGCGACGATTCTATATCGATGCCCATGCTCTCACCGGCGACGGACCACGCTACGTCGCCATTGAAGCCGAACATGCCTTTTCACTGCTCTCGTCACCGAATATCCAACACATCGCCGCGATGCGGCCGGACGAGATCAACGAGATTCGCGGCTTCGCAAGCACTTGAGTCGTTACCGCACGCTCGCCGCCGATGAGCTGGCGAGCTGGCTCTACGCCCTTCCGAAGAAATCGAATGCGACGGATCGCATCAACCGAGAGCGTCAGCATCGGCTCTTTCGGAACATCTACCAACTCCTTCTCGGCAGGGACTCGGGGCCACGGATTGCCCATTTTCTACTCGATGTCGATCGCGATCTCGTGCGGACGCTCCTGGACGTGTAACCGGCCGAGGTGTCAAGTGAAGCCTGCTGTACCCAAACGGCGAGTTGCGCTAGACTAAACAACGTGAAATCAACATCCCGCCCGCATCTCAATCCTCTTATTCTGGGAATCGCGATCTCGATTGCCGCCGTCGTCGTGACCGCGAGCGTCACTTGGTTCCTCTATGAGCACACCGTCGGCCTGCTCACCGACAATCTTCGCCATCGCTTGTTGGCAATCGTGACCACGCAAGCGGCCAATATCAATCCCGCGCACGTGACAGCGCTCCATGCGGAAAAGGATTGGCGAAAGCCGGAATGGTCGCAGCTCGTGAGCCGTCTCAAACGCGCCAAGGACCGCAACGACGATATCGTGTTCCTCTACATTTTTCGCAAAAGCGCCAATAACCCAACGAAGCTGGAGTTTGTTGCCGATGCCGAATCTCTCAATCCGTATGCCAATACCGACGATGATCCCACCAACGACGTCGATGCCAATGGGGATGGCATCGTCGAACCGGACGGCCCCGACAAGTTGCAATGGCCGGGACAAGAGTATCCCGATCCTCCCCAAGAGGCGTACCGCGCCTTCGACGGCCCGCTGACCAGCGCCGACCTCTACGAAGATGCGTGGGGACAGGTTCTCACCGGATATGAACCGATTTTCGATGACAACGGCCAAGTCATCGCCGTGCTGGCCGCCGATATCCGCGCCAACGACTTCTTCACCATCACCGGCCAAACCCTGGCGCCGTTCCTGCAATTCGTCGCCTTCCTCGTCGTCGTGATCCTGGTTCTCACGGGGCTGCTCATCAAGATCTGGAGCACCCGCGTCCGTTTCCTGCAGGAACTGGACCGGCAGAAGGACGAGCTGATCGGCATCGTCAGCCATCAGCTCAATAGTCCGATCGCCGCCCTCCGCTGGTCCATGGAGGATTTTCTGGCCGGAGATTTTGGCGAGCTGACCGATGAAGCGAAGGAGCAGTTGCAGCACGAGATCACGACCATCGCGAGCCTCTCGGAGTTGACAAGCCTTCTCCTCGATGTATCGCGCATCGAGCTCGGACGGCTGGCCATGGACAAACAGACCTGGGATCTGGCCCGGTTTTTCGCCGAGATTCTCCCGGTCATCGAGCCCAAGGCGAAGGAGAAAGGAGTCCATCTGATCTGCACATTCCCATCAACCCTGCCTGAGGGAACGTTTGATAAGCGCCTCACGCGGATGACGATCGAAAACCTACTCAGCAACGCCGTGAAATACACGCCCGCAGGGGGCACGGTGGAGCTATGCGTGGAGATTCGCGGCCGTACCCTTCGCTGCATCGTGCGGGATACTGGTATAGGGATTCCGAAAGGGGAGCAGGCCAAACTGTTTGGCAAACTCTTTCGCGCCAGCAATGTTGGCTCGATCGAGGGGAATGGCTTTGGCCTCTATGTCGCCAAGGGGGCCGTCGAGCAACAGGGTGGCAAGCTCGACTTCCAAAGTGAAGTAGGCAAAGGGACCACCTTCTTCGTCGAGTTGCCCATTTGAACTGCTTCCGTTTCAAGCGGCTTTGTGCTAACATAGAGACACGAAATCACCAATCCCGCCATGATTCCCGACACCAATACCCAAAAGAAGATCCTCGTCATCGAAGACGACCGCGACATCAATGCGTCGCTGCAGCGAAAGTTCCAAACGCTCGGCTTTGCGACGGAAGGGGCGTTCAACGGCCAGGCGGGATTCGAACTACTCAAAATGAAGGTTTACGACGGCATCATGCTCGATCTGATGATGCCCATCAAAGACGGCTTCGCGGTGATGGCGCAGCTCCACGGCACGCCGAACAAACAGACTCCCGTCTACGTCCTTACGTCGGTGGGAGAGGAGAGCAAGGTTGATCTCGCATGGGATCTCGGCGCCAAAATGGTTTTCAAAAAGGAGGAACGGGGACCCGCCGAGGTTGCCCAAGCGGTGAACGACAGCATCCATTCCCTTCATCTCCATGAGTAACGAGACGTTAAAGCAGCGACAATTCCTCGTCATCGAAGACGACTCCGGCATGAACGCGTCGCTACGGCGTAAACTGGAAAAACTCGGCTGGCGGACGGACTGCGCGAGCAACGGCGAGGAGGGGCTCGCGCGCATGCGTGAAAAGGTCTACGACGGCATTCTCATGGATCTCTTCATGCCCGTAAAAGACGGCTTTGCCGTGCTCACCGAAAAAAGCACGACGAAGAATGCCGCGACGCCCGTCTATGTTCTTACCAGCCTGTCCGAAGACCAATATGAACTCGCGCGCCACTTGGGCGCCAAGCGGTGCTTTGCCAAGCAAGACTGGACCCCCGCGGCGGTCGTTGCCGAAATCTGCCAAGATCAACAGGCACGATAGGTGACGTAGCTGCGAGTTTCGTCAAAAGTCAAGCGTGTATCGTGAGACCATCGACATCGCTTGCACGCAATAGGTGTCCATCGCTCTGGGTGGTACTCTTGCCGCCATGTCCCCTTGGCACGAGATCATTCCCCGCCCGATCGCGGAGCTGTACGAGATCCACGAGTGGCGCCACGCGGCAGCCATTCTGCAGAAGGATTTTCCGATCCAATGGAAGGAAGTGGTCGAAGTCTTGGAACAATTCCGCCTCCCCAGGTCCGACATCGTCGCGAAAGGGGGGCGAAAGTCACCGGTCGCTCTCAAGATCGATCGAGAGTTCACGCTTCGCGGGTGGCGCGAGAAGAAGTTCGACACCAAGTTCACAGTGGACGGCGTGAGCCGCGATTCCCCCACGCACAAAGTCGATTGCTTCAAAGCGCCCATTGCCTTGGAAATCGAGTGGAACAACAAGGATCCGTTCTTCGATCGCGACCTCAACAATTTCCGGCTGCTCTTCGATCTTCGCGTCGTGAGCGTCGGCATTATCATCACCAGAGCCGATGAACTTCAAACCATCTTCGATGTGCTGGGAAAAGGGGAGTCCTATGGCCAATCGACCACCCACATGGGAAAGCTCCTACCGAGAATCGAGGGTGGGGGAGGGGGCGGCTGTCCGCTGCTCGTGTTCGGCATCACGAAGAAACTTTACCTTCCCGACGCATGACACTACCTTTATTGAGCACGACCGGTCAAAACCTCCTCGATTCGGTCGACGGCCGCTTTGGTACCATCCTTGCCGATCCACCATGGCAGTTTCTCAATCGCACCGGTAAGATGGCCCCAGAGCACCAGCGGCTACACCGGTATCCAACCATGGCGGTGAACGAGATCATGGCCTTGCCAGTCGCCCAACTTGCGGCGCCGGCAAGTCATCTCTATCTCTGGGTCCCGAACGCGCTTCTTCGCGAAGGACTCGACGTCATGGAAGCCTGGGGATTCACCTACAAGACCAATCTCATTTGGTACAAGGTCCGCAAGGACCAAGGTCCGGACGGGCGCGGCGTGGGGTTCTACTTCCGAAATGTCACCGAGATCCTTCTCTTCGGCATTCGCGGCCGGCTGCGCACCGATGCACCGGGACGACGACAAGTCAACATCATGCTGTCACGCAAACGCGAACATTCGCGAAAACCGGAGGAGGCCTACGAGATCATCGAAGCGTGCAGTCCCGGCCCGTTCCTCGAACTCTTCGCCCGGCATCCGCGCGCCGGTTGGACGGCGTGGGGGAATGAGGTGACGCCGCCAAAGCCTTCGTCGCGACCGAAACCCCAATCATCGAGAAACCGAACGGAAGAAATGCCGATCGCCACCCTTGCGGTGGTTTGATGTCACCAACGCTGGCGGCATGAACGTCACTCACATCAACATGGCACCCACACCCTAATGATGTCCATTCCACGTCTCGCAGGGCCGCTTCGGCAGGGGACCGCAACCCACTGACACGGCGAATCACGCACAATATATGTTGTCCGTCATCGAAGTTTGCATCGTTTGACTTGGCCCGCTGCCTAATTGGTCCTATGAGCGTTCTCTTTCGTCGGAATGTGGCCCACGCTATTGCGATAACGAATCATTCAGCGTTCGCCAATCCCCTGCCACGGACGCTCGTCCACCATTTCGACACGGCGAAATTCTGACGGTCGAAAGATGCCTACGATTACGCAGCACTTCGAAAGCCAAGGCAACGCTCCCCTTCTCCCCTACCTGGAGAAAACAAGCTCGATCAGCAAGCCGATTTGTTGGCAAGTTGTCGTCTTTTTGGTTCTCAAGCGAAAAGCCACGGTCCGAGGATTCGGAGACTCATTGGATGTCATGAAATGGAACAACATCCGTGTCATTGCCTGAATGCGTGAGTCAAAGCTCTACTCTACATCGTGAAAGCGTTCAGGGGGCGTAGCGAGCATGGTGGTCGGGACATTTGGGCCGTGTCTGTATGCGGACCTTGTAGAGGCAGTGCTTTCCGTTGATGACCGAACCGAAATGCTCCTCCGTCGCATCGACGATGACGCGTGCCACTTCGCCTTCCGTGATTTCTCCTTTTTGCACTTGTCGAGCAATTCCAGCGGGGAATCTTCGGTTTTTCGGCGGAGAAGCGTTTCTGGGGAGCCGGAGATTTTTCTTTCACGGCGGACATGCGTGGACATTGTACACCACCGATAGATTGAAGTTGGCGCTTGACTTTGACGACCCAGAAAGTACCATCGGTTCTTCTCCAAGAGATCTGCTACGCCTCATTCGGCGTTTCGCCAACAAGGAAGCGCACGTCATGCATGACGATTCTTTTTCCAAGAGAACCACGCAAGACGATATCCGGGTCAGACGCACTCGCCACGTACGCCGCCCAGAACCGGAATATGAGGACGATCGCATGACGCGGTTCTTGCGATTACTGCGTACGTATTCTCCGGCATCACCGTTGTGGCTCTCACCTTTGCCGTTCGAGACTATTTTTCGCCGAACGTGAAAGAGCAACAGGTCCAGGCCTCCGTTGCGCAACCGACCCAGAAATTCTTGACGACGAGGAGTATTGAAGACGTTCAGGTCAGTGACCGCGTCTCAGGCAAGAATCCGATCACAGAACAAGCGGAAGAGTGCGAACCTGATCCCGCAACGTGGCGAAAAATCAGCTTTCACATGCGCAAGGAAAGCGGTCTGTCTCTATGGTTCGATCTATTGCGGCCACTGGAATGGATTGCGGAGAACAATATCGCGGTTGGAAACACTGTCCATATCGAACTTGAGGAGATGGGAGCCGTCGGCGATGCAAAGGTGACTTATCTTGGCGATTGCCCGCCTATCACTCCGGGCGTGGGATCGGTTGTTACCGGCAAGTTTGTGCATCAGGCGGATGAAAAAAGCAATGTCCTGGAGATTCAAATCGAGGGAGACAAAAATCCAGTAGGAGTCACTGCGAATCATCCATACTGGTCCGAAGATCGTCAGGATTTCATTCCGGTTGGTGAGTTACGAATCGGGGAGGCCGTAAAGACAAAGCAGGGAATAAAGCATGTCGTTTCCCTGCGGCCGCATCCGGGGTATAAAGGCTCTCTTTATAACCTGGAAACAACCGAGCATGTATACCGAGTCGGGTCGCTTGGGACACTGGTTCATAATGCTTGTGCTAATGAACTTCGGAAATCCTTGAATGCGGCTGGACGGTACGGTGACCCGGGAACAGTGCCACATCACCTTGTTTCACGTTTCGACAAGCGTGCAGCGGAAGCAAGAGATATTCTCGGTAAGTATGGAATCGATCTCGACAGCCATTTCAATGGAGTGTTCTTGCCTTCGAGTCGGTTAGGAAGCAAAGCCAGAGGGGTACTTCACGAAAGTGTTCATACTAATGATTACTATGCTACGATTACAGAGAAACTACGAGTCGCCGACGCCAAAGGTAGTAAAGCTGCAGTGCTCCAGTCGTTGCAGCGAATCAGAAGCACACTGCTAAATGGGGTTATGCCGTAATTACCCGCTATGCATCGTAGAAGGAGTTCGCAGTGGAAGTCTTCAGGATTAAACCTGACATGGATCGATATCGAACAATAACGTTCGACGAAGCATGGCGAAGCTTATATTGGATCTGCTCGGATTTAACGCAATTTTTTCGGATGACAATCGTAGTTGGCGCAACGTGGAAGCCTCACCACGTGTCTTACTATGACGAAAATCCAGTTGGCGATTTTCCATTGCTATTTAATGGTAGCTCGGCCCTAGTATTCACTCGTCGCGCAGCAGATACGTTAAAAGTGCGATTTGATCGGATGGTCATGGCGAATTCGTTTTGATTTCGCATCAGGAGGAATTCTATTGTTTCAAAGTATTAACGTTTTTAGACGCGATTGATAAGGAAAATCCGCATTAACTTTCTGGCCCCGAGTTTCCAAAGATGGCTCAATGCAAAGAATCGACGAGATTAAGAATCCAGTGTTCGTCGAAGACGTAGTTTTAGACGTTCCGATCTTCAAGATCCGCGAGTGTGTGTTAAGTCCTATATTTGTTACGTCCTGTTTTAAGGACTGCGTACAGGAAACCGGACTTCGAGGATTCGATTTTAGGCAAATATGGCCGACGGTGGAGAGTTCTGCGATGCGTAAAAGTCTTTGAAAAGAAAGCCAGAAAAAAAGGGAACACGCTCCAAGAGTAAAATGACCGGAGCGGTCGCCTATGTCTGCCGATGAACCGCCCCGGCAAACCCGCGTCCGGTCACAATCGGGCGGTCAGCGTTCTGTTGTAAATCCATCCCGCGAACGGATTGCAAGACTTTCATGCGACGATTGTCGCGTGGCTGCCGTCCCAGATCCCTCCTACATCACCGTCGCGGAAGTGCGGGCGCGAAGCTCGATCAGCTGAATCTGTTTAATTAAACGAAAGCGACACCACGCTTTTGATCCTGCGCGCCGAAGACAACATCGACAACTATTGCCACCTGCAGAGATAACGTTCCGTTTTCGATAACGTTCTTGTTTTTTGCACATTGTTTTGTTGAAAAGGCAGTCCGCGGCTTCAGGAGAAATGGGTGAGGCCTGACGGGGGTGCCGTCGCTGGGGATGCGCATTTCCAATTGACAGGTACTCCACAATTCCGGTGCCTCGTCGAAAATCATGAAAAAAAACTGGAAGCGCCCGCAGCTTCGCAATTCTTGGACTCGTCGAAAGTTAGCGCCGTGGCTAAGCGAGGCGTCCAACCACCGCGCAAATTAATCATGGGTCTCGATTGATTTCACGGGAGCGTGTTTGCTACGCTACGCGTCGTGCTTTCGCCACCAAGTGGGATGACTGCCCGATTCGCTCTCCGTCATCAGATGTCGAGCACAGGCGCAATTCCGTCGCGGTAACGCCGTCCAGGTCTTGCTCATTCCCCTCGATCTGCACTTCCTGCAAGGAAGGCTTTGCGTCGCCCGGCAAAGGACTTTCTCGCCAAAGGGTCTAAAAGACATCGAATTGGACGCACCCATTGGTTTGCGGCGGGTTTAGCGCCCGTGCCGCTTTCAACTGATGGTTCGTGCCGCGGGAGGGATCGCATGCGCACGCCTAAGATCCGTATTTCCCCATTCTCCCCGCTACGTCGATTTTTCAAAGAGCGGAATTCGCGACCTCAAAAACCCAAACCTCGTGGAGAAAAGTTCTTCGGATTCGAAGTGCTCGAAACGCGGGATCTCATGGCGGTCACGCACTCGCTAAGCGGCGCCGGAGTACTTACGGTTACCAGCGACAACGCGTCCCTTGTTCTTACCGTGGATGGCAGCAGCAATGTACGGTTCGAAGGCACCGAGATCGTCAATACCGGCTATGCCGCATCCTCGGTGAAACAGATTAGCATCACCGGCGGGTCGAGCAACAATCTCATCGACCTATCCGGGGTGCTTTCAACCCCTTATTCACAGCTCACCAGCGGCAAGATCACGGTGAGTGGCGGATCGGGCAACGATACCCTCGTTGGGAGTTCGTTTGGGGAGAACTTTGCCGGTAACAATGGCGACGATTCGCTCGTTGGCGGAGGAGGGAACGATTCGCTGACGGGAGGTGGAGGCAACGATACATTAGTAGGTGGCGCTGGAGACGACTGGTACATCTACAACAGCACGAATCTGGGCGCCGATTCATCGTTGAAAACACGAGCGAAGGGACCGATATCATTTACCCGCCAATTTCGGCGGCGGCCACGCTCGATCTCACCCGGACGGATCAGCAAACGGTCAGCATCGGCAACCTTCTTCTTACCCTGTCTTCAGCGACGACGATCGAAAAAGTCACCGGAAGTACATCCGCAGATGCCATCACCGGAAACTCGGTTGCCAACACGATCGAAGGTGGAGGCGGCGATGACACGTTGTTCGGCGGGGATGGCAATGACTGCGTTCTCGGTGGTGCCGGAGCGGATTCGATCGCCGGTGGCGACGGGAACGACCGCCTCGATGGCCACGATACGGTTGGAGACGACTCCGCGGATGACACGATTTTTGGCGACGCCGGCAACGATACTTTATTCGCCGCGGAGGCGATGATTCGCTGGATGGCGGGTTTAGTGCCGACACGCTGTGGGTGGCAATGGGAGCGATACGCTCACGGCCGGGCTTGGCAACGATGAATTGCGCGGCGGCTGGGGCGATGATTACCTCTACCACTACATCAGTTCGTACACATTCGATAGTGTCATCCTGAACGGGGACGGAGACTATGACCGCCTCTTCATCGTTGACCTCAATGCCGACGACACGGCGGTCCTGAGCGGAAACTCGGTCGCGATCGATTTAGCGACGGTCACGCTGTCGAATGCCGAGCATCTTACGCTCGACATGACCCAGGGGTGGTTCCGAGTCCGTGACGACTGATTCCACGTTCAACGGTGCATCTCAAGTCCTCTATCTCGCTGGCCAAGGTTCGATCCAGATAACGTGACGATCATTGGGAGCGCCGGCGATGATTGGTACACGTTGGAAGGCAACACTCTTACCGCAGTGGCCTCAGTTTTAGCATCAGTTTCTCGGCCTTTGAACCCACGCTGATCGACGCTGGCGGTGAACGGACCATTTCACGCTCCTCGGCAGCTCGGGATACGATTCGTGGCAAATGAACAATGACGGGGTTACCGGCGTCGCCCATCTTCAGAATTTCGAGTCCTTCACGTTGATGAAGCGCGGCGGCAACGATTATATCTACGCGCCTGCTTTTACAGATTCCAGCCTCAGCATTCTGGGCGGCGACGGAAACGACACTATCACCGGGCAGTCAGCAACGACACGCTCGATGGCGCTGGCAATGACAGCATCTACGGCGGCTCTGGAAGTGACTTGATCCACGGCGCGCCGGTAATGACCGGCTCGACGGGCACAATGACACGGTTGGCGACGACTCCGGCAATGACACGATTTATGGCGAAGAAGGCAACGACACGCTTTACGGACGCTCGGGAAGCGACCAAACTCTTTGGCGGCGACGACAATGATTCCCTGTGGGCGGAGCCAACGACGATACCCTCAATGGGGTATCGGCACGGATTCGCTAAGGGCTGCGGAGTGCCGATCTGCTTATCCTCTCCCTTCCATTAACGGGATCGGCGATTGCTTACGGCGAAGCGGACGGCATGTCGACGGGCGATACCGTCAGAGTCGTGGGAACCGAGTCGAACGACGACTGGGTCTTGGAGTCCGGACATATCACCAACGGCATTGGCACCATTGAATTGCAGACCATGAGTATCTCGTGCTGGACGTCTCCAAGGCGTGACTCGATCACCGTCGACGACGGTTTTACCGGGCGCGTCGAGCACGATCGGATTGAAGGAGAAGGCACGCTTGCCGAGCAGGTGACCATCAGGCACTTTGGGGAATGACGTCATTTCCGTGAGTGGCAACACGCTCACGCGAACCGGAGTTCTCAGCATTACGCTGCCCGACACGGCAACCGTAACCATTAACGCGGACGCGGGGAACGATTCGATCAACAGCCCGGTGGCCGCTGGTTTGGCCTTCGTTCTACGCGGCGAGGATGGCAACGATTCCCCAGGAAGGGCGCGGCCGACTGGATCGAAGGTGGAAGCGCCGGCGGTGACACAGCGGAGTTGCGCGAACGATACGGTCGATGGGGGCCTTGGAGCCGATTCTCTATCGGGAGGAGGCGGGAACGATTGGCTCGACGCCCAGGCGGACCCTTGGAACGACGACGGCAGCGCCGACACCATCAGCGGTGATGATGGCAATGACCTGATCTACGGTCGCCAGGGGGCCGACTCACTGAAGGGCAATGCGGACAATGACACTCTGTGGGGCGGCAGCGAGGACGACACGCTCGACGGGGGAGACGGGGTCGATTCGCTGCGCGGCGGCATGGGAGATGATCGGCTTCTCGTGTTTCTTCCAACCGCCGATCAGTCAACCGCCGACGGCGAGATCGGCGAAGATACTGTGGTTTTCACCGGTGAATCCGACGACGCGGAATGGTTGCTAGCCGAGTCGAGCATCTCCGTCGTCGATGTATCCGTCGCGTTGGCCCAGATCGAACATCTTGAACTTTACCTTGATGGGGAAAACAGCACACTCACGCTTGATCCTTCCTTCGAAGGGGCGAATCTTTCCATCCATGTCCATGGCAACCCGCTTGATCTTCTTCAATTCAACCTTTCGGGCACCGAATGGGACGACACGTTCGCGTTCGATGGGACGACGCTCCGCTTTACGGGGGTAGGTAGTTGGCTCAGCGCGCCGATCACTTTTTCCGGAGTTGGAGAAATATCACTAGTCGGCGGCGTTGGCGACGACTCGGTCTCCTTCGTGGGTGGTGCATCGGGCGATATCTGGGTATTGAACGACTTGACACTTACGAGCTCGATCCTGCCGACGATCGTGCTGGCTGGCATGGAGACGCTTTCGATCAACGGAGGGGAAGGCGACGACGACATTGACGCCAGCGAAGCCTCTACGTCGCTCGCACTGGAACTGTACGGCGGCGCGGGAGCTGACACCATCGGTGGTGGAATTGCGAACGATTACGTCGAAGGAGGAGCGGGCAACGATTCCATTGCCGGAGGCGGCGGAACCGACACGCTCGACGGCGGCGTTGGGGATGACATCCTTGAAAGCGGCCCCGCCGGCAGCGCAAACCTCCTGCTAGGAGGTGACGGGAACGACCTCCTGGTCGGCAGCGGCGGAGACGACGACACGCTCGACGGCGAAGCGGGAGACGATACGCTCGACGGCGGCGCCGGGGACGACATACTCGTCGGCGGCGAAGGACACGACGTTTACCGGTTCATCGACGGCGATTTGGGGAGCGACGTCCTGGTCGAGAATCTGGACGAAGGCACGGACACGCTTGACTTTTCCCTGTTCTCCTATGGAGTCCATCTCGATCTCGCGGACGATGCCGAGCAGGTAGTTCAGGCGGGCGAGTTGTCCCTGACCCTCTGGAGCGACTTGGATTTTGAAGTGGTCATCGGAAGTGGTTACGCCGATCACATCACAGGGAACGAAACCGACAATGTTCTCCTTGGGGGCGGCGGCGCTGACACGCTGGTAGGGGGAGACGGGAACGACACGTTGGAGGGAGGCGCGGGGAACGACAGTATCGTCGGCGGCCTGGGAGATGACCATTACCGCTTTGTCGGCGGCGGCCTGGGCGAAGACACGGTCGTGGAACAGGCCAATGAAGGTCGGGACGAACTCGATTTTTCGTCCTTCTCTTACGGAGTCTCGCTCAATCTTTCCACCGAGACGGAGCAGACGGTCGCCACCAGCAACCTTTTGCTTACCTTGACGAGCGAAGACGGCTTCGAGGACGTGACCGGCAGTGGCTCGGCCGATCACCTCGTCGGCAATGATGCAAACAATCTCCTCGTGGGGGGCGGTGGCGCCGACACTCTGGAAGGTGGAGATGACGTGGACACCCTCGACGGCGGCGCCGGCAATGACAGCCTCGTCGGCGGCCTGGGAGATGACCTTTATCGTTTTGTCGGTGGCGGACTAGGCGAAGACGCCGTCATGGAAGGTGCCAACGAAGGGGTCGATACGCTGGATTTGTCTCTCTTTACGCCGGGCATCACGCTGAATCTTTCGACCACGACGTCTCAGCAAACCGTATTGGCGAGCGAGCTGTCCCTGTCCCTCTCGACCAGTCTCGAAGTCGCGATTGGAACAGCCGGGAACGACACTCTGACGGCCAACAACGCCGGAAGCTGGCTCCAAGGCGGCGCTGGTGCGGATACTCTGACCGGAGGAACTGGCGACGACACTCTGCAAGGGGACGCGGGCAACGACAGCCTTGTTGGTAATGTCGGCGACGATACCTGTATTGGTTCGCGGAGACAGTTTAGGCACGGACACGCTGGTAGAGGAACAAGCAATGCGCTGCCGATATCCTCGACTTCTCCCTCTTTGCAGGAGCGCTTCGGTCAATCTTTCGCAGGACACGCAACAGACAGTCCTATTAAACAAATCCTCTTAACTCTTTCGAATGGCGTGAACTTCGAAGCGGTGGTGGAAAGCGCCTATGGCGACTCGCTGATCGGTAACATTGGGAACAACACGCCCGGGAGGCGACAAGTAACGATACGCTCGAAGGAGCGCCGGGGACGACCTGCTTCGCGGAGAAGTGGGGGAAGATAGATACGTCTTCGCCGGTCTCACTCTGGGAAGCGATACTCTCGAAGAGCCGTACTTCGAAGATCCCGACACGCTCGACTTCTCGGATTTTGGGGCGGCGGTCACCATCGACCTCTCGAATTACAAAAACAAAGATCCCGATCAAGGTTCGACGAATACCCCGCCGCAAATCGTCAGTTCCGGAAACCTCTCCCTTCGTCTCTGGAACGAGTTCGGCGTCGAAAACGTGGTCGGCAGCGACTACGACGACCTGATCACGGGAACGAGTTCCGATAACGATCTGTCGGTGGTGCCGGGGGAGACACCATCGACGCCAAGGTCGACACCCTCGATGGCGGCGCCGGGGATGACAGCCTTACGGGTGGCGACGACGCGGATGTTTACCGTTACGTGGGAACGGCTCTCGGCGAAGACACGATCGTTGACTCCGGAAAGCAATGCTCTGGACTTCTCCTGTTCGGGCGCCGCCATTGCCCTGGATCTCGGCGGCGGCTTGACGCAGACCATTCACAGCGGCGAGCTTGAGCTTGTCTTCTACACGACCATTGCCATCGACGACGTTATCGGAGCCGCATGGCCGACACGATTACAGGCAATGGGAATCGGAATTATCTCCGAAGGGTTAGGAGGAAAGTCGACACAGTCCTCGGAGGTGATGAGCGGGACACCATTTGGGAGCGCGGAAATGACTGATTTCCACCGCTGGGAACGATTGGGCGTATGGCGAGGATGGCAACGATACGATCCAAGCGGAATCAAGGGTCCGATACTCCTTTTTAGGCGGAGCGGGGCCGCGACCTGTTGGACTGCATCGAGACCGCGGGACTTCCAGCCTTTATTCCAGCAGTATCAAAAGCGCCGGGGGATGCGGACTCAAGCTTGTCGGCGACGATGGGAATGGATACTTGTCGAAGTGGTTTGGGCACGACTCGATCGACGGCGGCGCCGGCGACGACTCGATTTCGGGAGGTGATGGCCACGACGAAGGGCTTGCCAACGACAAGGACTCCATCAGCGGCGGGCGCGGGCAACGATACGATCTACGGAGGTTTAGCGAAGGATACGATCTGGGGCGGAGCAGGCAATGACGTCCTCTATGCCGGTAATGGCGAAGGTTCCGGCACGCAAATCCTCTCCGGGGACGACGGGGATGACGTTTTGCTCCGGCTATGGGTCATCGGGAACAAGCAATAACGAAAATGACAGCCTTTCCGAGGAGCGGGAACGACATACTCGTCGGCAACCATGGCGATGACACGTTTGGCGGGCAAGCCGGGAATGATGTCCTGTTTGGCGGCCAGAAATCCGACTCCGTCTCGGGAGGGGACGGCGAGGACCTCCTTGTCGAGGGGACCACGACGTTCGATGACAACTTGACCGCGCTTCGCGCGATCCTAGCGGAATGGACATCCACGGCGGACTACGAAACCTTTCGCCTGAGTCGGCCCTCGGCATCGTCGGGTGGTCTCAACAGCGGTAATTATCTTCAGGTGGGCACGACGGTACTCATCGACTCCAACACGGACACCCTGTCCGGTGATGGGGAACGCGATTGGATTGCTTCCAAAGGATCGACCGATTCGATGCCGACTTCGCCCGGAGAAGCTGTTGGGAGCAACCGTGCACCCACGGGAAGCCTCGCGAACACGCCGGTTGTCGCTTAATTTTCGTCGGATACCGAGATTGACCCGACCGCCGCCTCTTCGATGACGACGATTTCGCCCGCAAGGAAAACGAATTATCGGCAACCCGGATCTCAGGCGTTGCGTTGGCCAGCATAAATAACTCCACCGATAAGTTGAAACTGGACTACTACACCGATGCCAGCGGAACGGCAACTATTGTCGTTCGGGCGGAAGACATCGCCGGGCTCTTTATCGATGTGGCGTTCACGGTGACCGTCACGCGGCCGCCCGATACGCCGATCTCCGCCGTCGACATCTATGCGACCGAGCTAAACACGAACCTTTAGCGACGGTGGGTTCAAGGAGTTTTTAGACAACGACCTCGATCCGGAAAACGATCCCCGCGCGTGCAGTTAGAGAGCGATGTCGCGCATGGAACGCTCCATTTCAACGCCAACGGGTCCTTTTCCTACCTTCCGGACGAGGATTTCACGGGCGTCGATTCGTTTACCTACCGGGCGACGGACGGGACGCACCTGGGCAACATCGCCACTGTCACGATCGCCGTCGGCGTATGCGCCACCGTGGAAAATGACTCCTACACGGTAGCCGAGGGCTCCACTTTGTCCGTCCCGATGGAAACGGGTGTTCTCGTAAACGACAAGGACCTGCAGGACGACGACGAAACTTTTCGTCGATCGGATCAAGGGAGGCAGCACGAAGTGCTCACGTTCTCGTCGGATGGTTCCTTCACCTATGTGCCGGTGGCGGGCTTCGTGGGCGTGGACTCGTTCACCTACCGAGCGAGGGACAGCGAGAGCAACCTGAAGCAGGATCGCGACGGTGACCATCACGGTCAACAATGTAATTCCTTCGGTCTCGTCCCTGTCTTGGTCGTCGGGAACGTTGTCGGGAGCCGTCAGCGGAACGGGGGCGTCGCGCGGGGACTACGCGTCGAGTTGGACATCGACGGTGATGGCACGGCGGGAGAAGTAGGCGATCAATTCCAGCAACCCGTTTGGGCTTAGCTATATGCCGACCGTGGCACCCTCCGTTCAAGTCACTTCCAAGGCAAGAGTCGTCGAGTACGATCAACTGGAGGAACGGTGGATCGAGGGGACCCGGCATACGCCAGCCGCAGACACCCAGTCCCGCCCTACCGGCGACTATACGGCGATTATCTCCGGTTTCGCGCTGTGATCGGACGACGGGGACTCGCCGCAAGATTTTATCACGAGCGACCCAACCCTTGTCGGCTTCGTCACGAACGATGGTTCCTTTGCCAACGTCGCCGTGGAGCTCGATATCGACAACGACTCGACGTAGACCAGCGGCTTTCGGTCGACGGCTCGGGCGCGTTTTTCTTCGAACCGACGGGTTGTGCCTGGGACTTACATCGTGAAGGCGCCAAGGAACCAGACGCGGCGACGGCTGGGGAACGGAGAGCGGTTGGTTCAGCTATACCTTTACGCTCGTCGAAGCCGCCCAAGGCCCGAGCGTCGTACTGCTCACGCTGAACAACGATAATGGGGACGATCGTTTCGACGGCATCACGAGCGATCCCACGATCCTCGGCATGGTGGATCTCGAAGGCTGGACAAGCGCCGCGTTTGTCGAGCTCGACCAGGACGGAGATGGGCTCGCCGATGCCACGGCCACCATCGACTCGTCCGATCTTCACGCTGGTGCTGGAGGATCTGGATGCGGGTGGCGGCAACGCTTCGCGTCCGCGGTGGACGTTAATGGTGAGGAGACGGAAACCTGGGGCCTGAACAGCATCTCCTTTACCTACGACCCTGCCATGGAATTCCCGAAATTCGTTGGACTCGACCTGCCGAACGACACGGGCGATCCGGACGGTATCACGGCCGACGCGACGATCACGGGCTTTGTGCAGTTCCTTGGCGGCAATGCATTCTTGTCCGTCGAATATGACGTCGACGGCGATGAGCTTCGCGGACGGCTCGGTACTGCCGACGAAAGCGGTTCCTTGGCATGCTCGCGCCCAACTCCTTGGCGTTTGGCATGCACACCCTTCGCGCGCTCCGCCTTCGATGCAAGCCGCAACGTCGGCGTCCAAAGCGATTGGGAATCGTTCGCTTCACTCTTCGTGTCGGCCGCGACGACGACCTTCGGAATCGACAATCTTTCCCTGATCCGCGAACTGGGAACGCCTGGGAATAGCGAGACCGACGATCCCGTATTGAAGGGATTCGTGACCGGTTTGGGATCGCTCTCCTTCAGACCGTCGAGTTCGACCTTGACGGCAACGGCACGGTCGAGGGCACGGCGTTCACGGATGTCGACGGCCGCTTCGTTTATCGCATTGAAAATCTCGATGCGGGCACGCACACGGTCCACGTTCGCGCGGTCGAACGGCAGTCCGGCGGGGAGCTCATCCCGGGAGCGGGATAGCTTGGAGTTCGACGGCCCAACGGGAGCCCGGTGGCGGCCGAGGTCACCGAGTTCCGCCTTCCTCAATGACAATGGGCGCCAGTTCCAACGATGGCATCACCATCGATCCCACGCTCGTCGGCAGGATCGAAAACGACGAGTTGGTTTTCGGCCTGACGGTTGAGTTCGACTATGACGGCGACTTCGAGGCGGACGGCTCCGCGCCCATGGACGAGAACGGTTATTTTGCATTCTTGCCCGACATCTCCGGGGTCGGCGCTCACGCCATCCAGGCACGGGCGAAGGAATGGGACTACGCGGCCGAGGAGTATATTTACGGCGATTGGGTGGATTTGCCGACCAACGTTCAACTTGCGAGCGCGGGAGCCGCGCCGGTGGTTGCCGAACTCGAACTGCTCAATGATACGCGTGAATCGGGAGTCGATGGACGCACCATCGATGCGCGTCTCGCGGGTCAGGTGACCAACGACACGGGCGTCTTCAATCTCCTCGTCGAGTTCGATTTGGACGGTGACGGCCTGGCGGATGGTAGCACCACGACGGACGGGGATGGCCGATTCGTCTTTGCGCCCGTGGGGCTCCAACCGGCGGACGACATAACGGTCAAGGTGCGTGTCATCGAGCATGATCCCCTTCTCGGTGTCGAACTCGTGAGTAGCTGGGCAAGCCTGACGTTCGATCTGCTCGCGCCTTCCACGGCGGCCGCTACGATTCTCGATATCGGTCTTCGGGAAGATACGGGACTGGACGATGAGGACTCGGTAACGGCAAATCCCACGCTGATCGGCCATGTCGCCAGTGCGGGACCGCTTTTCCAGGTGACTGTCGAGTTCGATCACGACAACGACGGCGTGGTGGACGGGATCGCGGCGGTAAGCGACGATGGCGCGTTCACCTATACGCCCGGCAATCTGAGCCTCGGCGCGCATACGCTTCGCTTGCGAACGGCACGGTATAACGCCGTCAGTGGAGAGGTCATTCGGTCGACCGGCTGGCCCGAATCGATCACGTTCACTCTAGATGCCGGGGACGAGTCGGCGGACGTAAGTACCTTCTCCCTGCTCAAGATCGATCGCGTGGAGAGTGGCGTCACCTATACCTACGATCCCTCCGTCAAGGGCACGATTACCAACGACGGCTCCGTCTCATTTGTCTTGGTGGAGTTCGATTGGACCGAAGACGAAGAGGCGGACGGCTCGACCTATACGGATGCGTTGGGGAATTTCGTCTTCCGGCCCACGGGGCTTCCGTCGACCGGGGCGGTCGTACTCAGCGCGCGCGTGGTGGAGAAAACCTATCCCAACGGGACACGCGCCGGCGCATGGAGCGATCCCTTGGAGTATACGCTGGAAGCGGCGCCTCCCGGAAGTCCACCCGAGAATCCCTTCGAGGAATCTTCCCAGCTTCGGGATGTGGCCACGGACGTTCTGGCAACTTCCGACGAGGCGTTTGGCATCGCGATCGGCGCGGCGGTGACAGCCGTCAATACGGCGGCGCTCGGCTCCAGCACCTCCTCGACCGCTTTACAAACCCCCGTCGGTTCGCTCGGCGCGGGCGTGACGCGGGGCGGCGCGTTTAGCGCTATCACCAGCGAGTCCGGTTACTCAAGCCAGGGAATAAGAATCCCCGATTTCGGCAACCCCTTCTCACTGGCCAACGGCGTGCCGACGGACGCGGATACGGGCGTTGTGGTCATCACGACGGCCGCGTCGGGAGAATCCGGGGATACGACCTTTTCGCGCGAGGAAACGACCACCTATCGCTACCAGTCGATCGTCAATGAAACGACCGGCGCCTTTACGATTATCGTCTCCATCGAGACGACCTTCACCATTTCCGACCAGGGCACCCGAATGGTTATTGCGGGCGCCAGCGAAAACCATGGCTATTCCTTCCGCCAACCGACGTACGAGTTCAGCCTCACGATGGACGGTAGCTACCAGGATCTTGGCGGTGGCGACATCCTGGTCAAAGGCCAGCTATACGCTCGCCGAGCTGGGCGGCTACGTCTTCGATTCCTCCGACAATAATTCCGCCACGAGTTCCACAAGTTCCGGCGTCACGTTCGTCACCATGAGCGGCGAAGTCGAATACGGACGTAGCGAACAGGGATCGTACTCCGTCAGCGAAACGATCCACGAAGCGAGCGCGGCGTTCGGCATTGTTCTTTCATTCCGTGGAGTTCTCGGCTTCCTTCATCGACAATTCCACGTGGCCCGCCTACGGCGTCTCGGCGAGTTCTCGCGCAAGTATCCGCGTCCTACGCGGGCGATTCGTCGTCCAACGCGTCCGGCAGCTACGAAATTGATGGCGAAGCCTGCCGAGCATCCTTGCAAGAATCACGATTCCTCCGGCGTTCTCTCGGCACGCCGTCCGCCAGTTCGGGATCGTTCGAAGAGGAATCGTTTTACGGCGGTTCGTCGGGGGATCATTCGTCCACGGGAAGCGGCAGCGACATAAAATGCCGCGCATTCCGAGGGAACGCATCAGTGGACGGGCGGGGCCCACTCCTATGCCGGTTCGTTTCTCGCTAGCCAGTCCGGTGAAGTGCAGTCCAATAGCGGTGCCAACGGTGAGCCGCATTCCTCCTCCTACGATGGAAGCAGTGACTCGACTTCACCTACGGTTCCAGTTCTGCATGAGTTTACAATGCCCTTTGACCAAGGGAACGTCGTCGCAACGCCGAACGACTTCTCGGCGAACGGAAGCACCCTCCCGAAGTCCATGGCCAGAGCCATTCCTCGATGAAAGAGGAAAACGGCACCTATAGTCGCAACAGTAACAACTATTCGCTCTCGGGTAGCTTTGAAGCTTCGGGGGATTTCGCGAGTAACTCGGAATCCAGCAGCAACTATACAAGTTCCATCTCGTCGTCCTACGGCGTGTTCAATGGCTCGCGGAGCAGCCGGGGAAGCTCCTCGTTCCAGCAGAGCGTTAGCACCAGCCAGAGCAGCGAATCGGAAGGGGAGTCGCATCATACCGGCCCCGGCTTTTCCCGCGACGGCACGAACTCCTCGCAGTCCTCGACGCAAAGCCAGGTGCAAATCTCGGACAAACTCGACTTCCGCGTGAGCGGTTCGCAGGTGGAAACGCGCGGCGCGCTGACGCTGCAACAGACGAGTCAGACCAGCCGATCCGACGACGAGGATGGTTTGTATTCGAACAGCGGCTCCAGTTCGACGAGCTCCGGCAGTTTCCACAACAGCGCGCAGGCAAGCGGCTCCTCGTCGCGCGACGAGAAGATGAGCTATGAAATGTCCGACCTCCAATTCCGCACCAGCGGTAGCTTTAAGTCAGTGAACGAATGGCAGTCCACCACGAGCCGCGGCACCGACGATTCGTTTCATGAAGATACCGGAAACGGCTATTCCAATGGGACATCGGAGCAGTCGTCGGCCAGCTCTGCAAACTCTCGGCGGCGGGAAGAATCGACTTTCGAAAACGATGGGGAAGAGGTGCGGCGAAGCGGCGCACTGTCGAGCGCCCAGGAAAACCGATCCACGAACACAAGTTCTGGCACCAGGGAGTACGTCTCGTTTGGCACGAGTGGTTCAAGTAATGGCACATCGAACTTTGAAAACGCGACCAAATATGAATCATACGCGACGGAGGAGTCGCAATTCGAATCGGAAAACGACCATACAACGATCCACGGGTCGAGCGATTCGCGCGAATACACGTCCGCATCCCAACGGAGCACCGACGAAGGACACCAGGCGGGCAGCGACCGGTCGTTTGATTTCAGCAATCTTTCCAGCAGCAAGACCACGACCAGTTACCAACAGACGGGAAAGTTCACGGTCGATGGCGATGACCGCCAGCGCGAAGGAAAAGCGTCAAAAACTGAAGACGTACAGTCGACGAGTATCCTAAAGCAAACCAACGGCACGTTCTCCGATTGGCGGGGTACCGGCACCTTCAGCAGTGAGGTCAAATCGACCCGTGACGGCGCCTCTAAGGATCATTCCGCGTTTTCCAGCGAGAATGACGTCGTCACCAAGTCGGGCGCCGCCGAGGCCAAGCAAAAGGACTATCAAAAAACAAAGTTCCAGGAAACACTGAATTACACCGATTCCGAAAAAACGGGAACTTCGACGCTCGACCAAAAAAATTCGAAGACGGTCGATTACCAGGAGACCACGACCTATGGGAACCCCGACACGGAGGTGGGGGACAGGAATATCAAGGACGTCACCGAAACGATCGACGTCCAGGTCAAGTCCACGGACAAGGGAACCAAGACACAAGCATCGGCCGAGCGATCGGCGACCACGACCTACGATGGCAAGGGCGAGACTACAACAACGTCAACGGTCCATGATCGGAAGACCACCACCGTTAAACCATCGGGGACCACGAAGGAATCGACGCGGACCGGAGAGCGGGAGCAGAAAACCTCCGAGAACTCGCGGGAACAAGAGAGTTATACCAAGGGCACCGAGTCGGGAACCATTACCCGAAATTCGACGCGGCGCGAGGATTCCTCGCAGTTCACCCAAGAAGACATCGTCGACGCCCCCGGCAATTACGTCAAAACCATCACGGCGGATTTATTGACCGAGACCAATCAAAAGAACACCTCCAAGACTTCGGGATCGGGGACGGCGGCCGGCGGGAGTTACTCCTTCCGTGGTACCACCAACTCCACCATCACTACCAGCGACGACAACCATGACTGGTCCCAGGATGATAACGGCACGATGTCGCGCGCGGGT
>JAXMAQ010000011.1:0-142546 GCA_046350335.1 Planctomycetota bacterium
ACGACTTAAGTGACGAGTGGCCCAAAAGAACAATTCGGGAGAAAACCACGCCTATGAAATCAATTGCCTTTATGTGTGAAAGCGAAGCAATTTGACTTCTGATTCTTTCCCATGAGAATGGCCCACCTGACGACTTCGCCCAGTCTAGAACGGCCTTTCCGGAATTGCAATCGAAATATTCGCGAAATCCGGAATATTTCTCAAGAAGTTTGAAACCCGCGCCAATCCCCCTTTTGGCTCGCGACCAGCCCGCAGCAAAACACCCAAGCACATACCAGAAATGCTTTTAAGAAAAGAGCCCAGGAATTCCAGTTTGACCTTTGTGGGAAGGTCGGCGTTCTTAAGAGGTCGGATTGGTTCCAAAAAGTTCCTACGTTGGGCCAACGGTTGTCCCCGTTTTTGCGTAAGGAACAACTTGGTCAATCGGGGGTTGGTCGGTTCGATTCCGCCGATGGGGCGAGCGTTGCCTCCCCTGGGACCACCTTGTTCAGCGGGACGATCCATGGACTATTTCCCCATAGATTCAAAGGGGATTCCGCAAGGTTTACCATGGGATCGACGAGTGGCTGGAAATCGTAAGGTAGCAGCCTTACTTGAGTTCGCATAAAGACTTTCGGACGTCGGCCGGTCTCCCGCTCCCACAAATTGGCTACACGAACCGCATATTGATGACACATATAGGGCCTGGCGGGCATCGATAAGTTCTGCCAATCACAAAGATCCGCCTGTTGATTCCACACAATTTCGATTCCCTGCTCGCCAACCCTTCGGAAAAAACAGCGTTCGAACGCCGACCATTCGCGGATCGTCAATTGGTCATAATCGCCATAAATCGCTGGAATTTCACCCTTTTCCTCCCCTTTCCATTCGGGGCAGGCCAAACCCACGTATCTCCCGCCGTGCCGGCCGATCGGTGTGAGCAATTTGGGATCTTCGATCATCAGGCAAGGAGACGTTTTGTCACCACTTTCCAGAGGAAACGGAACTGCCTGCCCAAACGCCAGCCGGACCCAATGCCCTCTCTGGGGGTCGCTACTCAGCGCGACGAACTTTTCGCGAATCGATTGCATCCTTCGACTGTACTGTTCGCTATTCCATCCGCTGCGGAACAGCGTCTGAAGCCTTTCCCTTAATGCGGTTAGCTCTCCACGAAATTCGCGATCCGCAGGCGAACTACCCATCTTCCGATCAATGATCTTGAAGCACGCTTCCAAAGGGACGAGGGAATGGATTTTCGGAAATCGACCATAAACCCGTTGCCAATGGGAAAGGATTCGATGCTCTGCCTCTTTAAAAGAGAGAGGTTGATCGCGTTGTCCAAACGAGGGATTGAAAAGGATTCGCTCCCCATAGATCTCTTGAAATTGAACGACGAACTCGGGGAGATTCTCCCAATGCACATCATCGCCCCGGATTTGCACATAAATGGCCCGCAGGCCCTTCCATTTTCCCAATGAATCACGGGCCGACCATCCGTTCCCCCTGCCGATGACCTCCTGCGTCCTCCACGAGAATCTGCATGGGACGAGACTGCTTTTGCCCCGATTTCATCCGCCAACTAAACCGCTCAGAACTCCGCGGTCAATTGACGTGCCCCGGAATCAGGTAGTGGCGAAGCGGGATTAAATTGCGCATTCCTCCCCATGTCAATTAGGACAAAGAGTAAAACTCCTAGGAAACGGTCCCTGCTGGGGCAGAACTCTCCAGGAGTGGGCTCGCTTTCCACCCCAAAAACCGCCAACGCCAGGAATCAAAGGAGGCCCGTCCAAAACCATCCCCAATCGAGGCGATCCATCGCGGCCTTCGAATCCATTCCGCAGAGCGCTTCGGCCAGTCAGGTTCGAGGAATATGGTTGTGGTGCTTGTCGCCATGATGGGAAACCAGGCGATATCGTCGAAAAGGATGAAGTGATTGGTCGCATGAAAACAGGCGGTGAGGACAAGCCCCAGAAGCCTCGTTCGCCGCGTGAGCAGGAGAAAGCCGATGGCCAAATCGTACGCCAGTCCGGCATAGCTCATGAAATACGCAAAGCCCAACGATGTCAAAGATGCGTGACCGACGCGTCCCATCCCCATGCGTCGGGAAACAGTGCGTTCGCAGCCCCGACGACCCGAGGTTCCGCCAGCCAACTCCGCATCGGCTCCGCATGGTAGAGCCATTCTTCGGAGAGTTTGGTGATCGCCGCCGAAGAAATAAACGACGAACATAGTTGCAGGCGGAGCAGAAAGATATTCCAGAAAGGGACGGTCCCATCTCTCGTGTGAATCAGTTCGATAGCCCTTCGAAGTCGCCAAGCAGCCGCTTGCCTTCGAAGTCGCCAAGCGCTCCGGCTGTATCGCGCATCAGTCGGCATCCAGATGAGCAAGAATGCCAAGAAGCGACTGCAGGTAATAGTGATTATTGTAAAGGTCTCTTCGATCAAAGATGTAGGTCCAGATCAGAAAAACCGCAGTGGCCGCAGCAGGCGAACGGTGATTCCGACGGCAAGGCACGCGGCAGCGAGCACCAACCCCCAACAGACCAGGGACATCCATGGATCGGGCAATGCCCTGACCCATTCAAACCGTGGTAGGGAAAATTCCATTTCACTTCAGGGCCGGTGAAGAAACGCTCCAAATGACTCGTTCCGCGGAACGAGACGAGCAACGTCAGCCCTTCGAGCGCCATGACCAGGCCGAAGCAACAACGAAAAAACGCCAACGAACCCCCATCGACGCGGCGAGCCAGAAGAGACGTGAATCGATGCCACATGAAGGTGATGTCCGCGCGCACGAGGAAGGGAAAGGGATTTCCGTCAACGGAACCAGACTAGAGTGGCACTTCCAATCCGTCAAGGGATCGGCCTCACATACCTGAGATCTCTTAACGGCGAAGAGAATGGAAGCATCAGCGGTGGGTTCGCCTCTTGACGTCAACTTGATGAGGTCCAAATCCCCCCCGCGAATCGGCGAACGACACCGTCAAATTCGCGGGCCCACGGGGAAGTTCCATCTCCGCTTGAAACGTCGTCGCCTCCGCGCGCAGGTTCGCCTTGACCTTCATGCCGTCAATGGCGATGACGATGCTGGCGTCTTCTCGTAGCTTCGGCATTCGCACCAAGATGTCGTAAACCGCCGGCTCTTCAACGAAGATCTCCCAATGACCGAGTCCGCCTGGTTCCCAGCTTGCCTTGGCCCCCCGCCAATCCTGTCGCGTCAAGGAAACCGGATTCTGATGATTCGAACCAACCACGATGCGAGGCTTTTCAAAGTGGTGCGCGGCCTCCATCTCCGCGAACCACCGATCGTACGCTTGGCGAAGCGTCTCCACGATCTCGGGATTCTCTTTGGCGATGTTCTTGGTTTCCAACGGGTCGTCCTTCATATCGAACAGTAGAAGCGGCGCATCGGATGGATTGGATTTTTCTCCCGTCCCTAAAGGTTGAACGAGTTTATATCGGGTGGACCGAGCGGCAAAGCTTCGGTAGCGCTCCATGACGTCACCCCGGTGCCATTGGAAGAAGAGAACGCGATCCGGCCAGGAGACCTGCTTTTCCTCAAGCAGGGGCAAAAAACTTCGACCGTCTAGCTTGACGCCATGGGGGACCGGCACTCCCGCGGCCGCGAGTAACGTCGGCAAGACATCGATATGCGCGGAAACGTTATCGAGCGCGAGTCCGGGGCGCACGCGCGCCGGCCAACGGACGAAACAGGGAACGCGAATCCCTCCCTCGTGCACGCTCCCTTTTCGCGCCAACATTCCGGCGTTGTACCTAGGCTGCTGTGGGCCGTTGTCGGTCACGAAGAGAATCAACGTATTCTCACTCATCCCCTTGCGTTCAAGTTCGGCGAGCAGGCGATGAATGTTCTGATCGATATTCTCGACCATGGCATAAACGCGCGCGGTGGCTTCGCGCGCCCGAGCATCCGGTGTTCCCCAGGGATGCCCCACCGCAGGATATCGATCCGGGGTCAACGAAACCTCTCGAAATCGATCCAGAAAAGAGTCGGGCACCTGCAGGGGCGTGTGAGGCGCATTGAACGCCAGGTAAAGGAAAAACGGTTGTTCGCCCATCGAATCGATGAACTCGATCGCGGCATTCGTGAAGACGTCCGTGCAATACCCCGTCGTGGGCACGAGCGAGCCATTTTTCTCCAGGACGGGATTGAAATACTCTTGGCCTGCCGGCGGTCCGTCCGGTGGGTCGGAGGGCTGTGCCAAACCGCCGCCACGATGAACGAGACTTTCGTGAAACCCCTGGTCCATGGGTCGCATGGGGTAACAATCCCCTAAATGCCACTTGCCGAAGATCCCAGTCCGATAGCCGGCGGCCGAGAGGATATCCGCGAGCGTCACCTCCTCGGCATACATCATCGCCCGGCCGAGATAGGTATCAAGGACTCCCGTTCGCGGGTGGTAGCGTCCCGTCATGAGACTGGCGCGCGTGGGCGCACATACGGGACAAACGTAGAAATTCCGCAGGACCGCGCCTTCGCGCGCCAAACGGTCAAGGGAGGGGGTTTTCAGGACCGGATTTCCATGGAATCCGACGTCGCCATATCCTTGATCGTCGGTCATGATGAGAATAATGTTGGGTCGACCGTTCTTGGTTTTTCCCCCATCGGCGGCGCACGACGCGTTACGCGAGTAATCGTTCGCGGCCGCGATCGCCAGAAGAAGAACCAACCAACGCGTTACCCCGGAGACCTCCCTGTCCCCTGGACATTCCTGGTGAAGGCGACTCGGCCTGCTCTCCCTCGTCGGTTCGACTTGCGACATCGCCGAGGAAGTACTCGAATGGGAACGACTTTCTCGCGCGATGATGGGCTCGAACATTTTCGCCTCCTGAACGCCAGTGGACTTTTGACCAATGGTCGCCGAGTCTACCGCGCGAACGTTGTGTCGTGAAGCTTCCAAACCCCACAGCCTAGCGCAGGGCATGCGCAGTTTTCCAAACGGATCGTTCCCGCGATGGGGATGCAACTCCGCGAAACACTTGTTACAACGGATTCACGATTGGCATTCCGCGTTTGCGAGGCATTGCAGCCCATTTCGTTCGAAACTTTGGAGTCGTACATGACGGCTAACCCTACCGGACGCTGGAGACATCTCCCGAACCATTCTCGGCAAAACTTAGTCCGATACTCGATTCCTTTGCTCTTGCTGTCGACGGTCATTGTCGGATGCCAGAAGGGAAACTTCGACTCCACCACCCCCAATCCCGTGGACGAAGCGTACATTTTCACCCCCCCTGGCCGAGACACGGCAGGAGTCTTGTCAAAGGTCGAAAAAGGTCCTCGTGGCACGGTTCGAGTAAAGATCATCGACGCCGCCACCGGCAAACCTACGTTCTGCCGGGTCAATGTCGTCGGCAGTGACGGCAACTTTTACCAGCCGACCAATAACAAACTCGCGACCTTCGGCATGACGGGCGAATGGCCCAAGAGGGGATATGGAAATCGACCGGGCAAAGCACCCATCCGTTATTTCGGCCGTTTCTTTTACACCGATGGCGTCTTTGAGGTCGACGTCCCGCCTGGCATGACCCGCGTCGAGACGTGGAAGGGCTTCGAATACGCTCCCGCCACCTTTGCGTCCCAAGTCGCAGAGAACCGATCCACCGAAATGGCGATCAAACTTCAGCGAACCGTTCCCATGGCCCCAGAGGGGTATTATTCCGGCGATACGCATTTGCATCTCCCCCGGGACAACGACGCCGACGCGGAAACCTGCCTCGACCTGCTCGAAGCGGAGGACGTTCAGTTCGGTGGGATCCTCTGTTACAACCTGGACACGAGCCATTACTCCGGGGCCATGAATCGCCAGACCTATCCCCAAAGGCAAGGACTAGGCAAGGCGTCCGAGCGTGAGAGAAACGGCTACCGAATCCTTTCCGGCCAAGAGTATCGGAGCGGTCAATTTGGACACTTGAAGGTTTTACTTCAAGATCGCCTGGTTCGCGAAGGAGACAATTTCGATCCCAACGATGGGCCGGCCTATGGAAGAATCGGCGACGAAATCCATGAACGGGGCGGGCTGGCATTTCATGCCCACGGCGGTTACGCCCAAGAGATCTGGGCGGACTTCGTGCAAGGTTCCGTCGACGGCGTTGAACTACTACAGTTCGGCATCTACCGTGGCATTGGCCTGGAGGGTTGGTATCGGATCTGGAACGCGGGCTATCGACTTCCAGCAATCGGCGCCAGTGACTTCCCCCCCTGCAGAAAAATGTCCGACTGTCGAACCTACGCGTATTGCGAAAGCGCGCCCGATTTCCCCGCTTGGCTTCGTGCCGTTGCGGCGGGGCATAGCTTCGTCACTACCGGACCGTTCCTTCTCCTCGAGGCCGACGGCAACAAGCCTGGATCGGTCATGGAACTGAAGAGTCCTGGACCGCACCGGGTCAACATCCGAATTCGCGCCCGGGGTGAAGTTGTCCCGATTCAGCATGTTCAGTGCGTCATTGGTGGGCGCGTCTTCAAGCAATGGGACATTCCCGCGGCGGAGCAACTCGGCCGATGGTTTGAAACCACGCAATCCGTTCCCATCGACGGCCCGACCTGGATTGCCGCACGTGCCTATTCCCTGTCACCGAGCGGTAGTCCGGATGGAGAATCGCATACCAATCCCATCCAAGTCCTGGTCGACGGCAATCGGCCGTTCGACAAGGAAAGCATCAAATGGCTCGTCAAACGGATCGACGAGCAGATCGAGGAGCACCAAAACCTGGTTCGCAGAGCCAAAAGGACGATCTGAAGTATTTCCAGAAGTCGCGGCAACTCTTGTTGGATCGACTGAACGACATGCCTTCGCCCCGTGACGTCAAACCGGCGTCCAGCCGCGCTGATCCCGTGCCGAGCGGAAACCTGAATCTCGACGAATTGCTCAAACCGATCCCTTCCAAGTCTCCCTCGGAATCCATTCAGTTGACGGAAGTCCTGCAGGGCTTTCACCTCGAAATCGTCGCGCACGAACCGGAAGTTCGGGATCCAATCGCGGCGGCATTCGACGAAATGGGAAGGCTCTACGTCGCGGAGATGATCGACTATCCGTTCAAGCCCAGAGATGGGGAGACGCCGCTCGGCTCGGTCCGACTTTTGGAAGACAAGGACGGCGATGGTCGGTATGAAACCAGCCGTCCCTTTGCGGAAGGTCTCCTTTGGCCGGCAGGGATCGCATGCTGGAAACAGGGAGTGTTCGTCGCCTCGGCACCGAATCTCTGGTATTTCAAGGATACGGACAACGACGGGCGCGCGGATGTTCGCGAGATCGTATTCACGGGCTTCGGCACGCAGAATCAACAGGCCATGGTGAATAATCTTGCCTGGGGACCGGATCACAAAATCTACGGCTCGGTCGCGGCCAATGGAGGAAAGATTCGCCCGGGCAACGATCCCCATGCCCCCGCCATTGATTTACAGGGCTGCGATTTTCGCTTCGACCCCGTGTCGAGAAAACTGGAAAAAATCACCGGCAGAGCCCAGTTTGGAAACACCTTCGACGATTGGGGCAATCGGTTTCTCTGCTCCGAGTCGCAACCCACGTATCAAGAGGTTCTTCCACTCCACTACTTGGCGCGCAACCCCTACCTCCCCGTCTCCTCGGCGCTGATAAACCTCGTTTCCGGGGTCACTCCCATATTTCGCTTGAGTCCGATCGAAGGTTGGCGACGAATTCGGACCGATCGCCGCATGATCGCGGGCGAACGTTCGCCCAACTCCGCCGGCGCGAGCCATCACGTGCTCGACGGCGCCGCCGGCGTGACGATTTATCGCGGCAATGCGTTCCCTGCCGCCATGTACGGCACGTTGTTCATCGGTGATGCGCAAAATAACCTGATCCATCGCCGGCGGCTCGAACCTGCGGGGATCCTTTTCACATCCAAGAGAATCGACGACGGCACGGAAATCGTCCGCTCCCTGGACAACTGGTTCCGCCCCGTCAATTTCGTGAACGCGCCCGACGGCACGCTCTACATCCTCGACATGTCGCGAGAAATCATTGAATCGATCCACATTCCCACCGACGTCTTCGAACGATTGGACTTGACCCGCGGAAGAGATCAGGGACGAATCCTTCGCCTCGCGCCCAACGGATTTCAATCAGGTTCAATTCCTCGTTTGGCATCCATGAATACGGAGCATTTGGTGAGGATGCTCGAACATGAAAACGGCTGGCATCGAGATACCGCGCAGCGTCTGCTCATCGAAAGGCAAGACCAAACCGCGGCGCCACGCCTGCGCCAATTGCTGACGACCAGCGAACGCCCACAAGCGCGACTAGGCGCCCTACGGGCGCTTGCCGGGCTTGGCGTTCTTCATCCAGACAACGTCGCCGTCGCTCTCAATGACCCATTCCCCGCCGTGCGCGAACACGCCCTGCGACTCGCCGAGACCCTTCCTCGCGACAACAATGAACTAGTTGAGAAGATCGTCGAAATGACGGCTGATCCCTCCCCTCGAGTGCGCTTTCAGGTAGCGTTCACCTTGGGAGAGTTTGACCATCCCAAACGAATCGACGGTCTAGCCCGACTCTGCACTCGTGATTCGGGGGACGCATGGATAAGGACCGCGATCCTGTCCTCCAGCGCCGAATGTGCCAATCCGCTTCTAACGCGAATTCTCGCGGACCATCCGTCGCTTGACGAACCTCTCGTGGAGGTTTGCCGTTCGCTCGCATCCTTCGTCGGACTAAAAAACAAACCGGAGGATGTCGCGGCCACCTTGGCGACGCTGACCCATCAATCGAGCCTGCCGAATGCGACGAGACGGGATCTGGTGCTCGCATGCTTGGAACCGATACCGCGTACCTCGATTTCGTGGCGCGAGTCGATCAAGGACTCGGACACTATCGCGGCTGTTGAAGCGATGCTCGAGGAAGCGGACGTTTCCGCCCGCGACGCGAAACAGCCCATCGACTCGCGCATTCAGGCGATCCGCATGCTCGCCCTTCGAGATCCCGCGCACGGCACGCAAACCCTCTTGAAGTTGTTTCAATCTGATGAAGAAGCGGAAGCCGTCCGGAAACGAGCTCTCGAGGTGCTGTCGCGTCAGGGGGAAGTGCTGGATCCCGCAATTCTGGTGGAAGCGTATTCCGGTTCGCCTCCCGGTTTGCGCGAAACCATTCTCGCTTCCTTGACGGTGAAAAAGGACTGGGCGGGCACTCTGCTCAATGCCGTCGAAGAGGGAATCATACTTCCGAACGCGCTCTCCGCGAGCCAGAAAGACTCACTGCGCGACCATCCGGATGCGTCTATCCGCCAGTGGGCGGAGCGCATGCTCCCCGAGACGACGGCGGCCAGAAAGGAGGTCATCGCGCGCTACATGACCGCGACCGAGAGAAAAGGGGACGGCGAACGAGCGCCGAAATTTTCAAAAACGCGCATCCTGCCATCAACTCGGGAATGGGAACTCCCGTCGGTCCGAACCTGGCCACCGCGCAAATCCAGTCCGCCGACGCGCTTCTGGCCCAAATTCTCGACCCTAACCGGGACGTGCAACCTGCCTATGCGCAATACATCGTCGCGCACCGGGACGGACGAATCATCACGGGACTTCTCGTGTCCGATACGCCCAGTTCGGTCACCCTCAAAAAGGAACAAGGGGTATTGGAATCCATTCTCAAATCCGACATCGAAGAAATGAAAAACACGGGTAAGTCGCTGATGCCCGAGAATCTAGAGACGTCGATTAGCGAGATGCAAATGGCGGACCTTCTCGCCTTCCTTCTCTCGTCCAAATATGATCGCGGCAGCGATCCCGGGTTCATCGAACCCACGAAGTCGGAGTAGCAGCTGCCGCACCTAAACAACGAGAAGGGCCGTCTCGCCATCCCAGGGAAGCGACACGGCCTTTCGAAGTCATTTGCACATCCTGAGTTTCTCCCCGTTGACGCGCAAGTTCTCCACGGAACGATCGGGGTCTAGCGCGCCGCGGCGGTGGAGGCCGACACGTACCGATATATGCCCTTCCCGGACGCGGCGAACGTCATGAAGTAGACTTCGCCTTGTTCATCTTCGCCGAAGGAAAGTACGGGGACTCCCGGGTTGGCAATCTCCCGGTTGGCGACCACCCGTTTTTTCTCCACGTCGTACCAGAGCGCCCAATGCTTGTTCGACACATAGTCGGCGTAGAGATACGCGCCGCCGAGTTCGGGGACTCGTTTGCCGTGGTAAACCAAACCCCCCGTAATCGATTTGCCCACCTCGTGCGGGTATTCCCAGATGGGGTCGATGAGATCTTCGCGTGGCCCGACGCCATTCGCGGAGAACGGGTGAAACGCCTCGCGCAAATTCCAACCGTAGTTGCCACCGGAAACGAGCAAGTCTATCTCTTCGAAGAGGTTTTGACCCACGTCCCCCGCCCAACAAAGTCCGGTCGATTTGTCGAACGCCAGACGCCAAATGTTGCGCACGCCGTAGCACCAGATCTCCGGGCGCGCGTCAGCGCGACCAACGAACGGGTTATCCTTGGGAATGGCGTAGTTCTTGCCACCCTCTTTCCGATCCACGTCGATGCGAAGGACCGAACCAAGAAGCGTCTTTAGATTCTGGCCGTTCCCCATCGGGTCGTTGGCTAGACCTCCGTCGCCAAGGCCAATGTAGAGGTATCCGTCCGGACCAAACGCAACGGTTCCGCCGTTGTGATTCCAAAACGGTTGCGGAATCCTCAGGATCTCCTCCTCGAACGCCGGGTCCGCCTTGTTCGGATCGTCCGGGCTCACGCGGAAGCGAGACACGACGGACGTATGCGGCGCGTCGGTGGTGGTGTAATAAACGAAGAACTCGCCATTGGACTTGTACTTCGGATGGAATGCAAAACCGAGAAAACCCTCTTCATTTTGCTTGTCGTTGTAGACGACCTTCTTTTGCATGTCGAAGTAGACCTGGGTCTTTTCAACATTCTGGTCGTTGGGAAAAACGTGGATGACTCCCTGTTGAGTCGCCACGAACACGCGGTTACTTCCATCCCCCGCGTGGGTGAGAACGATCGGACGCAGGGGGACGACTTCACCGGAGTCCGCGACGGCCTGCCACCCGGTCCAATTCAGTTTGGGAAACGCCAACTCCGTCTTGACCGCAAGCGGGGATTCGTCGACGGGCTGATCGGGCACGCCAACGCCAAACGAAGCGATCGCGCCTCCCATCATGTCGGGAACCACGATCGACTTTCCGGTCGGATCAAGGCACAAGTCCGCCGCGGATTTTAGGCCGGTATTCATGACCACGGGGCGATCGCCGGGACGCGGGATGACGTACACTTTGCCACTTTTCCAGTCGCTGGTGTAGACCCGTCCCGCGTTATCGCGCGCCAGGCCGTCACCCCCACCGAGCCCTTCCGCCACTTTCGTCGCCGAACCGTCCGCCACCTTCACGGACTGCAGTTCCCCCGTGCCGAAGTCGAGTAGCAAGAGGTGATGAAGTCCATCGGAAAGGAGACCATTGGGCATCTTGATCGCCGGCGCCTTCTTCGCGTCCGTGATAAGCTTGACCTTTCCTTGAGGGTTGATGGAGTAGACCGCGGCCCCCCCCTTTTCCTGGTCGCCGGTGTCGCTGACGTAAAGGGTTCCTTGTTCGTCCACGGTAATGTCGTTGAGAAAAATCGGTGGTTGCGGGAAAGCGTCGGCGGCGGCAAAAACCTCCTTCTTGCCGGTTCGGTCGATCCGCCAAACCCGGTTCTTGTCGGTGACGAATAGCCAGTCCTTAAACGCAATCATTCCTTTGGGGTCGTCGAGACCGTCCACGTACGGTTCGGCTTTCCCTTCGGCAACGACAACGACCGAGCCATCCCCATCCTTGCCGAACTCGCCGATCACCGACGCATAGATCCGGCCGTCGGGGCCAACCGCGACCGACTCCGGGTTCTTCAATCCCGTCACCCAAGTCTTGAGAGATGCCTGGTCCTTGGCGGGCGCGCCATTCGCGAGCGCCAGGCAAACCACGCCAATCAGCAGCGCCAATTTCATCCTGCCGAAGACTTGCTTCCTATTCCAACGAATCATCTCGTCTCCCATTACAATTGGTTTATTCAGGGTTCGCGAAAGGCATCGATCCCTCCACGAACGCGACACGGGTTAAAGTTCAGGCAGAGGTTGCTAGCAAGTCCGTGAAAACCGGCACCGGCGTTTCTTCCAGCCGTTTTTGATCGCCACAAAGGTCCAAGATCGCTCTAGACACCCGCGCGGGATAACGTATGGCGAGATTGGCGGCGAACTTGTCCACCAGAACGGGGATCCCTTCCTTGCGCCGACGGCGATGTCCAATGGGGTATTCGACCGCGATCTTGTCGGTCGACGAACCATCTCGGAAAAATACTTGAAGCGCGTTGGCGATCGACCGTTTCTCCGGATCGAGATAGTCCTTGGAATACGCGGGGATCTCAACCACTTGCATCTTGTCGCGAAGCGCGTCGATGCGCGGATCCTTGGCCGCCTCGTCCTCGTAATGGTCGGCGTTCAATCCGCCATGGATCAGACCGATGGCCGCCATGTATTGGATGCAATGGTCGCGGTCCGCCGGATTGTGAAGGGGCCCGGATTTGTCGATGATTCGAACGGCGGATTCGTGTGTTTCGATGACCACCTTTTCGATCGCATCGAGTCGGTCCCGGACGAGCGGTGAAAGCTGGATCGCCGCCTCGACCGCGGTCTGGGCATGGAACTCGGCGGGGAACGAAATCTTGAAGAGAACGTTCTCCATCACATAGCTGCCGAAGTCCCGGGGGAACTTGAACTGCTGTCCCTTGAAAAGGACGTCATAGAATCCCCAGGTTTTCGCCGTAAGCGCGGTCGGATAACCCATCTCCCCCTTAAGGGCGAAAAGAGCGTGGCGCACCGCGCGGCTGGTGGCGTCTCCGGCGGCCCAGGATTTTCGCGACCCCGTATTGGGCGCGTGCCGATAGGTTCGCAGGGCGCCGCCGTCGAGCCAGGCATTCGATACGGCGTTGATCACGTCGTCCCGGCCGCCGCCGAGTAGCGCCGTCGCGGTCGCGGTGCTCGCGATGCGAACCAGAATCACGTGATCCAGGCCAACCCGGTTGAACGAGTTCTCGAGGGCGAAGACCCCTTGAATCTCGTGCGCTTTGATCATCGCCGTCAGCACGTCCCGGACCAGAAGCGGCGGACGGCCGGATTCAAGGTTGCGCCGACTCTGATAGTCCGCGCACGCGAGGATCGCCCCCAGATTGTCGGAGGGATGCCCCCACTCTGCTGCCAGCCAGGTGTCATTGAAGTCAAGCCAGCGGATCATGCAGCCGATGTTGAACGCCGCCTGGACCGGATCGAGTTGCCAGGCGGTGCCGGGCACGCGAGCCCCTCCCGGCAAGGTAGCGCCAGGCACGATTGGCCCCATCATCTTCGTGCATTCCGGGTACCGGAGCGCGAGTAGCCCGCAACCCAAGGTATCCATCAGGCAATAGCGAGCCGTGGAATACGCTTCGTCGCTATTGATCTGGTACTTCAGAACGTAGTCGGCGATCTGCTCGAGAACCTTGTCCGGATCGGGCCGCTTACCGGAGGAATGGTGCGCGCTCATGTGGACTTTCCTCCTTCCTTGCCCGCGGATCGCGCGGAAATCGGCGTCAGCGGGCGATTATCCGGCCCAACGTAATCAGCGCTCGGCCGGATCAGTTTGTTGTCCGATCGCTGCTCGATGATGTGGGCCGCCCATCCCGAGGTGCGCGAGATCACGAAGATGGGCGTGAACAGCGGCGTTGGAATGCCGAGGAAGTGGTAAGCGGTCGCGCTGTAGAAGTCCAGATTCGGAAACAGCTTCTTCTCCCGCCACATGACTTCTTCGATCCTCTCGGAAACGGGGTAGAGGCGTTTGTCCCCTACTTCGTCCGCCAGCCGCTTGGACCATTTCTTGATGACGTCCGAGCGCGGATCGGAAATGGAATAGACGCGGTGCCCGAAGCCCATGATCTTTTCTTTTTGAACGAGCGCGTTCATGATTCCCTTCTCGGCGGACTCGGCATCCGCATACCGCTCGATCAGTTCCATGGCCGCCTCGTTGGCGCGCCGTGAAGGGGGCCGCGAAGGGTCCCGATCGCCGCCGTGATCGCCGAGTAAAAGTCAGACAACGTCGAAGCCGCGATGCGGGCCGCGAACGTCGAGGCATTGAACTCATGCTCGGCGTAAAGAATCAGCGAGACGTCCATCGCGCGGACATGGAGCTCGCTGGGCCGCCTGCCATGCAAAAGATGGAGGAAATGGCCGGCAATCGACGTCTCTTCGGATTCCACGTCGATCCGCTTGCCGCTTTTCTGAAAGTGATGCCAGTAAAGCAGCTGCGGAGGAGAAACAGGCGAGGAGTCGATCGGCGATTCGCTGTTGCTGGGAGAAATCGGCTTCCGGCTCGATGCAGCCAGCCGCCGAACTCGCGGTTCGCATCACGTCCATCGGATGGGAGTCTGCGGGAAGTTGTTCAAGAATCGCCTTGAGTGGCTGAGGAATCGCGCGGAGCCCACCTAGCTCCTTGCGGTAGGCGTCCAATTGCGCCTGCGTCGGCAGTTCGCCGCGCAAAAGCAAGTAGGCCACCTCTTCGAAACAGGCGTTGTCCGCCAGATCGTAAATGGAATATCCACGGTAATTCAGCCCTCGGCCTTCCTTGCCGACGGTGCAGATGGACGTCTTGCCGGCAACGACGCCGGCCAGTCCACCCGTCTTCGGTTTAGTGCTCATCCTCATCCTCTCTCTCAAACAAGGCATCCAACTTTTGTTCGTAGGCATGGTAACCCAACATGCCGTACAACTCTTCCCGCGTCTGCATGTCGCCGAGGCAATCCTTTTGCGTCCCTTGTTTCCGCAAGGTTTCATAAACGAGCAAGGCGGCCTTGCTCATTGCCCGGAACGCGCTCAAAGGGTAGAGAACCAGCGATACGCCCGCCGCGCCCAATTCTTCGATGGTGAACATGGGGGTCTTGCCGAACTCGGTGATATTGGCAAGTACGGGCACCGACAAGGCGCTAGTGAAGGCGCGATACTGCCCGAGCGTGGTGCAGGCCTCCGCGAAAATCATGTCGGCTCCCGCCTCGACATACCGTTGGGCTCGCTCGATCGCCGCGTCCAACCCCTCGGACGCGATCGCGTCCGTTCGAGCCATGATCACGAACTGGGAATCCACGCGGCCATCCACCGCGGCCTTGACCCGATCCGCCATCTCCACCGCCGGGACAAGCGCCTTGCCCGGCCTGTGCCCGCAACGCTTGGCCTGCACCTGATCCTCGAGGTGGAGTCCTCCGGCCCCCGCGCGAATCATCTCCTTGACCGTTCGACCGATCATGAACGCGTGTCCCCAACCGGTGTCCGCGTCGACAAGTAATGGCAAGGAGGTTCGGGACGTGATTCGCCGAATGTCCTCGACGACATCCGAAAGGGTCGTCATGCCGAGATCCGGAAGACCAAAGGAGCTATTGGCGACGCCCGCGCCGGACAAGTAGATGGCACGATAACCGGCATGTTCCGCGAGAAGCGCGCAATAGGCGGTGACGGTTCCCACGACCTGCAGCGGACGTTCCGCCGCCAATGCGGCGCGAAACCGAGCGCCCGCCGACTCACTCATTGTCATTCCTAATTCCCGATGGCAAGAGACGGCCCAATCAGTCAAAGCTTCGCCAGAGTCTAACCAGCGCGAAGCGAAAGTACAAGGAATAGGGAAAGGGGCGGAAAACGGCGACCATCGGCGCGTCCTTTTCCCCTCGTCCATGCCCCCCCAAGATCCCCATACCGGCCGGCGTGCCGCACTGGCGGTTTCCCCCTCCACGGCTCTTCATGCCTGTCGGCGTCAGGAAATCGCTTCCCGCATTTCCGGGGCGGTTTCCCTCCCTGGCTGAGCCACGATTGCCTCCAGGCCCCCCTTCTTTTCCACGCCGGGACAATCGATTGGCACCGGCGAACGCCCTGAGCGCCGAAAAGTTGTCGGCAAACGCCATCGGACCGGCAAAATTTGCCCCATCGATCGCTTCCCGTGATCGTCAAAGCGTTCCGAAAATTGTCTCGCAAGAGGCCGATCGACTTTGGTAAATTGGCAAAATCCAGGTGTCCTATCGGCGCGATCCCTGCAGTCGGCACGATCGGAACCAAGCAGGGCAAGAATTTTCGCAACGAATCGGACGGTAGGGTTTTCAAGGGTAAGCGGATTATCCTATCCTTGAGTTGGGCATTTGGCCTTGGGACAAAAGCGTGGCCTGATTTTCTAATGTGAGCCATGAATCGACTTCTTCGAATCCAGCTCGGCGCAATTGGCGTTGTCCTTCTGACGACTGCGGCAACCGCCTCCGCCCAATACGACCGCCGCACCGCCATCGTCGAAGCGGTCAGCAAGACTCGCGACGCCATCGTCAACCTTCGCACGCTCCGCGTGATTCCCGCGCGTTTCGACGACGACACCACCGGGCGAGTGAAGGGGCTGGGAACCGGCGTCTTGATCGATCCGCGCGGCTACGTTGTTACGAACTACCACGTGGTCGAGAAGGTGGACCAGATCGAAGCCCTGACCTCCAAGAATCAGCAGTTCAAAGCGCGGGTCGTGACGTTCGATGACCGCGCCGACCTCGCCGTCCTCAAGATCGATGGCCGCGATGACTTCCCCTACCTCCCCTTGGGGGGCGCCGGGGAACCCTTGCTCGGGGAAACCGTAATCGTCATCGGAAATCCGTACGGCCTGGAGAACAGCGTCTCCACCGGCATCGTCAGCGCCATCAACCGCGAACTCAAACTTCCCAACGGCGAGATCTTCGACGACCTGATCCAGACCGATGCAAGCATCAATCCCGGCAACTCCGGTGGGCCGCTGGTCAACATCAACGGTGATTTGCTCGGCATCAACGTCGCCATTCGAAGCAATGCTCAGGGAATCGGCTTCGCGATTCCGACGCGCAAGGTGCAACAGATCGTTCGCGACATTATGGGAACGCCGCGCATCTCCATCGCGCAGCACGGCCTCTATGTCGAGGAATTAGTCTCTGACGGCCGTGCGCAGGGGGCTCCCGTGACCCCGATCATTCGCGTGGGAAAAGTCGATCCGGACAGCCCCGCGGAGAAGATCGGCATTCAAACTGGTGATGAAGTCGTCGCCGTCGCCGGCCAAAACGTTCGCATTCCGTTCGATCTCGATCGCATTCTCTGGGATCGGAAGTTCGGCGATTCACTCACGATCACGGTCCGCCGTAACGGGGGGGAGACAAAGTCCTTCACGCTCACCTTCAATCCGCCAAAAGAACTTTCCGACAGCGACGTCCTTTGGCAACATTTTGGGGTCCGCGTTCGGACCGTCGAGGCGAGCGCCGTTAAACCGGTGTATGACCCGCTCAACGGCGGGTTGTTTCTGGTGGAGGTTCTGCCCGGCTCCCCAGCCGAAAAAGCGGACTTTCGGCCAGGAGACATTCTCGTCGGTCTACACCAGTGGGAAACCATCGATCCCAACAACGTCCGGTACGTCATGCAGTGGAAGGAACTCGCCAATCATCAGCCCATCAAGTACCACCTCATTCGCGACGGCGTCATGAAGACGGGCACGCTTTCCATGCCACGGTACCCCTGATTTTCGCGACTCCTACTCGACGAGAATAGCGACATTTCTCCCTCTCCCCCGTTTCATTCGCCGAGCACCTTGCGGACGGTTTCCACCAATGATTTGGCGGTGAACGGTTTCTGCAGGAAGTTCATCCCCGCCTCCAGTACCCCATGGTGAACGATGGTATTGTCGGTATAGCCCGACATGAACAAATGCCGCATTTCCGGGCGCTCGGCTTTCAATCGTTCGGAAAGCTGCTTGCCGCTCATGGAAGGCATGATGACGTCGCTGAGGAGCAAATGAATGATTCCTTGATAAGAAGCCACGATTTCGAGGGCCACCTCCGCGGACTCCGCTTGCAATACCGTGTAGCCGCTCAGTTCGAGAATGTGAGAGGCCAGCTCGCGCACCGCGGGTTCGTCCTCGACGACGAGAATCGTGTCGCTGGAAATCGGCATGGGTTCCGCCGCGGGGGCGATTTCCTCCCGCTCGACCTCGGCAAAAACCCGGGGAAGATAGATCTTAAATGTCGTTCCCGTTCCCTCCTCGCTGTATACCCAAATATGACCTCCGCTTTGCTTGACGGTGCCATAGGCGGTGGCGAGTCCAAGACCAGTTCCCTTGCCCGCCGGTTTGGTCGTAAAAAACGGCTCGAAAATACGCATGCGTACTTCCGGGCTCATGCCGATCCCGTTGTCCGTGACGGCGATCATGACGTACGGACCTGTCTTGACGTCCAGATGGGATCGAGCGTAGGCGTGATCGATGATCACGTTTTTCGTTTCGATGGTGAGCTTTCCACCGTCAGGCATCGCGTCGCGCGCATTGATGGCCAGATTGACGATCACCTGCTCGAACTGGCCGATGTCTACTCGCACTTTTCCAAGATCCGCCGCGAGAATCGTTCGCAATTTAATATCCTCTCCGATCAAGCGCGCGAGCATCTTTTCCAACTCGCCAAGCGAGTCGTTAACGTTCGCCACCTGTGGACTGAGGATCTGTTTGCGGCTAAAGGCCAACAGTTGTCGAGTCACGGCCGTGGCTCGCTCGCCCGCCTTGTGGATCTCGGCAACAAATCCGCGAAGCGGATCCCCTTGATGAAGTGAGGCAAGGACCAGGTCTCCATAGCCGAGGACCACGGTCATGAGATTGTTGAAGTCGTGGGCAACACCTCCAGCGAGCCGACCGACCGCCTCCATCTTCTGCGCTTGACGAAACTGTTCCTCCGTGAGCCGGAGGGCCTCCTCCGCCTGCTTTTTCTCCGTGATGTCGTGACCGGTCGCGTAGAATCTCTTCTCTTCGAGAAACGGCGTTGCATTCCACAAAATCCAACGGGAGGAACCGTCCCTGCAAAGGACGCGAATCTCAAACGAATTGGTCGATTCCCCTTCCGCCAGTCGCGCGACCTCTTCGCGCATCCGGTTGACATCCTCCGGATGCGCGAACTCGACGAAAGGGCGGGAATACAATTCTTCGGTACTGTAGCCGAGCATCCGCTCCCACGCGGGATTCACCACGTGAAAATAGCCGTCGAAACCGGCGATGCAAAGCAGATTGAGTGACTGCAGGAAGAAACGGTCCCTCTCCGTTTGTGCCCGGACCTTCTCCTCCATTTCTCGTTCCAGGAGCGTGACCTGCCTCTGAACCTCGGCATAGAGCTTGCCATTTTCGTAGATCCGGCCCAGTTGCGCGGCGAGAATGCCCGCGGTCCGGGCCTCCTCTTCGCTAAACGGTTCCGATCCGATCTTGTTGCCGAAACAGGCCCATCCATAGTTGTGCGCCAGCGAAGTCACCGGCACCGCCAGCAGGGAATGAATATCTCCCACGCCGTCCGGCAATCCCAGCGATGGCACGTCGATCGACCCCTGGTCCAGGCGAAGGATGTTTCGCGATCCGCAAATCTCCGCCAATCGTCCGCGCATCGTCATCGAGCCCGAGGGATGCGTTAGCAGCGTTTCGCAACCGCTCGAGAAGGTACGTGCTTCGATCGACCCGTCGCCAAGAGTCACCGCGAGAATCACGAAACGAGCACCGAGAATTCCCCGCGCGGAATTGCAGAAGCTTTGTAGCAGACGCTTCGGATCCCGTTCACTACCGAGTTGCAATCCCAAATCGATCATGGCGGAAAACCGCGCGTTGATGACCCGAAGCTCATCCGCCTTTTGCGAAACCTTATCGGTAAGAATACGAACGTGATGCCGATCAAATTCTTCCTCGGTCGTCGCCAACGGCGGGACGCCGGGCGCATGCAACACTCGTTCCACCGCTTCGAGGACGGTTTCCGGAGTGCATGGCTTGCAAAGGATTTCCGTGACGCCGCAAGTTTCCGCCAGGTATTTCGCTTCTCGCTCCAAATAATGAGCCGTGAAAAACACAACCGGAGTGTTGGCGGTGGCGGCATGCATGCGAAGTTGGCGGACGAACTCGTAACCGTCCATCCGCGGCATCAAGACATCGGTGAAAATAAGGTCCGGCGGCCGCTGGCGCGCAAGCTCCAATGCCTCCAGACCATCTTCCGCCTCCAACAGCTCATGATTTTTATACCGCAGCAACGTCACCAAAAAATCGCGATTGGTAGCACGATCATCCACGACGAGTATGGTGGCCACCGTATTCCCCCCTTTCTGAATCGCCGGTTCAAGAGCCTCCGCCGCGAATCCTCATTTTGGTAAGACTTGCGGCCTACGATTCCTCCTTTTAAGCTCCGTCGCCGTTCGACTAGGGTTCCAAACAGGCGGCGATTTCCTCCAATAAAAGGCGAGGTTCCATCGGGCGAAAGAAGAACCGCGCGGCCCCCAACTTCATGCCCTTCGTCCGATAACGTTCCTCCTGCATCGTCGACGTGATGAAGATAAAAGGTATGCTCGCAAGCGCGGGCTCGCGTTTGACCAATTCGATGAAGTCGTAGCCGGTTCCGTCCCCCATGGCGACGTCCGAGAGGATCAAGTCCGGTAAAAACTGAAGCGCCAAGCGCAGACCTTCGTGCACGCCTTCCGCGCAAAACACCTTATAGCCAAAAGGTTCTAGCACGCTCCGCGCCAGATCCAGATTCACGGGCTGGTTATCCACGACGAGTATTCGTTTCGCGTTGCTCGATTCGGGTCGAACATGGGGCTGCGTCTCCCCCCCAAATACCGCTTCCCGTCTTCCCTCCAATCCGAGAAATTCTTCTATTCGAGGAACGAACGTCGTTGGATCGATCGGTTTCGAAATGTAACCATCGAAGCCGGCGGCAAGGATCCGATCACGGTCTCCCACCATGGCGAGGGCCGTGACCGCGATGACGGGCATTTTCGCAAACTCGGGGTCTTCCTTGATTAAACGCACCACCTCGTCGCCATCCATCTTGGGCAACTGCACGTCGCAAACCACCAGGTCGGGGCGTTCGCGCCGAACCAGTTCCAGCCCCTCTTCGCCGTCCTTGGCGGCTTGCGTCTGATAGCCAAACGCGCACAACAAATAGGTCATCAGATCGAGATTCGCCTGATTGTCCTCGATGACGACGATTCGCGCGGACATGAGAGTTACTCCCTCAAGCTCAGGGTGAAGGTGCTCCCCACGCCGACATCGCTTTTCAACGTTATTGTCCCTCCCATCAACTCGGCGAGCTTTCGACTCAGATGAAGACCCAAGCCCGTTCCCTCGGAATGCCGTCTTGACGAGTGATCGAGCTGCGAAAAGGCAAGAAAGAGCTTTTTCTGGTCGTCGGGCGAGATCCCGACGCCGCTGTCATGAACACGGAACTCGACGATCGGATGATCCCGATCGTTCAAGTGTGCGAGCTCCAATCGAACCAGACCCTTCGATGTGAACTTGATCGCGTTATTGGAAAGATTAAGCAGGATTTGACTTAGCGCGCGCCGATCGGTTCGGACGACGATTTCTCGCTCGGGTACGACGACCTCGAACTGGAGTCCTTTCGCCTGCGCTAGCGGCGTCAAAGTCCCCGAGATTTCCCTTACCACCGCCTGGCAAGGGGTCGGCTCCAGATGGAGCTCGACCTTACCCGATTCGATCTTCGCGAGATCCAGCAAGTCGTTGATGAGCGCAAGCAAGTGTTGCGCGCTCCCCTGAACGGTTTTCAGCTGCTTTTCCTGATCGGCAGTAAGTGGCCCAGGAAGTTTCATCAGCAAAGTGCCAGTGAACCCAATGATCGCATTGAGGGGAGTTCTTAGCTCATGGCTCATACTTGCAAGGAATCGGTCCTTCGCGAGATTGGCCTTCTCCAGCTCAAGGTTCTTCTCTTGAAGCGTCCGTTCGACTCGTTTACGCTCGGTGACGTCGCGAATCGAACTACTTACGAGCACCTCTTCTTCCGTAAAAAGGGGGCTCAGGCTGATTTCCACGGGAAATTCCTGGCCATTTTTACGCGTGCCAAACAAGTCGAGCCCCGCGCCCATCGGGCGCACACGCGGCTCGCGAAAGTATTCCAATCGGTGCTGGGGATGTTCGGCTCGAAATCGATGGGGAACCAAGATCTCGACTGGCTGGCCAAGCAACTCTTCTCGGTGATAGCCAAAGAGCTTTTCCGTCTGTGAATTGACGAGAACGATTTCCCCCGACTGATTGACGATCACCATCGCGTCGGGCGCGGACTCCAAAAGTCCGCGAAACTTCTCCTCCGACTGCTCGGAGGTCGGGGTCTCGGAAAGTTCTCTCCAGATCGTCAACAAACCGGCGGGATTGTCATCGGGATTCCTCCAGACGCGAACAGAGAGATGCACGTCGGAATGAACGCCATCCTTGGGCCGGCATTGGCCGATCCCTTGCCAGTTGCTTCGACCCTCCACCACTTGAACCCACGTCTCGACAAACGATGGATTCTCCAGCCGTGGATGGAAAAGGTCGTGGATGGTTAACTTGTCGATGGTCTCCTCGGGCTTGAAGCCGAGAAGTCCTAGAGCGCCATCGCTCCACCGTGCTACCTTGCCATCGACGTTAAATCCAATGACAACGACACCCGGGGCCTCCCCCAAGAGGTCTTCAAGGAGATCGAAGGCACGATCGAAATGACATACTCCGAGTCCGTGGACGCTGCTCCCATCGTCCAATTCGGCCATGATTCATATCCTTTCCACGAGGCGCGTCGGGAAGTTTAATATGCGTGGAGCGATCCACCTAAGTGCAAGTCTGCCGCGCTCCGCATGTAGCGTCAATAGCAGGTCAACCGTCCGAGATAAAATCGTCGGTTGGACGCGCTCACTTGCCTGGAGGATCTGACGGACCGGTTTCCTGAACGCGCGCCCCTTCCAGCACCACGCCGTCCAGACGATGTTCCGGCTGCCGCGCGCTCCATGCGATTCCCCGAAACACCAACGTGCGAAAGGGGATCGCGTCGAACGTCCAACTATAGTGTCCCGGGATGGAGACGAAGGGCTCGTCCTCCTTTCCGCTCATTGGTCCAGAGAATGGGCCGCGGCACCCCTCCTCGTCCGTCGCGAGAACGTGGATTCGACTGGCCTCGAGATTCAGTAGTCTCGTCGACGAACGGCTTGTGGTTACGCCACGCGTGATCGGATGCTCGCCATCGCGGACGCGAAGGTCGAGCGCGCCCGTGCCGAAACCTGGATCGCTGGGGATGCCAGGACAGACCGATCCGTTCCGCAAGCAATTCCGGAGCATCGTTGCCGTTGACCACCATAGTGGAGGTAAACAGCGCCACCCCCTTGGATAAAATCGATCCGGTGACCAGCGCGGGCTTTCGTCCAATCGGGATTGGCGGAATACCACACCAGGACATCCGCTTCGTTAAAATCCTTGTCCGAGGGCGGCCTCGATCAGTACGCGAACCCCGGGTGCCCTAGAAAACAGGGTGCTCCACCGTTTTTGCCACGCCGGGTAATCATCTCGTCGACGCCATGATCTTTTAGGACCACTGACCAGGCCGATGCAAAGGGTTTCAATCCCGTCGCTTCCAGACCGATCGGCAGTTCACCATCGTTTTCAAGCAAAGGGGAGGATCTCCTGGACACTGCGTGGCGGTGGTGCGTCTTGCCTGCGGATTTCTGCGGATGAAGCCGCGCCGATTGCGGCATCAACAGGAAGGGGGGAAGAAGGTCTCGCGACTTCACTTCCCCGAGTTTTGAGCAGTCCCTCCGGGCATGATCGACTTCGTTGTTGGACGAATCTCCTCGATGCCTTCCTTGGTCACCAGGGTTGCCGCCCCTCTTGATCGCCGACGTAATAGCCTTCCTTCGCCCCGCGCATGGCACCTAGCAATACGACTGCCATCGGCCAAGACGACGGCATACGCCAAATGATCGGGGACGGTGGTGGCGTTCAACTGCTCGATATCGCGGCAGGCGGATACGGTAGTCGCGGTGGGCGAGGTTGGAAAGATCGGGTCCAATGCGGCCTCCTTTCCTCGCAGTCGATGGCACTTGGCGCATTGTGCTTCGCCAAAGAAAAGTGCCCGTCCTTTCGCGGGATCGCCGCCTTCCAGCTCCTTCGGCGGCCTCGCCTCGGCCAAGATCGTCTCCGGTCCATCGATTACCCAGGGAAGGAAGATTCGAGACGGCGGCGACGCGCGGCCGATCGTCCTCGTTGGTATGAAAACGAACCGCCAGCATTTCCTTCCTCTCCGTCGGCACTTCTAGCGCATCTGGGACCGGGAACTCCCCGGCTCATGCAATTGCCAACTCAAGGTCATGCCGCCGCGTGGCGGCGTTGCGCCCGTGCCCGTAACCCCTTGACGACGTTCGGCAAGTGCCTCGCTCCCCTCGAAGACCAACGTTACCTCTTCTGGCGGGTAGGTGAAATCCAGGTGGGATCCTGGCTGCACCGCCCGCGGCGAAGCATGTCCAACGGGCGGCAGCTTTCCCGTGAAAACCAAGGTTCCCGGCTGTTTCAACAAGGACCAAAAGGGGTTCATGATCCGCGCTCCCCAAGGTGAACTTTCGCGCAGGTCGAAATGAGGAAGCCGCGACCATCGGACCATGCCCATGGTATCACGCCATTCCGCAACCATCCCAAGCGTCGCAGGCAAGATCGATCGCGGGAACCTGAGGAACGTCCCCCATCGCCGTCGCGGATTCCTGCGGTGCCCCATGCCGGGAAGCAGAACGGCGTAGCTCCGCGCCCTTGCCGCTCGGCTCGATCTCCACGATGAGCGTGCGTCGATCGGGCGTCATTTGCACAGGAACGAACGGGACCGGCTGACGATCGGAGGCCAGTTGCCGTCCACCACCGCGTAGCCAGGCCGATGAAACTCGAATCGATCGCCGGCGGAAACGAACAGACCCGCGCAAGACGGCGATGCCCGTTTCCAGTCGCTTCATGTGCTCTCGATCGAGCGGCCGATCCAAACGAAACGATTTCCGGGGAGAGGCCGCGTGAACAAGCGTGGCTGGGGATGCTCCGCGTGTGAATACCGGATCGCGTACAAAGACCCCTTCCCGGTCAGACCCGCTCCCCAATCGGAAACCGCCGTGCGTCGCCACGATCAAATCCTTGATTTGACACCTTGTCAGCAACGAGCTCCCGGAGACTCGCGGCACCATGCTCTTAACCGGCGACATATCCTGCTGGGTAGGAATGAGGGACGTTTTGAAGATCTTGCCTCGCGAGTAGCCGGCCAGGAACGCATCCCCGCCCAATGTTCCGGTCCAAACCTTGGACCCCGCCCTTCGAACCGTTGAACGCCAAGCCGCGGGCTCGATTGTTAACGGGGCTGGTAATCAAAACGCTCGGCTCGTGGTGCGGGTAGATGAAGGGGATGGCGTGGTGGAAATCCGTAATGTCGTGCTGAATGTGAAGCAGTTCATCGAACGGGTTGCCATTCGGTAGCCACGTCGCTCCTTCCTGGTCGGTCTTGAAAAAGATCACCACGACCGTTGGCCAACGAAACGGGAAAACGGTACAGTGCAAAAGATTTCGCGAGATTTGAAATCCGGGCGCGACGAAGAACTGGTCCCCTTTTCTCCTTCGATGGAATACTTCGCGGGCAAACCCTCTTGAAGGAGGTAGGGGTCGGTGAAGCTCGGGTTCAGACCGAAGTAGACGCTGCCGTCCGCGCCCCGGCTACCCCGATGGCGTCGACGCCGTGGGGCCCCTCTTCCCAACCCTTGGCGACGACGATTTCCTTGTCCCCAGATCGTCGCCGTCCGTGTCGACCAGCTGAGCGTGCTCCTTTGCGCGATGAAGATCCTGGCCATGAGAATAGCCTGGGGGAGTAGAGCGGCCCCGACCGGCGCCCGTATCCCGCCGGTCCCGTTCCGCAAAGCGTCGCTTGATCCGGCAGGCCGTCCCCGTCGGCATCGGCCGGCGTGGATATTGCCATCGTAACTCACCGTCAGCCAAACGCCGTCCGGCCGCTGCTTGAGGTTGTTCACGTTGACGAGATCGAGGGCAAACGCTGGGCCAGAAGCCGGGCAGAGCACCTGCACGGCCGGCGGATTCGCGCGGCTTGCCGAATACCGAGGAATATCCGCGCGGCATGGCGAAGCCGTTCTCGTTTCGCCTCCAAATAAGCACAGGCCGAGCGCTTACCTTTACCTCCTCGTCGCGAAGCCGCCGGTCAGGTGATGACGCCAGCACGTTCATCCCCAACGTCGAAAGCATACCCGGGCCGCTGGAGAAATATGATATTGCTGTAAGGCCGCCCGGGCCAGCGTAAACGCGCCCGACATTCATCGGCGGCGGCGTACAGGGGCGCTTGCGTCATCTTCTGGCCGTCGAGAAACAATTCTGCTTGTTTGTGTCAGGTGGACACCGAACAGATGAAACTCACCAAAGCGACTGGGGGACGCTTTGAAGATTCTGCCAGCCGCTGACCCCATGCCTTCGACATTTATCTCACTGAGCAAAATTCGTGGCATTGAGTCCTAGATCCCAAAGTGATGCCGGAGGAACATAATTCATTTTGGTGAGACAACTCAAGGCCAGAACTCGCGGAAAAACCTGCGTTGGAACGAGGAGCGGCGAGGACGTAGATCAAAGTCGGCCATGGTTTGCTGGAACGTCGCCTTGCAGAAAGTCGTCGACGCCATCGAAACGGACAACCGCCAGTTCTCCCATCGACGTGAATCAGGGCTTGCCGGTCGCGAATCCATTGCTGGCAATCTCGGCGGTTTCCCAGACGCGTCATGCCTGAGGAAAGTTTCGCTTCGAGAGGAACGTTTGTTGATAAAACTCGCACTTCACCGTTCGCGACGTCATACCACGCGACGAGCCCGTCATTGACGGTGAGTTCACCTTGGCTGCCCAAGGCTCCACCGCCAGGACATTCGCAGCCCCAAGCAGACAAACCAGACAGGCTGCCACCATCGCCAATCGCTTCGTTGCCGTGCTTGCACCGACATGAATCCACGTCCCTCGAACGATGCCTCGGCGTGAACGCCCACGCCTCCGAAACCCGCAAACCACCTTTATCACGGCGCGTCACGAGCGACTTCCACTCCTTCAACTTGCCTTGCGAGAAACAGTCGTTTTGGTACCGTGTTAACGGGCATCGGGTTAGAAATTTCGCCAAGTATTGAGCTTCAGAAAAGCAATGGCGTATTTCGCGGCCAGTCGTTTGGAGGGCGCCGGGTGCTGCTTCTTTGCGCGAGGCGAGCATGGTCGAAGGCTGCCAAGGCAGTACCTTGTTCAGGCATTAATGACGCGTGCACTTGTATTTGTCGTGAAAACCCCTCACGCCAACCCTCTCCTGCGGGGAGAGGGAGTTCATTGCAGCTTCGCCGCATTATTCTTCTGAGCGGCAGCAGGCTGTTAAGGATGGTCCCGAGAAGATGGAGCTTCACCCCGCATGTCCAATCCACGCGTCGCATTGGTCCACGACTGGCTCACGGGAATGCGCGGCGGCGAGAAAGTGCTCGAACATTTTGCCGACATGTTTCCCGACGCTCCTATTTACACACTGCTCCACGTACCCGGCTCGGTCTCCAGGACCATAGAGCGACATCCGATTCACGTGTCCCCGCTGCAAAAGATGCCGCGGGCCGCGAGCCACTACCGCCACTATTTTCCACTCATGCCGTGGCTGGTGGAACAGCTCAAGATCGAGCCCGTGGACCTGGTCCTGAGCACGAGTAGCTGCGTCGCCAAGAGCGTTCGGGCGCCGGCGGGGGCGCGGCACGCGAGTTACGTGTTCTCCCCCATGCGCTACCTTTACGACCGGTACGACGATTACTTCTCCGCGGGCAGGGCCGGCCTGGCGACGCGGATCGGCATGCGACTCGTGCGTGGCCCGATGCAACGATGGGACACCCGGACCGCGAATCGAGTCCATAGCATGGTGGGAATCTCTCGCTTCATCGCGGAGCGGATTCAAAACGTGTACGGCCGAGTGGTGCCGGTGATTCATCCGCCGGTGGACTGCACTCGTTTCGCCGCGGCGCGCCGCGCGCCGGAGGACTACTACCTGATGGTCACCGCGTTGGTCCCGTACAAATCGGTGGACGTGGCGGTGGAGGCGTTTCGAGGCCTGGACCGCAAGCTCGTGGTGGTGGGAAGCGGGCCAATGCTACGACGCTTGCAAAAGATTTGTCCGCCGAACGTCGAGCTACGGGGCTGGGTCGACGACGCGGAACTTCCCTCCCTGGTTGCAGGCTGCAAGGCATCCCTCTTTCCCAACGTCGAGGACTTCGGCATAGCGCCGGTGGAAGCGATGGCCGCGGGCCGGCCAGTCATCGCGCTCGCGGCAGGGGGCGCGCTCGATACCATTCGGGACTTGGATCACTGGCGAACCGGCGTTCTCAAGGGGGAATTGGGTCCGACCGGCCTCTTTCACGAAGGGGCAAGTCCGAAGGATCTGGCGCGTGCCGTGCGGCGTTTTGAAAAAGAGGAGGCGGTTTTTTCGTCCAATGATTGCCAATCCTGGGCACGGACGTTTGACGGACCGAGCTTTCGAGCGCGCATCCGCCATTGGCTCGACGCCGTGCTAGAAGGGAAGGAACCCGCGTCTATTTCTTCGCCGTTTCTGGAAAGATCTCCGGCGTCAGTCGACTCTGGCACGCCGCGTCATAAAGCTTCCGCCCCTCCAAAAGCCACATCGGCAACAGCCGAGCAAGGGAAGGATGGGTCTGGACGCGGCAAAGAACGCATTGTTCGGAACCCGTGATCAGAACCGGTTTGAGGCCACCCGCCACCTGCTCGATGGCATTGGCGAAAAGCGCGCCCGCTTCACTCATGGGAACACTGAGGAAGAACGATTCCTTAATCGGCACTTGATCCGGAGCGCCACCGCGGGCCGGACGTCCGACCATGGACGGGCAGGCCCACTCGTAGAAGGCACGCAGTTCATTGACCATGCCAATCTGATCCGCTTGATGACGCGCGAAAAACGCATCCGCGACATCGGCAGGCGGCAGGTTGTCTTGAATCCAACTCATCGCTTCGGACACCATCGCGCTCGCCAGTCCGCTGGCCATGTCCTCCCCCGCTGCCGTGCACGCAGCCCACAGCCCTCCCAGGGAGACAAGCGTATTCTGTTGCACCCGCGTCTCCAGCAAGCCCAGTCGCCGTTCGCCAAAGTAGTCGCAGATCTCCTGGATCGCGTCGGAAAGCATCAATAGTCCGCCCGGGAATAGCGTCTGGGCACTAAAGCCGCCGAGATCCTCATCCCCCTCCTGGGCCGCGCGAAGGGAATCGAGCAGCCGATCGAGCTCCTGTCGTATCGTGACCAGTTCGCGCGCCTTGTCCGCCAGTTTCCCCCGAAGCACGAGAAACACTTGCGCCACTTGCTCGCGTAATCGGTGATCGATTTTCTCTTCGGCATACCGCTGAAGAAGCGATACGACTCCACCCCCTCCTTCCCCTCGGAGCATGGCGGCGGCGGCGTGCCCCACCGCCGGACGATCACGTAGTTCGCGCGCCCGCCGATGCACCGCGTGAATCGCCGTGCGCGCGTGCTCTTGCTGTTGATCCACCATGCGAATCAAGTACTGCGAAAACCCTTCGATGGTTCGCCGGGCGCGTTCGATACGCGGTCCCGGCTCGTCCAGGGTTTCCGCCAGGGAACGGGCGAGCGGCGCCAACAGCGCCGTGGCCACCGTGTTCGAGGCCTTAACGATCACCCGGTCGAGCATGGGAACCGTGCCGGATGTCCCTTCCTCCTCCCACGGATCGAGGCCCAGGATCTGCTTAATGTCGTCGACGGCGGCGAGCCGCAATTCGTCCTGGCCCGCGGAATCTCGCCGGGCGATTTGCTCCTCCAATAACGCCAGACGCTTGGCCACCAGCACATGGAGCGGTTCGGGCAGATGGCGATTGCATTCTTCGAGGATTTGATTGGCGATCGTGGACGTCGTGAAACCCGCGGCCGAGATGCTGGCCTCGGCGGCGCGCACCAGGTCGTCCCGTTTCTTGCCGGTCAGGGGCTGGATCCATTCACTGACCATCGCATGACACAGACGACCGGCCGATTGCCGTAGCAGCGCGCGGCGCGGATACACGAGCGAAAACCAGCCCGCGGTCCGAAACCGAGACCACCCCGCGGAGGCATTGTCCATGTGCCGACCCAGTGGATCGAGCGTCCCGTGAAAAACCAGTTCCGCCACCGTATCGAGCACCACCTCGTCCTTCGGCTCGGGAAGATGAGGGGAAAAAGCGTCAAACAAGTAGGCGGATTCAATGGGGGGCGTCGTGAACCGATCGCGGTCCCCGTCCTGCTCGTACTCGACAACGAACTCGGCATCCGGCTGCATCAGGTTGAGAAGGTCTTGCGCCAAGGCATAGTGATTGATCCGCCGGAGTTCCTCATCGCGACCGGACGCCCCCATCGCCGCGATCAACATCCCCTGGATGTCTGGTTTCGCCGACCCAGTTTCGAGTAACAGTCGGCGAACCATGTAGGCCATGTCGATGAACATGCCCGAACCGGTCCCGCCCCCCATGTTCGCGATGAGGACGACGCGGGGAAACTTGGAACGGAGCCGTTGACCGGTTGCGTTCAACGATTCCTCGATTCGGGACGGAGCCATGAGCTCGTCCAGCTCTTGAACGAGTCTCGAAACCACTCGCCGATAGTTATCGATGAGGGCCAACCGTCCCAGCGGCCGATGACCGTTGGTCGTCCCCGCCGCCGTGATGTGAAACAGATAATTGGGGTCGAGCCATTTGGAAATATGTTTCAGGCCATCCCATTTCTGGAAATACTGCGTCGGCTTGCGAACTCGGCAAGGTACGAAATAGTCGTTACTCTTGGCGCTCACGTGCTCGGTCTGTTCGAGATCCCGGAGAACATTCGGGTCGGAATCGAACGTCACCAGACGAATGGGTGGCCAGGAGTTTTCATTGCCAAACCTCGCGGTCAACTTGTGATGGATCCGTTCGACGGCACGAATGCCGGTCTTGCCCAATCCGATAACGAGCGTCGGACATAGCGTTCCATCCTCCGTGGGCTCGAGGATGGCGGGATTAAGCACCGCGCCGGAACGGTTCCCCCGCCGCAGGAATGAACCGGACGAACTCCGTTCCTCCCGTTTGGAAAGCTGGGTTGAAAACTCTTCCGCCGCCACCGGGGTCGGACCGGCGAGCTCCGCATCCAGACTTGGAGGAGGTGACAAGGGAACGTTGAGCGCCGTTGGGTTGCCCATTCCGGCGGTGGCGAGGGCCTCGATGAGCACCGTGCAAGAGGGAAACCGCGCGTCGGGATCTTTCGAGAGCGCCTTGAGGATGATCGGCCGATCGCAGTCCGGCAAGGCGGTTAGGTCGGGGGGGGACGTCAAATGTTGCATCATGAACTGGCGGGCCGACGGGCCGCTGAACGGCCGATGCCCCGTAAGCAACTCTTGATAGACGATCGCCAGGCTGTATTGATCGGTATTTCGACTCACCCAGCCGTCAAACGTCTCCGGGGCGGCATAGACCGGAGTCACGCCTCCCGTCACCTGCGCCGTCCGTCCCTCCATGTCCTTTACCAGACCAAAATCCGCGACCTTGACGTGCGTTCCCACCAAAAACAAGTTCGAAGGCTTGATATCGAGATGCTGCAGATCATGGTCGTTGTTCATCAGGTCGAGGGCTTCCGCGGCCTCGCTGAGATACTTGAGCAACTCGGCTCGTGGGAGTCCGGGCAGACCTTGCCGTTGGCATTCTTTCAAGCGATCGTCCAGGCTCCGATCGGCGAGCTCCATGACGATGACGAGCTGCCCTTCGATGATGTCGAAGCGCTCCATCGAAAGAATGAACGGGTGACGGATGCCACGGACGCGAGAGAGCGCCTTGAGCTCCTGGTCGGCGTGATTGCGGTCGCCGGCATTCTCGGATTCAATGGTGCCAAAGACGAATTTGATCGCCTTGGTCAAGCCACCAGGCGCTTCGGCTTTCCAGACTTCACCGAATCCGCCTCGGCCGAGGCGTTCGATGAGCCGATACCCTGGTATAGGCTCCGAACTCGTTTCCCAATGAGTCGGCATCCGCCATTAACCTGCATAGGACGGGCTTCTGCGTTAGAGGACCTTGAGTGGTTTCCTGAAGTATAGCTCAGAACTCTCGGGAATGGCAAATCGCACGGCCCCACCAGTTTCCGTTCGCCGACTTGTACTTCCAGTTCCGCGAATCTTGGCTAGACGCGTCGCAGGGACCGGGCTAACATCCGCCGTCCTGGGATGGCACGGTCATTCGTTCGTCATGATAAGGTATCCTCCATGAAGGTCCAACACCCTTTCCTGACAGCCGCCATTGGCCTGTTCGGCGCGGGACTCATGCGGCTGTGGATCGGCAGCCTCCGGGTTCAGGTCGATCTGCCTCGCCCCACCATCGACTTTCTAAAACCAGACTGTGACGGCAATTACATCTACATTCTCTGGCATGACACCCTCTTGCTTCCGACCTATTACTACCGCAAGGCGAACCAGCACACACTCATAAGTCAAAGCCAGGATGGAGAATACATCACCCGGATCGTGCAGAAGTTGGGATGGAACGTGATACGTGGATCCTCCAGTCGGGGGGCCGCCTCGGCGGTTCGGCAACTACTTGGCGTCACGGAGAATAAACGGAGAGTCCACCTGGCGATCACCGCGGATGGGCCCCGCGGGCCCAGGCACGTCCTGAAAGATGGCCCGGTTTACCTCGCCAGCCGATCCGGCCTGGCCATTGTGCCGATCGGCGTGGCCTATGACCGACCGTGGCGCGCCCGAAGCTGGGACCGGTTCATCCTTCCCAAGCCGTTCAGCAAGGCTCACATCGTTTGCGGCGAAGACATTCACGTTCCCGCCAACGCCGACCGTGACGAGATTGAAAGCTATCGGCGGAAGGTCCAGGCCGAGATGGAACGACTTGAACAGCGAGCCGAAGCTAGATTGGCGGAACGGACCGGCCGACCCCAATCCCCACTTCCCGCTCCCGTCGCCAACCCTTCCTCACGCGCCGCGTGAGGCAAGCGCATGTCAGTTGCGAGCGAAACGGTCGGCAGGCCTATCCTCTTCTCCTAAGGTCGCGAGAATGATTCGCCGATCCTGTTCTGACTCGCACGCGCCTAAAACTCGCGTAACATCCATCGCGATCATGTCGAAGCCGGAATTGCGAAGTGTCAAAACCACGCTCGCGATCGATTCCGCTGTCGAATCAGGGTTTGTCGAGCCGTAAATCTCTTCAAAACAGCACCAGGTCCCGATATTGGCCCGGAATTCGCGCAACTTCGAAGCCCATTGCTTCAAAAAAACGAGACGGTCCCACGGCGATACGTCCGGGGTTACCGTTTTTCCGGGCGACAGCCTAAACATGAGTTTGACGTCCGACAAAAGCGGGTGTGTCGCCAAGGATTTGGAGTATTCCCAATCGATACCCCGATCAAAATCAGCGACAAGGTTCAATGAAACCGTCGCGTGGAACAGTCTCGCGGTTTCCACCAAACGTTTTAGGTCGACGATTTGAGGATTCGGTACGTCCCATGCGACGACGGGTCTTCCTCCGATTGTTTTCAGGCATGCTTCGATTAGCTCCTGGTTAAATCCTTCGGGATCAGGATCGGCCGAGAATAGTCCCTCGAAGGACGTCCAGATGCGAAGAACCCTCTCGCATGGAATCTCAGACCGTTGCAACTGATCCACATTCAGACAAACGGCTTCTGCTCCGACTTTCACTTGATTGGCAAAGTATTCGATAAGCCTAAATCACGCTCTCGGGACGGCATTCGTCCGGTTTCGTCAAATCCTGAGCCGGTCGCGCGACGAGCAATCCGGCGAGTCGTGGTTTGAAGACCTTCCGTGGCGGTGCAAAAGGGGCCGATACTCGACGACGTTGAGGCGCATGCCTCCGGGCAATTTCAGAAACAAGGGATGTTGTCGCTGCGTTGCCGCCTACATTCGTACCGGCCGAATTGATGAGGCCATCCTCGGAGAACCTGGCGATCTGTTGTTGTATCTCGCGATGGGAAATGATCGGCGACTGCGGATACGCGACCGTGAGGGTGTAATGGAACATGGCGTGACATAGCCTGGAAAGACCAATTGCCGCATCGACGATCGAGTCCATGCATGCGACCGCGTCGACGCCAAAGGAATACACATCCGCCGAGCTTAGAGCGGAATAGGCGGCCTCCAGAGTGTGCCCAGAAATCAATCGACCGGTGCAATCGGAAAGGGTAAACGAGACCATCAGAGGCAAATCCCGCGCGGCGGACGACTGTCGCGCAACGAGGAGAGCTTTCAGCGTGAGCAAATCATAAACCATGGCTGCTTCGATGAGATCGGCGCCGCCATCACGGAGTCCGTCGAGCTGAACACGGAAGTCGTCCACAAGCGGATCGAACTCGATGTTTCTCTTTTCCGGCATATCGGGGGAACAACCGATTCCAACCCATCGGAACATCGACGCGACCACTCCCAAAACGAATGCCGGCCGCTCGGGACTCGCTTGATTCCAACGATCGACGATGTGACGTGCGACGGATGCCGCCGCCTTGTTCAAGCCATATGTGTCAACGGCAACTTGGTTTTCCAGAAGTGCGCAGCGAGATGCAAACAGGCTCGCCGTCCGGAGTAAATCGGCACCCGCCTGAAGAAAGGATTCGGAGGTTGCCCGCACCCATTCCGCCTCTTCACCCGTCGATCGCATCCATCGCCAGTAGCTCTCGACGTCATGATTGGGTTCAACAAAAGGAGAAATCGTGAGGATCCGCCGTTCCTGTAGCTCATCGAGACGTTCTCTGGGCAACATTTAGCATTCCTCGCATGAACTTTCGACTTAGTCCAAGGACAAGACCTCGGCGTCTTCGAGGATGTAGAGGAAGTCTTCGGGATCGGTGTCGTTGAGTCGAAGTTTACCGGCGACGCGCACCGGTTCATACCGCAGGGGCTCGGTTTTGCCCGCTTTCAGGTCGACCAGCACGATCCCCGCGGGGTCTGGCACAAGACAGTAAAAGCAACCGACCGGATACTCCAAGAGCATGAACGTCCTGAGCTGCCCCACGTCCTCGAGCGGGGACATGAAGCCGACCAAGGTCGCCGGCTGGCCATCGAGCGACGCCAGATTCTTGACGAACTCGGGCTTGGAGCCATTGAACGATGTTGATCCCAATAAACCCCATTCGAGCATTGCTCGGCCGAAGCCATCGTGCGAAATGGGCTGATCGGGGGAATAACTTCTCTTCGGCCGTCGAGCCGACGAACGGGGCGCCGATTTGTGCGTCTCATGATCCAGTCGAGCCTGTTCCGGATCGACAATACCCTTCTTCGGGATCAATTCCTCCAATGCCGAGGAAGACGAGGCGGAAGGCACCACCTGTGGCGATGACAGATCTGCAACATCCCGCTCCCACGATTGAGCGGTCGAATGCCTCGGCCCCCAAAACGCTGACACCGTCATCCATAGCAGGACACCCACCATGGCGACGAAAAGCAACTTTACCAGACGGCGGGCAATCACGAGGTCTCCGTTTTTTCTTTACTTGCGTGCCGAGTTCCGTTTTCCGATCCTAAACGACTCGCCAACGTGTATTCTACGTCCCTGATCGAGGATCCGCGGGATAGTTTTCCCAAAGCGGGACAGGTGCTAATGCGACTCATGTTGTCAATGTCTTTTTTCACGGTCGGTAGGCCCCAAAACAAGCGATCGAAGAGATCGCCGGAGCGACTTTCAAAACCTGAAGCTCAACAGGATCGAACTGGAGATCCGCCTTGAAATCAACAGCGAGAGTTGCCTTGGGTTTGCTTTGTCTGTTTCCAGGTTTCCGCGCGGAATTAGCCGCGGCCTCGGAGAATTACGTGGTACTCCGGGGGACGCAGATCACGGAACTGGCTCCCCATGGGGAAGGGAATGTCTATGCGCCCGAGGTTCTGAAGGACAACGGCAAGTACCGCATGTGGTATGGAGGACAGGGCAAGGATGGGCATGACCGTATTCATCTCGCGGAATCCACGGACCTGAAAACGTGGGAGAAAAAGGGAGTCGTGCTCGACCGCGGCTCGGCCAATCACGTCAATGACCCCACGGTCGTAAAGGTCGGAACCACCTATTTCCTCTACTACACGCAAGCGGACGAAGGGGTGATCGACGAGATCCATGTGGCGACATCGAAGGATGGCGTGCAATGGGAAAAAGGTGGCGTCGCCGTCCCGCGAGGACGTCCAGGAAGCTGGGACGCGGCGATCGTCGGCCGACCTTCCGTGCTCGTCGAGGATGGCTCCTTCCGGATGTGGTACGACGGCCGGGACAAGGGAGACCGGAGCGTTGGCCATGCGGTCTCCCAAGACGGCATCCATTGGACAAAATCACCCCAGGAGCCCGTCTTCGGCCGCGGTGCCGGCGCCGTCGATGTTAAACGCGTGACAGCATTGTCCACGACCAGTTACGTGATGCTCTACGAATCCCGCGAAGGAACGTGTCTCGCGGTGAGCTCCGACGGCCTCCAGTGGCAGGATCGCGGAACGTGGATGAACAAATCGAATGACCCGTCGGAAACGTACGGCCACGTGACGCCGTTTCTCTTCCTCCATGACGATGGATCCAACGTCCTCTTCTACGGAGCCGCGAGCCGGACTACGTGGGATGGGAACGCCATCTCCTCTCGCTTGATTGATGCCGAGCACCCGGCATGGACGAAGTAGGCAGGGGAACCATCGATCCTTTCGTCCGACGGTGATCCGGTCAATCATGCCCACGCAAGCGTGGGACATGGCACCCGGCGGCTACTTCGTGAAGAGTGTTTTGATCTCCTCGTCTGTGAGTGACTCCTTGCCTTTCTCGTCGATAACGAGAATCTTGCCGGAAGGGGTGACCCAAACGATCCTGTCGCCGAGGGCGAAAATGTCCTTGACCGTCGGCTGGAGTTCTAGGATGCGGAAATAGGCGTCGCTGAGATACTTAACCGTGATCAATGTTGCCTTGTCCGTCCCCTCGAAGGCCTCGTCAATCCAGACTCCCCCGGTGTCAAAGAATCGGGAGTTACCCACGGATTGGAGGATCGCCGGCTCGTTACTGTCTGCGTCCTTGAGTTCGCCGAGGGCCTTGGCGACGTCGATGGCCGCCTGGCCAACCTTCTGGCGCAGCACTTCCGCGCGTCCCAAGCCTTCACCCGCGCGCTCCCCAACCAAGCGTCTCCGATGCAATCCGTCGTTGAGGCCCATTGGATTGGTTAGCGAGGTTCCCGCTGGCGATATCTGCCCGGCGGCAAAACTCCGCGAAGTGATGGGCGCATTCTCCACGGTACTTTCACCCATGGCTTTACCGAAATGCCAACGCGTTTCCGCAAGGTCGCGGAAACCGGAACTCCGCTGGGCCGTGACCGGGCCATCAGGGACCACGAGGTAACTGGTGTACGGGGTGGCGATGCCGAACTTCTTACCCAACGCAATCACTTCGTCGATGAGTTCCTTGTTCTCGCCGGACAATCGAATCTGATCCAACAAGTAACCAACTTTCCGCCTCGCCCAGAGATTGCCAAGAAAATCATTCTCGCTCTTCTCCTGCGGAAATTGGGCCTCTTGCACGAACTCTTTCGATTCCGAGCCGAGTTTGCCGGTCAGCTTGATCGACGTCGCGCCGGAACCTTGATAGCGGCCGAGAACGACCAGTTGGCCGCCATGAAACAGGTCGGGCAGTTTCGGAGGAAAGATCTCTTCGAGGCGAATCTCTGAGTTTCCCAGGGAAATTGCCAAGTCCGTGAGGACCGGATGGCTAATCTTCGCGTAGAAGCTCGAGACTTTGGTTTCGAGGTTCTCATTCGAGGCGACATAGACGGTCGTCGCCCTGGTTTGATCCGCCAACGGATCGAGCAGATGCGTGTTGACATCCTCCCCAACGCCGAAGACGAAAATCCTCGTCTGGGCTGTATTCTTTGACTTCACCATCGCGAGAATGTTCACCGGATTGCTTTCACCAATCGTTGGCTGACCATCGGTCAGAAAGACGACGGTGAAATTCCGCATTTCGTCCCGACGCAATGCCAGGGCTGCTTCCAACGCATCGGAAATCGCCGTCCCACCGTTCGCATCGAGTCGCGAACACCACTCGGACGCTTTGTCGACATTTTCTTTCGTGGCGGACTGAAGTTGATCCGCATACGCTTTGACCGTGGTTGAGAAGCCGAGGATGGCAAAGCGATCCTCGGGCGCGAGGCTCTTGAGGCAGAACTGCAGGGACTTGCGCGCCTGGTCGATTTTTTCTCCTTGCATGCTGCCGGACGTGTCGAAGACGAAAACGATGTCGCGGGGCACGCGCGCCGTCGTCGATTCCATGGAAGGACTAATGAGCGCCAGAAAATAGCCAGGTTCGCCGGGACTCACGCGGTGCGTCAAAACCGATATGCCAACATCCTTTTCACTAACCGTCCAGTAGAGTCGGAAATCCTTGCTCAGATCGTACTGGTTCGCTTCAAACCCAACGATGGCTTTATGATCTCCTTCGCGGGAAACTCCGACGGCATGAGAAGGCGAGTAAACACTCTTGAGCGCCGCGGAGCTCTGGAGATCGACGCGAACGGTAAAATCCTTCTCGGTCTTGAGTTCGCAGTTCCGGGCCCGTAGCGGATAGACGTATTCCGCGATTCCCCCGTCTCTTGGAACCACCTGGGAGAACGAGATTTCGATCTTTTGCCTTCCTTGCGCGGGGACGGGAAAGACGCGAACGCGGTAGAGGCTGTTCTCCATGTACTCGAGCAGTCCCGGATCTTTCATTCGCCGAACGATATCGGTGTAGATATCGCGTGCCTTTTTCGCCTCGACGACTTCCCCTTTGATCCTTTTGCCATCGATCCACATCGCGAAGTCTTGAACGCCGGCATCCTTGGGAACCGGGAAGAGATAAAAAGCTTCGAGGGGATGGCTTTGATGGTTTTGAAATTCCTGTTCGACGCGGGTCACCGCCGCTTGGTCCTTGATCTCCACGTTGACGCGTTGATAGACGATGCTTGGCAGTGGCGGAATCATGGTTCGAGTGGGAACGAGCATCCCCTGCCCCCAAGCGGAACTTTGGAAAGATGCCACCGCCAACATGGAACCCAATAAGATCCAACGGGACATGGTTCACCCCGACTAAAAGAATTGCCGCGGACAATCCGTTATCCAGTTCCGACAACAATCAGACGACTTTCCCCTGATTTAGTTTTCTCGCCGGGAAAATAATCTTCAAGCCGAGCTCGCGTTGGTCCAAGCGGCGTTCGATCCCGAGCGCGATCCACGCGGACTGGCAAAGACTCACGGCTTCATTTTCATATCTTGGCGAGGAAAGGGTTTATGCGCGGAAAACTCAGGAAACGGGAACTCAAGATGAGCGGCGTTGTTACTCAAACCGGATCATTGGAAACCTTCGAAAATCAGTTTCTGAAGCGGATTACGAAATCGAGAGATCCTCTGTCCGAATCCACCAGCGTCTGTCCGAAAACGGACAGCCGGACTTCGGCACCCTGACCTTCACCTACACGCCGGACGCGCTCATGTGGAACTCAAGTCCTTGAAGCTCTACCTGCAGGGATTTCGCAATCAGGGCACTTACGAAAACGTGGTGAACCGGATTCTGGACGATTTCGTCGCCGCCTGCAGGCCGCGCCGTGTCACGCTCGTCGGCAATTTTACGCCCCGCGGTGGTATTTCCACTAAGGTCACCGTTGTTCATGAACAGCTCTGCGATAGTCAACGGCAAAGGAAGTCACCTGTCTCGCCACTCCACGAGATGAGCCCTTCCATTCGCGTCAAAAGACGGCGATTTCCCTCTATTGGACTGGCTTTGTCGGCGTGCTGATCGCCTTGGTTTGGACACTACCGGTGGAGATTGATTTTATCTCCGCCTGACTTCTTCGTTCGTGCTGACGGTGGTCATGCCGCGGAGTTGTTCGTCTGGGCCATGGATTTTCCGGTTAAGGCATGGCGACGCGCGGAGGGATCGTGGCCGCGATCGCGTTGATGCTCGCCACTTCCGCGGCTGCCGTGCGTAGGATCGAGTTCGGGACATGATTCTCGGTCGACCTCTCGCTGACCGAGTCGAGAGAAGACCGTCTCGATCGTCATCGTTCCACGCAGCAACAAGCCGCGACCGAGAAGACCGAAGTCCAGTTGAACCGATTTCAGAAGAAGATGTCGCCGAATACCGCGGCCGTGCGCGCGCGACGGCATCTACGTTGGGCCTGCCATCCAAACTGCTTTCTCGCCGCCCCCAAGCCACTTCTGGGAAGGAACCGGTGGGGAGGATACTCCCCGCGGTCGTGGGCAGTTGGCTCGTGACCAACGAGCAAAGCGCGAAAAGAAGTGATCGTCTGTTACGACGCGAACACCGGCGGAAGAAGCGTGGATTTACGAGTACCCTGCGTTGTTCCAGGAAAAGTTAGGGGGATGGAACGGCCATTACACCATTCACGGAGGAAACGTCTATTCCTCAGCGCGACCGGCAACCCCTTGCCTGAAGGGTACGGATGGGACGAAGCTCTGGGGGAAGCCGACATTCTCGATCAGGACGGCGGAAGAATCGAATGGGGCATGAGCGGCTCCCTTGGTTCATGACGGCAAGGTGATCGTCAATCCCGGTGCCCAGGGTGGCCGGGAGACGTCCTACGCCGTCGCTGCCTACGACGCCAACGACGGCAAGATTCTGTGGAAGTCGGGCCACGCGCAAGCAAGTTACGCCTCCCCGATGCTCGCGACCTTGGCCGGCCGACTGCAGGTTCTCATCTTCGACGCGGAGGGGCTCGCGGGTCTGGATCTCTCCAATGGCCAGGAATGGTGGCGATTTCCATGGAAGACCGCGTTCGACATCAATGCTTCCCAGCCGATCGTCGTGGACGAAGGAAACGTTTTCATCACCTCCCAGAACGGCGCGGCCTTAATCAACGTCTCGGAGCAGGAAGGCAAGTTCGTCGCCAAATCACTTTGGGAAAATCGGCTGATGAAATGTCATTACGCGAACCCGATCGCCAAGGGTGGCTACGTCTATGGCCTGGACGGGGGCATTCTCGCGTGCCTGGACCTGAAAACCGGCAAGCGCCAGTGGAAAGGGGGCCGCTATGGCCACGGCCAGATGTTGCTCGCCGGCAATTCCCTCCTCATTCTGACGGAACAAGGCGACGTCGCGGTCGTCGAGGCATCCCGGAAGGAACACCAGGAATCCGCGAAGTTCCCCGCCATCGAAGGCAAGACGTGGAACAACCCGGTGCTCTGTCGCGGCACGCTTTATGTGCGCAATCACCTCGAAATGGCGGCGTTCGATCTGCGAAAAAACCACGATAACGAGAGATAAGGCGCACAACCTGGTTCGGTTATCGACCGCTCGTTAGCGCGTCATCGATTGAGCATGATTCGCCACGTTCGTCGGCTTGGCGCCACAGCCACAGGCCATGCCTGCTTTATGACTGGTGCTGGACTGCCCCATCATGTTGGGAGCCATCCGAGCCGATCCCCCGCTCGAAGAGGCACATCCGACGACCGTTACCACACCCAAGGCAAAAAACAGCAGAATTGCGCGCATGGGAAGCCCGCCTTTCCAAGGACCGCGAGGAACCAAATTTAACCAAGAAAACTATCGGCCGAAGCCGAGTTTGGAATCGAGTCGAAACCGGCACAACCGTCAAACGAGGAAATCTTCAAAAGATAAGCAACGGAATTTGCCGGCTAAGATTGAAGACAGCATTCGTCATTCTTCATTTATCGACGGCGTGAAATGCGGCGGGCAGGTCCGCAAACTTGAGAAATTCCCGAGCCCTTTTCTCACCTGAGGAGGTGGAAATCACGCCCTCCCCCGCCTCGGCCCAGGCCCAGGCAATGGCATTCCATATCCGAGAAAGCTCGTCGTCCGCGTTCCCCCATGTGACGAGATCCACCCGTCCCTGCGAACGTTTGATCGTCACCATGCCCGCCGGGCTCCCGACGCGGATTTCTTCCCAATGGTCCGGCGGCAGCTCGTCCGGAAACGCCAATTGTCCATCGATCATCCGCATCGGGACGGCCAGCCCACGGGTGCCGAGAAGGTCGCGAACCACCGGCCACGCGGGAACCTCTTTGGAGAAGTGGACGGATTGCTGGATTCCCATGATGCCCCCCTTCATTGGATTCGATTGGCGTTCGTGATGACGCCGGCGACATTTGCCGCCAATGCTCCGCAGCGCCGGCCAAGCGTTTTACGACCGGTGAATCACGTCGCGATTCCCCAACCAGGCACGGCATTGTCATACAATAAGGATCACGAAGAAAGGCAATCCATGAAGCTGCTGCTCACGAACGACGATGGTTACGACGCTTGGCCTGGCGGCCCTCTTAGCCTCGTGCGAGGAATTGGGAGAAATCAGGATCATGGCGCCCTGGAGGGCATCTTGGCCAAGCGCCTTTACCTTATCACGCTCGACCGATCGCCGCTCATGAACGCCGCGGATCGGTCGTGTATCCGGCAACGCCGGCGGGACTGCGTCCGCATAGGACTTCATTCCGGCTCGCACGCGCGACTGGGTGCTTGCGGGAATCAACGCCGGGGGTAATCTCGGCGTGGACGTCCATTACTCCGGAACGGTGGCGGCGGTAAGGAAGTCCTTCATGGAAAACCCGGCATCGCGTTTTTCCTTAGCCGTATTGCCTTGGCGAAGCCGGCCCCTTGACTGGAACGCCGCCCGGTGCGACGGCTCATCCGGGAACTGACTTCCATCCCCTCGGTCCGGCACCTTCTGGAACGAATCTCCTCCATCTGGATCGAACGAGCCGGATCCCCAAGTGGTTCGGCTGGTCTCGACTCGTCTCCCTGCTCTTGCATTACGAAACAGGTGGACGATCATTATCGTTATGCGGGGACTAGCCCGCAATCGCGCGCTCGAGCGCGGATATCGACGTTTGCTTCCAGGGGCGGTTGCCGTCACGAAGATTTTCGGTACTGTGAAAAAAACGCGATCAACGCCTGAATCAAGAAGTGCCGCGTTTGTCCCCTCAACCCATCCCATGCTGGAGAAGTTGGAAGTGGTCTCCAAAAGCATTTAAACGGCCGCTGGTGTTCGCGCCTCTGACGTCGCCGGCGCACGGACCGCATGCCGCCGGAGGATGGCGCCAAGCCTTTGTTCCAGCACGGTGACGCTCTCGTTGCGAATCACATTTCGGATCATGCGGACCAAACGCCAAGGTCGAATCATGTAGGAGAGCAGGAAGAAGGAACTCATTCCGAAGAATCGCCAAAGCGCCAATTCGCGTCCATTGATATGCTTGCAGTAAAGGCTCGGCGCCAAAGGATCCATGAATGCGACCAAAGAACGGAAATAGTCGTCGTTCAACGGTCCAATAGTCCCGTCCTTGCGAAGCTCGTCAAACAACTGGCTTCCGGCGTAGGGAGAGAAGATGAACATCCCCACGTCCTGGACGCCAATGACGGCGAGCTTCCAGCAAAACACGATCGTTTGCAGTACATGCTGCCGTGTCTCGTGCGGAAATCCAATCACGATATTGCACTTCACGTTGATTTTCTGCCGCAATGCCGAGCGAATGGAATCGACCAACTTCGGCAGATGCACGCGCTTCTTGATTCGTTCTAGCGTATCGGGAGAACCGCTTTCGGGCGCATAAGTAATGTTCCTGCAGCCCGTCCGATACAGGGCGGCGCTTACCTCGTCATCGATGACCTCGGAGCGCGTCCCGGTCGGCAATTGCCAGGTGAACTGGAGTCCTCGTTCCTCGATCAGGCGGCAGAACTCGATGATCCAACTCTTCTTCAAAATGAACGTCAGGTCGTAGAAGTCGACGTTTCGGATTCCGTATTTCTTGATGTAGAGCTCGATCTCGTCGAGCACCAACGAGGGACTTCGCGCCATCCAGAGATTGCCATACATCACCGGATTGGAGCAAAACGTGCACTTGTACGGGCAGCCGCGGGTGGCGAGGATGCCGATGCTCTTGCCCAAGTAGACGCCGTGCGCGTTACGGCTGTCCATGTAGACATCCATCGGAAAAAGATCCCAGCTAGGAATCGGCAAGGCGTCCACGTCCCGAATGCGTTTACGCACCACGGTACGCACCACCTTGCCTCCCTCGCGGAAAGCAATCCCCGCGACGTCGTGGAGGCTGCCACCCGAATCGACATGATTGACCAAATCGACGATGGTTTCCTCCCCTTCGCCGAGCGCGCATACGTCGAGTTCGGGGCAGTTCTCGAGACTGAATTCGGGCAGAGCCGTAATATGCTCGCCCCCCGCTACGATCATGGTCTCGGGAAATCGTTTTCGGATCGCGCGAATGAGTTCCAGAAGACAAGGCCAATCCTGCGTGAACATGATCGAAATGCCGATCATGTCCGTTTCCCCGTCGATCCGCGCGACCGTCTGTTCCGTCGTAAGCCCCTGGAAAACATAGCCATCCGACTCAATGAATTGCTCCACGCCCTCGGCAATCGCGTCGATCACCGCGACCTTGGTGCCATTCTCTTCCAGCATTGCCGCCAGGTAAGCGATTCCCAAGGGAGGCGTGATTGGCGAACTCCAGGTGCCGGTGGACGAAACCATCGCCGGTCGAATCAGCGTGACATGCTTGGCCTTGCCAGGATTCCGCGGAGACGGATGCGCGGGAACAATATCGGAAGGAGCGAGAATAGGAAGCGTTGACACGCTGTTCAATTGCATCTTCCACCCCGGTGCATTGACTTGCGGCTACGCGATACCGAGCGTCGGATTAGTATAGCCAAGATAAAAAGGCGATTTCGTCGAAACGCCGTCAAACCGGATCAATCTCCATTGGCAATCCGGACCCTGAATCGGCTTCCGATGTCACTTCCCCGAGCGACCCTAAGAACGTCCTTGGACCGCTAACAGCCGTGCTTGCCTCAAGATCTCCCCGGCTCGCTTGGGCCACACGCTATGTCACGCGATCATCACAAAGGACCCATTATCGTCGACCCTGAGACTTCAGATCTCAGCGTCGCCGATAAATAGTTCCAAGACAGGCCGATTTTAAATTGCCCAATGTCCGCTGTCAACAAGAAACATACCTCGGGCACGGTTCGGACACGCGTCGCTTCTTGGTTCCGGAAAAGATTATGGAGAATCTTGCCCAGGCGTTACAATCGTTCATGCGGAACATGCTTCAGTCATCGGCTTGCAAGTTGAGCGTCGCCAATCTCGGTTCCCTCCGGGGAAAAACCGACCACGCTTCGGTACCGACAAACGTCCCTCGCGCGCATCGGAATCCGGCGAGGCATGGTTGTTGGCGGTTACTGATCGGATTGTCACTGCTTCCCGCCTCACTCGCCGCCAACGCCAGGGAATCGTCGGTGGAAACGACCGGTCGGCGGATCCAGCCCTTCAGCCTCCGTGATTGCCGCGGGACCATCCATTCCTTGGACGAATTCAAGGATTCCCCTCTCCTCGTCGTCGCCTTTTTGGGCACCGAATGCCCGCTGGCGAAACTCTATGCCCCCAGGCTGGCAAGCTTGCAGCGTGAGTTCTCGGCCCGCGGAGTCGCCTTTCTCGGAATCAACTCAAACAAGCAGGATTCAAATACGGAGATTCTTCATTACATCCGGATCCACGAGATACCGTTCCCGATCCTCAAAGATCTCGATCAGGCGGTTGCCGACCAGTTTGCCGCGGTGCGCACGCCGGAGGTCTTCCTGCTCGATCAGGACCGCGTCATTCGCTACCGCGGTAGAATCGACGACCAGTACGGCATAGGGTACCAGCGGCCGGCCCCCACGAGCCGGGACCTGGCGAGCGCGATCGAAGAACTATTGAGCCATCGGCCGATACGAGTGCCCGTCACCGAAGCGCCGGGCTGTTTCATCGGCCGGGCCAAACCGGTCCGCGCGGACGGCGCGGTGACCTGGACGAAGCAGATTTCACGCATCTTTCAGAAACACTGCCAGGAGTGCCACCGGCCCGGACAGATCGCTCCATTTCCTCTCTTGGAAGCCTCGGACGCTCGAGGCTGGGGTGACACAATCCAGGAGGTCATTGAGCAGAATCGCATGCCGCCGTGGCATGCCAATCCGGACCACGGTAATTTCGCGAACGACGCGCGCCTGGACCAGGAGGAAAAGGACCAGGTTTTCCAGTGGATCGCGGACGGTATGCCGGAAGGAAATCCCGCGGACCTTCCGCCTCCACGACCTTTTGTCGAAGGCTGGCAAATTCCCAAACCAGATCAGGTGGTCTACATGACTCCCCAGCCGGTATCCATACCCGCCGAGGGGGTGGTGGAGTACCAATGGTACCTTGCCGATCCCGGATTCACGGAGGACAAGTGGGTGAAGGCGGTCGAATGTCGGCCGGGAAACCGGTCCGTGGTTCACCACGTGACGGTCTATTTCCGTCCCCCTGGCGGAGTCGACCTGAAGATCAACGATCGGATCAACTTACTGGGTGGGTTTGCCCCCGGAAAAGCCGCCGTCGATGTTCCCGGCTGGGATGGAACCGCGAGATTCGTTCCCAAGGGATCCAAGTTCCTCTTCGAGATGCACTACACGCCCAACGGGTCCCCCCAAACCGACCGTAGTGCGATCGCCTTGGTTTTTGCGGACCCCAAGGAAGTCAAAAGACAGCTGTCGATCGTGCTGGTTGCCAACAACACCTTCGCGATCCCTCCTCGAGCCGATAACTACGTCGTGGAATCCTCGTACACTTTCGACGAAGATTCCCTGATTCACTCTTTGAGCCCACATATGCACCTGCGCGGAAAAAAGTTTCGTTTCGAAGCGTTTTATCCGAATGGAAACCGCGAGATCCTTCTCGACGTGCCGAACTTCGACTTCAACTGGCAATTCGATTACATGCTCGCCAAGCCCAAGGAGATGCCGGTGGGGACGCGCATTCATTGCACCGCCTCCTTCGACAATTCGGAAGAAAACCTCGCGAACCCCGATCCCAATCAGGAGGTTCGTTGGGGCGACCAGACCTGGGAGGAGATGATGATTGGTGCGATTGGCATCACCCCTTTGCATCAAGACATCGCGCGCGGGGTGGGAAAGCCCATCCAAGTACTCGAAGGCAAGGACCGGACGTTCGCCGTGCTGACGGCCGGAGGATTGTTGGCAGTAGCCGCGGGTTTACTCTGGTATCGACGCCGTGTCGCCAAGCGCGGGGCGTAGCGACTTCCGAAAGGTCGACTGCGAACATGTGTGTCCGTTCGACTCCGAACCTGGACCATCGCAATAGGGGAGAATTACGAACCGATGGAGTCAGAACTTCGACTACGGCGATTGGAGCGTCGCCAATGGGCGTTGCTCGCCTTGATCATGCTACTCGTGGCGGTCGTTGGAATCGATCATTGGCCGCGGCATGACAACCGTGTCGTCATCGCCCGCCGGCTCATCCTCATCGACCCGTTGGGAAACGAACGAGCAGCTCTCGAAACCGAGGGGAACAGCGCCCGATTGCGCCTCGCCGACGACCTGGGGAACACGCGTGCAATACTCGACGCAGGGAGCACGGGCCCGGGCTTAACGCTTCTGGATTCCCGCGGCAAGGTTCGTGTTCTTCTCGCCGCGGAAAAAGGGGGGCCCTATTTCGGCCTTACGGATGAAGGGGGGACGGACCTCTTCAAGGCACCGTGACCTCGATGGCAGGTTCCATGAACTTCCGACGCACGCGAAACAAGATCCTCCGTACGGCGTCCGTGACGCGCTATTGGCTCGTCATGCTCCTCGCCTGCTCGTTGTGCCCCGCCGCGCGCGGTCAACATCCCCCCTCGAGCACTCTTTCAAAGAAAACGTTGGCGCCTTTCTCCCTTCAAGGAATCGACGGACGCGAGTGGTCGTGGGACCAAGCGGGCCCGAAAAAACTCGTGGTTGTCGTGTTTCTCGGCACGGAATGTCCCTTGGTGAAAATCTACGCTCCCCGACTCAATTCCTTAGCGAAACGATGCGCGTCGCTCGACGTGCTCTTTCTGGGCATGGATTCCAACCAGCAAGATTCCGTCGAGGAACTCCGCGCGTTCAAGGAAGAGTTCGGCATCGACTTCCCCTTATTAAAGGACGAGGGGAATAAGATCGCGGACCGCTTTGGCGCGCGCCGAACGCCAGAAGCCTTCGTCCTCGACGCGGAGGGTATCGTTCGATATCGAGGCCGAATCGACGATCAATTCGGCGTGGGCTACCAGCGTCCGATCGCGACGCGCGAAGACCTTGCCCTGGCGATTGATTCCCTTTTGGCCGGCAAGGACGTGGAAAGCCCCGAGACCGAGGCGCCCGGTTGCTTTATCGGCCGGGTCCGGCAACCCGACGACAACGCGAACATCACCTGGTCCGGCAACGTGGCCAAGATCTTCCAGGACCGCTGCCAACGGTGCCATCGACCCGGTGAGATCGGCCCATTCTCACTGCTCGATTATCGGGACACGCTGGGCTGGATCGAAACCATCCGCGAAGTCGTGACCTCGAATCGCATGCCCCCTTGGCATGCCAATCCCGAGCATGGAACATTCGCGAATGATTCTCGACTCCGCGACGACGAAAAACGAGAGCTCCTCGCATGGATCGACGCCGGCGCCCCAGCGGGGGACTTGTCGAAGGCCCCTCCTCCCCGGCAGTTTTCCGAGGGATGGCAAATTCCCACTCCGGACGTCATCATCCCCATGTCCAACACCCCCGCGAAGATTCCCGCGGAAGGATCCGTGGAATACCAGTGGTATCACGTCGATTCCGGCTTCACGGAAGACCGATGGGTCAAGGCGGCGGAGGCACGCCCCGGCAGTCCCGAAGTCGTGCATCACATCACCGTTTATTTCCTTCCACCGGGCGAGATTTGGGATCTCAGGGTCAACGATCGCATCAATCTGCTAGGGGGCTACAACCCAGGTGGGGGGCCCTGGCGGGCACCGTCGGGAATGGCAATGAAGGTCCCCAAGGGATCGAAGATCGTCTTCGAAATGCATTACACGCCCAACGGCGCGCCACGGCAGGATATCAGCCGGCTGGGTTTGATCTTCGCCAGGCCCGAGGATGTACAGAGGGAAGTCCATACCATCATGCCGGCGAACAAGGATTTCGTCATTCCGCCCCAATCCGCCGACTACAAGGTCGACGTCCGCTACACGTTCCCCGCCAATGCCGAGATCCTCTTCCTGCGTCCGCACATGCATTTGCGCGGCAAGTCGTTTCGCTATGAACTGGTAGAACCGAGCGGCGAGCGGGAGATCCTTCTCGACGTGCCCCGCTACGATTTCAACTGGCAAGACAACTACGTGCTGACGGCCCCTCGGAAAGTCTCGGCGGGCAGCGTTCTGGAATGCACCGCGCACTTCGACAACTCGAGCGGCAACCGGTCCAACCCCGATCCCAACCAAGAGGTCCGCTGGGGGGATCAATCCTGGCAGGAGATGATGATCGGTATCTTCGCCATGGTCCTTGAAGATCAAGATCTCCAGGTGAAACCCACGCTTTCATCGACCTACCATCGTTTCTGGCCCGCCGCGAGCGTGGTGGGTATTTGCCTGGCGTTGCTTATCTGTTTGATCGTTTCGGAGATCCGCAAAGGCAAGATCGACGGATCTCCATGAAGGCTCTCTTCAAAGTCTTCAACTTTTCCCCCCCAGAAAGGATTCTCGAGAAACGTTTCGGTACCGCGAGTCCCTTGGATGCGGCGAGATTGAATAATCAGGAGAACGAACTCTTGGCGATTGGCGCCCCATCGGGTACATTACGCCTTCGCCGTCGGAGTCCCGGCTAGTTCCAAGGAATTGCCCGAGCGCCGAACATGGAGCGCGGTACCGCCGAGCGCGGACCATTGGAACGCGGTGACGGGAAACGTGACACCCGGATGACAGTAACACGATTCCGAATTCCTGCGGGTAGGCGCGGCAAGCCGGACTTGGCCGGTCCGTGGATGCACGCCAGGGGTAAATCAAACTCGTCTTGGACCACAAGGGCGGATGCCGATGCGCGATCCGTATACGCGCGAATGGGGACCGAACACGAAGATTTCGGTCGTTATTCCCTGCTACAACGAACAGGCCGTGCTCCCGTTGCTCTTCGAGGAGTTGGAAAAGGAAATCAAGAACTGGAACACGGATTACGAAGTCATCCTCGTTGACGACGGCTCCGTGGATCGCACCTGGGAAATCCTTCGTGAGTTTCATCAGCGGGATTCCCGCTGGCGCATGATTCGTTTGGCGAGGAATTTCGGTCACCAGATCGCGCTTCGGGCCGGCATCCACGTCGCCAGCGGTGACCTCATTGTGATTCTCGACGCCGACCTCCAAGACCCACCCGACGTTCTTCCAAGGTTTTTTGAGTGCTGGCGCGAAGGATACGACGTGATCTACGGGGTCCGCAGGGACAGGCCCGAAGGTTGGGTTAAAAAAACCGCGTATTACACCTTTTATCGCATCCTCTCAAAACTTGCCCATCACGACATTCCTTTGGATGCCGGAGATTTCTGCGTCATGGACCAGCGGATCGCCGCCTTGATCCGCAAGATGCCGGAACGGCGTCCCTTTATCCGCGGACTACGCTCGTGGGTGGGATTTCGGCAACTCGCGCTCCCCTACCAGCGGCATGAGCGCGCGGCCGGCAAACCGAAGTACAATTTCCGAAAGCTTATCGCCTTGGCGGTCGACGGCATTTTGAGCACCTCCGTCATTCCGCTGCGGATCGCGACCGGTTTTGGAATCTTCGTCTCCGTCCTGGCCTTCGTCGGAGTGGTGTTCACACTTTTGCTACGCATCTTCCCACAACCGTTCAAATTCTTCGGCATGGAGGCCATTCCAGGAACGGCGACCGTCATCATCCTGATCCTGTTCCTTGGGGGCGTGCAACTCGTCTGCCTGGGAATCTGCGGCGAATATGTAGGCCGTATCTACGAGAACATCAAGGGCCGCCCCTTCTGGACCGTTCAAGACGCCTTGGGGATATCGAACCCAGACTGCGACATCTGACTTCGTTCGACGCGACTTCAAGACTCCACCATGGACCTCGAGAAATCAGTCCGTCTCGCCTGGAACCGTTCCCCTCAATTCGCCGAAAGCCTCGACGCGGCATCCGTGCCCTCATCACGATCGACCGGAGTTACCTCGGCATTAACAGGGTCCGCGTCGGCAGGAATTCGACGAGCCTCGCGCCATCCGGTCACGTGACCCGCGAGCGCCCCTCCCACCTGGAATAAAGGCCAACAGCCGACCAGGCCGTCGACCGATCGGCCGACGTGAACGCCATAGTTTGGATAGAGGACGCGGGTCCCCGCTACCTGTTCGTCTCGGTTCGAGGTGGCCTTCAAATAAGCAACGGCATCGTTGGTCGCGATCGTCTCGTGCCAGATCCCAACGAACGGAAGTTCGTTGACCGCGGCGTAGGTACCCGGAAACTTGCGGGCATGAATGTCTTTCGCATATGCCGCCGCTTCGATTCCCAACGAGGGAATGTCGGAGTAGAGATAAACACTGTTCGTGTAAGGATTGTATCGATCACCACCGAAAATCCGCCCAGGAAGAAGCGTATAACCCACGAGACCAAGCGAGCCCAGCGTATACCGCCAACCCGCCCCCACGGCTCGATTCTCACATAGTCGACGCCATTCACCACCGGGCGCGTATTCATTGATTCGAACGTGCACGTCCTCCAATTGATTCGCGTCGAGATAATCGGCAACGGCCTGGCTGGTTTCCCCGGAAACCTTGTGATTGTTGACTCGTTTGTCCCAAAGGAGAAGTTTTCCCGGGATGCCCATGACCCACCCCACGCCATCGACGAAACGGTTTGCCTTGCCTTCGGTGGCCGACACCCGTGCCTCCGCGGCTTGGCAGGCGCATTTCTCGCCCCAGGATTCGGGCCATTCTTTTCCGAATTGATATGGAACCGAGGCACACCCCGTCGCCAGGAAGACCCAGATCCCCAATACGACAAGCCTCGTTCGTGGAGCGTGGGAGAACATCCGTTTTCTCCTCTCGGTAAATGCCCGTCAGTCCCGAATTCCGCATATCAAACCACCGCGTGACCTCGCCTCGAGAATCGGAACTCCAAAAATCATTATCGTTTTCCATCGATTCCGATGATGAAGGAATCTACTCGACCACACGGATGAAAAAGCCGCACTTTGACTCAAGTGAATCCCGGCAAGGTTCGAACGCTCGCGCCTCGAAAGCAGGACTCGATCGCCGACCTTCGAATCGAGCAAGGACGGTTCCTATTCAGCCTCAAAAAATCCGTTGCGGAAGTTACGCAGCTTGGGGTCGTTGGCCCGGCGTCCAATCCACCAAGTTTTGGGGAGTAAGATTCGGCTCGAAAAAGATTCACGGGAAAAAAACTCTGCGGAATGGAAAGGGAACGCCAAGGTGCATTGGCACGCTACTTGCATCTTCCTTCTTTCGGTTCCCCTTGGGCCTCCCCCCTCCTTTCAACCCCTATCCCATCTAACCCGCAGCAGGAGGGGGGAGGCCATTTCCAACCCCTCCCGTTTGCCTTTCTCAACCCGATACTACCAACACCAAGTTCGCTGATTACAACTTCGCACGCCGTCGAAAGCGTTCGAAAGCGTCAATGTCTCCCGCGCTGGCGGAATTGAAAGTCCTCGTTTACGCCGGGAAACCTCGATAATCGGACGTCTGGTGTTTTTCCAAATCTGATGGTTAAGGGAAGCGGTGGACTCGATTCGCACGCATTCCGTTGGAGTCGAAAACTGGCCACACCCGCATTCCCAAAAATCAGAAACTCCATTACCGTGTTTGCCACAATACGACGTGCTCGTGCACTGATTCATTGCGCGACTGCACACGAAAAGGGCAGGCGAAGTGATCCACGGATTTCCATCGCGAAAAAACAAAACTTTTTTCCTCATGGTTTGAATGAAGGTTCGATGAAGTCATGGAAGGACACGATGGCGGGATCGCACCAGTATTCCATAAAATGAGCCGCGTGATCATGGCAATCGAGGAGATGGGCATGCAAAAGGATCCCTAACTTCGGAAATGCCAACGGGCTTTGTTGCGTGATGGCAGCGCCGCATAACGACGGAGAAACTTGAGCGGGTGCCTAAACGTGGAAATGCTAGGATGAACCCATTGAGCGCGAACCGATCGCGTTGGAAAATGAGATCAAGCGAGACGCCCAGGCCGAAGGCGCGGGGGCAAATTCGGCAAACTCTGGGGTGCGAGGAGCCACGAAGCGAATCCACCTGCTCCACGGAGCATCGGAAACGTTACGCCGCCTGGGAACTGTGGTTGCTTGGAAAGATCTAAGCCATGCGGTCCGCGACGTTGCTTTTCTGAACGGCAATTGTGAAAGGCGCGAACGATGTTGAAGAAGATGGACGGCAACTACTTACCCGATCTCGATCCCGCGGAAGTAGCGGAGTGGGCGGAATCGCTCGATGACGCGCTTCACCGCCATGGTCAAGCATGGGTACAAAACCTTCTCGTTACCTTGCAGGAACGTGCCTACCGGCAAGGCGTCACGATGCCCTTTACGGCAAACACGCCTTACATCAACACCATTCCCGTCGATCAGCAACCGCGCTATCCGGGAAACCGTGAAATCGAACGCCGAATCAAGAGCATCATTCGCTGGAATGCAATGGCGATGGTCGTGCGCGCCAATCGCGAGAACCCAGGGATCGGCGGACACATCTCCACTTACGCGTCCGCGGCAACTCTCATCGAGGTTGGATTCAACCACTTCTTCCGCGGCAAGGAGCATCCGTCGGGTGGTGATTTCGTCTATTTTCAGGGTCATTCCTCTCCTGGCATCTACGCCCGAGCCTTCCTGGAAGGCAGGCTTTCGGAGGATAATCTGAATCATTTCCGGAAGGAACTCGCGCCCGAAGGGGACGGGCTTTCTTCCTATCCCCATCCTTGGCTCATGCCGAATTTCTGGGAATTCCCCACCGTTTCCATGGGGCTTGGCCCCTTGATGGCCATCTACCACGCCCGTTTCAATCGGTACCTCGAAGATCGCGGTTTGCGCACGCCGTCCGACTCGAAAGTCTGGTGCTTCGTCGGCGACGGCGAGGTGGACGAGCCGGAGACGCTTGGAGCGCTCAATCTCGCCTCCCGCGAAGGACTCGACAACCTCATCTTCGTCATCAACTGCAATCTCCAACGTTTGGATGGCCCGGTCCGTGGAAATGGCAAGATCATTCAGGAACTCGAGGCGGTATTCCGAGGCGCGGGCTGGAACGTGCTCAAGGTCATCTGGGGTGGCGATTGGGATCCGCTCCTCGCCAACGACCATGACGGAGCACTCGTCAAGCGAATGGGAGAAGTGGTCGACGGGCAGTACCAGAAATACATCGTCGAGTCGGGCGGGTATATCCGCGAGCACTTCTTCGGCAAGAACTTCGAGTTGCTTGAACTCGTCGAGCACCTCACGGACGACCAACTCCGCAGGATGAAGCGTGGCGGACATGATCCGGAAAAAGTTTACGCGGCGTATCGCGCCGCCTTCGACCATGTCGGATCGCCGACCGTGATCCTCGCAAAGACCATTAAGGGCTACGGGCTAGGCGAGGCCGGCGAAGGCCGAAACATCACTCATCAGCAGAAGAAACTCAACGAAGAAGAGCTGCGCGAATTTCGCACCCGATTCAGCATTCCCATCGCGGACGCCGATCTGCAAGGGACTCCGTTCTACCTTCCGCCGGAGGACAGCGCGGAGATTCAGTATCTCCGCGAACGCCGCCAGTCGCTGGGTGGTCCCGTGCCGGCGCGTACCGCGCACATGGCGCCCCCCCTGGAGATTCCGCCTCTCGAAGCGTTCGGAGAATTCCTCAAGGATAGTGGCGGGCGAGAAGTCTCGACGACCATGGCTTATGTCCGCGCCTTTAGCTGGCTGCTGCGCGATCCCAATCTTGGCAAGTACATCGTCCCGATCATTCCCGACGAGGCGCGCACCTTTGGCATGGAAGCGCTCTTCAGACAATGCGGCATCTATGCACGCAGTGGACAACTCTACGTGCCCGTCGACGCCAAGATGATGCTCTACTACAAGGAGGCGAAGGACGGCCAGATTCTCGAAGAAGGGATCAACGAAGCCGGCGCCATTTCTTCCTTCATCGCCGCGGGAACCGCCTACGCCAACCACGGGATCAACATGATCCCCTTCTACATCTACTATTCGATGTTCGGCTTCCAGCGCGTCGGCGATTTTATCTGGGCCGCTGCCGACTCCCGTTGCAAGGGTTTCCTCCTCGGCGGCACCGCTGGGCGAACGACCCTCGCGGGCGAAGGTCTGCAACATCAGGATGGCCACACCCTGCTAATGGCCGCGACCGTGCCCAACATCATGGCCTACGATCCGGCATATGCCTACGAAGCCACGGTCATTGTCCACGACGGGCTCAGGCGGATGTATCAAGACCAGGAATCCATCTTCTACTACCTCACCTTGTACAACGAAAACTACCTCCACCCGGCGATGCCCGAAGGCGCCGCGGAAGGGATTCTCAAGGGAATGTACCGCATTTCCAGCAGAGACGCGAAACCCGCCAAGTCAGCGGCAAGGCCACAACTCCTGGGGAGCGGAACCATTCTCCGCGAGGTCCTTCGCGCGCAGGAGTTACTCGCCGAACATTACGGTATTTCGAGTGATGCTTGGAGCGTGACCAGCTACAAGGAATTGCGCCGTGACGCCCTCGAATGCGAGCGTTGGAACTTGCTCAATCCCGGTGCTCCCCGAAAGGTGCCCTATGTCGAGAACACGCTCGCCAATTGCAAGGGCCCGTTCGTCGCCGCCTCCGATTACATGCGCCTCGTGCCCGAACAGATCGCTCGCTGGCTCCCCGGTCGATTGACGCCGTTGGGAACGGACGGTTTCGGACGGAGCGATACGCGAGAAGCGTTGCGGCGGCACTTCGAGGTAGACGCGGAACACATCGCCTATGCCACCCTGTGTGCACTCGCTCGCGAAGGACATGTGGACATGGCCGTCGTGCAGGATGGGGCCAAACGATTCGAAATTGATGCAAGGAAGCTGAATCCACTTACCGCGTGACGCGCGGCTGCCTGGGAGACGATGCTTGTTTCCACGTAGCCACTTGCCCCGAAAACTGAAAGAGTACCGTTTAACGTGATCAAGACCGTGAACGATCGACCAAAGGCGGAAACGCGGGAAGCGGCGAAGCCCGCCGCGCTTGATCCCATGGTCCAGGAGAAGGGTTGACGAACGAATGGCGACCGACTTCATCATGCCGGATCTCGGCGAGAACATTCAATCGGCGGACGTGGGGCAAGTACTCATCGCCGAGGGGGACACGATCAAGGCGGACCAGATCGTGCTGGAACTCGAAACCGACAAGGCGGTCTTCGAGCTTCCCTGCCCCTACGCGGGCAAAGTGGCGAAAATTCACGTTCGAGCCGGCGACAAGGTCGCCGTCGGTGACAAGATATTGACTGTCGAGTCCGTCGCCGGGGAAAAGCCGGCCGCAAACGCTAAAACGCCTCCCCCTAGCGCCAAAGAAACCCCCAAACCCGCCTCCCCCAAGCCACCGGAGAGGCCGGCGCCCGCCAAGCCCGCCGCTCCAACCGTTGCTCCGCCCGCGCCATTGACGACCACCCCCCGAGTTGAAATGAACAAAGAGGAATCGCCAGACGGTTCGCCCGCGCCTGCGGGACCCGCCACGCGCCGGTTGGCCAGGGAATTGGGCGTCGACCTTCATAAAGTCTCGGGATCGGGGCCCGGCGGAAGGATTACCACCGATGACGTGCAAGCGTTCGTACGCAGCGCGATGGCCGGTGGTGGAAGCGCCGCCAGTCGCGTTGTCGCTGGTCCGCTCCCCGATTTCAGCGAGTTTGGAACCACCGAGCGATTGGCGATGAACAAGATCGCCAAGACCTCCGCCGCCAATTTGAGTCTCGCCTGGCAGGTGGCCCCGCACGTTACCCAGCACGATCTCGCGGACATCACCGATCTCGAAGCTGGTCGCAAGCGTTTTTCCGAGGCGAACAAGGGTGGTCCCAAGGTGACCATGACCGTGCTTGCGCTCAAGGCCGTGGTCGCCGCCCTCAAGGCCTATCCGCACTTCAACGCCAGCCTGGATGCCGATCGCGATGAAGTCGTCGTCAAGAAGTATTACCATGTCGGCATTGCCGTCGACACGGACAACGGGCTCATCGTTCCCGTGATCAAGGACGTCGATAAGAAGGGAATCCTGACTCTCGCCGCCGAAGTCACTGAACTCGCGGAAAAGGCCCGTTCGCGAAAGATCTCCCTCTCGGATTTGAAGGGTGGATCCTTCACGATTTCCAACCTCGGCGGCATCGGCGGCACGGCGTTCACGCCGATCGTCAACTACCCCGAGGTCGCGATTCTCGGGATCTCCAAGGCGCGCTGGCAGCAAACGATGCATGAAGGGGCGCCGGCGCTCCGACTGCTGTTGCCCCTCTCCGTCTCGTATGATCATCGAGTGATCAACGGCGCGGACGGCGCCCGGTTTACCGCAAAACTTGCCAACCTGCTCTCCGATCCGTTCGCGCTCCTTGCCGAATGCTGATCCGATCATTAGAGGAGTTTTGATGACATCCCCAGCAATGGCGACCGCCCGCGTGGCGGTAATTGGTGGCGGCCCCGGTGGGTACGCCGCCGCGTTCGAGGCCGCCGACCACGGGCTCGAGGTCACGCTCATCGATGCCGATACCGTGCCCGGTGGCGTCTGCCTTCATCGTGGCTGCATCCCCTCCAAGGCGCTGCTCCATGTCGCCAAGCTCGTCCAGGAGGCGAGAGAGGCTTCCCATTGGGGCCTCAGCTTCGGCAAGCCGACGATCGACGTCGATCGACTTCGAGAATGGAAAAATAGTGTCGTCGGACGATTGACGGGAGGCGTATCGGAACTCTGTAAACGCCGCGGAGTTCGTTACATTCAAGCACGCGCGACCTTTCGCGACTCCGAATCCCTCGCTCTGCAGCCCGTTGCCGGCGGACCTCAGGATATTCCCGCAACCTTACATTTCCAAACCGCGATCCTTGCGACCGGTTCCGTGCCCGCGTTGCCACCAGCGTTCCAGGTCCAAGATCCGCGGGTCATGGATTCGACGGGAGCTTTACAACTGGCGGAAATCCCGAAGTCTCTGTTGGTCGTCGGAGGCGGATACATCGGTCTCGAATTGGGATCGGTCTATGCGGCACTCGGATCGCAGGTGACCGTCGTCGAGTTGACCGCTGGACTCCTTCCCGGGGTCGATCGCGACCTGGTCCGGCCCCTTGCCAAGCGGCTGGAAGGACTCATGCACAAAATCCACCTGAATACCAAGGTCGTTCGCCTCGAGCCGACGCCCCAAGGAATCCAAGTGGAGCTCGAGGGGGAAGGTGTCGAGCCACGGCAGCGTTTCGACCGCGTCCTGGTCGCGATCGGCCGCCGGCCCAATAGCCAGGGACTGGGCCTGGACAACACCAAGGTTGTCGTCAACGCCCGCGGTTTCGTCGAAACGGACGATCTTCAGAGAACCGCGGATCCGCGAATTCTCGCCATTGGTGACGTCGCGGGGGAACCGATGCTGGCGCACAAGGCGACCCGTCAAGGAAAAGTCGCCGTCGCCGCCCTGGCGGGGGAACCCGTCGCTTTTGACAACGTCGCCATTCCCGCCGTCGTTTTCACCGATCCAGAAATTGCCTGGTGCGGCCTCACGGAAAACGAGGCCAAAGCACAGAGTATCGACGTGCAGGTCATTCGCTTTCCTTGGGCGGCTTCGGGACGAGCCCAAACCATCGATCGGACCGAGGGGATGACCAAGCTACTGATCGAGCCGAAAACCGAACGAGTTCTCGGCATGGGAATCGTCGGCGCGGGTGCTGGCGAGCTCATCGCGGAAGGGGTGCTTGCCGTCGAGATGGCCGCTACCGCGCACGACGTGGGGGATAGCATCCATCCCCACCCGACCCTTTCCGAAACCATCATGGAATCCGCCGACGGTTTTTTCGGTCATGCCACTCACATGATCCGCCCCAGGCGAGAAAAATAGCCACTACTCGTCTCGTCACCGGCGACTCGAAACACCAACGAACCACCCCGACCTGCCCGCGTAGGCCATATGCACGCCGCCCTATTTCGAGGCTAGGTTCTCGGCGAGGAATCTCGCCGGGGAGAATCCACCGAGCCATCCCGCCGGACCGCCGAGAAAGTTTCCTCTTTCCGCACGTTTTCAAGCATCATTGCCCCCGGCGTGATCTAAAATTGAGAGAAATTGATGCTCTGTTCGCGACGGCGATCGTCCCGCGCGCTTCGCAAAAGGAATGTCCAAGCGCCAAGGCCGGTAACCGGTTGAGCCTCGGCAAAACGTAGAACGACCCGCGACATTTCTTTTCCGAGCGATCATAGTGGCCAAAGGAATACCAATTAAACCCCTCGGAGGCGATTCGCTTGCCCGAAAACCGCCCCTTGAAGTCGTTCGCCAACGCGACGTCACGACTTGATCGTCGGAGCCGTCCATGCTTATTCACGAGCGTTTCCTGTTCCGCCGCGCCCACGATTGGGAATGGTTCACCATTCTCTTAATCGTTGCCTCCGTTTCCTGCGGCCAAAAGAACGCCAATCCCATTCGGATTGCCACCACGACCTGGCCGGGCGCGGAGTTCATTCACCTGGCGCATTCGCTTGGCTATTTCGACGACGAAGGGGTCGCCGTCCGGCTGATCGAGTTTTTTACGGTAGGGGACGCGCGCCGGGCGTTCGAGCACGGCCAGGTGGACGTCGCCAACTGCACGAACCTCGAACTGATTCTCGTGAACCGCCTTTCCGATCGCCAGGCGAGCATCTTCTTCGTTACGGATTTCTCCCATGGGTCCAACATGCTCCTCGCCCGTCCCGGACTTGAAGGCCTCGGGGATCTGCGTGGGAAACGTATTGCCGCCGATCCGGGGACCATCGATATTCTTGCCCTGGTTCTCGCGCTCGAGTCGGTGGGAATGACCCTCGCCGACGTGCAGCTAACCCCCTTGCCACAAAACGCGATGGCCAACGCACTCCATCGTGGGGAGGTCGACGCGGTTCAAACCTATCCCCCGTTCTCGAACAAGATTTATAAAAAGGCGGCGGCCATCAAACTTTTTGACAGTTCGCGCATTCCCATGCAATTGGTGGGCGCCCTCCTCACCGACCAGCAGACGCTCCACGAACGGACGGACGATCTCGCCAAGATCCTACGAGCGATCCTCCGGGCACAGGAGTATTATCGAGAACGGCCCGGCGAGGCGACGCAACAGATGGCGGAGCGACTGGACCTCATCGACCACGAATTCACGGAAGCGATGTCCGGGATTCGCATTGTCCAACGTCACGAACAGGATGCACTCTTATCGCCTGGATCCCCGTTGGACAATGCCTTGAACGTCGCTCACCGGGTTCTGCAGCAAACCGGGACGCTCGACCGGCCGATTCGCAAAGTGAACTGGATGTCCAACGTGCCAAACCGCAGGGCCAAGCCGTGAATCGCATATCGCGACCCACCTACGCCACCGCGCGCTCCCTGCGCATCAAGCTGCTCTTGCCCTTGTTGGGATTGGCGCTGATCATGACGGCCAATGGAGCATGGCTCATCCACCATTCCGTCGCCCGGGAGATGGAACTCGAGATGCACGCGGTCGCGGAAGCGATCATCGACGCCACGAGTTTTGCCGCCGAGACCGGAGAGACCGGATTCGATCTACAGCGTTTTGTCCACGCGATGGGGGGAAGGCGGGACATCAATCAGATCCTCGTCGCCGTCGGATCTCCCCCGGTAGTCGTCGCCTCGACAAAACATGCCTGGGTCGATCATCCGCTCGCCAATCTTCCGGACGAGCGCATGGCCAAGTTCCTCTCCGCGTTGGTTCAGGGAAAGGCATTGGAGTCGCGCTTCCTCGCGGCGGACACCGAACTCATTTCGTATGCGCCGGTCTTGGTCCGAAGTTCCAAGAGTTCCGGCGGGCTGGAGCGGGGCACCGTCTTCGTCTGTCTCGACGCACGTCCCATGCGGCACCAGTTGGCGATCGCGACCTGGCTATGGACGGGGGTCTTGATCCTCGTCCTCATGACCGTCTTTGGCCTCACCTATTTCCTCATACGGCGGTTGGTGCTCCGGCCGGTCGATCAGATCGTGCGGGCCATGGCCCTGCGGGCCGGTGGAAACACCCAGGTTCGCGCGGCGATCGTCGCCGACGACGAAATCGGCAAACTCGCCACTACCCTCAACCAGATGCTCGATGCCCTCGACGAAAAGGAGATGGAACGAACGTTGGCGGCGGCGGAGATTCTCCGCGCGCGGACCCAATTGATGGACGCGATCGAAGCGATCGACGCCGCCTTCGCCATGTACGCGCCAGACGGAAGACTTTTGATCCACAATCACCACTATGGCAAGCTCTACAAGTTCCAGGATGAAGGTTCGCTCCGCGGCCGAACCTTGAACGAAGTTCTTCGTCAATTCCTCGCCAATGGCGGCCTTCCCCCCGATGGGCAGTCCGAAGCGGATTTTCTCGAGGAACACCTTGCCGACCATCGCGGCCGCCCGGGCATTCGAGAACGCCGATTTGCCGAACGGTGGTTCCGCGTCAGCGACGCCTTTACCGCAGACGGCGGCCGCGTCATTCTCTGGACCGACGTCACGGATCGTCGGCGAGCGGAAAACGTGCTCGCCGCCAAGGAACAACAGTTCCGTTCCCTCGTCACCAACATTCCCGGCACGGTGTATCGCTGCAAGCTCGACGCGGATTGGACCATGCTCTACATGAGTGAACCGATCCACGAGATCACCGGGTTTCCCCCCAGCGACTTCGTGCGCGGCATTCGTAGCTTCGCGAGCGTTATTCATCCCGATGACCGGTTCCTGGTCGAACGGACGGTAATCGCCTCCGTCAACGCGCGACGACCCTATGAGATCGAATACCGACTGCTCCATTGCTCGGGCGCGGTTCGATGGGTTTACGAGCGAGGCCAGGGAGTTTTTTCCGAAGCGCGAGTTCCTCTTTACCTCGACGGTTTCATTCTCGACATCACGGATCGCAAGAACTCCGAAGAGTTACTCAAACGGACCAACCAGGCCATCGCCGAAGCGCGCGCGCAGCTCGAAGAACATACCGTCACCCTGCAACATCGCAATCGCGAACTCGAAATCGCCCGAGTTCGCGCGGAGGCCGCGACGCAATCCAAGACCGAATTCCTCGCCAACATGAGCCACGAAATTCGCACTCCCATGACCGCGATCCTCGGCTTCGCGGATCTGCTCGTCGCGGAATGCGAAGCATCCCCTTCCGCCGCCAAGCGACTCAGTCACTTATTGACCATCAAGCGCAATGGCATGCATCTGCTCGACATCATCAATGACATCCTCGACATCTCGAAAATCGAGGCGGGAGAACTGCACGTCGAACGCCACCGGTTCCAGGTCCTCTCCCTGGTCACGGAAGTCGCGTCCTTGATGCGCGTCCGTGCCGACGCCAAGGGACTCTCGCTCGAGGTTCGTTTCGAGGGAGCCGTTCCCGAGACCATCGAATCCGATCCAACACGACTCCGCCAGGTTCTCATCAACCTGCTGGGCAACGCCATCAAGTTCACCGAATCGGGCACGGTGACTCTGTCCGTTCACGTTGGGGGCGACGCCAAGTCCGCGCGGCTTCAATTCGACGTGGTCGACACCGGCCTAGGGCTTACTTCCGACCAGATGGAACACCTCTTCGCCCCTTTCCACCAGGCCGATTCCTCCGTGACCCGCCGGTATGGCGGCACGGGCTTGGGTCTCTACATCAGCAAACGACTTTGCCAGATGCTCGGCGGGGACATTTCCGTAACTAGCGCAGTGGGATTGGGGAGCACTTTTTCCGCGACCATCGACGTTGGAAGCCTGGACGGAGTCCGACTCGTTGAGAATCCCGCCGATTGGGCGCCGGCGGCGGAACCGTCTCCTCCCCCGGACCGGGAAATCGCGCTCCCCCGTCTCGACTGCCGCATCCTTCTCGCGGAAGATGGGCCCGATAACCAGCGATTGCTCTCGTTTCATTTGCGGAAAAACGGCGCCACGGTGACGGTTGTGGAAAACGGCCGCATTGCCGTCGAACGAGTGCTCGCCGCCGACCGCGACGGATTTCCGTTCGATATCGTGCTCATGGACATGCAAATGCCGACGATGGACGGATACACCGCCACCCGATTGCTCCGCGAGCGCGGCTACGACCGACCGATCATTGCCTTGACGGCCCATGCCATGACAGGAGACCGGGAAAAATGCCTGGCGGCCGGATGTAACGACTTCGCGACCAAGCCGATTGATCGAGTGCATCTGGTGCGCACGATCGTTCGCTGGCTGCCCAACACCTGTCAGACGCTGACGCATCATTGAACTCTCCCTGTTCTTACAGCGGAAGTTCTCCGACCAATTCCCCGCGGGCCCGCGGCACCTGGCAATGAATGAAAATCGTCTTGATTTAGCGACCTGCGAGTCGCCATTCGGTATAATCAAAAAAGTGGTGTCGAGACGCAGTCATCGCGTGAAAGGATGAGCGGATGAATAAGCGTCCAGTGCGTGGCAAGTTGTTGGTTTTCGGTCTCGCGGTCGCGATCAGCTGTCAACAGCGTGAGAGCCCGTCGAAATCCCCTTCCGTCGGCACGCAAGCGTCGGTCGCCGCCCCTCTCTCCGTTCCCACCCCCCAGCAGACGGACTTCTCGGATCTCACGTTCACCGATCCGGATGGCCGGGAAGTACCCATCAAAAAGTATTTGGAGGGTAAGAGCCTGGTCCTGGTGTTCACACGCGGCTACTTTGGGAGCTTTTGCATGTATTGTGCGACTCAAACTTCCCGTCTGATCGCCAATTACGACAAATTCGCTTCCAAGAATGCGGAGGTAGTCGTTGTGTTTCCCGTGCGCAAGCCCCGCGATCAAACCCGCGCACAAGAGTTCTGGAGAAACCTCAAGATGGAGGAACAAGCCGAGAAGGAGTCCGCGATCTTCCCGTTCCTCTTGGATTTGGAACTCGAGATGGTTAAACGATTGGGGATCGAAGAGAATCTCGCCAAGCCGTCGACGTATATCCTGGACTCCGACGGAAAGGTCCATTTCGCGTACATCGGCGCCAATCACGCCGACCGCCCCTCCATCAAGGTGTTGCTCGATCAACTCGACGCGATCAATCACGAAAAGGAGTCCGTCGCGCGATGACGAAGTCATGACAGTCCCTTCTCGGCCGGAATCCGAATCCTCCAAGGACTTTCTCGCCGTCGCGACTCAACTCGCCATGCTGAGTCCAGACGCCGCGAGGGAAATCGCGCGGCAGGCGGCGACGCGCGGCATTACTCCCACCGAAGTCGTCCTCCAACGCGGCATGCTCGACGTCGTGGAACTCGATATCGTCGAAACCATGCTTCATCCCGGCGATACCGTACCCGGCTATGTGATCGAGGGAGTCATCGGTCAGGGGGGAATGGGAGTGGTTTATCGCGCCCGTCAAACCACGCTCGACCGCGTCATTGCGCTGAAGACCGTTCTCGTCAGCCGCATGACCGACTCGGGGGCCATCGCTCGCTTTCAACATGAGGCCATGACCGTCGGCCGGCTCCGGCACCCGAATATCGTCGCGGCGCACGACTTTGGCCGACACGAGGGACGTCTTTATTTCGCCATGGAATTGGTCGACGGCGAAAACCTTGAACAAAGAATTGATCGGCTCGGCCCCCTGGACGAACGAACGGCTCTCGGCATTCTCCGCCAGGCGGCTTTCGGACTGGCGTACGCCACTCAACAAGGAATCATTCACCGAGACATCAAACCGGCCAATCTCCTGCTCCTGGACCCACCCGAGGGAAGCCATCTACCCGAGGGGGTTCCGATGGTAAAGCTCGCCGACTTCGGCCTGGCGTTTCTGGTGGCCGAAGCCGATGCCCGCACGCGCATGACCTCCCTCGACACGCCGATCGGCAGTCCGAATTACATCGCGCCCGAACAATTAGAGGGAGAGCGGCTCGACGCGAGGGCCGACATCTACGCCCTTGGCGCTACTCTCTACCACATGCTTGCCGGCGTTCCTCCCTTTAGCGGCAGGACCTTGGCCCAAATCATCGCGCAAAAGCTGGTCGGAGATGTTGAACCGCTCCGCGATCGCCGACCCGATCTTTCCGATGAAATCATCGAGTTGACCGCCTGGATGATGACGCGCGATCCCGGCGACCGGATCGCCGACTACCCCACCTTGCTCGCGCATATCGACAGTCTCGCGGGGGGTGTCTGGGCGGGTAGCGAGTTCGCGATTCCCCTGCCGGTGTCGGACAACGTATCGCCGACGCAAGTACCGGAGACCGTACCTACCGTCCCGCTCAAACCGCGCGACGGCGCGCCGGAGACGAAGACTCCCCCCCCGTTCGGACGCCGCAAGGGAGACAAGCCTCCACCCATTCGACAACGTCGTCGCGGGTGGTTGATTGCGGGAGTCGCCCCCCTCCTCGCGCTCGCGGCCTGGACGATCTACGAGAGCCTGAATCCGCGAATGCATCGTGACCTCGTGGCGAACGGCTTCGACGCAAACCTTATTCGACGGACAAACTCTCGGCGGCTGGATTGCGACCAGTGCTGCCTGGGGGTCGCCACCGATGAAGATGGGCGCCAGTGTCCTGGTGGTACGGACGGCACGATCGACCGGCCCCTGCGCCTACCGCCGAGGACCGAACTTCGCCGATCGCGCCATTTTCATCCTGGTGATGCTGCGCAACTCGGCGCGCAACGACGAGGTGCGCTCGGCATCAACACAATGTTCCACTGGCCTGTTCTGGCCGCAGGTTACGCTTTCGACGCCGCCTGTTGCAAAGCGCAGGCGGAGCAAAAACCTCCTCGTGAATCTCACCAATCCTCTCCCCATATCCAGCCAATCCTGCTGATCGCAAGCACGTGGTTCGAATCGAGCGTCACTCCAAAAGCTGGTGACCCATTTCGACGACGCCTTGCGGGCAAGCAGGATACAACTGTTCCTCTCCACGGCATCGAACTCGCGACCGAGGTGACCCGCCTGGTTCTCCGACGTTCGCTTGAAGAACTCGCTCCTGCCGACAAAGTCAAACCCTGACGCCAAATGCCACGTTCTCAAGCGCGTTCATGGGTTCTCGGAAAGCAAACAGCGAAGACATTTCGAAAACCGAGAGCAAGCTTCCGGCCATAGGGCAACACTCGCGGCTTCACCACATCGGATCCTGCCTGAATTGACGGAGCAAACCAATTTGGCCGGCATGAATCAATTCATGGTTCGCCGACCACTCGAGTGCCCCGAGTTTCGTGTGAAAATGCGGGTGGGGAGTGGACGTCGGTTCCGCGAGCGCCTCGTCGGGCATAGTCGAGATTTCTTCTCCCACCGCTCGGTGCACGGCTTCAAGCACCGTCAACAGATCGTCCCGCGAGTGGCTTTTTTCGGGATCCGGAATACCGCCCCGACCGTACAAAGCCACGAAGGTCGCCGGAATGATCCGTTCGTCGTCCGCACGGTGGCCACGGATCCGATCCAAACAGAGCCGGAACTGTGCCATCGCGAGGTGTCCCGCTTGCCAGGCGACGTGACTTACACCCGCGGACGGCACTCGATGCCAATCCTCCACGGGAATCGAATCCAGTAATCTGATCGTATAGTTCCGGGCAAATTGGATCCGGTCCCATGCCTTCGAAGCCTGCGACATTTGCTAACCCCTCAAACGACGATTTCCACGTCCTTCCCTCCAACCACTCATACAATACACCCGATGGGATACAAGAATCTTCGTGAATGCGTCGAGGATCCGGAACGTTCGGCCAATTAGTTCGAATCGAACAGGAAGTAGATCCTTATCCAGAAGCCGCCGAGATCCAGGAGACGCGTCTATCAGGCGGGTGGGCCGGCCATCTACTACGGCGAGTCATGGCCGCCGATTCCCCATGGTCAGCAATCTTTTCGGCACGCTCGATCGAACTCGCTTTCTCTTCCGCGATGCCTTATCCGCCGTGCGTCACCTGGTGGAACTGAAGGCAGACTCCCGTGTTTCGCGAAGCACTTTCCGCTACCGAATTGGCCTGAGCCCAGCAAAGCTCTCGTCGATACCGCAAGACATTCTCGTGCCTGATCCGGAGCAGAAAGATCCACGGAATCCCCGTTCATCCCGGCCTGGCGAGCTGGCGGAGCATTCATCACCTTGCCCCAGGTATATACCGAGGACGTTCGCAAGCCCGGCTGGCGCCATTCGAACTTGGGCATGTACCGCGTACAGTTGAGCGGAGGGCAATATCACCCGGACAGTGAAATCGGTCTGCACTATCAGATTCACCGCGGGATCGGGGTCCATCACGCCGTCGCGTTGGCGGAGGGGAAGGAACTCAAAGTCAACATTTTCGTTGGTGGTCCCCCCGCGATGACGGTGGCCGCCGTCATGCCCCTGCCGGAAGGGCTCCCCGAGTTGGCGTTCGCCGGCGCGCTGGGAGGACGGCGACTTCGCATGGTCCGTCCGCCCAAGGAATTGCCGATTCCCGCCGAGGCCGATTTTTGCATCAGTGGCACCATCATCAACGGCAAGCAACTTCCCGAAGGTCCGTTCGGCGATCATTTGGGCTATTACAGCCTCGCCCACGATTTTCCAGTCCTCCGGGTCGAAAAGGTCCGCCATCGGAGCGGCGCGATCTGGCCGTTCACCGTCGTCGGCAGGCCGCCACAAGAGGACACCGCGTTCGGCGCCTTCATTCATGAGCTCACCGGCCCAATCATTCCCACCGTCGTCCACGGCGTCCACGCGGTTCACGCCGTCGATGCCGCCGGCGTGCATCCACTACTCCTAGCGATTGGGAGCGAACGTTACGTTCCCTACACGGCGACGCGGCGACCCCAGGAATTGCTCACCTGCGCCAACGCCATTCTCGGCCAAGGTCAACTTTCGCTTGCCAAATATCTGCTCATCCTCGCCAAAGAGGATAACCCGTCCCTCGACATTCACGACATCGAAGCATTCTTCACGCACCTACTCGAACGGGTCGACTGGCGAACCGACCTTCACTTTCAGACCTGCACCACCATCGACACGCTCGACTATTCGGGAACGGGCCTGAATGAAGGCTCGAAGGTGGTCATTGCCGCCGCCGGTCCCGCCCGTCGTTCACTCGTTCGAGAGCTGCCTGCAGACCTGCGACTTCCGGAGGGTTTCTCGAAACCGAAGATTTGTCTCCCTGGCGTGCTGGCGGTAACCGCTCCCCGCTGCCAGACCGGTGACACAACTCCCGCGTCCCAGGTGGAGACCTTTTGCCAATTCTTTGGCCCCAACGACCCTCTGCGACAGTTTGCGATCGTCTTGCTCACCGATGACAGCGAGTTCACCGCCAAGACGCTTAACAACTTTCTTTGGGTGACTTTTACCCGATCCAATCCCGCAAGCGACATTCACGGCATCGAATACTTCGTCCGCGAAAAACATTGGGGATGCAAAGGTCCATTGGTCATTGACGCCCGGATCAAACCGCGTCATGCCCCGCCACTGGTGGAAGACCCTGAAGTTACGCGGCGCGTCGACTCGCTCGCCGTTAAAGGGGGCCCCCTTCACGGCATTCTGTAGTTTGCTTTCAGCACCGTCGCCAAAGGAATTGAAATCGGCGGGTTGGCTTCGATACCCTAGCTATCCCAGCAGGGGTGTAACCACCTCACCGTATACGTCGGTAAGCCGATACTCGCGCCCGCCATAGGAGTAGACCAAAGCCGTGTGGTCGATACCGAGAAGATGCAAAACCGTCGCGTGCAAGTCGTGAACATGCACCTTGTTTTCAATGGCGAAATAGCCATATTCGTCCGTTACGCCGAAGGTCGCGCCTGCCTTGATGCCTCCACCGGCGAGCCACATCGTGAAGCCGAAGGGATTGTGATCCCGGCCGTGATTTCCATTCGGGGCCCCTTGGGCCATCGGTGTACGTCCGAACTCGCCCCCCCAAATCACCAACGTCGAATCCAACAAACCTCGATCCTTCAGATCTTTGAGGAGTCCGGCAATTGGCTTATCGACGGCGAGTGCATTAGCCCGGTGTCCCTTTTCCAGATCCTCATGTTGGTCCCATTGATCCAGGCCGTCCAATTTTGGAGCCAGTAACTGCACGAAGCGAACCCCACGCTCCAATAGCTTGCGCGCCAGAAGGCACTGGGTCCCGAAACGCTCGGTTTCCTTCTGATCCATGCCATAAAGCGTCTTGGTCGCGCGTGACTCGCGACTCAGGTCAACGAGTTCCGGAACGGCGATCTGCATGCGAAACGCTAGTTCGTAATTCGCAATCACCGCATCCAATTCGCGTGACTTGCCGGCCACCTCTAAGGCATCGCGATGAAGTTGCCCGAGGAGGTCAAATTTTGCCTTTTGCAGGTCCGCGACCGGCTCTCGAGGAGTTATGTCCTCCACGGGATGAGGCCCCGGGCGAAACAAGGTCGGCTGGAATTCCGAGGGAAGAAAGCCATTTCCCAGGCAAGTCATCCCACCAAACAGACTTCGCCCCCCGTCCAAGACAACGTATCCGGGGAGATCGTCGACCTCTTTTCCCATGCCATAGGTGACCCAGGAGCCGATACTCGGCCGGCCTTGAACGCCGATGCCCGTGTTCATGAAGTAGTTGGCGGCGGAATGTTCCGAGTGATCCGCCACCATGGAGCGAATGAAACAGAGATCGTCGACCCGTTGCGCCAAGTGGGGAAAAATCTCACTCACCCACGCGCCGCATTCTCCATGCTGGGAAAACGCGAACGGCGATTTACAAATGGTTTTGCCGATGTTGAACTGCGTGGCCGGCGTTTCGATGCCGATCGGCTTGCCATGTTCGCGTGCCAGCCGCGGCTTGGGGTCGAAGGTGTCCATCTGCGATGGACCACCGTCCATGTAGAGAAAGATCACACGTTGACATTTCCCAGGACTGGCGGTGACGGATGTATTTGTTTTGCCGCTCGGCGACCGCGTGCATCCCAGCAGGCCCGCGAGCGCAAGGCCGCCGAAACCACCGGCACTCCGAAAGAGCATCCGACGGCGCGTCAACTTCAGCGTGTGTCCGTCTCCTTCATGCATCAAACAGGTCCTCGCCGCGAATCTTTGGCCATACCCATCACATGCGGAGCATCCATGAACGGTCTGGATCGATTCTCACTAGCGTGTCAAACGACTCGCGGCTCTTCGGGCTCGCTTCAAAATCCTCGGGCGTACTGTCCGCATACCACGGCGATGCAAACACGCCCCGTCTCGAAGGAGACATCCATCGTAGCTCACACGCTTCTTTTTCTCAATCGAGCCTTACACGACCACCGGGTGCTCACTCGTCGCCGTTGGTCAGTAAACGAACAAGAACTCCACGTGATTGAAGAGCACCTGGCAAATGTCGGCCCACGCCCTCCGCTTGGCATTTGATCTTTCCATGTCGAGGGCCAGGTAACGCTGCTCTTGAGCGGCAAGAAAGGCTTCTACGGCTTGCAATTCCTTGTCTCTCGGCGGCCGAGCCAACGCGGTAACGTACATTTCGCGGAGTCGATCGGTGTTCGAAGTGGATGAACGAAGCACTTTTCTAGCCCAGACCTCCGCCTCATGGGCCACGAATGCGTCATTGAGCAAGACCAGCGCTTGCCCAGGAACCAGGGAGACATCGCGACTCCCCGCGGGCGCGTCCGGCTTGGGAAAATCGAAGGCAGAGAAGATCGGCTCGCGATGATTTCTGCGAACTTCGAGATAAATACTCCGTCGCCCCGCCCCATCGAGCGGACCCGAACGGCTAGGCAGGTCACGTCCCTCGACCATGAACGGCGTGATGTGCATCGGCACGCTCGGCCCAAACCTCGTCGAATCCAAGTTCCCGGCCACCTGAAGCATGGCATCCCGGACGCATTCCGCTTCTAGTCGGCGGACCGGCATCGACGTCAGCAGAATGTTTCGCGGATCTTTTAATGCCGACGCATCATTTCGTTGACTCGACCGCTGATAGGCACTCGAGAGCATGAGCAATCGATGCATCGACTTGATCGACCAACCATTCTCGATAAACTTTGCGGCGAGATAGTCCAACAACTCGGGATGGCTAGGTCGCTCCCCCATGGCACCAAAATTATCCGGCGTCCCCACCAGTCCACGACCAAAATGATGCTGCCAAATCCGGTTGACGATCACTCTCGGCGTCAACGGATTCTTGGGCGAAGCCATCCACTCCGCCAATTCCCGTCGTCCGCTTCCCGTTTCGATGACCAATGGTCCGTCAAACAAGAGGCTTGCCGGCGCGCCCCGAACCGCGGTATCCGACAAGTTGGCGGGATTTCCACCCACTTGAACTCGAAGGTCTAGAGCTTTTCCTTCCCGCGTGGCAAGCGCGTAGCTCGCGGATGGAAATTCGTTCTCGATCGTTTTCCTCGTTTTGTCGATTTCGCCGAGCCTTTCTTTCTCTTGGGGATTCAATGCCGCTTCGGCTTTCTCCGTCTCCGCGATTGTCGGATAAGGAATCGGGGCGTCGAGCGTCCATCGCCAGAGATCGTCTCTCCTTCCCCCGCCGTCGTTTTCTCCGCTAGAGATTTGTCCTCGCGAAGATTTCGGAGTCCGGCGTCGATCGCCTCTAAAAAACGACTTGGTAGAGGATCGCGAGTTCTTCATGTGTTTTCGGCGACGATTCGACGAGAGCCTCGGCGACTCGAACATTGGGCCGGCGCGACTGCCTCGGCAGTTCGTCCGAAAAGAAAATGTCGTCGACCCGAAGGAAACCCGTTTCGTCGTCGTCAAGAATTTCTATGCGCGCCTCTTGCTCGTAGACATCCTTGGCATCGAGAGAAATCAACTTCCATTCCTCATGACCTTCGCCCGTTGCCGTCATTTTTGGCGCGCGCTGCCCCGCCACCATCACGCTCACGCACGCCTTCTCGGCATTCTTCGTTCCCGCGATCCACAGATGCACGTAACGCTTCGTGACCCGAAACGGCGGACTCAACAGCCGGCCGGTGAGTCGATCCGTCACCGCGCCACTGTCGAGACAATGATTCCCCTTCCCCGCAGCGGGGCGAAGCAGTGTTCCTTCGACGGCTCCCTCCTGGAACGCCCAGCCGACATTCTCCCATTGCTCCAAGCCATTCCCTTCAAAGTCCTCAAAACTTTGAGCGTCAGAGCCGATATCGACGTCGAGCGATTTCAGCCGTTCCCCCAAAGTACCGCTTTGCACGCGTATCTGGTCCTCCGACAAACGTGACAATCGTCCCCAGGCATAAAAGATCGGATCGCGTCGCGACTCCGCAGCTTCGAGGTAGTCCCCCCATGCCTTCACTTCGCCGGAATCCAACGGACTTTTCTCCGCGGGTCGGCTCGTGTCCTTGCCATGGAGCGCAGCTTGGGACGCAAGGAGGTAGTCCGAGAGTCGCGCGAACTGCCGACGTCGCCGTTCCAACCGATCGATGGCTTGCAGTCGATCGAACTCTTTTTTCAGGGGAGTTAATTCAGCCACGGCACGCGCGATCTGACCTGACCTCGCGGGAGTATCGATGCTTCGTTGGCATTCACTCGAACTGTAAATGATACCCAGGAGCCCGTAGTAGTCTTTGGTGGTAATCGGATCGAACTTATGATCGTGGCAACGGGCGCACGCGAGAGTCTGAGCCAGAAACGCCTTGCCCAAGACGTCGATCTGTTTTTCCCCTCGATCCGCGCGCGCCTTGGCAGGATCGACGGGAATATTTTGTACTTCGCCGAGCCAAAGAAATCCGGTGGCGATCGCCGACAGATTCACCGCCCCGTCTTCGCTGTAGCGAGGATGCTCCAGAAGATCGCCCGCGAAGTGCTCTCTGACGAATTGATCAAAGGGAACGTCCCTCTGAAACGCATCGATGACATAATCTCGATATCGAAACGCGTGCGGCTTGTTGGGATCGTACTGGTGCCCGTCCGTCTCGGCATAGCCCACGACATCGAGCCAATGCCGCGCCCAGCGTTCGCCGTAGTGGGGGCTCGCCAAAAGGCGATCGACCACTTTCGCAAAAGCGTCTGGACTCTTGTCGGATAGGAACGCGTCAATCTCCTCGGGCGTCGGAGGCAAACCGATTAAATCGAAAGTCGCTCTGCGTATTAACGTCCGCCGAGCCGTCGCGGGAGCAGGTGTCAATCCCTCCGTCTCCAACATTGACAAGAGAAAGGAATCGATCGGCGAGGCTGGCACCCGGGACGTCTTGACCGTGGGGACCAGAGGAACTCGCAAAGGTTGGAGGTACCAATCCCTTTCTCGCTCCCCCGCTGGCGACTTCGCGGCCAATTCCTTCCCTGCCGGCCACGGGGCCCCTTTGCTGATCCAATCCGCGAGATCCGCGACCTGAGGATCCTGCAATCGAGCTTTCGGCGGCATTTTCAGGTCGCTATCCGGATCGTGGCGGACGGCTTGGAGCAAGAGACTTTCTTCGGGTCGGCCGGGTATTAAGGCGGGCCCCCGTTTCCCCCCCTTCAGGATATTCGCGCGGGAGTCCAGACGGAGGTTTCCCTTGGGATTCCCCTCCTTCCCGTGACACTTCCAGCAATGTTCGAAGAACACCGGCCGGATCCGGGATTCAAAGAATGCAACGTCCTCGTCGCTGGCGATCGGTCCCTCGGCCCGGGCGTCGTCGGCATGGACGGAAGAACAGGCGAAGGTCGCGAAACTCGCGACGAGAAATAATTCAACAGACTTGGTTTTCAACCGACCACGATGCACGCGTAGGCTCCCCGGACCCGTACTTCCAGTGTAACAGGTGGGGGAACGGCATCAACCGACGGATTTGCGCACGCGTTTCGACAAAGTGAACTGCCGGCACATGTTCAATCTAGCCGTTAATGGTCACGCATGCGTTGGTGAGCACCAGGGATTGCCGCTCCTTGACGTGTGCCTGCACGAGGATTCGGCCATCTTCGTTCCAAAGGGAAGTCACGATCGTTTCCCCCGGATAGACGACGTCACGAAATCGGACGGAATAGGACTGCATCCGCGTGGTATCGCCATCGAAGCAATGTTCCACGATAGCTTTGCAGACGATCCCATAAGAACAGAGTCCGTGAAGGATAGGACGGTCGAAACCGGCAAGTCCGGCAAAATGGGGGTCCGCGTGCAACGGATTTTTGTCTCCCGAGAGCCGATAGAGTAGCGCTTGTTGCGGCAAAGTCGGAGACTCGATCACCTGATCAGGGGATCGATTAGGAAGTTCGCGGGCCGTCTTCGGGCCAGAAGGACCGCCAAAACTCCCTTCGCCCCTTAAAAACACGGAGCAACGGTTGTAGCAAAGGAGCCGACCCGTTTCGTCCTTGGTCTCGGTCTCGATCACGACCACGGCGGCCTTCCGCTTGTCGTAAATCGCCTTGATCCGCCCCGAGTTAATCACGTTGGCGGCGACGGGCAGCGGCGCCATCATCTCGATTTCGTGCTCGCCATGCAGTACAAGCGCGGGGTTGAAGGTCAAGCCGGGAACCGAATGCATGCCGCGCACCGCTTCCATCGCTGGGATCACGCAGAAGCTGGGAAGCACCTTGAGTCCTTGCTCATAGACGTACGCCAGTTCGCGCGGATCCGTGGGACGATCGCCGGCACCGATTCCGAGATGATAAAGGATCACGTCGTCGGGGGTCCAACGAATGGCCACGTCGGGTAGCACGGCGCCCACGGCTTTATCGAGATCAATCGGCATGTTTTCCTCCCTCCATCATCCTTCATTACCCGTGGATTCCATCTCGCCAGGCGAGAACCAGCACTGACGCCGAGCCACGATGAATTTCCCAAGTTGGTTCGTCCATAAGCGTCGGGCAGCGCCCGCCACGCTAACCGTTGAGGCATTTGCCCAAGAGCATGATTTCCTCTCCCGCGGAAGTGGGAATGGTAAAGCCTTGGGTATCCATGATCTGATTCAGGTGCTCGGCAACGGCTTCGGGCGCCGGTGGCGTCGTGCCTGCGAACCACCCGGGCGTCAAGCCAACGAACGCGCGCGCGAACCGGCCTCCCCCCGCGGAGAAGATTTCATGCGTCAACGTGCATTGTTCCGACACGAGATAGACCACCATCGGCGTCACCAGTTTCGGATCGAGCACGTCGGCCATGGGGCCGAGAACGTCTTGCGAAAGCCGCGTCTTGGCGAGGGGCGCGATGACGTTCGAATGGATGTTGTTCTTGGCACCTTCGATCGCGATAACGTTCGAGAGCCCCACGAGTCCTCGTTTGGCCGCTCCATAATTTGCCTGGCCGAAGTTGCCAAAGAGACCCGCCGCCGAGGACGTGAATACGAATCGACCGTAATTGTTCTGCTTCATCACCTGGAACGCGGGCTGCGAAACGAAGAACGCGCCCTTGAGATGGACGTCGAGCACAAGCTCCAATTCTTCGGGAAGCATTTTCGCGAAGCTTTTGTCGCGAAGAATACCGGCGTTGTTGATGACAATGTCGATGCGACCAAAGGCGTCGACCGCCCCCTTCACCATCGCCGCTCCCCCCTCGGGAGTGGCGACGGAGTTGTAATCGGCAACGGCCTCTCCCCCCGCGGATCGAATTTCATCGACCGTTTCATCCGCCAGACTTTTGCTCTGTCCAGTGCCGTCAACGTTTCCGCCCAGGTCGTTGACGACCACCTTTGCCCCTCGCGCCGCCAATGCGAGCGCATAGGTCTTTCCCAAGCCACCGCCCGCTCCCGTGATCAACGCCACGCGACCATCGAAACGCAGTTCACTCATCCAGTCCTCGTTTCCCGTTAATCGGCTAATCTTTTGAACTCATGTCTTCGAAACCCATGGCCGCTGAGAGAAGCAATAGTCGTGCAGGCCGGTCCGCTTTCCGCCAAAGCAGGCTTCCGCATGGCTCCACGGTCCACCTTTTACACGCCGAAAAGGCTCGCATTCCATCGTTTCTCCCTCCAGATTCGATCCCCGATGCCCGCCAGGCCTTTCCTCGCATCTCGACCACGCGCTGTTTTCCGCCCGAGGTCGTCGTGGATAGGATGGTCTTGAATCGCGAAGATAAATGAAAGGCGTTCGTAGGGCCTGAGAACCAACCGGTCGAATGGCGCGGATACACGCCTTCGTGCGAATCGGAAAACAGTCCGACGGTGCGGGAATCGATTTCGCGTGCCTATTGAGGACATTTCATTCCCATGGTAACGACGATGAATCCAAACGAGCCGGCCACATATTCCAATCCCATGGGGAACCAGGAGGCCAGCTCGTTCGAAGCGAAGTGGATTTCGGCGATGGGCTAGGCGTCTTTGCTCTGGGCGGGGACTTGCCTTCTCTTCGTCCTGTACGTTGCGAAGATTCTGCACGTGAACCTCAGGGAGTTCAAATACTGGTTCATTCCGCTCCCCGCGACCTACGGCAACTGGAACCCGAAGGAACTGCCATTCGAGGAAGTGTCCTTTCCATCCGAGGACGGGACTCCACTCGTCGGCTGGTATGTTCCCTGTAAATCTCCGCGCGCGGTTCTCCTCTATTGCCATGGCAGTGGCGGAAACCTGTCCTATGACGCACCCCTCCTCCGGCGTCTTCATGCAATGCAAGGGTGGCGGTGCTGGATTTTGACTATCGCGGCTTTGGAAAAAGCGACGGTGGAACACTCGAAACGAGAAACGGATCTGTACGCGGACGCGCGCCGCGAGAAAGTGGCTCGCGGAACGAGAAAGCGTTCCCGAACCGCGGATCGTCCTGATGGGACGCTCGCTCGGCGGGGCGATCGCGATTGAATTGGCCGCCCGCGATGGCGCGCGTGGACTCATTGTCAACGGCACGTTTATTTCCTTGCCTGACGTCTCCGCCCACCATTACTGGTGGGCTCCGCTTCACCTGATGCGCGTCCGGCTCAACTCGGAGGACAAAATCGCGAACTATCGCGGTCCACTGCTTCAAAGTCATTCCGACACCGACGACGTCGTCCCCTTCGAGTTGCTGTCGGCTGCATGACCGTGCCGAGGCCATACCCGAAAAAGTTCATCACATTTCACGACCTTAAACACGAGTCCGAAACGCCAGACGGCTATTTCGACGAACTCGACGCGTTCCTGAAAACGCTCCCTTGAACGAACTTTCCCCCCGCGAACGTTCGCCCGGGGCAATCGCCGCGCGCCCAGCCATCGATACCCGTTGAATATCCGTCCGAACAATGACCGCGACGGGTCCATCAATGTTTGCAAGGCAGACGTTCCGTTCGCCGGTGGGCGGAAGGGATGGATTAATTGTGAGAACCATCCAGACGGAACGTCTCGCTCGCCGCACAAGCCGTACTGACGGGGCCAGCGTTCGGGAAGGTAATAGGTTCCGAATAGCCAATCCCAGAGGGGGGTATGAACCGCGAAATTCTTGTCGACGGCTTCGGGTTCCGCCGCGTGGTGCCAATGATGAAAACAGGGCGTCGCCACCACCCGGCGAACCGGAGCGAACTCCCACTTCACGTTGGCGTGAATGAACGTCGCCTGCACCACCACGACGATCACGTAGACAACAACGGCGGCTTGCGAAAAGCCGAGGACATAGATTGGAATAAACGTCAATCCGCGGGTCAGTATCGCGTCAAACAGATGCAGCCTTGAGCCCGCAAGCCAGTCCATGGCCTCGACCGAATGATGAATCGCGTGAAAACGCCAAAGCATCGGCACGGAATGGAACGCCCGGTGGATCCAATATTGCGCGAAGTCGGCGACGAGAACGCAGAGCGGCACTTGCAACAGGATCGGCAAACGCGCAACGAAGGTCGCAACCCACGGGACGCGCGCCCAATCGAACAGCACCATCGCGGGCTGCACCGTCAACAAGCTCGTGATTTGCACCAATAGCGTGTTGATGAAAAAGTATGCCAGATCGACGTGCCATTCCTTGCGAAAGGTCGGTTGCTCGGGGTACTTCGCAAAGAATCGTTCCAACGGGATGTACACCGCGGAATAGACCATCAGATTTAGGACAAACCAGTCGAGACCCAGAAAAGTCTCATGACGAGGATCTCCAAGCGGAACAAACGCTCCCCCCAACAAGGCGGCGGACAACACGCAGACGATCCCGACCGTCCCCAGCATCTTGTTTCGTCGCAGGCATACGCTCAACGTTCCCAGAAGGAACGAGGAGTAACCAACACCAGATGCAGCGTGCCCCGAAGATAAAAAAGCGGATAGTGGTAACGCCAGGCGGGAACCGTCAATGAAGGAAACCGGATGCAAATCACCGCACCCAATCCGACGACGCCCAAAACCGCGGAAATCACCCCCGCGATCCAACCGTGCCCGACGGCGATCGGCTCGGTTGTTTCCAGAGAAAGGTGGCCATCCAGAAGTGGATCGCCGTTGGTCGGGCGTTCTTTCATGACGTTAACCGGAATTCGAGGAATGGAGTCCGTGCCACGCGTGCCTCCGATGCGGGTCGATGACAACCCATCCCTCGCGCGCTACCTCAACCGGCTGCGGTTATTCCATGGTTGGCGGCAGCAATAGGTAGGGATGGCGGTCCAGATTCCGAGGATCGAACTCTTCCGTGCAATAGTCGAGCAACACCGCCGTCGGACTCAGGTTGCGAAACGCGTGGGCCACGTTGGCACCCACCGTCAGACGCGTGAACGATCGGTCATCCGATCGAAGAATGAATTTCTCTCGTTCTTTGGTTTGTACGTCCTCGAGTATCACCTCAAGTTCGCCATGCGCTACGCCAAACCACTCCGTTCCGCGCGTGTGATAGTGATTGCCGCGAACTTGAAACGGGCGCTCAAACGTCACGAAATAGATCTGGCCGAATGGACTTCCCAGGTCCCCCATGTCACTGCCACGAAGAAACTCCACCAAATACCCTCTTGAATCCGTGTGCTTGAAGCACTCGGTGACGTGAAAATCCACCAGGGCACCCCTTCGAGTGAAACACAAACCGACCGGTTGCGATCAGCAACGCACCGAAGGAACCGCCGGGACGACGTCACGGATCGGGGCCCGCTTCTCCCACCCCATCCACGAGAAGTGACCTACGCATGCCACTTTTTAGAATTCGGTTCCTGACGCCCCATAGTATACGACACAACCCGGTGCCCGCGATATCGAGCGTTAAATTTCCTGGAAGGCTTGAACAATTGGAAAATCCTGACATTTCCGCTTGATGGTGCCAAGCAATACACCGTACATTTGAGACAAGTCAAGGGCTTGAACTTCGGTAGGCAACCCTGTCCCGGGCGCCGCTAGGCATGCCCGGGATGGCGATGTTTCCATTGGGTACCAGGCCGCGATCGCGTCGCGCGACGAAGTGTACGTCAACATCTTCGTCTGCGCCAGGGAGTGCCCCAATCTATCGAGCCCTTGGACGCGCACCGGCGAAATCCAAACCGTCGTAAAGAGAGGAAGATCGTGCAGAAAAGCGTCATCAAGTTCGCAAACCTGGCCCTGGCGATACTCTTCGTCGTCTGCGCCCAGGTATCGGGAGAACCGACCGGTCCGCTCGCGGGCTGGCAGTTGGAACCCGCCAACGTAGCGACCATCTCCGCCATCGCTGATTTGCCCCAAGCAGCACGAATCGCCTTTTCTTCTCCCGGGACGGGAGGAATGCTGATGTCGCCCCCCGTCGCCGTTCGCTCGCGTCAGCCGTTTGTACTCGTCTTCGAATGTCGCAGCGATCAGCCGCGATCCATCACGGCGGGTATTCGACAAGCGGGGCCAGGGGGCAAGAGTCTCGGCTTGGCGCAACGGCTGAACCTGACCTCCAAATGGACCACCTACCGGCTCAATTTCCAGGCGAATGCCGATGAAGCCAACGCCCGAGTCGTCTTCGATTTCGGTTCCGACGGGCGAGCCACAGAACTCAAGCAGGTTTCCCTCGTTTCCGAAGGCCAAAACGTCCTCGAAGCGGGGAATCCATCGCCAGTGCCAGGTCCTGCCGTCGCAGCGAAAACCGAGACTCCAGCAGCGCCAACGAATCCGATGCCCGACAAACCCCCGAGTCCCAACGTTTCGCCGCCGAGTCCGACTCCGGTGAATCCACCACAACCTCAACCAAGTCCGACCGCGCCACCGACCAAGGAGAATACGTCCAAGACGCAGCCGATGCCTTCGGAAAAGCCTGCCCCGCCTCCGGCCAATCCGCCCGCGACAACCGGCCCGAGTTGGAATCTCGAACGTCACGAGGGTGCCCAGGCATCCATCGTCTTTCCAACCAACAGCGAACAGGGGATGATGCAGGTCGCGATTCAAAAGGCCACCGGCGGACCTAGCTGGCACATCAAGCTGACTCGCGATGCGGTCAAGCTACACGCCAATCATCCGTACGAGTTGAGTCTGGAAGCGCGTTCGCTAGCCCCCAAAAAAATCGCGGTCGGCGTCAGCCAGGCGCATGCCCCCTGGAACAACCTCGGGGTGTTCAACGACATCGAGCTGAAGGAAGAATGGCAGACGTTGAAGATTCCCTTTACACCGAACATTGACGACAACAACGCGCGAGTATTCTTCGACCTGGGTAGCGATACCACCGGCGTGGAGATCCGCCAAGTGCGTCTACAGGACGGCAAAACGAACTTATTGGCCGGATCGATTCCGCTGCCAGCTTCGAAGCCGACGCCAGCGGCCGTGATGGAAAAACCCGCAGCGGCACCGGCGACGGTTGCCGCCTCCAAACCCGCCAAAAACGGCGCGGAAAAACCGGCGGCAGGTAGCGACACTAACACAACTCCCAAATCAGCAACGCCGGCAAAGGTCGCCAAATCCGCCGTGGCTCCCAAACCGCCTAGCCCCAATGCCGTGTCCCTCCAGGACGGCTGGACGCTGGAACTCCACAAGAGTGCCGTCGGCGAACTTGATTCTCAGGCGGCGGGCGTTTCCGCCCTCCGCGTCGTTCTTCCCCAAGCCACTCCTGGCCCTGCTTGGCAAGTCAAGCTGAAGAAGGACGGCCTAGCCGTCGACAATGGGAAAAACTACGCGATCACCTTTCGGGCTCGGGCATCCCAACCTTGCTCCGCGAAGGTCGTTTTGGGGCAAAGTGCGCCACCGTGGAATAACCTCGGGTTGGCAACCACCATCAAACTCACGCAGAACTGGCAACCGCATCGATTGGAGTTCAAGGCCAATGGTCAGGACAAATCCGCGCGCCTGCAATTTGATCTCGGTGGCAATGTCGGCCACGTCGATATCGCGGACGTAAAGATCGAATAGTCCTTGGGCGACGAGTGATTCGCCGGCACTTACAGCGCTGCAGCCGAGTTATCGAGGACGAATGCGATAGCAGGTCTTGCGCCCCCCTATTTTGCCAAGGCGGAGCCCTTGGGAACAATAGTGGACCTGGACGTAGTACGTGTCGATTGCATATTTCCATCGAAACAGATTCAGACATTCGAGACAGCCGTGCACGACGACGCAATCATCTACAAGAACAAACTGATCATGGTCATGGGGATGCAACGATCGGGCACGACCGCCCTCATCGAAGCGCTCGGCCAGGACCCCGCGCTGCAAATGGAGACGGAACGAGAAGAAGGCCCCCTATACATCAATCACTTTCTCCGGCCCGAACCCGAAATCCGTGGCCGGCTCTGGAGAATCAAGCGAAGGATCATCCTCAAACCCATCAGCGAAGTCCAGAAAAGGTCGGTCGAGGACGTGCTCGAAGAATACGCCGACTACGGGGTCCTCATCGCGTGGATCTACCGCGACCCCGTCAACGTCTGGTCCTCCGCCAAGGTAAAATGGAATCTTTCCGAGCGTGATTTTCAAAATTGGATGAGCCTATGGAACGACGGAAACCAAAAGCTCCTCGCGGCCAAACGTGGACGTTTCGCCGACCAGATCGCCGTCGTCCGCTACGAGGACCTGATTTCCAATCGAAACACCTTTACCAACCTCTGCGAGTTCCTCGGCGTGGAGGAAAAGAACAATCTGTTCTGGGGACTCGATCTGAACAAAGGCCGCAATTCGCTCCCCCGCGATCTTCAAGACCGGATCGAAGCGAGCACGGAAAAGACCCTCCGCGAACTTCACGCCGTGCGACTTGCTCCGAAACGGCATGGAGGATTTACGCTGGAAGAGAATCTACAGGACGTCGGCAGGGGAAGCTGGCGTTTCGAGGACAACTCGATCACCGAAGCAACGATCTACTTTCCGTCGGAACACCCGAAAACGATTCACGTGGCGATATCCGAGGGAGTTCCCGCGAACCGCTTGATTCATGTGCACGTTTCCCCTCTCAAGGTCGTCGCCAACGTTGAACACGTGGTTTCCTTCTGGGCGCGCTCGGAGACGCCAAGGTCCGTCCATTTCGCGGTCGGCCAGGCTCACGCTCCCTGGGAGTCCTTCATCTACGTCGCCGACATTAAACTCACATCGGATTGGAAGTTCATTCGTCGCACCTTCGTGCCCGCGGCGGACAACGACGTGAGCAGAATCTTTTTGGACCTGGGCACCGCTCCCGGGAACGTGTTTCTTTCCGAACCTCGTCTGTCCGTGGGATCCGCGCCGCTGCGAGAGATTTACCTGCACAATGGCGCCGCCGCCCGTCTGGAACACATTCCGGAACTCCCCGACGTCACTCGCGTCGAGATCGACGCGCCCGCCGCCCAGTTCACGGACGTTCAACTCATTCAACACCGCATGCGATTAACCGAGGGAGAATCGTACGTCGTGACGTTCTCGGCGAAATCGGACGCTTCCCGAAGCATCGGCGTTTGCGTCGGGCAGAACCACGGTCCTTGGCAAGTCGCCGGCCTCTACGAAAGAATCATTCTCAGCCCCAGCTGGCAAACGTTTCGCTTTCGATTCGTCGCCACCGCGGAGAACGCGAGACTTTACTTTGACCTGGGGAGTGACTCCAACGCCGTGGAAATCTCCGAAGTCGCCGTGGTGTCCGCCAGCCATTTGAACGTGCGCATGGAACTCAACCATGGAGCGGAAGCAACGTTTCGATTTCCACCCGACCGGCCGGCCGTCATTCGCGCGGAAATCAACAAGATCGCCGGCAAGACTTCCTCCGACGTCCAACTCGTTCTCTCCGAGCGGCCCGTCACTCGCGGCCATCGGTATGCGATCTCCTTCCGCGCCCGCGCGGATCAAGATCGGGCCGTCGAACTCAACGCCAGCCAGTCCAACGATCCCTGGAGCGGCGTGGGCATTCTCCAAAAGATCGATTTGAACACCTCTTGGCGTGAGTTCCATTTCGAGTTCAACGCCACCATGAACGAGCCGCATGCCCGCGTCCACTTGGACATGGGGGATAATGATATTGCCGTCGAAATATCGGACGTTTGTTTCGGCGACGGCGTCAACGAATTGAATCGCGACGAGATCGCCAAGCTCCGCCGCATCCTCGCCGCGATGGAAGGAGGATAACCGTCGCGGCAATCGGACGAACTCGCTTCTCGCGTCCAAGCCACTGTTGATTCCCAATGCCTTTAGCCGCTCAGAAAAACAATGCCTCGCCCCTGCTCGCTTTTCGATAGCGCCCTCCAAGCGACCGGGCCGGAAACACGCCATTTCTCTTCTGAAGCTCAATGCAAACCCGCATCACGCGAGCGCGCTTAGCTTGCGCAGTAGCCATTCGACTCCCAGGAGGGCAACCACCACGAAAATCACCCAGCCGCGGTCCCAAAGCGCCGACGGCGTGCCGGAAAACACCGACGTCTCGGTCCGATCCTCCAGTAGAGGAGGGATTTTCGTCAACTCGTCCACCCCAATCGTTTCACCCCCCGAATCCTTGGCCAGCCGCTTGAGAAGTTCACGGTCGCTTCGCGGATCGTCGTACTCGAGGGCGGGAACCGTGACTTGCAACCGCCTCTCGACCACGTCGGACGACTCCGGGATGGGTAACTGGAGCCTCAATTCTCCCGGTTTGTTCGCCAACAGAAGTCCCATGAACCTTCCGGCTTCGCCCGGTTGCGCCTCGAGCTTAATCTCTTGTTTTTCTTTCTCTGGGCCGACAACGGAAAGAGAAATCGAGTCCGCAACGAGCGGCTGAAAGTCACTGTTCAACACGCGGGCGCGCACCGGTATGGTGCTGCCGAGCCCATAGCGATCCGCCTCGAGCAAGAGACTGCCGCGTCCCGTTCCCCGGAGCAGGCGACCTTGCATCACGTGGCGGACGATGCGAATCCACAAGCGATCATAATAGGCTTCCCCCAGTCGCCGGAGCCTCCATAGCTCCCCGGAACCGATGTAACAGACGCGCCCGGAGCCGAAGAATTGGGTGGCGAACTCTGGCGGAGGCAGTCCTCCCACCTGCGCGCGTGGATCGGAGAATTGGGCCAGCACGTTGGCGGCAGGCCGGAGACTGACGGCGGGGTAACAGGAATAGAAGCCGGTAAATTGTTTCCACAGCTCCCGTGACTTCGCCGGATCGTCGTCGAGGCGCAAAAAGTCGGCGGACTCCCCTTCTTGCGTGAAATGGAGCGGCCAAGGTTGTGTCTCGATTCCCGCCTCCAATTGACTCGAGAAAATCGACTTGAGCACGAGCGGATAGAGCTGCTGAATTTCGTCCAGAGTCTCGTCGCGCGCCAGACGTGGCGTGTGGATCGGGCCCGCGACCAGCACCAGTCCACCCGCTTGATTTCCCACCCATTCGACGAGCAAATCCCGGGTCGCGGGTTCCAATGCCGTCCAATCCATGTCGATCGCGACAATGGCGTCGAATGCAAATAGCGCTTCGCGAGTGTTCGGGAATGCCGATAGCACTACTTGGGCATCCTGCACGATGGTTTCGCGCGCGGACTGGAGAAGCACGGCCAATTCGATCGACTTATCGCGGAAAAGCAAGGTGCGCAGGAACTGATATTCGCGCGATGGCCCGCCAGCGACGAGCAACACCTTGGTGCGCTGATCCATGACCTCGAATCCGGTGGCCGCCACGTTGTCATCCAGTCGAATCTCCCCTTCCATGGCGTTGACGCGGATTCGAATCCGCCATTGGCCCGCCGTGTCGGGAAGGTACGGTACTTCGATCGGCACGACGGATCCGTCCGGCGGAAACGCCACCTCGCGAGTATCGAGCCGACGGGGCGCATCTTTGCCGTCCGCGTCCTCCAGATCGACGGCGACCGTCGCGGAAGCGGTGCTCAAGCCCGTTCCTTGGAGCGTGGCCCGTATCTTAATGTCGTCTCCGAGAAATACCCGCGCCGGAACCTCGAGGCCAGCAATTCGGAGATTGACGGGCATTTCTTCGACTCCCAATCCGACCGTGAAGATCGGGACTTTCGCCTGACGAGCCGCCGCGAGCGACAGGTCCGGCGAGGGACCGGCGTTCGAACGGCCATCGGAAATCACGATTACCCCGGCGATCGGAGCAGACGCCTCCTCGCGGAACAGTTCCGCCAGCGCTTCGCCCAAACGGGTCTCGGCTTCGCGAGGAGCCAACACTTCATTCCAGTCGACCTTACCCGCGGAGGTAACGTCCTCTGGAGCCAGCGCATCGATCAGGCCGGACTTGGGAAGAAACGCTCCCTTTTCCAAGCTTCTGCCAAAGGTGTAAACGGCAACGTCATTCTTCTCACGCAGCGACTCCGCGAGCCGGGACTTTTCCATTGCCCGGGCGACGCGCGAGGAGCGACTTTCGTTTTTGTCGGCCTGGATCTCCTTTTCGTCCGCCAGTGACATCGAATGGGAAACATCCGCCAGCACGAGGACGCGTGACGACCGCTTCACCACGGTTTCGGTTCGCAACCTGGGATCGAGATAGATCCAGAATAGAATGGCATAAACCGATAACCGTAGGCCCGTGAGCACAACTCGCAACCAAGTGGGTTTTCCCCGCGTGTCCTTGCGGTACTGGTAGACGACGAACGCGGCGAGTCCAAGAAAGAGGAGCCCGGCCAGCAACCCGTCCTCGGGCGACTGAATCCGTCCGAACTCGAAGATCTTGTTCTCGACTGGCATCCGCGAACATTTCCTCCCGTTTCAACGACAATCCATGGCCCGGCTATTTGAGCAGATAGCTTAGCCGGCCCGACCATATCTGCTCCCCAATCAAGGCGAGCAGAAACGCGACCAGGAGCCAATCTCGTGGCTCAAAACCTTCACCTTCAAAATCCGCCTTGATGTCCCGCGCCGAACTGAAGGAATAACGCACCCCTTGCAGCCTCTGTTCTAGATCGCTTCGGGACAACTTTTCCAAGGCTCCCTCGGCGGGCTCCACGTTATAGGAACGCTGCAAAATCTCCAGGGAACCGTCACTCCTGGTTTTGCGCACCTTGTAAAACCCCGGATACACCGTCCCGGCAAAACGGAGTCGATAATCCAAACCATCCAGCTCCGCGTCCAGGGATCGATCTTCGGACTTCTGTTCGTCGGGACGCGGAATCGTCACGACGACGTCTCTACGAAACTCGTTGGCGGGAAACTTCAGATTCCAGGGCTCGCCGACCCTCGGCTCCTTCGGAGAGACCACGGGACGCGCCAGGTACGAGTACAGTTCGAGCATCGCCACGACGTAGCTGGGGTTTCTCGACCAGTTGTTCCACGCCGCGCCGGCGGTCGTCAGAAAGGTCACGACGCGGCCATTGCCGATCGTCGCGTCCATGGCCAAGGGCGCGCCTCCGCGCAACTTCGCGATCCACTTAACCGTGGGCGGCTTGCTCCCGCTTTCCCCCGCGCGAAAACATTTCGAAACTCGTACCGTTTGAATGAAGGGATTCCGTTCTCCTTCGAACACCTTGAAGATCGGATGCTTCTCGAACTGTATATCCGGTTCCTCGTCCTGGGACGGCGGAAGGTCCAGCACCGAATCCAGCCGGACGGGCATCAAGCCCGCGCCCGTCTCGTCGAATAACCGCGAGTTGTAGTCGTCGATCGAGACTTGATCGCCGAGGAAAATCGCGAGCCCACCGCCGCGACCGACAAAATCCTTCAGCGCGTTGATCGCCGGCACCTCGAGGCGCGGAACATTCAAAAGATAGACGACTCGGAATCCGTCCAACGAACCGCCCGCCAGATACTCCGGCCCATGCACGACCGTGGCCAATCCGGTGCGCACCGCCCCACCCGGAGACAACGCGAGCGACAAAAATGCCGAATCTTCGCGATCCTTGCTTCCGTCAATGATCAAAACCGGCAATCGCTCCGGAAGATCGACGAACACATAGGCCGTGTTGTCGCGCGCCAGTGCATCTTCCGGCAGGGAAATCGTTACCTGATGCTGTCCCGGTTCCGCCACCTCCAGCGAGATGGTCGTATTGGCGACGGCATTGGGTTCGATCCGTTCGACGGCATGAGTGGGAAGTGACCTGCCATCGACAGTTGCGGCGAGCGCCACCTGGGAAACGGCATTGTTGGAATAATTGCGAATGGCGACATCGATCGCAAACGGGACGCCAACCGCCGCCGACCCGGTCCGCGCCACTGCTTGTTCGATTCCCAAGTTGAGCCCCGCCCCGGGCGCGGCGTCGATGAGTTGAAGATTGACGCCGGCTTCCGACATTCTTCGCAGGGCCTGTGACAACTCCCCATCACGCGGCCAATCTTTCGCGCGGAAATCGGTTAGAACATAGACGATCTTGCGGCTCGCGTCGCTGGCGGCGGCCTGTTCGGCGGCGGCGAGAATCCCCTTTGCGGGTGGAGTTGCCAGGTAACTCGCTTTGCCCTTCGCCAAGAGTTCCCGGGTCTTTAGCAGACTTTGTTCATCCGCTTTCGACACCATGAGCTCCGGCGTCGGCGACGACGTCCGCAGCAGAGTTAAGCCATGATTACCCGGCCGATCGGAGATTCCCTTCACCAGATTCTCCAGCACCGCCGCCGCCTCGGAAAAGCAATCTCCTGGCCCCCCCGATTCCGCCATGCTGTAGGAGTCGTCCAGGACGATCCAGTGATGAGATCGGTCCCCACCCGCGAATAAACCCGCGACGCTTTCGCTCGCGAGCGGACGGGCGATGATCAAGACGATTCCCAGGACCACGAGACATCGAAGCAACAGGAGTAGCAACTGTTCCAGCATGATGCGCCGACGGGTGAGTTGAGCCCCTTCCAAGAGGAATTCCATCGCCGCCCAACGAACCCTGCGGTAACGGAATCGATGAATGAGATGAATGGCGATGGGGATGGCGATCAGCAGTCCGCCAAGCAGCATCGCCGGATTGAGGAACAACGCGGAAGTCATCAGTGTCGGAGCCTCTCGTGCAAGAGGCTGGAGAGAACCGTTCCCATCGAGTCACTGGTGCGCGTCAATCGATAGTCAATCCCCGTTTGCCCCGACAGCCGGCGCAAGTCCGTCAGATACCGATGCAGTGCTTCAAGATAAGCCGTGCGGAGCGCGCGGGGATCGCAGAGCAATTGATCCCCCGACTCCATTCCCTCGAATCGGGTCGCGCCTTCGAACAAGAAATCAATCTCGTCGTCATGAAGGACGTGGAAAACGACTACGTCATGGCGACGATGGCGGAGCATGGAGAGTCCCTTGAGCACGCTCTGCCGCTCGGCGAACAGGTCCGAGACGAGCACAATCAGGCCAGGCCGCTGTTCCTGATCGGCAATTTGTTCCAGAACGGTTTTGAGATCGGTCTTTTTATTCGGCCTTCGCGAGGTCATCGCCTGCAAGATAACCCGAAGATGCGACACCTGGTTCCGCCGAGGAATCCGCGCTACCACGTCACTGTCAAACGTGGTCAAGCCGACGGAATCCGACTGGCGGAGGAGTAGGTACGAGAGGCATGCGGAGAGAGCGCACGCATAGTCGTACTTGGAAACGTTCTCGCCATAGCCCATGGACTCGCTGACGTCGAGCAGGATGGTGGCTCGAAGATTGGTTTCCTCCTCGTATTGTTTGATATAGAGACGATCGGACTTGGCCCAGACGCTCCAGTCGATATGCCTGAGGTCGTCTCCGGGCACGTATTCGCGGTGCTGGGCGAACTCGACGCTCTGCCCGTGAAACGGGCTTCGATGGCGCCCGGAGATCAGTCCTTCGACGATCTCGCGCGCCTGTAATTCGAGGTGAGCAACGCGGGCGAGCGCCTCAGGATCCAAGTATGGCCGCGAAGCGTCGGTCACGCGTGAGTTCGTCCTCTCGTTTAGGGGTGTCCGCCAGTAATCGATCGATGACCTTGTCGGTGGTCACCCGTTCGGAATCCGCGGCGAAACTGGTCACCAAGCGGTGCCTGAGCACCGGGTGGGCGAGGGCGGCGATATCGTCGACGGAGACATGGGTTCGCCCTTCGAGCAGGGCCCGCGCCTTGCCCGCTAGAATCAAGTGCTGAACGGCGCGCGGTCCGGCTCCCCAGGTGAGCCATTCCCGCACGAAGTCCGGAACGCCGGGCTCCCCCACGCGGGTCTGCCGCACCAGCGTTAAGGTGTAGCGGATCACGTGATCGCTCACGGGAACCCGCCGCACCAATTCCTGCAGCGCTACGATTTCCTCGGTCGCCAACACGGTATTGATCTCAACGTGTCCACCCTGAGTTGTCCGTTGGGCGACTTCGAATTCTTCTCGAAAGCTCGGATACCGGACGAATACCTTGAACATGAAGCGGTCTTGTTGCGCCTCGGGCAACAGATAGGTTCCTTCCTGCTCGATTGGGTTCTGGGTGGCAAGGACAAAGAAGGGATCGGGAAGCGGGTGCCGCCGTCGCCCGATCGTCACCTGCCCTTCTTGCATCGCCTCGAGCAACGCCGCCTGGGTCTTGGGAGGCGTCCGGTTGATTTCGTCCGCGAGAATTACGTTCGCGAAAATGGGACCTTCGAGAAAGCGAAAACTCCGACTTCCCGTCGCGCGATTCTCTTCGATGACTTCCGTGCCGGTAATGTCCGCGGGCATGAGGTCGGGAGTAAACTGAACTCGGCTGAACGAAAGGGACAGGCAGCGCGCCAGCGTGCTGATGATCAACGTTTTGGCAAGCCCCGGGACCCCTTCAAGGATGCAGTGACCGCGGCAGAACAAGGCAATGAGAAGTTGCTCGATCACCTCATCCTGTCCCACTACCACGCGACCCAGTTCCTGGCGCATGGTTTGATAGGCTTTCTTGAGCTTTGCCACCGACTCCATGTCGCCGCCAGGGAGGTTTTTCGCGGATTCGTTCGTCATGCGTCTCCTTCGTCCCTTCACTCCCAAACCTAGTGAAGAACTCCGGACCGGGCGCGTCGTCCTCGGACATTCCTTCACGAGCCAGGGAACGATTACCGCTGATATATGGGGAGATAGCCGTTCTCGAATTGGAGAATGGCGAGATTGAGCGCCGTCGTGTAGACCGTTCCGATGTAGTCTTCGCTCCAACTCCCGTTGTTCGCCTGGCGATCCAGGATTTGTTTATAAACGGCAGCCCGGTAGTCCCTCCATTTCAAACCTCCCTGCCGATAGACCACTTGAGCGTAGTAGTAATTGGCGTAATGCCAATGGCCGTAGGTCTGCTGATTCTTACCGGGAGCCAAATTCTCGTCGGCGTACTGAATGAACCTGGCGACGAGGGGATTGTTGTATTCGCCGGCATTGAAAAGACAGGCAACCGCCGCCGCCGTGATGGGTGGTCGTGACCCCCCCGCCGTTTTCAGGCTGTAGCGAACGCCACCATCCTCGCCGACGCACCGCTCGATGTATTTGACGCCGTTATCGACGATCTCCTTGGGGACCGCTATGCCCGCGTTGCGGCATCCACGAAGCCCTTGCATTTGCGTGATCGTAACCGACCCTTCGTCAAAGCCGTGACCATCGCGCGCCGAGACGTAGCCCCATCCGCCATCCTTCGTCTGCGCCCTTCCACTAAAATCGACCGCGAGCGTCAGTCTCTTGACGAGGTCTTGCCGGCGCGTGATGTCATCCTCTTCGCCGAGCACTTGCGAGAGAAACAGCATCGAGAAACCGTGCCCGTACATATAGCGGTTGTCGTTGTTGGGATCGCCGATCAGACCATTGGGTTGCGCCTGGTCCAAAAGAAAGCCGACCGCCGATTGAACATTTTTTGAATAGCGGCCTTGCAGGGTGGTGTTGCCGTCAAGAAGGAAAGCCATGCCGGCCAAGGCGGTCATGGCGACCGGATACATGCCCCCGTCCGCGGACCAATGTCCGTCGCGCGCTTGCGCATTGGCGAGATACGAGAGGCCGTTGTCGATGGCTTGCCGAATCTCCGCCACCGTCGGTTCCGCCGTTTGACCGAGAGAAGCCATTGTTCCGAGCAGCAAGGCCATTGACAGCATCACCGCGGCGCAGGGGCGGATCATTGCTTCTCCCCTTTCTCGCCACTGGTAGGCACGAAGTCCAGCCGCATGCGGAAATTCCAGGAGCGCAGTTCGATCCAGCGTCCCTCCAGGTCGTAGGCCAACTCTGATATCGGGTTATAGTCGTCCCGCTCTTCCCGGTGGAGGGTTTTGCCGTTCCGCTTGTCCAAGACCTCGATGTTCATGGCCAACTGGCGCTGGTCCTTGGTCTTTTCGACCATGCGAAATCCGGTGCAAAGGATGACGGGCAATTCCGCGCCCGGCCGAACGATCGCGGACATTCCCGCCAGATCCCGGTTCCAGAGCAGTTTCTTTGATTCCTGATCGTAGGCGCGAAGCGACCCGTTGACGACGCGCGTTGCCGTGTTCGGCATGCCCGCGATGGGCCACGGATTTCTCCCGGGCATTCGCTTCTCGATCGACAAATAATGCCGGCGCGCGTCCCGGAAGGAGAAGATGCCCTGCACGACCCCGGCCTCCGAACCGAGTTGATCGTCGAGTACCTTTTTGCCGGTCTTCGCGTCCACGACGGCGAGCGCGCCGTCCGGGCCTAGCAAGATGGCTTCACTGGTGTCGGTGGGGAAAAAACGGGTACCCGCGGGGAATCCGAGCGACCATTCATTCGTGTTGGTCCACGGATCCCACAGCCGCAGCATCTGTTGCTTTCCTTCTCCTCGGAAGACCAAAGCCTTTCTCCCAACGAGGAATTTATGTGATTGAAATGTCGCGCCGAAGCGGGCTTTGCGCAACAATTCACCGTCAAGCGTTCGATAGACGCTGTAAGACGCGTCCCGGGATACCAGGAAGAGATACTCTTCGTCTCCAAAAATGAACTGGCCTGGTTCGAGGTTCTTCCGGATCCACAAATCTCTGCCCGTCCAAGGCTCGACGAGCACGAGGTCCTTGCCCGTGTTAACGGCGACGAACCCTCGGCCGACGAGTGGAATCGAGTTCGCGCCATCCATCGGCGTCGTGAAACGCGCGCTGGAGGAAATCTGTAACGGAACGCCCACGGCCCCGGAAAAGCGCCGCGACCATAGGACCTTTTGATCCAACGCCGACACGCCGTGCACCATTTCGCCAATGGGGAAGAAAAGGACGTGCCCCAGGGTGTCGCAGCGAACCGGTCCCATCGTGTTCTGTGCTGCGGTCAGCACGGTGTGCCATTCGCGACTCTCGGAACCACCCCGATAACATTCGATCGAAGAGGCCTGCTGATTGAGCATGAACAAACGATCGGAGAAGTAAGGCAATTCATCCTTGGTGGGAAAGATAACGCGGCGGTTGTTGTCCATGCGCGGATTCTTGCCAAAGCTGACGGCCATCGACTCGAACGGCCAATCCGCTCCCCGCATTTTCGCGGCACCTGACCGCTTGTCGTCGGCGAGAAACGCGTCCCGGAGACCCTTGCCCGTTAAGGAGGCTCGAACCGGCTTGTCGCCATACTGGGCGGCGAGTTGCTCGTAATAAACGAGCGCGTCTCCCGACTGCTTGGCGGCCTCCGCGATGGAAGCAAGAGCGGCGAGCGAATGGGCGGCGGAAGCCCCGTCCCCAGACCCCGTCACCGACAAGTAAGCATTTTCCGCCTCGCCCCAGCGCCCCATGGCGCTCAAACGGTCTCCCAAGTTCGCATACGCGCGGTCCCCGATCGCCTGACCTGCGAACGTGCTCGCCAGTAACTCAAGACCGACGATATCCTTTTGTTGCGTCAGGGACTCCAGACGGGCGCCAAGCGCGCGATCCAGTTCGGCGCGTGCCCCGGGACTGGCGCTCGCCAATAGCCGACGCGCCATCGACCGGGACCAGGTCCGAGGATGGCGAACCACTTGGCCCTGTTCACTGGCAACCGGCGCCGAGAGCCCCAGCGCCCCATGTTTGTCAATCGCCTCGAGCGTTCCCAGAAAGTCGCCGTTCGCGAGCTTCTGTTCGGCGAGCAGGCGAAGATGGATACCCTTTTCGTCGGCGGTCGCCGCCAGTTTGCCTAACTCCTGAACGAAAGTCCCCACCGATTTCGGCTGGGCGATCGCTTCGTTCGCGGCAATATCGAACATCAAATCCCGCGCGCGCTTGGTCGCATCGGATCCTTGCTTCGCCGCGAGCGCCTGTTGCAGATCCGCGATGGCATCCAAGATCTTCCCCTCGGAGAGCAGCAGTTCCGCCCGCCGAAAACGCCCTAAGGGGTCTCCTGGATCCTTTGCCAAACGACTCTCGACGTCCCGGCGAACATCGTCCACGAGGGGATAGGATTCCGCGCCGGCATACCCACAAGCGATCACCCGGCCGTTGGCCGCCAGGAGATTGCCCATCGGTTGCCGTGAACGGCTCATCATCAGACTCCCCACCGCGCCGTTCTCGACGTCAAGAACCGCGATTCCTCCATCCGCGAGCGGCAGCAGGAACTGTTTTCCGTTGCATATGCCGCGACCCGAAGGCAACGGAACCTTCTGCTTCCATTCCACCGTCCCGTTCTCCCAGCGAATCGAACGAACCTGATCGCTCCCCACCAGGAGCACTCGGTCGCCGAATACGCCCGCCACATGGTGCGTTCCCTCGCGGGCAACGCGCCATAGCGGCCGGCCGGATTGCAGGTCGACGCAATGGAGAATATTGCCCTGGGCGGCGGTGATCATGACCCTGCCCCGTTCGATGATCGGCGGGTCCGTCGCCGCCGCGTTGTTCGGCGCCTGAATGAATTGCATCGGCGCGAATTGTTGCACCTGGCGACCGTCACTCTCCGCGTGCACGTAATGCCAGAGCACCGTCCGAGTCAACGGATCAACGGCCACCACCCGATAAAGGTTCGTGGGGCAAATCAAGATTCCCTCTTGGTAGGCGAGGAAACAAGCTTGCGTCCTGCGGAACAGGTCCGCGTCAATGGGTCGCTGGCACAACGCGATGACCTGGCTCCACAGGGGGGAGCCGTCGCGCGAGTCGAGGCAGTGGAGCTTGATCTCCGCGCGATTTTCCCCGAGCACGTAAAGTCGGCCGTCGATGGGCAATGGGGGGGACAAGAAGAAAGTGTCGGGCAACCGGGGGGGCGCGGCGTCCTTCTCCGCCTCGCCTCCGACATGCCAGGCGATTTCTCCCGTTTTCACGTCGAGCGCGGTTAAGCGATTCCGCAGACGACTCGAGGACGTGTCGTCATCGTCGTTTCTGGTTCGCACCTGGAAGGGATTCGGATTAAGAACGAGCTGATCGATCTGATACAAACGTTCTCCATCCGTGCTCAGACTGCCATAGATGCTATTGCTCAAGAATGTGGATTGAACGCCCGGTTGGGCGACGGAAGCAGGGAAAAATCGCGGATGCGATTTATCGAACTCCGTCTCCAGATTGGATTCACGCTTCGTCTGCCAAAGGACCCGTCCGCTCGCCAGTTCGATGGCCATCGTCCGCTGCATGTTGCGATAGTAGACCGTTTGTCCGTGAATGACCGGAAAGAATCCGAAATCCATCGGACGGCGCTGTGAACGGTTCCAATCCACGATGCCGTCGATGATGTAACTGAGATCCGATCTCCCCCCCGAGAGCAAAGGCATCGACCAATCGGGAAAGAGCAACGGCAAACCTGGCGGCGCCACCGTGGACCTTCTGGCATTGCCTCCCAGCAGCGGCCAATCAGCGGAAGGAGCGTTCAACTCCGTGGCGCGGGGAATGGCGTCGAATACCTTCGTCACGGGCCACAAGGAACCGCCAAGTTGCAAGCGGTCGCCACCGATCCCTTCGAAGGCTTTGTGCGCGTCCTCTTTCCGATCGAGCATCGCCAAGGCCACCGCGCGCTTCGCGCGCACGGCGTCGGAAACCTCCGTCTGATGTGTTGAGGATTTGAGGAGCCTATTCAAATAAAAGAGCGCGAGCGCCGGCCGACCTCGGTCGAGATGATAACTCGCAAGCAGATTCGTGGCCTCCGCGCCGGCGCGCGTCAGAAAAAACCGCCGCATCACCTCCGTCCAGACGCGCGCATCCTGGTCTTGCCCGCCTTGCCGAAGCAGGTGCGCGCCTGATCCTCATGGTGGCGTCGGTACTTTTCTATTCCCTCAGGCCCCCAGAGCTTTCCGGCGTCGCGTTCGGCCTGTTCTCGCGACGTTACCCAGCCATTTTCCGCGTCACGAGAATAAGAATCTTCCGATGAATCGAGCACCGATTGGAGCAATTCCAAAACCTGATCGGGCTGCCCCTCTTGCACAAGTCGCTCGGCTTCGGAAATCTTTCTTCGGGTGGCTGGGTCCGTGAGGTAGGAGGAGGGTTCCGCCAACGTCGAATCCGCGGATGCTTCACCCGCGGGACCATCCGCGGACACTGCGCCCTTGAACGTTCCAAGGATTGCGAAACACAGTACCGGCAACGCCGCGGAACCCAACATCCAGCACCGACGATAGCCTGTACCACTCAATGCGCCACTCCCGCGTTGATGCAACTGCTCGAATCAGGTTCAAATAGACTCAGTCATTGCCCGCGACACGTCCACGGACGTTCCACGCGTCCAATCTTTGTCTATTCTCCGGCACGGGTTGGGGAAAACAAGACGGATCCCCCCTTCTCAACCACGCGGCCACGTGAGTTCTCCCCCGAAGGTATTCCCCAAACATGGACAGGCACAGGCCGAAATCGACATCTCACCAAAGATGGGCAACCAACGAAATCGTTTCTCCTCGGAATCCGATTACCCCTCAGAAAGAATATGCCGTGGCCCGACTCGTGTATCGCCTAAACCCTCCAAGCGACCGGACAGGGAAGGAAGCCGTTATTTTTCTGAAGCTCCATGGTAGAGGTCGAAACCCTGGAGAACCGACACCAAAGACGCCACAAATCACTCAAGCAAAATCACTTAAAACCAACACACCTATCCAACGTGGTTCCGAAGTGAAAAACTCGAGGGACTCCCTCTTGACCTAGATGCCCGAATAGTTGATGAGACTGCCTCTCCTTGAATACGCGGATGATGACCGAAATCTTTGGCTTTTTTGCCCGAGAGAACCTGCATTGCCCAAGCTTTGCAAACTCACTTTCTCTGGAGTCCTGTTCGCACTCCTTTTGGCCGTGCCGAGCGAGGCTGCGCGCGGCCAGACGTCGGGAACGAAGTCTGCGGATCGAGCCGCCCACCTGGGACTTCCGCTCGTAGATGAACCACGAGAATTTGCCGCACCTCGACAGCCCCCTAAGGAGCAGGAAGCCTCCTCAAAGGACAACACCACCTATTTTCACAACGTTGCGCGGCCGTACGACGAATTACCTCCCCCGCAAGAGGAATTGCCTCTGCCGCGGTATGAACGCTTGGCGCGCATGGAAGGCGAACATCCGAAACCGTTTTCGATCGACATGGTTTTTATCGGGCGGTCCGGCGTCGAGGACCCTGCCACAAACGTGAAAATGTTCGACGTCGCATTGATGTACCAGGCACGGTTTCCGATTTTCGAGAAGTTTCTGTTCACGATCCGGCCGATGGGGGACGTCCTTTTCCTTTCGGGACCAGGGGGGACGGCTCCCGTATTGCCACCCCAGGTTTACAAGACGGCTTTCGACTTCCAATTCGACTACAAAATCAACGACGCTTGGGGGATCTCCGTCGGCGCAACCCCAGGCCTATGGACGGATTTCGTTGTAGTAAACGGCTCGTCTTTCCGACTCCCGGCTCGTGCTTTGGCCACCTACCGCTACAGCGAAGGGTTATTCCTCGCTGGCGGCCTGTACTACACCGATAACTTTTACCGAAATTTATGGCCCGCCATTGGCGTGATCTGGGATGTTTTCGATCGCACGCGACTGGAGATCGTTTTTCCACGCGGCCGTATCATTTACACCATCACGGACCAGTGGAATGCTTACGGCGTCTTCGAACGGGGAGGCGACACCTGGAGCATTCGAACCGAATTAGACACGGGTTATACGAACGAAAAGTTCCAGTATCGAGACTATCGGTTCATGCTGGGAACGGAAGTGACCGCCTGGGAACGAGTGGCGGCGTTCGCGGAGCTCGGCGTGGCTTTCGATCGCTTGTTCCGATTTGAATACCAATCCCAATGGGACATCAACGCCGGCTTTTTGGTCCGTGCCGGCGTGCGGTTTTAGCCTCGCGTTATTCCTTGCCTCGCGTCGTGGGCCGCGCGATATTTAGCGCCAGACCAACCAGTCGACGCAAATCAAACGGCTTGTCAAGGATTTCGACTACGCCCAGAGATTCATGGTTCTGGCCGTTCAGTGAATGTCGATTTCCGGTCATGATCAAACAGGGAATATCCCTCTGTATCGCGCGAATCTTATCCCAGGCACAGGTTCCCGACATCACGGGCATTTGAACGTCGAGCAGCAGAACGTCGATAAGCGGCTCATGTTCGCGAAAGAGTTCGACCGCCTCGGCACCGTTCTTTGCCATGAAGACACGCCAACCATCGCGCGCAAACGCATATTGCAGGAGCCTGAATACCGCTTTTTCATCTTCGGCGATCAGGATACCGGGGGGACGATCCGGCCTTTGGGATCCGCCCAAGTAGGCGGACTCCACGGCTAAGCGGTTTAGTCGAACCGAGTGGTCCTGATCGTGTTGGGCTAGTTGATGCATGATCCTGTCCCGTTGGCGCATTGACGCAACGCTCTTCCCCTTTGGACACGACGATTGGCCAGAAACTTTGCCAAGATTCTGAAAACAGGACGTTTTTTGCGCATGGAGTTTCCAAAAGGGACGGCGCGATCCCCGGCCGGGGCCTCCCGAAGGGCCTTCGACAAATGCGAGCGGGGCCACGACTTTACATGTCCGAGCGGCAACCGGCAGGGAATTCCAGAAAGATTTCCGATGAAATGTCCGGCTTTTCCCGTGAACGCTTATACCCTGCTGGAATGCAAAGGCATTCGTTCAAACAAGGAGGAAAAGCGGCATGAAAACTCTCCCCCTCGCCAAGCTTTTCCCGACTGTCCGACGTAGTACGCGTGGACGAAGTCGGGAACAGCCTTTTGCGGACTTCATTTCCCCTAAACTCAATTCCAATAAGGCCCCACCGATACCTGTTCAGGAAAATACCTGACAAGATTTTGCGAGCCGACGTTGCAACAAAAACTGCCGGAAGAGTATGCTGAAGGTTGATCGGAACGAACAATCCCCGGGGATACACCGAACCATGAAAGAAACTCCAGCCCCCAATCCAACCGCGCTGGGGCACGAGCCAAACACCCCCTCGCTTGCCGGACAAACAGGCCAAACGAGCCAAACGGGCCTGGAACAAGACACGGTCGCCGCGCCGCTGGACGGCATTCCCCTCGCGGGAGCGGCTGACCCAGAGTACACCGTAGGCCCTCAGGTGGAATCCGTGGGGAACGCGGACCCATCCCTAGCCCAGCCGATCTCCCACGCGGAAATAGCAACTGCCCGCAACGGATCGGACGCCACTCGGCGGGGACTACTGTCCGGCACTTTCGACGGAAAACCAGGATCGCCGGCACGGTTCTTCAAGGATTATGAACTCCTCGACGAACTCGGCCGGGGCGGCATGGGAGTCGTCTACAAGGCGAAACAAATTGGGCTTAACCGCATGGTCGCCCTGAAGATGATCCTTGCCGGGCAGTTGGCATCCGAGACCGCCGTCCAGCGTTTCTATCGCGAGGCGCAATCGGCAGCTTCCCTCGATCATCCCAATATCGTTCCGATTTATGAGATCGGGGAACACGAGAACCGGCATTATTTCTCGATGGCGTATGTCGAAGGTCAAAGCCTTGCGGACAGCGCCAAAAAGAATCCGATGTCGCTGGAGCAGGCCGTTCGAATCGTCAAACAAGTCGCCGAATCGGTCCACTACGCTCACGAAAAGGGAATCGTGCATCGCGATCTCAAACCCGCGAACATCCTCATCGACAAGCAAAACCGGCCGCGCGTCACTGACTTCGGACTGGCCAAGCAGATTGACGACGACAGCAACCTCACGGCAACTGGGCATGTCATGGGCACCCCCTGTTACATGTCCCCCGAGCAAGCGAAAGGTATCAGCAAGGAGATCGGTCCGGCTTCGGATATTTATTCCCTTGGCGGCATTCTTTATCGGCTCCTGACCGGCAAACCACCGTTCCTGGGGAACAGCCAGACGGAAACGCTTGTAAAGGTGCTCCATGAAGAAGTGATCCCGGCACGGCAACACAATCCGGCGATCCCCAAGGCACTCGAAGATATCTGCAACAAATGCTTGGCGAAGAAGGTGGAGGATCGATTCCACACCGCCCAAGAACTCGCCAGCGCGCTCGACGAGTGGCTGCGGAATGGCGATAACTCGGCTAGTTTCGCCACCATCGTCGCTGGCACCTCCGAGTCCGTTTCCTTGTCGAATCCGTCGGCAAGCCTGCCGGCGGCACCCAAGGATGGCGGCAAGAAGTCACCGTGGGGGTTCGTGGCTCTAGGAATCGCGGCCGTCGCCGTCATTGGTTCCGGGGCCTATTTTGCCCTGCCGAGGACCAATGGTCCGTCGAGCGCCATTGCTGCGGATCCGGTATCAAGTAGCGATGTTACTCCCGTGCCGTCCGTCGAGGGGATAAACGTTCCCGCCGCCTCTCGCGTCGATTTCAAACTCAACATTCAGATGGTCGGTTCGGCCGACGGAAAGGGAAGTTCGCGAGTTCTGGAGGTCGGCAAGCCGGTAAAGTTCGACATCCAAGTCGCGAAGGATGCTTACGTCGGGGTCTGGGTAGTCAACGCGGACGGCTCGGTGATGCAACTATTCCCCAGCGAGTTCGAAACCGACAACCTGGTCAAAGCCGGTGAGGTTCGCACGGTGCCGGGGAATGCCAATTACGACATACTCTCGACCCCGTCGACCGGTCCCGAATACGTACGAGTCATCGCCTCGACGACCCCCTGGGACCCGATCGAAGGGACTCGCAACGGTCCCTACGTGGTGTTCGAGTCGGCGAAACAGAAATCGGAACTACAGGGGCACTTGCGAGGCATGGTCCTGAAGCCGAAGGATGATAAAACGGAAGTGTCGGAAGTTGTACTCCCCTTCCAGGTGTCACCGTCGAAAGCACCTTAAACCGAGGCATTCGTGGCACTGTTTGACGCGCGGATTCAATCTCTTTTCCCGCTAGCCCTCGTCGTGCTCACATGCACCAGTGGGGCGGCGGGGCAGGAGAAGCGATCCGCGCCGATCAAGGAGTCCAAGCCTTTACCCAAGACTGAATCCAAGCCGGTCTCGGCGCCATCCCTCTTGCCTTCCGACCCGCTCAGCCGCGCGGATCAAGCTTATCGCGCCGGCGATTGGGAGACCGCCGTCGCCGAGTATCAGACGATTCTCGACAAACCAGGAAAGACGGACGCGCTTTCTTTAAGGCGAGTTTTTGACCGAACCGTTGAAATCAACGCCCGGCTCGGCCGACACGAACAAGCCGTCCGCCATGGTTTGAATTACCAGAAAATCCTCACTCGACCGGATGACAAGGGAACGCTTCGCGAAGTCAAACTCCGGATCGGGGACAGCTACCTGTTTCTCGGCCACAACCAGCGCGCCCTCCAATGCACGGAGGAAGCACTGGTCATGGATGGCTTACCTCCGCTCCATCCGGTCACGCGCATCCTCGCCTTGACCAACTTGGCGCGCATCTGGGAAAAACGGGGTGATCGCAACGCCGCGGCGCGATATTGGCGGCAAGCGGAGGAATTCGGCCGACAATTGATCGGCCAGCATCGCAAGGATCTCGGCAAGGAAGATCTCATCCAATGTTCCCGCCGGCTTGCCGATTGTTACCGTTTCACGGAAGAGCCGGACAAGGCAATCGACGTTCTTACGCCACTTCTCGAAGTCCATGACGACCTCAATGACGCGGTCGGCAAACAGGAAACATTGCGCATTCTCGCGATGCACCATCTTGCGAAGAATGCAGTCCCCCTCGCCATCGAAAAGCTTCGCGAGGCGCTGGCGATCCACAAGGGAAGCAGCTTGGCCGATCGACTGCGCAAGGCCGACTTGCTGCAAGATCTTGGAATCGCCTTGGGAAAGGACCACGAAGAAGGGGTCCAGCGCCTCCAAGAGGCGACTTTGCTCTATGACGAAATCCTGAAAGCGGAGGTCAAGGATCGTCGGGACGCGTACCTGGCGACCTTGGCATTTTGGAATCTCCAAACACTGCATCAACGGAGCCGACAATACCAGCAGGCTCTGCAACTCGCCGAGGCGCACGCGGAGAGCTGGACCGATGACGCGTGGTTCACGTCACGGCTGAAAGCGGAACAGGCGGGACTGCATATTTTGCTTGGGGCTTCCCGCGCGGCCCGTCCTCTCCTCGAGGAATCGATTCGATTTCACGAATCCCAGGATCCACAGAACCTCAGCGAACTTGTACGCGCGCTCAACAGCCTGGCGGTCGCCGAACTCACGGACGGTTCGATCCTTAAGGCAGAGACGTTGGGCAAGAAGTGTCAGGATCTGTACAAGCTTCACTCGATCCCCGACGACGACGGTCTGATCGAGAGTTACAACTTGCTCGGAACAAGCGCTGCGGCGCGGGCGGAATACGCACAAGCGATCGAACTCTTTCAAAAAGGAGAGGAGATCTGCAGAAAACTCGGCTCCGCCGCCGATCGGCCATTGGGAAACATACTCCTCAACGTCGCGCAGATCCATCGTTCGCAGGGAGACATCGACGAGGCCATCAAAACCTGTCGAGCCGCTCATGAAATCTATTGCCGTTTTGAAGATCCGGACGCACTGGGTCATGCCGGCTTTCAATCCGCTTTGGCCAGCATGCTAGCCCTGCGACACCGCTTTGAAGAATCGGAGACGGTCGCCAAGCAGTCGCTCGAACTTTGCCGTAAACATGGCGTGCAAAGCGGCCCCCTTGTCGTAAGCTCCACGCATTGCCTCGCGCTGGCTCGACTGAATGCCAACGACGTGGAACAGGCGGAAGCCCTATGGAATCAATTGCTCGTTTTGCAACAAGCATCCAGCCAGAACGGCATCGCGGCGCGGACGCTTAATTATCTGGGTATCGCCGCGGAAAAGCGTGGCCAGCCGAAGATCGCGCTCGAGAAGTATCGGCAAGCACTCGATCTACAAAACAAGACGGCCCGTTCCATGCCGGTCGCCCACTTCATCACCCTCTGGCGCCTCGCCAATCTCTCGGCCCGTGACGGCAAGAAGGACGAAGCGCGGGACTATCTCGAACAGGCCATCGACGTGGTCGAAAAAGCGCGCAGCCGCACGTATGGCGCCGACAAGCAGCGGGCGGAATTCTTCAAGCAGTTCGAACCGGGTTTCGACCAATTGGTCGACTGGAGCACCGAATCAGGCCGGATTGAAAAGGCGTTCCAATTCGCCGAACGAGGAAGGAGCCGTTCATTTCTCGACCAACTCCAATTCGCGGGCGCCGACCCCCGCGCCTCCTTGAAAGGAGAACGAGGCGAAGAACTTCGAAAGCAAGAACAAGAGCTCCGCGAGCGAATCAATGCCATCCGCGCGCGTGCTCTCATGCTTTCACCTAGTACCGAAGGAAAAGAAGCGGAATCGCTTCTCAAAGAACTCGAAACCGCGCAACAGGAATACACGAAGATCTGGCTGGAGGTTCTCAGCGCCAGCCCAATGTACCGCGGCTTGGCCTCGGACGAAAAACTTCAATCCATGCGCGACCGGATCCGCGAGAAGGTGCTCGGCCCCGATTGCCTCATGGTCCTGTATTACATCGGCCGCGAACGGAGTCACCTCTTGCTGCTTGGGGATCGATCCTTCACCGCCCAAGCGTTTTCCCTGGAGGTCCCCTCGGCGGTCGTGGACGAACTTCGCCGGCAACAGTCCTTCGCCAGTCCGAAAGCGCTGGCCAGTTCCCGCGGAATGCAATTGCAGCCTCGGGGCACGGAATCCTCGTCGAGAACTCTCAAGACGCTTCCGCCTAACGCCAAAGGTCTCATTCCCCTCACCCGAGAAATCGCTCGGCTGCTCGTCGACGATTACCGCCGTCGCATCGACGATCCTTCGTTCACCGGCAAGCGCGGCTTCACCCTGACTCCGAAAACCGAGGTAGGAGAGGCCATCGCCAAGAACACCCCGCGCGCCTCGACGTCGGGAATACGGGTGGAGCCGGACACCTTGGCCAACCTACTGCTTCCTCCGGTGGTCCGCGCCAAAATCCGCGAGCGCGCCCCCCGTTACCTCATCGTCGTACCCGACGGAGCTCTGCACAAATTGCCGTTCGAAGCCCTGGTGACAAACGCGGGCAGTCCACCTCGATTTGTTATCGACGATCTACCGCCGCTCGTTTATGCCCCCTCGGCAACGGCGCTCGCCGTGCTCGCGGAACGCCAGGACCAAACCGGCACTGGCCCGCATACCTTGCTGTCGATAGGGAATCCCGCGTACCCACAGTCCGAACGATCGGAGGACGCGGCGGCCGTTCAGCGGATGGCGAAAGGAACGCTCTTGGGGCTTCGGGGTGAGATGCCTTTACTACCCTTCACGGGCGAAGAATGCCGGCGAATCGGCAAGCTTTTCGCCGAGAACGCCGTCATTCTGGAAGGGGAACAGGCTTCGGAACGAAACCTGGTGAGCTCAATCGCGGACCGCCGAATCCTGCACATCGCCGCCCACGGGTTCGCGGACGAGCGCTTCGGCAACCTTTTCGGTGCCTTGGCCCTCACTCCGCCGGCCCCCGGTACCGAGACTTCGGACAACGACGGCCTTTTGTCTTTGCACGAGATTTGCGCCTTGCCGCTTTCCTCCTGCGAACTGGCGGTGCTGAGCGCCTGTTCCACGAACGTCGGTCCGCAACAACCGCTCGAAGCGGGCGTGACATTGGCAAGCGCGTTTCTCACCGCGGGCGTCCATCGCGTGGTCGCCAGTCACTGGAGCGTCGATGACAAATCTACCGCCGAACTGATGGAAACCTTTTTCGAAGAGATCAAACAGGCGGAATCCAACCACCAGGCGGTAAACTACGCATTGGCCCTCCAGAACGCGCGACTGAAGGTGCGCAATTCAAAGGACTGGTCCGCCCCATTCTATTGGGCGCCCTTCGTCCTCCTTGGACCTGCCGAGGACACCGTTCCCAAAACCGCCAAACGGTAAGGAACTCGATCAAACCAGCAGAACCCGGAGCCCCTCCGTAAGCTGGCCGTCGATCGACGGATCACTAAATGCGACAGTCACTTCATATCCCCCTTGCGGGTACGCGGTTTCGACGGGAATGTACCACGGTCCACCGTCTCCATAGGCTGCCGTCGCGACGAATCGGTCCTTGCCGATCTCTTGTGCGCGCAACTGGTACTCGATGAAGCACTCTGACGGAAGATGGATTAAAGAAACGTCGTTCATCCTTAGCGAACTCAACGTGATCGGAAACTTCGTGTCCAAACGATCCAGCCAGGAAACCATGAACGAGGGACGATTTCTCGCGACGACGGTGTTCATGCGATTGGAGATGCCGGCCTCTAGTTCCTGACGTCGGAGCGTGTCGCGGGGGATGGGAAGGATTTCATGGGTCCGCCAGGACGCCTCCTCCACCGGCATGCGTTTCAGCGTCTGTTCCGCGAGTAAAATCCCCTGGTAAATCCGGTCGGCGAGAACGGGGCGAGCGCCATGCGAACCGTCATTGTACTTTCCAGCAGCCACGTTTCCCGAGCAACCCGTGAAGTAGATGTGCGTACATGAGGGATCCTCGTTTTGCTTGCGTTTGCGCGCCAGACCGACGAAATCGCTACTCACCATGCCGTCGCCGTAATAGCTCATGGGATGGGTCGCGTAATAGTGTAAGGCGGCGATTCTCGCATCCCCATCGTAAAAGGCGACCGTGCGCAGCATGGGATCGATGAGTCCTTCCGGGAGGGCGCGCAGCCGGGCATCGGCCGAGCTACTGCCGCGCCAATCCTTGACGGTACCATCGGGACCAAGGAATCGCCGGTTGGACGCCACCTTCTCCACTTTCCCCATGCCGTGCGCGACATGCGTCAAGCGCCGGGACTTGCTCAATCCTTCTCGGACCGCGGCTGCCCCCTTCTCCAGGCACGATGCGTGATACGCCTTGTCCACGATGGGAGGTAGATCCCCTTGAGCCTCGACAATCGCATTGGCTTCCAGGCAGACGAAGGGCGCGTTGTGCTGATGAACACACTGGACCGCGACGCGATCCGGCGTGGTGTGCGCTGCCTCCGCCAAGGCCTCGCGCCACGCGCGGTGCGTGGCGTTACAGATGCCCGTCCAATCCACCGCGCAGAGGACGATCGGCGCCCCGGCCCCCAAAAGCACGATCCCGATCGCTTCCAGCGGATCGTCAACGCCAAGGACCGGCTTAATCCAGCCGCCGCAAAGCGGATGCCCCTTGGGGGGCGTGACGTCAAAGCGGAATGTCGCCAAATGTAAATTCATCGCAGGACCCCGGCAACGGTTAGGTATTGTGCGCCAGAAACGTAATGTCATCATGCCTGGCTCGGCCGCCTGGAGAGACTTGGCGCCAGCCGCGATTCGCGGCGTCCATGAATTCGCGCCAGGCTCCGACATTCCTTCTCTGAGCGGCAATCGGTTCGATCTGCCGAAGATACTCGCCGAACATGCGAAGCACAAGCTCGGCGAGTCGTTTACGTCCGCTGCGGGACCAACGCACGCCTCGTCATAGCAAGCCGAATATCTTCCTTGGGATGAAGCGAGATTTGTGCCTCGAGTTCCGGTTCTCGCTCGCCGGGCGGCAAGGAGACCTGATAGTCGAGCAGGATCCGGGATAAAATGAGAACCGCCTCCATCATCGCGAACCCCTTGCCGATGCAGGCGCGCGGTCCTGCCCCAAACGGAAGGTAGACGAAGGGCCGAATTGCCGCCTCGCGCTCCGGAAGAAATCGCGAGGGATCGAACTCCGCGGGGTTTTCAAACCATCGCGGATCCCGGTGCATCAAATAAGGACAGAGGTGAATTTGGCTCATCTTGCCTAGCCGATAGCCGCCGATTTCGACCGGTTCGGCGACCTCGCGCGACGTGAAATAGACGGAGGGATACAACCGTAGAGCTTCCTTGAAGCAACGTTCGACCGGCGCCAAGCGAGCAATGTTGGCGAAGTTCGCGGTCCCCTCTCCCAGCGCCTGGCGAGTTTCCGCGACGATGCTCTCTTGAATCTCCGGATGCCGGGCCAGCAAGTATAGCGTGAAGACGAGGGCATTGGTCGTGGTCTCATGCCCCGCGATCAACAATGTCACCGCTTCGTCCCGCGCCTGCTCGTCGGTCATCCCCTGGCCATTCCCCTCCGGGTCGACGGCGGAAAGGAGCATCGACAGTAGATCACCCTGGTCCCGACCCGATCGCCGACCCTCTGCAATTAACCGATCGACCAATGCCTTCAGATCGGCAATGGCGCTCAGTCCTTTTCGCTTCCACTCGACCGGCCACCAGTCCGGCAAGGGGATCGCCGCGCCCAGGTCGCGCATCGCCAGGATCTGGATCTGATGGACGGCGTCGCGGATCCTTCCGGCATCCTCCGCCAGATCGGTGCCGAAGAGGTTCTTGGCTACGATCCGAAGCGTCAGATCGTGCATCGCCTGCATGGCGAGAATCTCTCGCTTCTCCCCCCAACCATGCGTCATGGCATCGGTGAACTCCTCGACCGCCTCGGCGTACCGAGGAAGCCGAGAAGGCTGAAAGGCGGGCTGCACGAGCCGACGCTGACGAATCCAATAATCGCCGTCACTGACAACCAGCCCATTCCCTTCCCATTTCGCGAACACCTGTTTCATTCGCGTGGGCTTTTGGAGCTTGCGGGCCTTCTTGACGAGGATTTCCTCCACCTGGTCGGGATGAGTGAATTGATAGAACCAAATCGGACCGCAGCGCCAGGAAACGGCGTCGCCATGTTCGCGAAACCTGCGAATGGTGAACTGGAGCAAATCACGCTTCATATCGCGAAGGTGAGAGATGCCCATCAGACCGTTTGGCGGACCCGGAGGACGTTTGCTCGGCATGGAGGCTCCTGCACGCTATGTTCGAATGGATCAGGTCAACCTCGGGGGGAACGGGATCCACGCCCACGTCGCCCTTTCTTCGGTTGCTTCGCCGTGGCGCCTGACTTCTGGTTCTTGATTTCCTGGATCCGGTCACGGATCTTCGCCGCCCGCTCGAACTCGAGCCGCTCCGCGGCCGCGAGCATCTCCGCCTCAAGTTCGTTGACATAGTCTTGCGTCGCCAATTCCGCGTCGGTTCCACCGACGGCGGCAATCGTGATTTGCCGCGCCAACATCTCTTCCGCGATGCCCGCGGTGATCGCCTTTTTAACGGTCTCCGGCGTGATGCCGTGCTCGGCGTTGTAGGCGAGTTGCTTCGCGCGCCGACGATCGGTTTCGTCCATGGCGCGTTTCATCGACGGCGTGACGGAATCGGCGTAGAGAATGACGCGAGCATTCACGTTTCGAGCCGCTCGGCCGATCGTTTGAATCAAGGAAGTCTCGCTCCGGAGAAAGCCTTCCTTGTCCGCGTCCAGAATCGCCACCAACGCCACCTCGGGAAGATCCAATCCTTCGCGCAATAGATTGATGCCGACCAGTACGTCGAAGCGTCCCTCGCGAAGCTCACGAAGAATATCCACCCGCTCAAAGGCGTCCAACTCCGAATGGAGCCACTTGCATTCGATCTTCTGCTGATTGAGGTATCCGCTAAGATCTTCGGCCAAACGCTTGGTCAATGTCGTGACAAGTGTTCGTTCCTTTCTCACAACCCGCTTCTTGATTTCCTCGATGAGATGGGGAACCTGACCACGAGCCGGATGGATCTCGATGATGGGATCGACCAGTCCCGTCGGCCGAATCACCTGCTCGACGACCTCGCCGGCGCACTTTTCCAATTCGTAGGGCCCCGGCGTCGCGGAGACGAAGACCGCTTGATGGAGCATCGTTTCCCATTCCGGAACTTTAAGGGCCGGTTGTCGAGGGCGCTGGGCAAGCGAAAACCGTGATCCACGAGCGTCTGTTTCCGACTGCGATCCCCCGCGTACATCGCTTGAACTTGTAGCCGTCACGGTGAGTCGTAGAGCAGAGCCGCGAGAAAGCGGGCGGAAAAAGTCGAGCAAACAATACGGTCGTTCTCCGGGTTTCGCCCACTGAGATGCCGGCTGTAGTTTTCATCCCCGGGCAATGCCCCACCTCTTGCAGCATCTCGATGTCCAAACTGGGTCCTTGCGGGGAAGCCTGCGGAAGCTGCAGCAATTTGTTCGCGGCAGGGAGTTCCTCAAGTCGGAGCGCCCAGTTCTTCCTTGATCCTGCAACGGCCGTCGCGATCCCCGCTCCTCAGGCAGCACGAAGTGCCCCGGGACTCCAGGTAAAATCTCCTCCGAGGACTCGACCGCCTCGCCGCTGGGTCGGATTGATGACCGAGAGCAGTTCCACTTCGTCGCCGAACATCTCTATTCGATAGCCGAACTCCTCATAAGAGGGCCGCAGCTCGATGACTCGCACCCAGGGCCGTGCCTCTTTTAAACTCGATGTCATTGCGGTCATAGAGCACTTCCACGAACCGCAGCAAAAGTTCGTCGCGCGCGATCGACATCCCCTTGGTCAGCCGAATGACCATCTGCTTATAGTCGGTCGGCGAACCCAAGCCGTAAATGCAGGAAACGCTGGCAACGATGATGACGTCCGGCCGACTCAATAGCGCGCTCGTCGACGCGAGACGCAAGCGATCGAGTTCGTTGTTGATCGACGCGTCCTTCTCAATGTAGATGTCGCGTTGCGGAATGTAGGCTTCGGGTTGGTAGTAGTCGTAGTAACTGACGAAATAGCGGACGGCGTTATGCGGAAAGAACTCGCGAAACTCCGCGTAGAGTTGTGCCGCCAAGGTCTTGTTATGCGAGAGGACCAGAGCGGGGCGACCAATCTGCTCGATGACGTTGGCCATCGTGAAGGTCTTTCCCGAGCCGGTGACCCCCATAAGGGTTTGAAACCGTTTGCCCGCCTCGATCCCCTCGACGAGTTCGCTAATCGCGCGCGGTTGATCTCCGCCTGGCGAATACGAGCTTACGAGACGGAAGGGCGAAGCCATATTCGGCTCCCATGAATTCGGAAGGGAGAAGCCATTTTCGGCTCCTGCAAAATCGGAAGGGTGAAGCCAAAACTGGCTCGCGTCAAATGCCGAAATCAAAATGGATCCCAAGCGTCACACAAAAATTCCACCACACGGGTAAAATTTTTGCCGCCGGACCCATGCCGCAACTAACCCACAGGGAATGACTTAAACCAAACAATCCGGAGATTGTGAAAGTTTGCACGATTTACCGTGCAATCGTAATTCCCCACCGTTATAATTTAACCGACCCTAGAGGAAGGGCGGGTATGTGTCATGTGGCGGCATGAACGTACCCGTCCTTTTTTTCGCGTTTGAGCTGTTGTAGAAGACTCCGTCCCTTCCGTCAACGATGGCGGCCTTCAAATCCGCAGATCCCCTGCAACATGTACCAAAACAAAAACCGCCCGACGGTGGTCGGGCGGTTTTCCTTGATGAATCGGCCGCGCGCATCAAACAGGTCCAGGAACCTGTCCTCGATCACGCACTTTCGCGCCGGAGGACGGGAAACAGCTTTTTCGCGCGGGAGGCGACTTCCTCGTCCACCACGTACTTCTGGCCACGTTCCTGGTCGGGCAGTTCGTACAAAGATCGAGCATCAGGTCTTCGACCATGCTCCGCAGGCCGCGAGCACCCGTGTCCCGCTCCTTCGCGTGCTTCGCGATGATCTTGCCGCACCGGGAGTGAACTCGATCTCCGCTCCCTCCATCTCGAAGAACTTCTTGTACTGGCGAATGAACGTGTTCTTCGGTTCGGTGAGGATCTTTACCAACGCATCTTCGTCCAAGGGACGCAACGGCGTCACGACCGGTAAACGGCCGATGAACTCCGGAATCATGCCGTACTCGATCAAGTCGTCGCTGGTCACCTGCGAGAGGAGGTTCCCCAGGTCATTTTCGCGATCGAAATTCGCCTGGCTGCCGAAACCGATCGTTTTCCGACCGACGCGGCGGGCGATCACGTTCTCCAGACCCGAGAACGTTCCGCCGCAAATGAACAGGATGTTGGTCGTATCGATCTGAATGTACTGTTGCTCGGGATGCTTGCGTCCCCCCTGAGGCGGAACATTGCTCACCGTTCCCTCGATCATTTTCAAGAGTGCTTGCTGCACCCTTCGCCCGACACGTCGCGAGTGATGCTGACGTTCTGGCTGGTCTTGTTGATCTTGTCCACCTCATCGATGTAGATGATCCCACGCTGGGCCGCCTCAATGTCAAAATCCGCGGCGTGCAGCAGTTTGAGAGCAAGTTTTCCACGTCCTCGCCGACATAGCCGGCTTCGGTCAACGTGGTGGCGTCGCCGATGGCGAACGGAACGTTGACGATTTTCGCCAGGGTCTGGGCGAGCAACGTCTTGCCGCAACCGGTCGGCCCGACGAGGAGAATGTTGCTCTTTTCCAGTTCGACGTCCCCACCCTGCTCTTCATGGTAAGCCAACCGCTTGTAATGGTTGTGGACGGCGACAGAGAGGACCCGCTTGGCCCGTTCCTGTCCAATGACGTACTCGTTGAGTTGCTCGGTGATTTCGCGAGGGCTGGGCACGCGATTAAAGAGAGGCTTTCCGCCACTTCGCCGACGCCGCTTCTCCTGATCCAGAATGGACTGGCAAAGCTCGATGCACTCGCCGCAGATATACACGTCGCCAGGACCTTCAACGAGAGGTCCTACCTCGCGATAACTCTTGCGGCAGAAAGAACAAAAGGCATTTTTACGAGCGTCCTTGCCACCGGTCCCGAGCCCACGCTTGGTTGTCATGAAAGGTTTCCTATTCGGTTGGCCGACCGTTCCCGTGCCGCCGGCCATGCACCTACATCGCTGTACGTCTCTTGCCGATGTACACCATCGGGCAGGGAACCCTTACGCAATCCGCGTGCCAGCCCCTGCCCAATCGCCCGAAAGTCATTTCCACACGGTAAATCCGCCGATTCTCATCTATCCCAAGAGTACACTATTTTGCAATCTTTGCATCCTCGAGTTCGAAAATGGGGCCTACCCGTTTGTACGATTTTCCTAAAGTCCATCGTCAACGAATGCTGCCACCATTTCGAAGAAGGCTTCGGTCCGCCTGGCCATCCACTTTCTCGGATGAATCAGGAGGGGACCGATCCAAGCGAAACGGCTAATCTCCTCCGGTCGTGAAAACCCATTTCGATTGCCCCGCGGACGTGAAAAACCCGATCGCGGTCGCGGCTCTCCCATTATGCCGCACTTGGTCAAATCGTGGGAAAAACCTCAATAGATTTTGCGAAAAAACCAGTTCCCGTTTTGGCCGACTTCACGATGCAATCGAACGCTTCGTTTCAACCCGCACTTCCTACCGGCCCCGCAGACATCGACACTTCTCGCGAAATCGTCGTTCGCTCGCGTAGCACAATGCCGTCCGTCCCGTCAAAACACCGTTCCGACCGAATAACTTCCCCGTTGGGCGATAGCTCCGCGGCCTCCGCGAGAATCTCTCCCCATTCGGCGATCACACGCTCTTCATGCAAACGTGATCGCAGCCAGTCTCTCGCACGCTCGCCGATCCGCTGCCTCTGTTCGGCATCGTCGATCCACGACGAGAGGACCTTCGCGAGCGCTCTCGGCTGGAACCGGCGGACGGCTGGGCCGGTTCCCTCCGGCTGGAGGAGTTCGCTCCGAACCAACTCCTCCGTCCCAATAATGGGGATACCCAGTTGCATGGCAAGCAATACTGGCCGGGGTCGGAGGTCGCTGGTCGGCTGCGCGATCACAATGTCGGCAGCCGTGACGAAATTCCCGATGTCCGGCGGATTGACATGAAGCTGTACTTCGTTTCCCAACCAAGCGAGACGACGCCGAAGACTCCGGGCTTCCCGATAATCCAACTCTCCATTTCCCAAAAGCAACAATGCAGAACGCTCCCGCCGCGTTTTCCCCAAACGCCGGTACGCCGCAAGGACGCTCTTCCAACCATTTCCTCGAACGGAATCCGCCGGCGCCACCATTACGACCCGATCTCGGCCGATGCCACATTTCTCCTCGAGCCATTCCTTGGCCCGCTGGCGACACCGCTCGGCCACGGGCAAGCCGTCGGAACTTACCGCTTCAAGCACCGCAAAATGTTCTCGGGGTACGCCCGCCAGCCCAAACGCATGGGAATGCGGATTGTTGAAAATCACCCGGTATGGCTTGGACAACGCTCGTAGTGCTTGAACGAACTCATGACAATCGGCCGGCCGAAACGACCCCGTAAAAGTCATTAACTCCGGCAGGAACCAGACGGACGGCAGCCCAAGTTCCGCCGCCAACTCGATCGCGCGCCAATGCTCGGCCCCCTGAACAACGACCAGGTCAAACACTCCCCTCTCCATCCGACCCTTAAGACGCATGGAATCATTCGGTCCTGACGAAGAATCTCGGACGAACGTGCACCGACCTCGGCGCGCCAATTCATGAAACAGGGGTTCCCACGCCGGGGAATCTCCCATTCCGTTCCCCGTGGGCCCCACGACGAGCAAGCGAGGCGTGCGAGCGACGAGGTATTCCCGCCGCCTCCTTCTGGTCTCCACGGCAAAATAGGACGAGCTTCGCGAAAAGTTCGGGTTCCAATAGGGATCGATGATGCCCCGATAGCGTTCGTGGAGCGCCGCCGCCTCTTTAGGTTCTACCCACGCCTGCCGCGAACGTCCTTCCAGGTGCAGTAGCTCAGCCTGCGGAACGAACACTGAGCGTAGGCCCCGTTCATGAAGCCGGAGACAATAATCCACGTCGTTGAAGCTGACCGCGAATTTCTCTTCGTCGAATCCGCCCAGTTCCTCGAAAACGGCTCGGCGGGTCAATAAACAGGCTCCCGTGACCGCGAGGCAGTTGTGCGGGTAATTCACGTAACCCGCATGTCCGTTGGTATCCGCGGGTACCCCACGCAACGCATGCCACGGCCCCCAACCCATCGCGCCCACGATTAGGCCCGCATGCTGGACCGTCCGGTTTTCGAACAGCAGCCGACCGCCACACGCTCCGACCCCCGGAAAGCGACTGTAACCCACCAAGGCAGAGAGCCAATTGGGGGCAAGTACGCGCATGTCGTCATTGAGGAAGAGCAGGAATTCGCCGTCCACCTCCCGCGCCGCCCGATTGTTGAGTCGTGCCCAATTGAATCCTTCAGGACCGCTTTCGATTTCAACGACGCGGTGCCGGCGCGCCAACCAGCGGAAGCAGAGCTTGGCAAGCCAACTTCGACTTCCATTATTCACGAGGAGCAATTCGTAGTTCGGATAGTCCGTTCGTTTCTCAATCGATCGAACCAGGCGATAGAGCTGGAGCGGGTGGTCCTTGCTGCAAACGATGATGCTCACTTTCCCCTGATCGACGGGCGAGAAGTCGGGGCGCGACCAACGCCTCGACAATGGTCGCCTGAGCAGGGACACCAAACCGGTCCAGGTGTGCCTGCACCACGGCACGAGTCACGGGATCGATGGACGACACCTGGCGAAACCACTTGGTCTTGGGCTCGACCTCGCGACTCATGGAGCGAGGGACGACGTGCCAGCGATAGAGGATTCGAGCAATATGCGCGACCCGGCTCGTCGCGTGAATGACGCGGAGCACCAGGTCATAATCTTGCGCCCCGTCCGTCCCTCGGCGAAAGCCACCGACGGCGTCGAACATTGATTTGCGAACCACCAGAAGGTGACACATGTAGTTGTAAGCCGTGAGCAACTCCGGCGAGAAGTCGGGCTTGAACGTCGCGTATGCCTTCCCGTCCTCGGGTACGAGTTCCTCGTCGGAATAGATCAGGTCGCAATCGGGCTCGGCTTGAAGACGCTCGACCACGCACCAAAGCGCGTCCGCCGTCAGTTCATCATCGTGATCCAAAAACGCGAGGAAGGAGCCGTTGGCGAGGGCGCAACCCCGGTTGCTCGCAGCCACGACGCCGCCGTTGCGTTCCATCGTCTCCAGGATCACGCGGTCGTCCTGATTACTTATTCTCAAGAGTGCGCGCCGAGTCTCCCCCAATGTCGAGCCATCGTCGACGAGGACCAATTCCCAACGGTCGTAGATTTGCGCGGATACCGACCGAAACAGGCGTTCCAGCCACTCGGCTCGAGAGTTATGAACTGGAACGATAATGCTGATGAGGGGCGTCTCTTCGAACCGGGCCATCCGCTTTCGCATGGATTGTCGGTCGGCGTCCGTCAGCCGATGGTTCGCCCCATGAGCCGCAAACGGATGATACGGCACGTGGATCTGTTCCCAGTGGCAGAGTTTCTGCAAGAATTGGGCACGGACTTCCCGCCACCAGACGATCCGTTCCTCGGCCCGCCAAACCGGCCGGCCACGCACCAACCCTTGCCCCCACCGCTTGACACAATAGACGCAGAAAGCCAGGAGCCAACATAGACTTAGACGTCGAGCCCCTCGATTGGCCCGGCGTGACAGATCTTCGAGAAGGAATTGGGCCAGACGACGGCGAAGCGTCAGAATAGCATGATACGTTCGGCGTGCGTAAGTCTTGAGTGAGTGCATGCATCCTGCCAATACTGCTCGCCCCCGCGGAACTCTTCCCTGCCGCGGTCACCGGCACATTCTCAACAACTTAGCCAATATGGGCAAGAGGAATTTGTTCGCGCTCGCCTGCACCAAACCGCTTTCCATCGATCGGACGGCTCAAGCGAACAACCTTTGGAGACCTAACTCTCGCCCTCCAACGCTTGGTCATACGCATCATCGTTCTCCACAATTCCATTGACAATCCAGAATGAAACTCATCACGGGCTCATCACGAATTTGCGCCCAGATTCGACTTAAGGGGGGGCGAAAAACGATAGAATGCGACGCGAGGACGGGTTCCTGGGGCTAGGGACTGCTGAGCATCAGAAGAGGTGGCGACGCAATATCCCTATCTGTTCGCCCAACGAGTTCGCTTTCGCCCGACTTGGTCTTCCTTCATTAACCCTCTGTCGCCTTGTTCGCCTCGTAAGTCAAGGGGATCCAGACGACGGACTATTTATGACGCACAACCGCTCGCGCATGGAGTTTGCCCGTGAAGAATGCCCGTTTTGCCCAGCGCCCGTCCCATTTTCGCAAATTCGCGTTTTCTAACCTCCGAAGATTCCTCGGCGGCACGCTCGGAGCCGAGTTTACCGCCGGCACGTTCCGCGGGCCGCTGGCGCCCATTCGTCGCCGCCCCTTGTGCGTCGAGAAACTCGAGGACCGGGTCGTCCTGGACGCTTCCGGCGGAGAAATGGATCCTGATTTCATCGAGGGGTTCGCCGACCCCATCTATCCATTGAGCGAAACCTATCTGACTTCAGGCTCCGGCACCTTCGAATACACCAAAGAAGACACCGGCCCGAATGGCGCTTATTATTTGCGTTTCGGCCAGTCCGCCGATGGCCAGAGTACGCAGACCAAAATCGGATCCTTCAGCGGTGGCCAGCTCAATTCCGGCGACAATTACATTGCCTCTTTCTGGTTCAAGGAAACCGGCGGCGTCCGTCCGTTCGAGTTCTCCTTGAGCAACAATGGCGTCAATTGGATCACCATCGACACCATTACCCCGGAGACCGACGACCGATACTTCAAATACGTTCTCGATCTCGACCAGGCCGAACGCGACCACGACCTGACCGGAGGCACGATCTACTACAAAATCGAGCATTTTGGGAACGAAGCCGACGATTCGTTGAGCGTGGGGCGACTCTCCATTGTCAATACGTCCGAAAATGACGGTCTTCTCCGCGTCGTCGGCATTTCAACGCCGAGCAACACGAATACTCTCACCGGATTTCAGATTCTGTTTTCCGACGACATCGTGGAAAGTACGTTCACCGCTGCCGACGTAACGGTCACCGGCCCCGACGGGCAAGTCATCGCCCTTGCAGGAGACCCCGTCAGTCTCGGCTCGCCGCGATATTTCCGGATCGAATTCGCCGATCCTCAAACGGCGCTCGGAACGTATACGGTCGCCATTCATCCCCTCATCAAATCGGTTCGTGGGACGCCACTCAATCAGGACGGTGACGGGCTCGCCGGCGAGGAATCCGATACCTTTACTTCCGTGATCGAGAGAACGACCCCACCCACCGGCACGGACGCCGACGGTCCCAGCGTCGTTTCCGTCCAACTCGCTTCGACGACGCCGGGAACGGTGGAAGGTTTCAACGTCACCTTCTCCGAAGAGATTGATCCACTCTCGGTCGCGGCGTTTCCCTTCACGCTCATCGGACGCGCCAGCGACATTTCGATCTCGCTGACGGCGCAGGATACCGGCGACCACCGCACCTTTTTCGCCGAACTCCCGTCGCCTTTGGCCCTGGGAGACAGCTACTCCCTCACGGTCCCCGCAGGGATTCGAGATCTGGCGGGAAACTCCCTTCTGGTGGACAACATTCCCTCTCATTTCCGGCACGAGTTCGAACTTGAATCGACCGGCTTCGTATCGCTTCCGAGCATACAGACCTTCACGGACGTGGAGCTTGCGTCGCTGGGAGCGTGGACGTTTAGCAGTTCGGATCCCTTGGCAAGCATTGGGATCGTGTCCTCCGACTCACAGCAAGGTGGCGTCAATCGCGAGTTACGCATCCAGGGAAGTCCAGATTTGTTGCAATGGCGCGGCGTTTCATTTCGGGTCGATAGGTCCGGCAATCTCGGTGGCGACAACGTATTGTTGCAATTCGACGAGCGAGATTTCAGCAGCCACGGATTTTGGCCATTCGATTGCGTGGAGACAACGGCAGTTGGACTCAGGTGGCAACGTCAAGCTTGGCGTACACGTCGTCAACCTATCAGGAATTCAGCTATGACTTCGACAGTCTGCTGGCGTCTGCCGGTCTCTCCTCCGAACAGATTGTCCATATCGAGATCTTGGTACAAGCACCCAGCTCCGGCACTGGCCAACTCGGCGACGTCTTTCTTGACAATATCTACGTCGGCCCTGAACACCTCCTTCCTCCTCAAGTTATGAACGTCCTCCCGCGTACCGAGTACGACAACTCGGTCTTGGGCGTTTACATCGAGTTCGAAAACCCGATCGACCCAAGCTCTTTCACGGCAGCCGATATTCAGGTTCTCGCCCCGTCGGGAACCCTTTTGCCCCTTGCGGCCGACCCCGTGGATACCGGCGATCACCGCACGTTTTTGGTTTCCCTCTCGAATCCGTCCTACCTCGCGGGAACGTACGCAATTCGCGTTGGGCCAAATGTCGTGAATGCCGCTGGCATATCAATGTCTGAAACGTTTTCCGCTTCCGCGCGCTCGGGGTTAACAACGTCTACTCCGGCAAATTCACGGAAGCCTTTGAAGTGTCCGACATCCATCAACTAAGAGGTTGGACGGTCGACGCCGGCAGTGGGTCCGTTTCGATCGTGAATACCGGTGTTTTCTCCGATAACCACGCTCTTTATCTTTCCACCTCCGTCACGGGCGAAGGAGGCGCGCGTCAGCTATTTTTCGTGACGATTTATATCACCTCCGAAATGCAACTGATCTGGTCCTCGGCTTTTGGATTGAAGATCAAAGTGCGACTGGATATTCCAGCGTTACACTTGATGTAAGTAACGACGGAATTACATGGACGTCGGTTGCCGTTATCCGCGCCTATGCCGATGCGCGATACAGCTCCTTTGATCTCGACGATGTACTCGTATCCGCCGGTATCTCGCGGCAATATGACCTTCCCTACTTTCGATTTAGAGTTAAAGGATCGACGAACTCCAATGCTGCGACCATTGACGACGTTCGAGTCTTTCAAAACACAACCTCGTTAGGGCCAAAGGTTACTGGAACGACGTTACCGCCAAGTTCCTCAAACCCCGTAAACGAGTTCACGGTAACTTTCGACCGATCCATGGACCTTGCATCTTTCACGGCGTCCGACATTCGTTTGCGCGATCCTTTCGGAAACCTGGTTGAACTGGCGAACGACCCCGTTCACATTGCGCAGCAAACTACATTTGTCATCCAACCCTCCACACCACTTTCTCAAGTGGGGCGGTACACTTTTGAAATCTTACCCAACGTTCTCGATCTATCGGGTAATCCGATGGATCAGCAGGGCAATGGCGTGAAAGGAGAAGGAAACTTCGACCGATATTTCACTACTCTCGAGCTTCACCCCTACACACTTCCGGCAGCACCCTTGCTCGAAGGATTCGAATCTGGCGATTTCGAATCGCTCACGGGTTGGCGATTTATCACCAACCGAGAGAGCACATTTGACATTGTATCCCATGGACAATCAAATTCAGGAAACCATCACCTTGAACTCCGTGGCTCCGAAGGTACCGTCGAATTTGCATTTGACACAACCAGTCTGCAGAACTCCAACGACTTTACTCTGTCGTTTTGGCTAAATCGTTTCGTTGATACAGACGGCTCTTTTGCCGACGTTGCGCTCAGTGATGATGGCTTTGAATGGGAGATGTTACAGCAAACCATCACGCTTCCCTCCACCAATCAATGGTACCGGTTTAGCGTAAACCTTAGACTTTGGAGTTCCAATCAATCACTTTTTTTCGTACGCCTGAACATGAAAGAGGGTGCGTTGGACGATTTTCGGATTTCGCTCGACGCAGATTCGGACGGCCCCAGAGTTACGTCCGCCATTCCGACCATCCTTGCCGACGGAAGTCTCGAAGGAATCGTGGTAACATTTTCGGAACCGATCGACGTTGCTACATTCCATGCAGACGACATTCTTCTATCCGGTCCAGGCGGGGCGATCCCGATTACGTGGGACATCGAAGACGCCAAACGCTCTTCAAAGATCGTTTGTCGTGCGTCCGATTTATTACACCATGGAGAGTGGACTCTATTCGTTAAAGATAACATCGAACATCAAGGACATTGCGGGAAATTGGCTTAATCAAACTGGAAAACGAATACTTCCGGACTTTTTCCAATTCCAATAGTTTTAACGTCAATTTCCTATTAGGTCTTGAACCAGTTTCTATTCCTTACACAGAGAGTTTTGAGCTTGACGATCTAGCTTTGTTGACCGCTTGGACTTTTTCCGTGACTGGCACTGGGTCCGTGTCAACAACGACGGCGGATGGTCCGCAATCGGATGGTAGGCATCTAAAGTTCGATCATCCTGCTCAAGCGGGCACCGAATCTGCAATTCTCGCGATTGAACGACTCGCCGACATGACTGGTCAGATACTGTCCTTTCAACTAAAACGCGGAAATCTTGGGACATCAGCACTGTGCAATTGGCCTACAGTCTGGATGGAACGAATTGGTCGATTATATCCTCCAACATTCAACCAACAACCGTGAATGCATATCAGCTTTTCTCGTATAACCTGGGAAATATTCTTCCGCCTGGAAACGAGGGCGATGTGTATTTTTTCGCTTTCAACATACAGGTGGCGCGTCTGATACATTCGACGTCTGGATGGACGATCTTCGAATCTCGTCTTTAAATTATGCACCGACATTAACTTCCGTTTCATTGTTCACGGGAGCGGAGGTATTTCAGCCTTACACAATAACCCACGCAATGCTTGCGTCCGCAGCGAATGAAATGGATGTAAATGGCGATCCCATCTCGTTTCTCGTCGAAGCGGTATCGACTGGCACACTGACGAAGAATGGGATTGCAGTTTCGCCGGGAAGTACGTTACTTTCGCCAAATGAAGAGCTGGTTTGGACGCCTGACGTTGCCTCTAGTTCTAGTGTTGGCGTGACAGCGTTCACCGTGCGCGCATGGGATGGCGCGTTACTCTCGGCCGCGCCCGTCCAAGTAAACGTAGGAGTGCGCGTACCTAACCGTGCACCCACGTTGACAACCATACAAACATTAAACGGCGCCTACGAGGATCTGCCTTTTTCTATTTTTTACTCAACGCTAAAGGACGCGGCCAACGAAGCCGACATTGACAACGATCCCGTGTCATTTCTCATCGAATCCGTGACTTCTGGAACTCTTACGATAAACGGAAACCCAATCATACCTGGAGAAACCATCCTTTCCAATGGCGTAAGCATCAAGTGGACTGGCGCGCCAAACGCGAATGGTAGTGGCGTTAATGCGTTCTCGGTTCGAGCCTGGGATGGAAGGCTTTTATCTGCAACACCCGTGCAAGTCAAAGTAAACGTGACGTCCGTCAACGATGCCCCGAGCCTGACGACTGTTGGAACCATATTCGGCGCAACCGAAGGAAAAGCGTTCACGTTAACACATGCGACACTTTCTGGATTAGCGGACGAATTGGACGTGGAGGGAAGCGCGGTCTCTTTCCGCGTCGAATCCGTGTTGACAGGTACTTTGACAATGAATGGTGTAGCCGTCGTGCCTGGCTCGACTCTATTGTCGGCGGGGAAGGAACTTGTGTGGACCCCGCGTATTGGGCTGGTGGGAAATGCGGTTCCTGCTTTCACCGTTCGCGCATGGGACGGCAGCCTCGCTTCTTCCACGCCGGTAGTCGTTAGTTTCGACGTTGGCGCTAATACACCACCAACGCTGACTCACATCGACTCTTTAATTGGCGCGATTATTAATAAACCGTTCATTATTTCTTAGTCCACACTAGCTGGTGCGGCGGATGAATCTGACGTCGACGGGCACGCTATTGGATTTCGCATAGAGGCGGTTACTTCGGGCGAACTTAAAAAGAATAACATTCCGGTGATACCTGGCACAACGTTTCTTTACGCTGGCCAACAACTTTCCTGGATCCCCCCCGTGGACACTATAGGTACTGAAGTGTTAGGATTCACCGTCCGCGCCTGGGATGGAGTTTCAGCGTCGAGCAATGAAGTCCAAGTCCGCATTAACGTCGCCACAAATGTCCCGCCAACTCTCACTACCATTAGTACCATTTCAGGAGGAAGGGATGGAATTCCCTTTACCATTAGTTACGCGACGCTGGCTCTGAACGGCAATGAGTCTGATCCTTACGGGGACGCTATCTCTTTTCGCATCGAATCGATCTCCACGGGAACATTGCTCATTGACGACGTTCCCGTGGCGCCGGGCGTGACGCTTTTATCCGCCGGCCAACAGGTCGTCTGGACTCCTCCCGTGGGGACAACGGGTACCGGCATCAATGCCTTTACGGTGGTGGCGTGGGACGGCGAATTGGCATCGAGCACGCCCGTGCAAGTGAAGGTCAATGTTTCCGCCAACTCACGCCCGTTCTTATCCTCGATCAGCACTCTGTCCGGGGCGAACGAAGACCAGCCGTTTACGATCACGTATGCCGCTCTTGCCGCAGCGGCCAACGAGTCGGACGCCAACGGTCAGGCGGTTTCTTTTCGCGTGGAAGCGGTATCGGCGGGAACCTTGACCAAGAATGGCGTTGCCGTCATTCCGGGCGAAACGCTCCTTTCCTCGGGGGAGCAGCTCGTCTGGACGCCGGCGGTGAATGCCTTCGGCACGGGCCTCAATGCATTTACCGTTCGTGCGTGGGACGGCGCGCTCGCGTCGCTGACCGCCGTGCAGGTCAAGGTAACCGTTACCGCAAGCAGCGGCGCGCCGGACGCCGTGGTCAACGGTCCCTATGAGGTCACCGAAGGGGGCTCACTTACTCTAACCGCCGCGGGATCGTACGATCCGGACCTCAATGACCTACTCAGTTTTTCATGGGATATAAATGGCGACGGCGTATTCGGCGATGCAACGGGTCAAAACCCGACATTGACCTGGTCGCAATTGGTGAGTCGCGGGATTACCGACGGCCCCAGTTCGCGGCAGGTAAGAGTTCGCGTTACCGACACGACACACAACGTTAGCACGACATCGGCGGCTACGACGCTTCAGATCATCAACGCCGCGCCGACGCTAAGCGTCGTCGGTCCGACCATTGCAACTCCGGGTCAGCAAGTGAGTTTCCAACTCACGGCGACGGATCCGGCGAGCGCGGACGTGGCGGCCGGGTTTCTTTACGCTTTTGACTGGAATGGGGACGGCATCATCGACGAGTCCGTCAGCGCTGGTTCAACGCTGACGATCCATCATACCTTCAGCGATTACGCATACCATAACGTTCGGTTTTCGGTCACGGACAAAGATCGTGGTACCACCACGGTCACAAAAGCGATCGATCTAGGGGCCGTCTCCGCCGTCTGGACAGGAACGACGTATCAACTGGTGGCGAAGGGCACGGAACAAAACGATCGTTTCGAGTTCACGCAGATCGACGCCGCGACGATTCAAGTGAATGCGTATGTTGGCAGTGGGTCGTTTGCCCAAGTATTCACGGAGATCGGCGGCGGAATCGTCGTGCATGGATACGGCGGCAACGACCAGATCGTGACGTTCGGCCAAGTAACCGCGCCCATGACCGTTTACGGCGGCGACGGCAACGACACCATTCGAGGGGGATTCGGCAACGATCAACTCTTCGGCGAAGAGGGCATCGACAAGATCTTCGGCGGCCTCGGAGACGACCTTATCGACGGCGGGTCGGGGGCGGATCTTCTCTACGGCGAGGCGGATTTTTTGGGACAGGGTGTTGTTTACGGCAGTGACACCATTCGCGGCGGTGACGGCAACGACACCATCTATGGCGATGTCGACGGCGGCGAAGGGGCGGCTGACCTGATCCATGGAGACGACGGCGATGATTTGATTTATGGCGATGGCGACGTCGGCAAGAAAACCGCGAGCGACACCAGTCACGGCGGGCTCGGCAATGACACGATCTATGGCGATAGCGACGGCGGCGAGGCGGCCTCCGATTGGATTTACGGAGATGAGGGAGACGACCTCATCATTGCCGACGGCACCAAGGGAAGCGAGACCGCCATGGATACGGTATTTGGCGGGCCTGGCGACGACGTGATCCATGGCGATCGAATTGGCGACGGCGGCGAAGGGGCCGCCGACAGCCTCTTCGGCGAGGCGGGCAACGATATCCTCCACACCGGCAAGGGAAGCGACTTCGCGGACGGCGGCGAGGACAACGACCTCATCCTCGGCGACGATGGCGGCGAAGGAGCCAATGACACCCTGGTCGGCAACGACGGCAACGACATGCTGGTCGGCGGTTCCGGAAGCGACTCCCTCGACGGCGGAGCGGGCGAAGATTTGCTCATCGTCGCCAACTACCTCCCAGCCAACGCCAACTCCGCGGTTTCCCTCTTCTCCGAATGGAGTTCCACGCGACCCTTCATGGACCGAGTGGCCAACATTCAAGGAACCGGCGTCGGTCCGCGAAACAACGGCGACGACTTCCTCATTCCTGGCGGCACGGTCACGGACGACGACGTCATCGACACCGTTCTCGCCGGCGGTTCCGAAGAAGACTGGCTATTCCTCAAACTCTCCCAGGATATCGCTCCCGACTTCGGCATCGAGGATAACCTTGGTCTCCTTTAGCGTCTTCCGCCTATCGGTCATCGAATGGAGCCGATTAGGCGTTCGACGAATCATGGGAGAACCTATCGTCACGAAGAAACAATCGATCGATTCACTCGACACGCGGGGTCAGTCCTAAGAGTGGCCCAAAGAGCCAGGAGGCGGCGCGGGCGTGGGCATGGGGAACGATCGCGTGGCCGACGGAGGGACCGACGATAAGTTCCACGGGAGTCACGGGAGATTTATCGCCGGGCTTCTTCGATTTTTCTCGCACGATCGCGCGGGCGGCGGTGATCGAAGCGTCCGTGTCGACCCGCTCGTCGTCGTTGCCGATGCTAATCCAAACCTGTTTTTCCGCCAACTTCGGGGCCAGCTGAGCAACGTCGAGCGATAACACCAGCGGGTGGTTCTCCAATCCCCGAAACTCCCTCAAGGCCAATAAGTCCGTCACGGGCGAAAAGGCGGCTGCTGCGGAAATCCTTGGCTCGGCAGCGGCGGCGTGCAATGCGAGAAATCCGCCCCGAGACGTTCCGCAGGCGGCGATATGTTTCTCATCCGTCATTTTCGTCGCGACCAGATGATCGACGACGGCGCTTACTCGCTTGGTAAATTCCGCGATCGTATTGTCTCCCTTCTCGATCCGCGAGCGCCAACCCTGCAATTGAGGCGGCTCCCCTGGCTTTTGGTCGGGACCATGACAGGGTGGATCGAGAATGACCGAAAGCACGCCCTCTTTCGCCAAACGTCGACCGACCTCCGTGTACGGAATACTCCCCTCCATGTGTTCCAGATCCAAGGCAAAGATGAACAAGGTCGGCTGTGGCTGTCGTTCGCGCCTACCGAAGTAGCCGAAACGAATCCCCTCAGGGGTGGTTTCGATCCGAATCGGCTGGATAGGCGCCGGCGACGTCGCATGGGCAAGGGCTTCCCATACCGAGGAGAACCAAAGGAGCGCGGCTTGCTGTTGGCCGACTGCGGAGAAGTGCCGACGGGTTCCCATGCCGCCTCGGTTTTCGCCGGCTAGCAGGTCGGTATCCGGGCCAGGCAAGAATCCTCGGAGGCCGTAGCCGCTCGATCCCCAGCCGAATCTTTTCCTCGCCGACCGGATTGTTGTAGACCGTCGGGTGCAAGGTGGATTTTGCCAACAGCCAGAGAGGGGAAAAGCCCCATGATTTCGCGAGACTTCCTCGTATCGCGGAGAGGTTGGCGACATATTTCTCTGTCGACGTATTCTCAATGACGTCCGATTCACCCTGTTGCCAAAGAACGAAACGGAAGTCGCCGACCCGTTTTCCCGCATCCTGCAAATTCAAATAGAGTTTTTCACCCGGCAACCACTGCCGGGACGAGGTCCCTCCCACTGCGACGTTAACGAAGCCAATCGGGACGCGCAAGACCGGCAGGAGAAGGTTCCCCAGGCCCGGCCAGATCGTTCCTCCATCACCGACATGAGGCATCGGATCGTCCGCCCGTTGCCAGGCGTTCGTTTGAACATCGAGAGCAACCACCCTGCCCTGGGGATCGTCGACTCGCGTAAGGGCGTCATTGGCCCCCGCGGCGTAGGACTGACCCGCGATGAGAAACACTTCCCCAACGCCAAACGGGGCCACCGACACGTTCGCGATCTCCTTCCCCTCCGCGTTTTGGCGAACTTCCAAACGGTACCAGCCCCCTGCGGGAACGTTCGCCTCCGCCTGGAATTCGTTCCCCGCGAATTTTCCTTCCAACGGAGACCAATCCGTTCCCACGCCAAATGCGTTTTCAAGCGGGACTACCCGATAAGTGAAGGTCGAGACGGGAATATTGGAAAACGCACCCCGGACGGGAACCTTGGCTGAACCGAGTCTCGGTCCACCCGGTTGATGCTCAGAGGAACTCGCCATTTCATACCCCTGGCGTTGAAAAACCTGATGGGGCCGGGGACTGGAAAGAGACGCGGACTCTGACCCTTCTAGGCAAGCAGAAGTCAGGAGCCCGAGGATAAACACCAATACGGCTGGCAAGGGACATTGGTGGCGTGCGGGCAATCTGGAAAGGCGCGGCATAGTATCCCCTCGGTTTGAATCGCGGAAAGTCGGCCAACGGCAGGCATCGTGAATGGCTACAGGTCTCATCGCGTCGTTCGCCAGTCTACGTCTCCGAGGCCGGGAAATGTAGAGAACATGCTCACCGTTTGCCTTTTTGTGGAAAACGTGGAACCATTAAAATCAGGGGAAGTCAAAGAGTGCTGCGAGCGATACCGAGGAAATGCTCGAATACCGGTGAAGGATTCGTTCTCCCGGTTTCCGGAAATGCGGTAAATTTCGATTCGCCCTCGACTTCCTGATCGCTAGAATCAAGGCTGCGACAATTATCAAAGGTACCGCCACGGTGCGTTCTGGGTGGACCACTGGCAGGGAGCATGAGGTCGTTGCCTCGCTTCGAACGAAGCGCGAAACCACAGTGATCCTCGAGAACGCCCCGCGGTGAATATTCGGATGAGCGGTCGGTACGGACGGGAGCCTGTCATGCGTCGGATCATGGGACTTTTGTTTTGTGGCTTTTTCGCCTTCCTGCCCCCCTCCCTTCACGCTGAGGAGATCCCCAAAGAACAGGCTGGAATCGGCAAAAAGATCGAGGACTTCAAACTTGCCGACGCTCAAGGGAAAGAACATTCCCTCGCCGACTTTTCAAAACACAAGACACTGGTAGTGGTCTTCCTGGGCACCGACTGCCCCTTGGCAAAGCTGTACGCCGAACGGCTCAGCGACCTTGCGAAAGATTACCAGAAGAAAGGCGTCGGGTTCGTCGGGATTGACGCGAACGTGCAAGATTCCGCCGAGGATGTTGTCGCGTTCACCAAAGAGCACGGGATCAAGTTTCCGGTGCTATTGGACCCGACCGGCGGCGTCGCCGATCAATTCCTCGCCAAGCGAAATCCCGAAGCATTCGTTCTCGACACGGACCGGGTAGTCCAATACCGCGGCCGGATCGACGATCAATACGGCCTGACCGAACGAGGATGTTTCCAGCGCACCAAAGAGACGCGAAAAGATCTCGCTATCGCCTTGGACGAAGTCTCGGGAAAAAAGCCGGTCTCCGAACCGGTAACGGAAGCGCCCGGCTGTATCATCGGACGTAAACGGGAAGCGAAAACCGACGGCGCGGTCACTTACTCGAAACAGATCTCCCGCATTCTGCAAAGCCGTTGTGTTCAATGTCACCGCCCGGGGGACATCGGTCCTTTCGCCTTGGAATCCTACGACGATGTGATTGGCTGGGGGGAAATGATCCAGGAGGTGGTGGACGATCAGCGGATGCCCCCCTGGCATGCCGATCCGAGCCATGGCGAGTTCACCAATGACGCTCGCATGACCGACGAGGAAAAGGCGCAGATTCGCCAATGGGTCGCAGACGGCTGTCCAGAAGGGGACAAAGCGGACCTTCCGCCCCCCAAGAAGTTCCCCAAGACCTGGCGGATCGGCAAGCCGGACATGGTGGTGGCGATGAGCGGCACGCCGTTCAAAGTGCCCGCGCAAGGAGTGCTCGATTACAAGTACTACACGGTGAACCCGGGATTTAAAAAAGATGTTTGGGTGAAGGCGGCGGAATGCCGGCCGGGCAACCGCGCGGTCGTGCACCACATCATCGTCTTCGTCAAGGCGCCAGGCGAAAACGAGAAGGAAGTCATTCTTCGGAGCAGTTTCCTCGCCTCCACCGCGCCGGGAGGACAACCGATGCTTCTACCCGCCGGGCTCGCCAAGAAGATCCCCGCCGGCTCCCAACTGCTCTTCCAAATGCACTACACCACCAACGGAACCGCGCAGACGGACAAAAGTGAAATCGGGCTGGTGTTTGCCGACGAAAAAGAGGTCCAGGCGGAGGTGAAAACCGATTTCGCCGGAACTTTTACCTTCCTCATCCCGCCCCAGGCCGCGGACCACAAGGTGACTGCGTCCAACACATTCAACAAGGACGCCATGCTCTTGCAAATGTATCCGCACATGCATGTCCGAGGAAAAGCGTTCCGATACGAAGCAGTCTATCCGGACGGCAAAAAGGAAGTCCTTCTCGACGTGCCGAACTACGATTTCAACTGGCAAAACACCTACACGCTCAAGGAACCGAAGTTCCTCCCGGCGGGCAGTTCCATCCAATGCACGGCCACCTATGACAACTCGGCGGAGAACCTCAACAATCCCGACCCTTCGCAAATGGTTCATTTCGGTGACCAGACGTGGGACGAAATGATGCTCGGGTTCTTTGACGCGGTTCCCGTCGATCAAGCGGACGTACGCCAAATTGGTCGAGCAGATCAAAAAATGCTCCGCCCCAGGAGATTGTGGTGGACGAAGCCTCGGCAAGCGAGGAGACCGTCGCCGCCTCAACGCCGGAAGATTCCAAGCCCGCCGCTTCCGACGAAGAGGGCGAGAAGCCGGAAAAGGCGCGTCGCCCTCTCTCACTCCCGCAGCACCGGTCTCGAATGAAAAAAAGGCGGAAACAACCCTGAAACTCGCGAAAAACCAATCTCTCGCGACAAAAAAAGCCGTCGAGTGGGCACAGAAGGTGATCGAACTCGCCCCCAACTCTCCGCAAGCCACCGAAGCTAAGGCTTTAATCCTCGAGCTGACAAGCAAGAAAGCCGCAAACGTTAACCTGCGCGTCTCGACTCGTTCAGAACACGCCCGCTACATCGCTGGACGCCGTGCTTCACGGTCGCGTGGGGCATTTCCTTGATGCAATGACGTCGGCTGAGCGCATGTCCGGCCCATGCACCGACACACTTCACCAAAAGCGAAGACGTGCCCAACATTCTTCGACCGCGCCAGCCCGTTCGGCATGGCGTCGAAAGTCGCGTGGCTGGTCGCCCCTAACTCAGTTGGTCCTCCGCGGCGGCTGGACCGGTTGCGCGACGACCGGCGTACGCTGAACTTGCTGACTGGCGTCCAAAAGCTGCTTTAACAACTTGAGTGAATCGTCGAAGGAAGTGTATTCGTCGCGCGCCTGGCGCAAGAAGGCGTTGATCGGTTCGCGCATTTGGATGGCGACGTCGATGGCCTGATTGGAACCCCGGTTATAAGCTCCGACGGTAATCAAGTCGGCATTCTCCGCGTAGGTCGCCATGATTCGTTTGAGATTCATCGCGTTTTGCAAATGCTCGGGTTTGACGACATCGGGCATGGATCGGCTGATGCTCTCGAGCACGTCGATGGCGGGAAAATGCGCTTGCGCCGCCAACCTTCGAGACAACCAGATGTGGCCGTCAATAATGCCGCGGACGGTGTCGGAAACGATCTCGTTGACGTCGTCCGCTTCGACAAGCACGGTGTATAACGCAGTGATGCTTCCCTTGGGCCCCAAGCCGGCCCGTTCGAGAAGCCGAGGCATGAGCTGGAAGACGGAGGGAGGATATCCCTTGGTGGTCGGCGGTTCGCCCGCGCTCAGGCCGATCTCCCGCTGCGCCATCGCCAATCGCGTGAGTGAGTCCATCATGAGCAAAACGTTCTTGCCCATGTCGCGAAAGTACTCGGCAATGGCGGTCGCGGTGAACGCGGCCTTAAGGCGTACCAACGCCGGTTCGTCGCTGGTCGCACAGACGACGACGGACCGCTTGAGCCCCTCGGGACCGAGATCCTTGTCAAGAAACTCCCTGACTTCACGGCCTCGTTCTCCCACCAACCCCACGACAATGATGTCCGCTTGAGAATACCTCGCGATCATGCCGAGCGTGGTGCTCTTGCCTACTCCGCTGCCGGAAAAAATGCCCATGCGCTGCCCTTTAGCGCAGGTGAGCAGAGCATCGATGGCGCGGATGCCGGTACCGATCGACTCGGAGATTTTGGGACGGGTCATGGGAGACGGTGGATCGGCATAAAGGCTCACGCGATGGGGGAGCGTGACCGGCGGACCGCCATCGGAAATCTCGCCAAGTCCACTTAAAACTCGGCCGAGGAGCGCAGGCCCCACGCGTACGTTAGGTGTCGAGCTGATCAAACGGATCTTGTCCCCGCGGCGGACGCCGCGGAGTTCACCATAGGCAACAAGAAGAGTGGCGTCATCGCGAAATCCGACGACTTCCGCGTCCAACGGAGCACCACTTTGACGGAAGATTCTGCAGATCGCGCCCAGGGGAACCGGGAAATGCTTGGCGGACATCGTGAGTCCGACGACGCTCGATATCGTCCCGCGGATATCCATCGGAACGATTTCGCGGCATTCGCTCGGCATTAGCCATCATCCTCCCTCCCTGGACTTGCGATCGAGTGAAAGGTGCTGCAAAGAGGAAGGAGAGGGGAAATGGAGAGCCCCTCGCGCGGCCATCTCCCAGCGGGAGAGGGAAGAACCCCCTCACCCCTAACCGTCTAGGAACTCGGCGGGAAGAGGGAATGAATCGCCAACCAAAGGCGCCGGGCCTATCTGGCGTCTCGATGCGGTAGATCTATTCTTCACCGAGAATGGCCGCCTAGCAAGCCGGAGAAGCGGACCAGGAAGTAAAGGATCGTGAGCAATGTCGAGACCACCGCCGCGACATAGGTCAGCGCCCCGCGGCGTTGAGGACCGCATCCATCCTTCCGCTCATCTGGCGTGATGATGCCCGCCTCCACGACCAGTCGCTTTTGCACGCGCGGCGTCGAACTCCACGGGAAGCGTCACTACCTGGAACAGCAACACCGCCGAGAAAAGTATCACCCCCAAAGGACGAGCTTGCTCGGCTGACATGATCAGCCCGAGGAACATCATGCCGTAGCCGATGTTCAGGCTCGATCCCCGCCGTCAGGACAAGGGGGCGGCTCCCGCAGATGCAAAGGAGCATAATGTTCGGCATGCTGAATGGCATGCCCGCCTCATGTGTCGCCGCCGATGGCAACAATCGACGTGCTGGAACAGACCGACTCGGAAAGCGCCCAGCCGTTGTGCATCGGATCGTAGTGATCGCTGAGAAAACCATTAGTCGGAACGGCGAACGTCGTGAATGCCCGCGCGGTCGAGCAAGTGCTGAGCCGCCTCCGCTGATCATACCGTACCGAGAACACGCTGAGTATTTGTTAAATACCCACTGCACCCCATGGCACCAGCCCACATGGCAAACAACATGCCGGGAGCATGAACAACGTTACCGTCAGATCAAACATCGTTTAAATGCTCCTATCGCCGCGAGCCACCTTCATCATGAGATGCTTATAGGCTACGGCAACATTCGCTTCCTCTTCCAATCCAAAGTTACCGCCCCAAAACCATTCGTCCGCCATGGCCGATTCTTGGCATTCTCTGGCGGCCGTACCAATGAGCGTCCTATCAACGCCCTTACTTCCTCGCGGAGAGACGGGGAAACGTTCCTCGCACGAAGTCCATTCCGGCTTTTCATGGATTCTAGTCGCGCTCGACAAGCCGCGACATGAAATCCGTGTCGCCACAAACCATCAAACTGTTGTACGAATGCACACCCATCCCTGTTAGCGAAACCAGACTTTCACATTCGATTCAGATCCGTTGGTCCACTAGGCGCAAAACACGGTTTGGCCAGCATACGGTCTCCAAAGGCGTCAATCGATGGCCGTTCTCCTCCCAGCGGAAAAAGACAGCGAAGCATCTCTTCCGGACTTTAATTCTCGAACCTGCCCTCCAACCCCAGGAACCGCGCAGGATTGCATGTAACGGTCACGATGGCATCCGCCAAGGAACAAGCGGTAAACCGTACAAGGTTCTCGAGGCCTTTGGCGAGCAGCAGTCCCGAGCCGGCCATTCGCGGCTCGCCGACAGCCCCGATAAAGCCGTCGGCGCGCACCTCAAATCGCCTGTAGCCCGCGTCATAGACGCCGGGCGATAAGCCCGCATACTGCACGGCGTCACTGACGAGAATCGTGCGATCTGGCCCTTTAACGCGCTTTAAGATGTTCACTAGATGGGGAGGAAGGTGATGACCATCGACGATCAGACTGGCGAAAAGCCGATCTTCTGCCAACTGGTCGTAGACGTAATTTCGGTGCCGCTGCAGCATGTCGTGAGCCGCGTTCCCCAGATGGGTGGAGAGGGTCGCTCCCGAATCCACCGCTCGCAAAATCGAATCCCGATCCGCTGCAGTATGGCCGATAGCCACCCGCACGCCGCTTGCCACGAGTTTTTAATGAAATCAGGTGCCCCGCTCGCTCGGGAGCCCAAGGTCACTAGCGGGATCTTGCCGTCGGCGGCATCCTGAAATCGGCAAAACTCCTCCCATGTCGGGTCTTTGCAATGCTCGAGAGGATGAGCGCCCCGCGGACGTCCTCCGAGGATAAATACGGCCCTTCCAGGTGGATCCCCGGAACAGCCAGACGCCGAATCAGATCACTTATGCTTAAGCAAGTCGAAGGCGCTTCGGACATCCGCGGCATCCGTAATCAAGGTGGGCAGATACTGCGTGACACCTTGCGGGCTAACATCAGCAGGGCTTCTCTCACTTGCTCTCTGAGGAGAGATCCGCGGATCCAAAATGGATCCCCGCGAACCCGTTCACCCTGGATATCCATAAATCCAGGCGCGATCAAGGAAGGTCCGCAGGTTCGAACTGGTCTCGACCGCTTCCACGCTGGCTGACCTTGAACCTTCCCAATGGACACGCTTCCGACGGCCATCCCCTGTGTCTCGACCAGTCGCATCGGCATTCGGCTTATCCAATACTCCACCGCGATTGGTTGCGCCCGGGTCCAGCACCCTCGCGTCCGTAAGATTACTTGTTGTATAGATAATCCAATGACTTTAGACCCGACGGGCGAGGAATTCCGGAGCCGGAAGACGCCGATTATCTCGACATTCGAATTGGATCCGGTCTCGCTGCGCGTTGAAACTCCTGGGCCAACAGGATTTCAACATGCGTCAGTTTGCCGAGATCGTCGATGCCGATCCCGCATCACCGGTCAGCTCCTGCAACTCGCGGGAAGCCCCTTTACGGTCCATCGCAGAAATTCGACAGTTCGCAGGCAATCGTCTGCTTGGGATTGCGCTGCTTTTATCCATTTCGTTAGGTATCTCGCTTTTTCAGTGCATGAAGAGGGCGGCGAGCCTGGACCAGACTTGGTGCCGACGACGCGTCCTTTTCAACGCCGTCGCGGGCCGTGAACTCTCTCGCCTGGCGCGAAGGAGCACGCCAGAGCAGGCCTTCCTTACCGCCATGATCAGGATTTCCCGGCCTGCTTCTGCGCCGTTCAACAACGGCCGAGAGAATACCGCAAACTCATGGACAATATCAAATCACCCAAACCGTTCGCCGGTCCTCGAGGCGGAGACTCTCGGCTACAACCATTCCATCGTTACCGAAGCGTTGCTTCAGCATTGGCAATTTCCGGAGGAGAACATCGAGGCGGCGGCCCATCACCACGACGTTCCCACCTATTCCAAACTGGAAATCATGCCGCTACTGGTCTGCGCGGAAGCGTACGGCGATTTCTTGCTCAGTGCGCATGCCACCTACCGATTCTTCGAGAAAAGGCTCCGCAAGCTCAAACTGGAAAACTCCATTCCCGAGTTTCTCAAATCGATCGTCGAAGGCGCGCAGGGGACATTCTCGACGTTCCATTGCCGGAATCGACGTCGCGGCGATGCTTCAAAAGTACTCGATATGGAAGAAGCGGAAAGGAAGTCGGCTAACGCGACCATGAGAAATGTGCCATCGCGGTGGGTAGTCACGTCGACATCCTCGTCACCACATGCGCGCTGACGACCGTCCAACGTGGTTCAAGCATGCCGATGGCTATTGTTCCCCACATCCGTGCATCTATCCCGCCTTTGGAAACTTCCATGAAATACCTTGGTATACACCATTGAACGCCCATTCGCGTGCTGGAAGCCTCCGGGTCGTGCACATGCCGAACGGTGGCGAGTCTAAGTCGACTTTGATGCAGTCGATGCAAAGCACAACCGCTCTCCGACGCGGAACTCGATGGGATCTTCCAGTTTCGATTCCAAGACCGCCAGCGGACTCGTCAACCACGCGTCGAAAACGTGCTTGCGGTATCCATGAATGGTGATCATCTGCTCTTCGAGAGGCGGGGCATTCCTCTCGAACCGTCGCTTCTCTCTCACGTCCTGACTCCAAGCGTTGACTGCCTGTCCGAGACTTCAGCCACCGTGCACGCATTCCTTCGAGTTCGCTGGGCGCGCACCGAGATCGGAGCGCGCACGCGCGCCTACCTCGCCAAGGTTTTTCTCGAAGAAATCGTTGCGGGCGTCGCCGAAACTCGTTCCTCGTTCCGCGCACGACGCTCTCGGTGAAGACGCGCTCGCGGCCACGATTCTCCCCGAACGACGCTTCGGGACGGTGTCGCGTTTATCCCCCGCCGTGAAGTCTCAGAATACCGGGGGGATTCAAGATTTGATGCACGTTTTCCTCAGAAGTGAGATCCGAAGCGAGATTGCGTTCCTTCACTCCGCATGATCCGAAAAGCTTCGCAGACGAATTCAGCACGCCCGCGGACCCATGGAACAGAGTTCGCAGTTCCCGCGCGACTCACGCCGTCGCGACGGAAGGTTGTTGCAAGTGTGCTCGTTCGAGTCCGCGCTCCACATAGTCGAAAAAATCCGCGCGACGATGCCGCAGACCTTCACCGTCGACTTCTTCTTCGGCCTCAACAACTCCTCGCGGGTGGGTTGAAGAGGTCGCAAGCTGCGCAGCAATCGCGGGAGGGTTCGCCGGTGATAGTACTTCATGGAGACTCCTCAAAAAAGAGTGAATGCTCCTGCAGCAAGATCAGAATCGTTCCGATGCCAACGAGGACCGCGAGTTCGAGGCCACTGCCACGCCAGGCAAAGACAAGCACCGCTGCCAAAATGAACATTAGCCCACAGATGCCCGCCACGATCCGCCGATGCCTGGATGCATGCCTCTTCTCGCGCCGATACTTGCCCGCCAACTCCATTTCGCAAGCGCGGAAGGGACTCGCGAGGGCTTCCTGGCGCCGCTCCTCTTCGCAGGGCCCCGTCCTTTGCAAGGAGTCAGGTCGTCGTTGGCCGCCAAGGCCAAGGCGCGCTGCCCTTCCGGCTTCAATAGCTCCCAAAGCATCGCCATGTTCGACGTGTGATGCACGCTGCAGGAATCCCTCTCCTCGAGACTCATGCAAACGCCGCAATCTTCGCAAGTCAGCGTGGTGTGAATCGCGCGTTCCTGGGTCACCGCCAGAAAGTAGACATGCGTATATTGTGAAGTCGTGGACGGAAAAGACGCGAACCGAGCGGCAAATGGGACATACCCGCAGGGAATACCCTTGCCGCCATCGACGTTGCCCTTTTGCCGATCGCGAGTACCACGAACCGAATACTCCCGCCCTGAAATCAAACCGCGAAAAAAAACGCCAAGAGCGTGCCAGAGTTTGATTCATTCCGAGAGTCTCGGATTGCCTCGCCATGAAGACCTCTGCAAGCCTTCGCTCCCGCCAGTTCCCGTAAGGTCGGCCATGGCCTCCGCAATCAAGCATACGTCGCGTTCGGAATGGGGACTTGGGTTCAGGCCCTCGCCCAGCAGTTCTGGGGAATCGAGTGAATGAACCGCGAATCCAGATTCGCGGCGACTTCCCGGAATACCAATCGGAATCAGGGAAGGATTCATGCGGTGGAGAAACGTCTATAATACTCGTCCGAAGCAGAAAACTGAAACCAGGAGCACCGCCCGCATGATTGAGCATGGCGTATTCCGTCAAAGAGATGTACTTCACGTTGCAGGAGAAAGACGCGAACCAGCCAGCCCGCCGTCTTCTGCCGTTTCACCGGCTGCAACCTTTGGTCCGGCCTGGAGGCAGACCCGCATGACGGCCGTCTGCAGGGGATCTGCGACACAGGATTCGTGGCTTCCGATGGTCCCGGCGGCCCCTTCGCCACCGCGGACGATTTAGCCGAAGCAATTCGTTCCTTTGGCCCATACGGTCTCCGCGAAAGGACGCCTTTTGTCGTCTGCGGGGGGCCGCCTTGCGGTTGGATACGCCGCTGGTTCGAGCATTACCGACGCGAGGATTCGAAGTCGCCATCGAAACCAACGGTACCAGAGCCCGCCTCATGGTATCGACTGGCTCTGTATCGATCCCAAAGCGGACGCGCCCCTTGTCGTGGAGGCGGGCAATGGTCGCTCGTCTATCCACAGCCAGGAAGAACGGAACCTGAACGATTCGCCCATCTCCGTTTTGACTATTTTTCCTGCAGCCGCTCAGGCAGTCCCGATAGGGTGCAAAACACGGAACGCGCCCATGCGCTGTTGCCACGAAAACCCGCTCTGGCAAACTCCCAGCGCGCAAACCCCCAAATCCTCGGCATCCCTGATGGGGGATATCCAACGATTCTCAGAGCGTATTCCGTGGGATCCGCGAGTCCCGCGTCACGAAAAGATGCCTGCCTCTCATGACACTTGTTGCAATCACCGCAATGTTTCCCCTCCCGTGGATGAATGCACGAGAGGGTGTACTGCAGTGGAAAGGAGGCTCCCCGGCGAAGAACCTCGCGCTTGGATAATCGAGCGTACGGCCTCTTGATGTGCATTTTTCCTTCAAGCGCCAGGTTGAGGCTCCGTTCAAAGGAGTCGAAAAAATCATCCGTGCTATCCGGAAAAGGGTTGCTCGCCAGCGGCCCCAGGGCAATGGTCCTCACCCCCTGCAAATGGCACCAAACCATTGCTTGAACGAGGAGCAACGGATTGCGACCGGGCAAAAACACCGCCTCGTCCGGACTGTCATATCCCGGAATCCGTTCCCCCGTCGTGCTCCAATGTGGACCATAAACCGAATGGATCGGCATTTCGAACACGACCAAATCCGCCACCGACGGGTTGGCGAGAGCGCCGAGAAATCGGCGGAGAAATTTTTCCTCTTCCTCTTCCCAAACCAATCCAAAACGAACGCGAATCGGAACTACCTTCGGCGCGGTGATCGCCAAGTCCGCCAACAGAACCGCGCTGTCGAGTCCGCCACTAACCAGAACCGCGAGCGGTTGAGTTTTCCAGCCTTGGTCGTCGACCTTCGATCTGGCATCAGCCATCGTTCGTCCGTCTCCTCGCGTGGCATTGTTGAGCATCGGAAAAAGTGCTTCATGTCGTCATGGCCGGTCGCTTATTCGGTCTTGCTTCATGCCGAATCGATCGGCGTCGCGGACGGCAGGCTCCGGCCGACGGCATATTGCTTCCGCGCGTCATCAAGTATGGTTTTTTGCCGAGTCAAGCCCCATCGGCTCCGGGGTCGATTCGGTGATGATTTCCCAAGATTTGCCCATCTCCCGCATGGCTTTAAAGTCGATCGGTTCGTAACGGACGTTCAACTCCGGAGTGTCGATCTTGGTCCCCTTTTCGTAGCGGGAATCCATCGCGATATCGAGGATTCCGGAAACCAATAAAGTACGCTCGACGGGATAGGGCGCGCGTCGATGCACGAAATGATCTTGAATGGCGTGCGAGAGCGCTTTGAACAAATTTCGATTCTGCCAGGGGCCGACATAGTAGCTGGTGGCCAGCGGCTTGGAATCTCCCTTCAACTTGCAGGCAAAATTCCAGCGCGTCGCGCTACTTCCCATGGTCATGGCGGCCCCGCGCGTCCCGTCGACGTACTCGATGAGAATGGCGTGAGGAGGACGCGGACCGATCTTTTCGGATTGGGCCAATTCCTTCAGGGGCGGAAGACCGCCCCCCAGTTCGGCGGCCATCGCCGCTTCCGCCAAAGGAATCGACCATCGCCCCTGCTCTCCCGCCTTCCAAAACGCGTCCCCTTCCAGGAACTCGACGGATTTCACCCCGGTCTCGCCTCCTGCACGAAATTCAATCTGCGACTGGAGTACTTCAAGCGCGTGGAAGTCGTAGGACTCCACCCCGCCTCCGTGGATCGAGATCGCTTCCTCCACTACGGCCCCTTGGGGAAATTCGATCGGCGGCCGACGTTGTGCGAGCGGGACCGAACTCCCCGCCATTAAGGCGAATCCCATGGCACGGGACGTGTCCACCATCTCCTTGGCCCAGTCCCAGCGATAGGAAAGATGCTTGTCGTTGAAGACTGGCACGGCTTTACCACTTTCCTTGAATACCGCGACAATGGCGTCGAAAAACTCCTTGCGCGGATACATCATTTGCCAACGGTCATTCGTCGGGTACTTGCCATGCTCGCCGATGGAAAGCACCGCATCGACCGCCAAGGAATCGCCCCCCACCTGCAAGGCGCCGGCGATCGTCGGAAAAAGGGGAATGCCGTACTCTTTGGAAATCCCTCGAGACATCTCCCCGTCCGGAAACTGGTCCACGTACATGCTGACCACTTCGCAGGGAGACTCCACCACCCTGCCGTTGAACAGGTAGGGCTGCAGGAAGTTTTCCAGGATCACGTGCGCATGGCTACGGTGCGTGAATTCGGTGATCACGGCCGCCACTCGGGGTTTGGCTTCCGTGCCGAAGGAACGAGGAAGCAACAAGGATGTAGCCGCGATCCCTAATCCGGCCGTCGTCCTAAGAAAGTCGCGGCGGGTGATGGATGGCAAGTTTCGTTGGAGGGATGGCATCGATAAGACTCCTGGCAAGGAATGCTGAGCAATCGGAAAGCAGTGACGCAGTCTGGTCATGGAGACGTTCGCGACATCCGCGCCGGCCGATCCGCGACGTCGGGGGTCCATGGGCGTTGTCGGCCATCAGGAGTCTCGCGTTGCCTCGTTCGACCTGTGGCCGATCCAGACCTCGGAGGCTAGAGCGCGCTACGCCTGGAGTTCGATTGATTCTTGGACCAGCGTATCCCTGGCCGCCACCGACCGCAATCACCGTCCCCGAGATTCTCGAAAGCTGGAGTCGACCTTGAAGTGAAGTCGATGAACAAAGGGAATTGACCGAAGGCCGTCTCGCTACCGATGCCACCGGAATGACTTGAAGTTGACGGTAGGCGAGAAACGGATTGTCGTTTACTGGCGATCTTTCGCCGTAAAGTGGTCCGCGCCCCCCAGAAAGTAGCGAGCGAAGCGAACCGCGGCCTGCGCACAGTCCAAATCGGTCCAAAGTTCGGACTGAAAGGTCTCGAGCACCGTGGGAGAATCGGTTCGAGGATCGATGAGCCGGAAAGCGACGGCATCGGTATCGGCCCGCTCGAGGCGAAGGCCGAGCGCGGCAATTTCCTGCTGACAGCCTTCCACGGTTTCCGGGGCGGGAGTGACGGGTTTCATGGATAATCCACCGGGTCTTAAACTATGCTTCCGTGGCACGAACAAGGGCGAGCGAGGGGCATGGATTGGGCCGGTGGATCAAGTCGAATGTCCACGCGCCTTCTTGTCCCTATATTATCGAGCAGTTGAAGTAGCAAAAATCAACACTCTTTTCGTGGACACCGAAGTTTCCCGATTCCGGATGTCGGCCAAGCGAGGAGAGTTAGCGCGGGAGAAAGTGGTTGGCGACGTTGCATCGCTACCAGTGGAGAGACGCGGAAATCGACCGGCTTCGGGGAGCGGGCCTGGAAAGGGAGCGCGTTCCGATGAACCGGCGTCGGCCGGGCTATCTCGAGGTTGACGGACGGGAATACGTCGACATGGCATCCAACGACTATCTCGGTCTCGCCGCCGATCCGCGAATTAACGCCGCGGTATCGACCTTTCTCTTGAACAACGGCTGGGGAGCCGGTGCCTCGCCACTCATCTCCGGCTACCATCCCGCGCACGCGGAACTCGAACGGGAATTGGCGGACTTCGAAGGTTGTGAATCGGTGCTATGCCTGGGAAGTGGTTTCGTCGCCAACTTCGGGACGCTTGCCGCCATCGCTTCCGAAGGGGATGTCATCTTCTCCGAGTCGCGTAATCACGCGAGCCTGATCGATGGTTGCCGATTGTCGCGCGCGAAGGTCGAGATCTATCAGGGGAACCGCCTCGAAGACCTTGAGGAGCGACTGCGTCAGGCTACGGGGTACCTTCGGCGTATTGTCGTGACCGACTCCGTCTTCAGCATGGAAGGGGACATCGCCCCGCTCCACGATCTTTGCGATCTCGCCGATCGTTTTGACGCGATCCTTTACGTGGACGAAGCGCACGCCACCGGGGTGCTGGGACGTACCGGCCGAGGCGTCGCAGAACTGTTGGGGGTGGAAGACCGCGTTCCGCTGCGGATGGGCACGCTGAGCAAATCGCTCGGCAGTGTCGGAGGCTTTCTCGTCGCGGACTCGGAGTGGATACAGTACTTGCTGCACAAGTCGAGGACGTACGTCTATTCGACCGCCTTGCCCGCGGCGTGCGCCGTCGCCGCCTCCACCGCCCTGAAGATCCTCCGCGGCGAACCGGAACGGAAAGATCGAGTCTGCCGACTTGCCGACCAAGTTCGCGCGCGGCTCCGAGCCGTCGGCGTCGACTGCGGCCGGTCGGCAACACCGATCCTTCCGATCGTCATCGGCGATCCAGAACGAACCATGAAGGTCGCCGATTTCTTTCGTAACGAGGGCTTTTGGACGGGCGCCATCCGCCCTCCAACCGTCCCAATCGCTACATCCCGACTTCGGGTGAGTTTGAACTGCGCCATTCCCGACCACGAAATCGAGAGATTCGTCGACCTTTTTGACAAGACCAAATCCTTCTAGCCCGCCCGGGCGGTTTCGAACTGCTCGAACGGATTTAACGATCCTGCGGGAAATACGCTCTCCGCCTTCCAAAAGAGACAAATCCGCAGCGACAGAACCGTTAAAGTTTTCCACAATTCCCCAGCACGCTTAAACCGCAGACTCGCTCCATCAAGAAAAGTCTTTTTTGTTTGCCCATTCTCTCTAAAGCCTTATACTTGCCTCGAACTCCGAGCAATTTGTGAACGCCGGAAGCGTAGAGCAAACCCCTGATTCCCAGCATTGGAGGAGTCCGAGATGAAGTGTTTTGTGTATGGACTGACGACCTTCTCGCTCATGGTTGTTGGTTCCACTGCCCAGGCTCACGGCCACAAGAAGAGCTGTGATACCTGTGCCCCCGCGTGCGTCGAATACAAGACGGTCGAAAAGACCGTGATGGTTCCGACCACGGTTACCGAGAAGCGCAAGGTGATGGTCACCGAGTGCAAGGAAGAGATTCGCAACAAGGTCTGCACCTACTACGAAAACGTGCCCGAGACCAAGGAAATCGAGCGGACCGTTTGCGTCATGGTCCCCGAGACCCGCACGAAGACGATCAAGTACACCGTCTGCAAGCCGGTCATGAAGCAGGAAGAGCGGACCTACACCGTGATGGTTCCCGTGAAGGAAACCCGCGAAGGTGTTCGCAAGGTTTGCAAGATGGTCGAGTCAAAGGAAAAGCGGAAGGTTTGCTGTGACGAAGGTCACTGGGAAGAAACCTGCGATCCTTGCACTGGCTGCGTCAAGAAGTGCTGGGTTCCCAACAAGGTCGAAAAGGAAGTCGAAGTCACCGTCTGCAAGCCGGTCATGGAAGAGCAGAAGTACACCTACTGCGTGACGGTCTGCAAGCCGGAACAGCGCAAGTGCACGGTCAACGTCTGCCACTACGAGCGCGAAGAGAAGACCAAGGAATGCACCTACACCGTTTGCGTCCCGCAAAAGAAGGTGGAGAAGTGCACCGTGACGGTCTGCAAGCTCGTCAAGAAGGAAAAGACGGTGCAGGTCAAGTGCTTGGTTCCGCACCAGGTCGAAAAGGAAATCGAAGTGCAAGTTTGCAAGATGGTCCCGAAGACCGTCACCTGCAAGGTTGCCGTTCCGGTTGCCTGCCCCGCCCCGGCGTGCGAACCCTGCTGCAACTAAGCGCAGCGACGGAAGCAATCGCGGGCACCAAGGGCGAGAGCGCAGCGACGGAAGCAATCGCGGGCACCAAGGGCGAGGTACTCCGAAGCCCTTGGTCGCCGATTGCAACGTTCGCGGAGCGATCACTGACCTCCGAAGCCCTTGGTCGCCGATTGCAACGTTCGCGGAGATCGATCGCGAGCAACAAACCTCCAAGCGACCGGTGCTCGGCTTAGGCCGGGCATCGGCCGCTTCGTTTCTTGGTTCCAAAATCAAGGTCCATCGAACATGGATCTTTGCGTAACGTGAAACTTGCCTATCCATTGTCGAGTTGCGATAAGGCCGCAACCATGACAATTCCCAATGCGGCTCCGCGCAGAGAGTCCCGCCACATGCGACAACAGCAAATCGAGAACGAAATTCACATCGCACGTGAACCTGCCGCCGTCTTCGCGTACGTCACCGTACCTTCGCGTTGGCATGAATGGCACCCGGCTTCGGAGCGGGCAAGTGAACAAGATCGCCCCCTGATCCAAGGGGACACGTTCACGGAGTCTGCGAGCCTTCGACCACTTTATCCGCTCCCCATCGTTCTCCGTTGCCAACTGAAATACAAAGTGACCGCTTGCTCGCCCCCCTATCTTTGGGAAGTACTCGGCGAGTCCGATGCCATCGAGGTAAGAATCCGCTACGAACTCGCGGAGGGTCGCGAGACCCACTTTCGCCGCCGCCTGACCTACCGCGTCAAGGGATGGCTACGGATCTTGGAGCCGATCCTCGTGCGTCCCAAAATGCGTCGTCAATCCGCGCAGGCACTCCAGAACCTCAAGCACCAACTGGAAGGTTAGTCCCTCCGAATTTACCTCTTTTGAATGACCGCTTCGAGCCTCATGCGCCCCCCAAATCCCTCCCATCCCGGCTCGAACACCAAAACTTCATGCTGCCATGGCGACAAGCCTCTTGCGTGCAAATGAACTTTGGCTATAAGATTCCACGTGGATCAGAATGAAGATTCGGTTTTCGCGAAACTTCCAAGGCATTACGGGGTAAAGGGTAAGGAATCGGAACGGAGCGTCCGGCGCGTCAGCAACCCGCCTTCCTGACGTAATTCATTGGAGAAACGCAAGTTACCACGCCCGATCCAAGAAGTGCCCGCGTTGAAGAGGAGTCGGAATGAGCGTATTTGGTTTGGTTCTCGCGATCGTGGTTGGGGCCAATGGACCTGGCGTAAACGTGGGCAGAAAGATCGACGACTTTCGTCTCCAGGATTTTCGAGGCGCATCTCACGCGCTGTCCGACATTCCCAAAGAGAAGTTGGTGGTGGTCGCGTTCCTGGGAACGGAATGCCCCTTGGCAAAGTTGTATGCTCCACGCCTGAACGAATTGGCCCAAGAGTTCGAAACCAAGGGCGTTCAGTTCGTCGCCGTCCTGTCCAATCGCCAGGACGCAATCAAGGAAATCGAGCACTTCGCCAAGAAGCAGGAAATCTCGTATCCGGTGCTCAAGGATGCCGGCAACGCCGTCGCGGACCAGTTTGGTGCCGAGCGCACCCCCGAGATCTTCGTTCTCGATCAGAATCGAGTGGTTCGTTATCACGGCCGGGTCGACGATCAGTTTGGCGTGGGTTATCTTCGCCCGGCGCCGACCCGATCGGATCTGAAGGAAGCGTTGAACGAACTACTGGCGGGCAAGGAAGTCTCCGTCGCGAAGACGCCGGCTCCGGGCTGCTTTATTGGTCGAGTCAAGCCCGTGGACGAACACGCGGAGGTCACCTATTCGAACCAAATCGCGCGCATCTTCCAAAAACGCTGCGTCGAATGCCACCGTCCTGGCCAGATCGCGCCGTTCTCTTTGACGTCGTACGAAGAATCCGCCGGGTGGGCGGAAACGAT